>DRHT01000031.1 GCA_011053055.1 Halopseudomonas sabulinigri | reverse complement strand
CGGCGACGACCAAACCACCTTCCCGCAGCTACAAAAAATTGGCTACAGCCAGGGCACCGGCCTGGTTGCCGATCAACCGGTGGTCAAACGCTTCGGCCTAAGAGTCGAAACCCGGCCCAGCCGCGTCACGCGCCGTGACTACGACTTTGAAAAGCCACGGCTGCTGATGGAAGCGGCTTACAAAGCCGAAAGCAATCCAGATCAGAACCAAGAGAGTCAACAACAAGCGCCACAGCCCGACCTCGAAGACTACGACTACCCCGGCCGTTTCACCGACCGCGAGCGCGGCAAGCAGCTCAGCCAGATCAACCTCGAACGCCACCGCGCCGAACAGCAACTGGCCGACGGCAGCAGCGACCAGCCGCAACTGCGCACCGGCCACTTTATGCCGCTCACCGGCCACCCGCGCGGCGACTGGAATGACCTCTGGCTACTCACCGAGATTCAGCACGAAGGCAAACAGCCGCAAGTGCTCGAAGAAGGCGTTACCAGCGATACCCAAGTCAGTGATGGCTTCACGCATGGCTACCGTAACCACTTCAAGGCCACGCCCTGGCAAATCATTTGGCGCCCGCAGCTAGATCACAAAAAGCCCAAGGTACTCGGCAGCCAAAGCGCCGTGGTCACCGGCCCGCAGGGTGAAGAGATTCACTGCGATCAGTACGGCCGCATCAAGGTGCAATTCCACTGGGACCGCGAAGGCCAAGCCGACGACAAAACCAGCTGTTGGCTACGCGTCGCCTCCAGCTGGGCCGGCGACCGCTACGGCGGCATCGCCATCCCCAGAGTCGGGATGGAAGTGCTGATTTCATTCCTTGAAGGCGACCCAGATCAACCGCTGGTCACCGGCTGCCTGTACCACAAAGAACACGAAGTCCCGTACGAGCTCCCCGCGCACAAAACCCGCAGCGTATTCAAAACCCTCAGCAGCCCCGGCGGCGAAGGCTACAACGAACTGCGCATCGAGGATAAGAAAGGCGAAGAACAGATCTACCTGCACGCGCAAAAGGACTGGGACGAAAACATAGAGAACAACCAGACCATCCGCGTCGGCAACGAACGCCACGACACGGTGGAGGCCAACAGCTACAGCGAATTCAAAGCCGAAGAGCACCACACCACCCACAGTGATCGCAAAACCGACATCAAAGCCAACGACCACGTCACAGTGGGCACCAGCCAGCACGTCAAACTCGGCGACAGCCAACTGGTAAAAGCAGGCAGCGAAATCCACCTTTCCAGCGGCATGAAAGTCGTGCTCGAAGCCGGCATGGAAATCACCTTCAAAGTCGGCGGCAGCTTCGTAAAACTCGACCCCAGCGGCGTCACCCTGGTCGGGCCTAGCGTGAAGATTAACTCGGGTGGTGGGCCGGGTAAGGGCAGTGGGGCTGCACCGGCGTTGCCTGGGGCTGCGGCGGCTGTGGATGTAAGTGAGGCGGGAGCGTTACTTGTGCCGGCACAGCGGCAGGCCCTGCTGCGTGCAGCGCCGCGCTGTGAAATATGCGACCAGGCGCCGCAGATGCAGGTTGATGGCCAGGCGGCTTCCTGATGAGCAGATCAACAACCTATCTGCTATTTGATGGTGTGCTGCAAGCCAATCTGCTGCCATGGTTATATCAACAAGACGAAGCGCTGGATATTCTGCCTCTGTACATGGGTACTCGCTGGGCTGAGCTGAGCGATATCGGGCCTGTGCTGGTACAGCCAAGTTCTACCAGCACGCTGCTTGCAGACTGCCAGCAGCGTGCCGAGTTGCGCACCTGCTGCTCGCTGCTAACAAGCACTCAGTCCAGCTACGCAATCATGGATCATCTGCAAAACTTCATTACTGTGACTGATACGTTGGGCAGCCATAGTCTGCTGCGCTTTGCTGATCCACTGGTCCTGCAATACTGGCTAGATAGCTATGATCAAATGACGCTAGGCCAGATATTGGGCCCCATAGATCAATGGAACGTGGCAGTGCATCAGCCACGATGGGCTCAGACTGATGACGTCTCTTGGCAGCGCTTTAGCTCACCGGCAATCCGCCGGATCGAAGCTGCAAGCTCTCTCAATCACTTAGGGGAGCGTCAGGTTAACGCCCTAGACCACGCCTACGAGCAACGCTTTCATGGGCGACTGGACAGCTGGATCGAAGATACCTATGCCGAATTCAGGGCCACCCGACTCGCAGTATGGGGTCGTTGGCTGGAAGATCAGTTGCGCACCGCGCGCGAATGGGGCCTGACTACCGAGCGCAGTATCACTATATGGATCACTGGCTGCATACTTCTTGGCGATGATGTATTCCACGCTAACAGTAGCCGGTACAGCGAATGGCTGGCCGCCAACCCCACTGCCAATAGCCACCATCCCGATAGCCGCATTCAGGCGTTTGATCAGGCCTGTCTGTCACGTCATCAAAAGGACCTTGCATGACTGTTTCATCCAACCAGCCAGGCCTCGACCAAGCCCGTCGCAACCAGCTCTTTGAAGACAAACCTGCTACTGGAAGCGCCCAATGCCCACTCAAAGCGCTGGAAGTCGCCATTTTTCCGGTGCGTTATGCTGTAGACGAGTCGGCCCCCAAGGGCTCTTCGCAGGGGCCCAACCCTTTGCCAGCAGGTTTCGATGCGTCGCATCTGCCCGGGCTTGAGAGCCGTAGCTACACCTTGCGTCAGATACGCGATGGCTGGCTATATGTATGGGATGAAACCGACACCACGTTCCACGAGTACATTGTCCAAGGGCATTTTTTTACCCGGGTGGTCTGGCACGAAGCGGACCGAGGCAAGGACGATCGATCCACTGAGGGCGAAACACGACCTTACCTGCTCTACCCACGCCGCAGCACACTTCATATTGCGTATTCTCCAGTGCGATGGACCTGGCGCCTCTGTGAGCGGATGCGTAGCAGCCCCCGCCAGCAATCGAAGTGGATGCGCGAGCTTGATCTGACAAACTACTGCGCTACCTATCAGGCCCCGCATGGCTCAGAGCTGCGCAGACTGGCAGAGTGTGTCGCCGACATTAGCCCTGAAGGGGTAGCGCCGGCGTTCACCACTACCTTGATACCTACCGAAGGCGAGCCAGCTGACGCAGAAGATAGCGCCATGCAGATCAAACCGGGTATCAGTGACGCGCTGGTACTGGGCGCCGTGCCGGATCAGGACACCGCGCTTTTTGTTGCGCTGGATGATCCGATAGGCGTAATCAATGACCTGAACATGCAACTCAACGGTCGTCTCGCTGATATCGCCCTGTTTGAGGACGAGCATCACCAGCAGCTGCAAAGCGCCATGGCTGTGCACCAGGCCTGCGGTGTCAACCTGGACGAGGTTATGCCTGCCGCCATCAAGGATGATGTGCAGCAACGGCTGGCCTTTGCTGCCGACGCCCAGCGCTTCATGTTCAGCCATTCGAGAGTGCACCACCCGACCTCTGGAGACCTCGGAGCAGGAGCAGGTGCTCTTCATGACCACCAGGTCAACAGTGATACCATGCGCAATAAATGGCATGTACCGTCCGACCATCCGGCCTGGGACCGACTGTCAGAGGACTGGCAAGCCAAGGATACCTGGCGCCATGATGTGCGCTTTGATGAAGTCTGTGTTTTTCTCAATGAACGCGCCGATGACCTGAAGCGCCTGCGCCAACATGTGCGCACTAGCGAGGCAGATCTCATATCTTGGCTTGATCAGCTCAACCCTGACGCTGATGAGCTGTTTTACGACACCTGCAACACCAAGCAAAGCATTGCACTACTGAGTTGGGCCGATGGCATCGCCCAAAGTTTGGGTGGCTGTGGCAGTGAGGAAGCGGATACCCCGGCTCAAGACAGCGGCATTTTACACCTGGCCAAGGTGGAATTTCAGGGGCAGGCCTGGTTGTACCGGCAAATGGCCGAACAAAACAGCCTTATTGGTCTGGCGCTCTTCAATTTCAATCAGGAGCTGGCGCAGGCCCTGGAGTTGATTGCTTTCAACTACAGCAGTACCGGCACCATAGATGGCTTGGCTCAACACGTCGACAACAGCGGGCAGGTGAATACCGGCAGCAGTTTTTGGCTCACGACGCTAAAGGGTGTCGGCAGCGTCAAGGATCTGCTGAGCCTGGAGACAGTTCGTAGTAGTAATATTTATCAATCCCTTTCGGAAGTGGCGCGGTTAAGTTTTGACGCCCTGCGTGAGGCCGCCTCGGAGCAGGCGCGCGGGCAATGGAGTCGCCTGTCTTCACTCTTTCTCCCGGCGGTGGCGGGCCATCAGTCTGCGCAAAGTAGTGCAACCGCCGCTCGGGTGTTGAGCTTTACTATCACGCAAGTGTTGGTCCCCACGGAAATCGCCGACGCTGCCGCTCTGCAACTTAATCAGGACTTTTCTCGCGAGCAGAACAAGTGGAGCCGTGAGCATCAAGCCATACTCAACCGTCAACGCGGCCTGCAAAGTGCGTTGAATCGGCCTGGTGGCTGGTATGACAAAAAATCGGCCCATACGCAGCTCGCCGAATTGAATCAGGAGCTGCTCGATCACAACAATAACAAGCCTCAGCATATGCGAGGTATCTTGCGCCAGCAGTTGAACCTAGAAAAGGTTAGCCCGCAGCACTTGGAAGAGCTGATGTTTACCGCCGGGCAGTCCGAGCTGGTAGCCCAGCAGCATCTCAAGATCACCAACCCGGTAGCCCACGCTGCGCGCGCCAAGGCATGGATAGACCTCAACCTGGGCGGCAGCCTGCCATTGGCACTGGCTGGCCTGGGCCTTTGGAACCTGATGGCCACAACGCAAGCAGTGAATTACGACGGCCACCTGACCGGCACCGAAAAGAACCAACTACTTACCTCGCTAGCGTCCTCTGGCTCAATGCTGATGGCGTTGATGGTAATGCCGATGTGGGCACGGGTAGGGAATATGACGGGGATGATTCGAGGTAAAACATTTGAGCTGACTCAGGCTGGGGCACGAGTCTGGCTGAAAGAAGACCAGCTCACCCATGCCAAACTCGCCCAGCGTCTGATCGCCCGTACCGCCGGTATGGCCGCATTAAGCGTCATCGCCTCCGTCAGCGAGATTGTGCAGATAAACGAGCAAATGGAGAAGGCGACGAGTCCAGAGCAGGTAGGAGCAATGCGGGTTCAGCAGCTATCATTAGTCGCAATGGGGGTTGCCGGCGCTTTTCAGCTTGGAGGAAGCCTATCCGGCCTGCAGTTTTCCTTCGCCTGGGTCATGGGCGGTTGGATGGTCGGGTTTTTGGCCATCGCGGGTCTGGTCTATCTGGTCGCCAGCATTATGGTCAGCCTTTACCACCGCGAGGGCCTGCGGCTTTGGTTATACCACTGCTACTGGGGTAAGGCTGCCACTGTCGCCGACACGGAGGCTGCGCACAAAAAGAGTCTCTGGCTGTTGGCGCAAATCTGTCTTACTCCTGGCGTCACCGTGCGCGCCACCGGCAATCCCTATACGCCTACACTGAACGGTGCCTGGTTGCACTTCAGCCTGCCAGCCCAACTGGCGGGCCAGCATTGTGAAATCAAGGCTGTATTTGTGCGCAAGACCAGTGGCGTTATGGCCGCTCGCAGAGTTCTCGCCTTGGATGCCGGAGCCCGTGAGCGCCTGGCGGGCGGCTACTGGAGCCAGGCAATCGAGGCTGAGCCGCTGCCGCAGATGCCCCCGCCGTGCCAAAATGATCAATTGCCGGGTGATGTCAGCTATCCTGCGCAGGCCAGTCATTACCATTGGCGTACCTGGATACCGGTCAGCGGCGCGTCCTATGTGGAGCTGGAAATTACTTATGCGGACGTGTTGGAGTCCGATACCCAGGTACCTGCGAGTTACACCTTCAGAGCCAGCCTGCTAGGCGCGCCGAGAAATGCTGAACTGATCAGTAACCCCTTGCACGATGAGCCCATTGACGGTGAGCTACTGTCGCGCTCAGGTGCACCAGCGCAGCGCATTACCTTACCTGTTCCGATCACGGAGTCCTGAGATGTTTACACGCAAACCCCTGACCCTGCCGCCGCAGCTACAATGGCAGTATCAGGATGAGCCTGCGCTGGCTGAGTGGTCGCTGAAGGCACGGCCTTACAATACGGACATTGCCAATGGGCTTTTTGTAATATTTGTAATTATTTCTGCCGCTGCAGCCTACTGGCATAGAATGTTAAACGGCTTCCCTTTTATAGTTGATATCTTGCTTTTTTGCGTTTTTATAAGTCTTGCTTTGAGCATGACCCACCAAAAAACTAAGCTCGCCTACCGCCTGACGGCCTCAGGTCTGGAGTTCTGTGAGTGGAAGGCTTTCCCTGAGTGGCTGCCCACCCTGCTGAAGTGGC
This sequence comes from Halopseudomonas sabulinigri, assembly GCA_011053055.1. GTDB lineage: Bacteria > Pseudomonadota > Gammaproteobacteria > Pseudomonadales > Pseudomonadaceae > Halopseudomonas > Halopseudomonas sabulinigri_A. Next base: position 374,276 of record DRHT01000031.1, on the reverse strand, counting down.
TGGCCGTGATCACCGGGGTGGTGATGCTGATGCTGGTGATGGTGCATCCGGCGGCGCTGATCGGAGCGATAGCGGGTCCGGGGCTGATCGGCCTGATGTATCTGCGCATGGGTACGTCCAGCCAGTTTCGGAAGATGCATGAACAGTTTCATCAAGGTTTCCACCCTTGGAATGACTTCACCAAGATGATCGCATTCCGGCGACGCTCGATCATTGGATTGGATTTTACTTACTTCAATCCTCAAGCCGATGAGGGCAAGGGCCGTATGATCGATACGGATCGTCTTATCTACTGCCGCAAATCCCGCTACAACGAGCTGATCAGAATCATCCGTGCCCGGTTGCCGGATTCTACGCCCTATGAGGAAGCTTATATCCAGATATATGCCTGAGCGCGACGGTGGCCCTTCCTCGGCTGTATCCGGGCGCAAGACCAGTGGCGGTATGGCCTCGCGATCTCCCATTACGCTGTTTGCGGAGGCGCGTGATCGGGGGCCGGCAAATGCCCTTAGCGCACCTTGATGCCCGCCAGCGGCGCGTCTTATGTGGAGTTGGAACTAACCTGTCCGGACTTGTTGGAGCCCGATACCCAGGTACCTGCGCGTTACACCTTCAGAAAGCAAAATTTGGGTCAGGTCTTGCCTTTTGCCACTAACAGCTAATTTCTCTTCAACTGAGATTGCTGACTAATTCTCAGTTCAAGGGGAGCCAAGGAATGGCCCGACCTTTACGACTGGAATTTGCTGGTGCCTTGTATCACATCACTGCTCGGGTGACCGGCGTGAGCCGATATACGATGACGATACAGATCGTACGACGTTCCTGAGGTTGTTGGGTGATGTGTGCAACCAACACAACTTGCTTTGCCACGCCTATTGCCTGATGGGGAATCATTACCATTTATTGTTGGAAACGCTGGAGCGAAATCTCTCGCGCGGTATGCGGCAGTTGAATGGTGTTTATGCACAAAAGGGCAGCTGTCGACTCGGGCGAGTGGGGCATGTATTTCAGGGTCGCTATAAGGCGGTTCTTGTTGAGAAGGATAGCTATCTGCTTGAATTGGCCAGATACATTGTGCTGAATCCGGTCAGGGCGCAAATGGCACGCACTGCCGTTGATTGGCCTTGGAGTAGCTATCGTGCAACAGCTGGGCTGCACCGAAAATAACGCAACTGGACCAATATATCCGGCACATTCGCCGCTGGCGGAGTGGCTAGCTACATGTTGTCCTCAGAAAGATTGCCTCAGAGGGGGGGTACCTGTTTTGGGTACGGTATCTAGACGAGCTTTAACTGGCGCTACTAAGATATTAGCGCTAGGTGCTAAATCTCCGCAGGGAGACCTTTAATACCTAGCCTTCAATATCGAAATAGTGGAAGCCAATTTTAGTTAGGCTAATTCAACGCCACGGCGCCAGACGCCGTCGGCGATTTTTTTATCGGGAGTTGCCGTGAAAGCTTGTTTTGTATTGCTTATCGTTGCCATGACTGGTGTGTCTGTGGCTTCTTTAGCATCTAGCGATATCGGTACCGCTGGCTCACTGGGGTCCTCGCTTGTCAACGCAGAGCAAGGGCTGGGGGAGAGTACTTCGTCTTCGCTTGCCTCAGCCAAGGTTGTTCTTCAGGCTCGCGAAGATGCTGCGCGTTTTGTAGGTACCGATGGAGCGGTCCGCGGCGTCAGCTTAGAAGCAGCGTTGGTTCATATCCGCGCCGAGCGTTCTGAGCTAGAGGCCACTGATATGCAGTTAGCAAAGGCTATTCTTGCATTGTGAACAGCTTCACGCATGACTTCAGCATGTTGGCACCCTGACTTTTGCTGTTTGTCAGAGCTGCGAGCAGAAGGCTGAATGTGAACCTGGTCTTTATTCTAATCGCACTGTGTTTGTGGACTGCTGCTTCCTCCGCGGCGTCAGCATTCAAACTTAAGTTGGACCATGCCGGGTTGACCGGCCCCCAGCAAGCGGCGAGTAGGCAGCTGCTGCATTCGGTGGAGGAAGTTTTGCCGCCGCGGTTGAAGCAGCACCTTGGGCAACACATTTCTTTGCGCTGGACAGAAAGCCTTCCCCATGAAGTCATGGGGAAGGCTTTCAACAAACAGATATTGCTCAACCGTCGTTGGCTCGATGCTGTGGTTAAAAATAGAGAAGCAACTCCCGCCGCTAGCCTTCAGTATCAGCGTCTCAAGCGTGAGCTGCAGAAGACACTGGTGCGTGAACTGGCGTATTTTTACGATCAAGGCAGTTTTCTTTCTGCCCATGACCGCAGATTAACGAGTCGGTGTGGCGCGCGTCGAAAAAGCATTGGTGCTGTCGGTTTGCCGGTGGAATGCCTTGGTCAAACGCAAAGGCGCTTTACCTTCAGTGATGATCCCCGGTTACTCGAACTCGCGGGTTGGCCTATGAGAATAGGAGGCCGTGGCGAGGCAGAGCTTCAGAACAATCAATATCTGCGCAGTCCGGATCCGCACGAAATAATTAGCCCAAACAAATTCGTTGCGGTGAACCTCGAGTATTTCTTGCTCGACCCGGAATACTCGTGTCGCCGACCCTCACTTTACGATTTTTTCGCTCGACATTTTGACTGGGCTCCAGCTAACCGGATTGCCTGCGCGTCAGAATATACCTTTGTTGACGCCGGCTTGAATCCTGAGAGGCCTGCACTGGGAAGTCTGAATGCCGCGCGCATTTATCAAGTGCATTACTTCCTCGCCGAACCCGGAGATGGATGGGCTAGTCGATGGGGGCACAGCATGCTGCGCGTGGTGGTTTGCGCGCCGGGTAGAGAACTTGGCCCCGACTGCCTCCTTGATCTGGATCATCATTTGGTACTGTCTTTTCAGCCGGTCGTGGGTAATGCGCAGGTGTCTATTTGGGGTGGGCTGACCGGCGGCTATCCTGTGAGGCTCTTTTTGTTACCATTGCGAGAGGTGGTAAAAAACTACACCAAGTTTCAACTAAGATCGCTCCAATCATTCCCGCTGATACTCAGTCGCGACGAACAGCTTGGGCTAATTCAACGTGCGATCGAGCTGCATTGGAGCTATGACGGCGCTTACTATTTTCTCGGCAACAACTGCGTAATGGAAACGCTTAAGCTGTTGCGGAGCGGAACGGATCGGCATGTGTTTCGTGAAATAGAAAGTGTCACTCCTTCGGGTTTGCTGAGCCTGCTGAAGGCAAATGGCTTAGTTGATGATTCTCTGCTGGCAGGGCTGCCGCAGGCCCAGCAATACGGTTATTTTTTTGAATCTTACCGTGAGCGCTACCGCCTAATGTTCAAGGTTGTGCGTGAGCGGCTTGGAGTACCGGAAAGAAAACTTGAAGACTGGTTAGATTTATCTGCCCAGCAGCGTCAGGCCTGGATCGATCTGGCTGATCAACGTTCAGCTGTGGCAATGCTTTTGCTAGAGCAGGCAGCATACCGCCGCGAGGCCGTTTTGGTATTGCATGACTTCAAGGAGGACCATGTGACTTCTGATGAGTCCAGTAAGGCTGAGCCAGGTTCGGCAGCTGGATTGAGGAGACAGCTCCAGCACGACAGTATCTTTTTAGGTCGTCCTTCTGATCTGCTGGAAACGGGCTATGGATTACCGCAGACAAGCGAGCGTCAACAACTGGCAGAAACTAGTGCGTTAGGTCATCAGGGGTTGCTGGTGCTTGCTGCACAGTTGGATGAGCGCGCACTCGCCATGCTCGACCATGAAAGGCGCGTATCGCTTGAGACCTCAAAGCATAATGCCGCGCTTCTGGGCAAGCGGATACGAGAGTTACACTTGGAGGCGGGTGGACTGGTCCTTCCTTGAGATTAGCGTAATGCTATTTTCAGCGGCCTAGTGGCGCCAAGCCATCACTGGGCGGTATTGGAGTCAAACTGCAACACTTTGGACTCTTAGGCCGTGGTTTTTTGTACACTGTTCTACCGCAAAGCCCCCATAGCCTCATTCAACGCCCCCTCCAGCTGCTGCCTATACCGCAAATACTGCGCGGTCTGCATGCGCTCGCCGGGGTCGATGGCAGAGAGGTCCAGGTCGGTGATGTAGCAGGGGTAGGCTTCCTGGTTTTGGCGCTGGCCGAGGATATGTTTGGCTACTTCGGTATAGAGGCGCGGGCCGTACTCCAGCTCGGAGAATTCGCGGTGGTCGCAGAATATAGTGACGTTGAAACCTTTCTTTCCGGCGGGTTCGGCGATTGCTTGTACCGGGTAAAAGTCCGGATTCATGCCAGCCCGGGGTAGGGGTTTTGATTCAAGTCGTAACGGGTTGCCGTCCAGTGCGGGGAGCAAGGCGTATAGCTGTATTTCTCCTTCCCAAAGACTGTTCTCCAAGCTTTCTTTGACTTGCCTACGCAGGCGGATACCTTGCAGAAAACGCAGCAACGGCAGCAGCATGGTCTGCTCGTCGCGATAGCTTTGCTGATGGGTCCAGAGTGCGCCACGCTCGTCTAACAAGCTGATTTCCGCTTGCCACTGGGGTTTGATGCGGTAAAAAAGCTGAATGCGCCCGGGCTGATCGTGTTGCAGGATCAGCGCCAAATCCTGGCCTTGCAGGGCGTAAGCGTCCAGAGCCAGCTTGCTATGTCGCGGACGCGAGCGACCAAGGTGGCGGAGCAGGGCGTCGCGACCTTCGAGTTCCAGCATGCTGATCTGTTCGTCGCGCCATTCCAGCACGCGGTAGCCGGTCTGCACCTGTACCAGAAAGCGCTCTGGCGGATTGGCCAGCAGGTGCCTTGCGGCCTCGCGGAACAGTCCTTCGACCCGCTCGGCGATGGAGCTAGACCGGTTGCGGCAGAAGCAGCACACCTGAAATTCAGGCAGACGTTTGTGCTCACGGCCCTGATTGAGATAATCAGATAGCGCCTGCATACAGGCTTCTTCGCCCTCGTAATGGGTCACCAGCAATTCGTTCCAGCTGTTCAGCGAGACCTGATCAATGCTGAGAATCAGGTTGTCGCGCAGGCCGGAATAACCTAACGCGTCAGTATGGCTGCTGATCAAGTGCTGGTTCTTTTGGCTACTGCCGGGTAGCGGGTCGAGGCCTATATTCACAAGGAGCAGCACCTGACAAGGCTCGCTGGCCCGTGAAAGGGCTGTTTCGGTCAGCGCCGGCAGCGGCAGCGGAAATTGCTGTTGCAGGCTGAGTACTAGATTACTCAACTCGAACTCGCTTAGCGTGCTGTCACCGGGGAACAATGCGAAGCGTGTGGCAGAATCAATCAACCCATTACGATGGCCCCAGGCTAAGAGCTCCATCAGTTGGCGTGAGCGCTTGAGTGGCGGGTGGTCGCTGAGTTCGCTAGACGAGAGGTTACCGTTATAGAGATTCCAGTGGGCTTCCCCGTTATCGGCGGATTGCGCCTGAGCCAGGGTCAGAAGGGGTTCGTTAAGATCAGGGCTTATGCCGGGGTTGATGAACTCGATCTTGCCGGCCTTGCGCTCGAAGGCGGCGTATAAGCGGCGACCGAGTAGCGAGAGGTCACGGTTGGTGACTTGGTTAATTACCCCTTGGCTGCGACCAAAATGGGAGAGCAATCGGTAGCTGTGAGTCAGCTCATTCACCAGCTTTCGGCGCTCGACGCTGACCTCTCGGATGCGCCATTCCTGACGGCTGTCCATCTGCTGCAGCTGGCGTGGCCCCCAGTGCCATTCGCGCACCAGCTTCTCCATCAGGTTACGCTTCCAATCGAGCAGACCGCTGCGTTTGCTTAACCGCACGTTGGCTTTGATGTACAGGCAGCGGCGCACCAACTCGAGCCGCTCCAGTTCATTGCGGCTCAGCAGATAGCGTTCAATGCGGCGATAGAGCATGACGTAAGGGTCGAGTTCGTCGGCATCCAGCTGGCCGTTATAGACCGCTGCTTTAAAGTCGAGACTGAGGCAACGAACTTGTGGGTGCTCGCTGGAGTAGACCTCGGTGAGCAGCAACTTGAGTACCGATTTGTAGGGCGAGTCTATGCCTTTGTACAGCTGCCAGAGCCCTGCGCCAACAAACTCGCCAGCCGGTATGCCAGCAACGTGGCCAAGGTCCAGGCTCTCTTGCCCACGGATAAACCGCTTGCTGAGCAGGCGCTCGGTGTAGCTGTCGTAGTTCTGTTCTTCGTAAGCAGGCACCAGCCACCAAAGTGGATAGCGGCCACCGAGTAGAATCGCAGTACGGTAGAACTCGTCGAGCAGCAGGTAGTGCTGTGTGCTGCCGCAGTCTTCCACGCTGAGGGCGTTGTCGCGGTCGCCGCGGCTGAAGCTCGTCGGATTAATTAAATGAAAATGGGCTTCGCAACCTTGGGTTGCAGCCCAATCGGTGATGAGTTGGCATTTGCTAGCCAGCTCGGCGAGCGCATGCGGAGCAAGGTCGGACTGATGGCAGACCCAGATATCCAGGTCACTTTGTTCGGATTGGGCAATGGTGCCTCCGCTACCCATTAAATAGAGCCCAAGAATCTGCGGGACGAACCCCGCAGGATGGCGTCGATATTGATAGCTTCGGGTCAGCGCTTGTGCGCTTTGCAGTGCGGTGGTTTCGGCTTCGTAATTGGTCAAACCGTGGGGTGTTTCGCGTGAGACGAAGCCGGGTAGCAGGTGATAATTGACGTCGAACAGCAATGGAATAAGTTGTAGAACGTTATATTGCCGGGTCGGCAAAGCCTGCAGCACGCGGCGCAGGCGAGTCTGATTGAGGGCCATGAAACGTTTGCGCAGCGTACTCAACGCTTTGCGGTCTATGCCTTCGTCAATCAGTGGGTGGATTTCGCCTGCCTGCGGCATCTCCGGCCTCGTTTACGCCGGGTCGGCGCGTAGAATGGTCAGCAGAGCCTGGCTGTGCTCAGCAGCGTCTAACCCGAGACTGGTCAGATACCCGCCATCGTGCTGAGTAACCAGCCCCTGTTTGAACAAGCGCTCAACGGCAGCCACTGTGGCAGTGTCAGCGTCGTGTTTATGGATTTTCAGACCCTCCAGCGTGTTGGCCAGATTGAATTGGCATAGCAGGTTGATTTCAGCAATTTCTTCGGGTTTCAGCATCTGGGCATTACCTCTTGTTGGAGTAGCTTTCAGTCTAGCCAGCAAAGCCGAGATCGGCTCGTAACTCAGGGTGATCTCTTGCCGCCTATTCATTGCCATGATGGCACTGGATATTCTGCGTAAGCAGCGTTACAAGAGTGCAGCATTTCACACCCGCAGGACAATGGAGAAAAATAACATGATCAAACTTCATGGCTTTGCCGTCAGTAACTACTTCAATATGGCCAAGCTGGCCTTGCTTGAAAAGGGCGTCGATTTCGAGATGGTTAACGTGCATGGCAGCCAAGATGAGGCCTTTCTGGCTATCAGTCCGCGCGGCAAGGTGCCGGTCCTGGAAACGGAGCAGGGCTTTCTAAACGAAACCAACGTGATTCTGGAATACATCGAAGAAACTCAAGGTGGTAAGCCGCTGCTGCCTAGTGATCCTTACGAGCGTGGTTACGTGCGCGCGCTAGCCAAGGAAATTGAGCTGTACATCGAGCTGCCAGCACGCAGCTGCTACATGGAGGTTTTCTTTGGCGGTAAGGTTGAACAGGCCGTCAAAGACAAAGCCAAGGCTGACTTGCTGGGTGGTATCGCGACGCTCAAGCGTCACGCCAAATTCTCGCCTTATGTTGCCGGCTGTGAAATGACCATAGCCGACATTATGTTCCTGTTTAGTATCGATTTGGCCAGCGCAGTCGCGGGCAAACTCTTTGCTATTGATCTTCTGGCTGAGCTGCCGGAAGCCAAGGCTTTGCTGGCCGAGTTGGCCAAAAACCCAAATGTGCAGAAAATCGAAGCAGACAAAAACGCCGAAATGGCCGCATTCATTGCGGCTGCCAAAGCGCGCAAGTAAACCACTGCACCTACGCTGAAGGCGTTACGCTGCTCTGGTGTGCCGTCTTCAGCTATTTTGCTCATGGACTCAGAGGCCGCTCTGGCCTATCTTCGGCGCTATATAGCCCCGATGAGGAATCCAGCCGTGAGCTTTCCCGATAACGACTTTCTACGCCAGCTACCCAAAGCTGAGTTGCACCTGCACCTTGAGGGGAGCTTGGAGCCTGAGCTGCTCTTTCAGTTAGCTGAGCGCAATGGCGTGCAACTGCCTTATGCCAGCGTGGAAGCCCTGCGTGAGGCTTATCAGTTCAATAACCTGCAGGACTTTCTCGATATTTACTATCAGGGCGCTGGCGTGCTGAAGACCGAGCAGGACTTCTATGACCTGACCTGGGCCTATCTTGAACGCTGCGCCGCCGATGGTGTGGTGCATGTTGAGCCGTTTTTTGATCCGCAAACCCATACTGAGCGCGGTATTTCTATCGAGACCCAGCTCAAGGGCATCAGCCGAGCGCTGGCGGCAGGTCAAGCGCAGTTGGGGATTAGCTCCCGGTTGATTTTGAGTTTTCTGCGTCATCTCAGTGAAGAGGACGCGATAGCGACGCTGCAGGAAGCATTGCCGTTACGTGAGCATTTTGTTGCCGTTGGTCTGGATAGCTCGGAGCACGGCAATCCACCGGAAGGCTTTGTGCGGGTGTATGAGATGGCGCGGGCCGAAGGCTTGAGATGCGTTGCCCATGCCGGTGAAGAGGGTCCAGCAGATTATATTTGGCAGGCGCTGGACCTTTTGCGCGTAGAGCGTATCGACCACGGCGTACGCTGCGTTGAAGACCCGGTATTGGTCGAGCGGCTCATCGCCGAACAGACCCCGCTGACGGTCTGCCCGCTATCCAACACCAAGCTCAAGGTATTCGCCAAGATGCAGGATCACAACATTCTGCAGCTGCTGGAGCAGGGTGTGAAAGTGACCATCAACTCCGATGACCCGGCGTATTTTGGTGGTTATCTGCTGGCTAACTTTATTGCTGTGCGAGATGCGTTGGATATGACGCGGGAGCAGGCGGTTGCTCTGGCTCGAAATAGTCTAACGGCTAGCTTCCTGAATGCAGAGGAGCAACAGCCTTGGCTAGAGAGGTTGGAGCAGATATCGGTTTAATCTGATAGGTTGCATAAATCTTGGGTAAGCCGGGCGATACCAAGAATTGGTTGATCACTATAGATATTGGTCAACTAATTGGTTGTTTGGCGGAAGCAAACAGGTTCTCTGGATAGCGGGTATCGTTTGTTGAGTTCAATTTCGGTTTCACCGGATGGCGAGTCAGGGGGAATGCTTACCCACTCCCCCCGACACCCCCCTCGGTACCCAGCTGCGCGGCCCTGCGGGTTCGCTGCGTTGCTCGATCTACCGGGGGCACTCGCAAACTCGGCGCTATGCGCCTCAGACACCGCGAGCACCTTTTTCCCGGTAGCTCTGCGCTACTCGCCCGCTCAGATGGGACTTGTTAGTCCGTGCAAAGGTACGGGCATTGGCAAAGCAGCACTGAAAATTAGGCTTCGCATGTGCGCGTAAGACTTTGCTCAATCCAACATATCCTTAAACCGCTCATCCTTACGAAAGCTCAACTTCTTGTTGAAGCCCGGAATGCTGATATGCGACTCACTGATCTCAATGTCCTTATCGTCAATCATGCCCTGGCCAAAGTTATAGATGATATCCAACTGACCCAAGAGCGCACGCGCATCGTAGGCAGCGGCATTGGCGCGGGTCTGTTCGCGGCGGGCGCTGTAATCAGCAAAAGCGGCCTCTCCGTAGCGTTTGACCAGCATGCGCTCGACGACGTTGGGAGCCAGCACAACCGCGCTGGCGTTGTTGCCACCAAAACCCTTGGAGTTGATGAAGGCGACTTCCAATGGCTTGCTCTGGCGGTCGATATCCTTAGTACTGATTTGCAAGTGGGTCTGATGCACGTCCTCAGCGACCTCATCAATGGTCTTTATGCCCGGGATGATCTGATAGCGGAAGCTGCCGAGTGTTGCCATTAACTGGTCGGCGCTGGCACTGGCCAGCGAGTGGCCAACGTAGGCTTTGGCCGCGGCGATCGGCCAGTTGTTGATATCAAAAGCACCGGCCACGCGATCGAGAATCTCTGACTCAGTGGTGCGGTTGGCGGGTGTGCTTGAGCCGTGCGCGTGTACAAAACTGCGTTGTTGTACGGCCTCTGGCCCGACGATCTGGATAGCGCTGTACACGGCCTTGGCCATGGTCAGGTAGTTACCGGGGCCTGGGGCCGAGATGGACTTCTTGAAACCGTCGGCATTGATGAACACATCCGGCACGGCGCCGTGAATATCGGCACCCAACTCGATTGCCAACGCATCATCCATCAACACGAAAAACTGGCCGGATTCGGCCAAGGTAAATCCGCAGTTGTGGCTGAACGGGCGGCTGGCGCGGCGGAAGTCGACGTCTTGCTGACCTCCCACCTGGCGGAGCCCTTCTTCGGTCGCCAGTGCACCCATGGCGCCGTAGCCCTCGATACACTCTTGGGTAATCGGCGCTTCGCCGTTACCCACTAACACCACACGGGCCCGCCCGCTGGTGATCATATCGCTGCCTTTTTGCAGGTTGTAAAGAAAACTGGCACAGGCGCCTGTGATGGCGCCTGTTGTACCCACGCTGCCGAGAATATAGGCGTTGATAAAGTCCGCTGGCATGCTATTGAGGCCTAGCGCCAGCTGTTTGGCGCTGACGCGACCGCCTTTGAGGCGTGACTGCATCAAGCCGCCAAAGCTGTTTTCGTCCAGTTGGCTCATGGCGCTACTGGCAAATACCGCGACTTCATCGGGTTCTACTGCATCGGCAATGGTCTGCCATTCGATACCGACCGAGCGCAACGCATCAGTGGCCGCAACGATGGTCAGTTGCAGGCCGCGTGGGTGAAAGCGCGAGGCATACAGCTCGCCGGGCTCCATGCCGCTGGGCAACTGACCGGCAGATTTGACGGGCAGCGAGCGATAGCTATCGACCTTGATGTCGCAGCCATCGTAAACGGTAACCATCACCTCAGTATCGTTCAGCGCTTCGACTGCCCAGTCGCTTGGTAGGGGCTCGGGCAGCTGCTTGTTCAGGGTGATGAAAGAGAAAGGCTTGCCGGCTTCGCCGGTGATGGTGAGGTTCTTTTGCCAGTGGGCGGCGTCTACGTCGAGATGACGCTTTTCTATGCGCCGTACCAAGGTGCCATCAAGTATCTGCTGGCCGAAGCGTTGTTCTATATCGGCTTGGCTGAGTACTTGGTCATCGGCGTCCAGATACTGTTCGTTTTCCACCCGTACCAGCTTCATCAGCACGGCGAGGCCAGTGAGAGTCTGCTGGCGCTCGGCGGCGGGCAGCGATTCGATCACCATGCGTCGAAAGCCATGATGGAATGAGCTTCGCCCGGCGGCGTTGTATCCGCCGAACCCGACAATGACAGGTAAACGCGACATCTTGCAGGCTCCTAACACGGTCCCCTCGGGGCAAGCCTTTAGGCTACCCGGCCCTGAACTGATTAGCTATGCGCTCAGGCTGGACTGATTACGTAATTGGGTTTGTTTGAACTTACAGGGTGACGAGGAATGTAACTCGTTGGTCACGTTTAGACCATATTGTTTGCGCAATCTTGCCAACTGGCTCTTCGGGCGAGAGGCTATTGCGCCGGCTGCGAGGCCAATAGTATGCGCTTGATGCTGCCGTCGGCACTGCGCGCGCTAACCGTTTGGTCTAATTGATTGAGCAGTTGCGGGTCCGGGAAGCGGCGCGATAGGTACCAATACAGGCTGACTTGCGCGACGGGATCAGCGACCACAACGTGGGGTGGTAGTTGGAAAACTTGCTCGCGGATGGGCTCGGCAAAGTCGAGTAGGTAATCGGCGCGCCCATGTAGCAACATATTTAGCGCGGATTCATGGGTGTTGGCTTCGAGCCGGCGAGTTGGAGGCTGATTCAGAGCGAGCAACGCATCGGTGTCGCCGAAACTGTACGCGCTTACAGATATGACGTGTTTGCCGGCAAGATCGGTCAGCTTGTGAATAGCGGGTGTTTCTGGTTTGCGATAGAGGTTCAGTGCCAAGATAAATAGAGGCTCTTTACCCTGTAGGGCGATGCGCGAGAGTTGAGGGTTGCCGTCTGGCGCGATGGTTAGCATCGCCTGGCCGCTGATCAAGCGTTGGCCGGCACGAGCCGGCGGAAACTCGCGTATGACGTAGGGTTGCTTAATATCAGCTAATAGCAGCTCGATCAGTTCCACTGCCGGACCGCTTGGCAGCCCCTCAGCATCGAGTTGCAGATAAGGCGGAAACTCAGCCACTACTATCTCGATAGGCGCTTTTTCAGCCTGGGCGGCGAAAGGTAATAGTAGGCTGAAAATCAGGCCGCAAAGACGGCCGAAAGCAAGCGGCATGAAGTGCTCCGGGGCAACGGCCGCTAAACCTAGGGGTTGGTGCCTCGCCAGTCAAGCCCGGCGCTGGCCTTTGCGACGAGCCGTATCAAACCGCTGAGGTTGGCTCAAAAATCACATATACCTTGCGTGTTGGCAGTACGGCTTCCCAGGTGCCCGAAAATCCAGCGGGTATGACGAAGCGGTCACCGGTGCGCACCGTGCGGCTGCCACCTTGATCGTCATGTAAAATAGACTCGCCAGCCAGAATCTCGCAGTACTCGTACTCACTGTAGCTAACCTTCCACTGCCCCGGCTCGCATTCCCAGACGCCAGCGGAGAACTGCTGGTTGGGGCTGCTGTAGTGGTTGCGTACGTTTTGCGCCGGGTCACCTTTTAGCACTTTGGCGGGGTCGGGGCGGTAGTGTTCTGCAGGGGTATCGGCGGTGGCGAAGTCGATGATGCTGTTGATGGTCATGAGCGTGATTCCAGAGCGGCAATGAAAAGCCCCGGCGCGATGGCCGGGGCGTGAGGCTTACTTCATGGTGGGCATGGCGAACTCGGCGTCCGCGCGAATACCGGTAGGCCAGCGCGAGGTGATTGCCTTGCGCTTGGTGTAGAAGCGCACGCCGTCGGGTCCATGCATGTGCAGCGGGCCAAACAGTGAGCGCTTCCAGCCGCCGAAACTGTGGAAGGCCATAGGCACTGGGATGGGCACATTGACGCCAACCATGCCGACTTGAATTTCGTTGCAGAACTGACGTGCGCAATCACCATCGCGGGTGAAGATGGCAGTGCCGTTGCCAAACTCGTGGGCGTTGATGAGCTTTACAGCGCTGGCGTAGTCAGGCACGCGTACCACGCAGAGTACGGGGCCAAAAATCTCTTCCTGATAGACCACCATGTCGGCGCTGACGTTGTCGAACAGGCAGCCACCGATGAAGTAGCCTTGCTCGTGGCCATCAACCACATGGTCACGCCCGTCAATCACTAGCGTGGCGCCTTCAGCGACACCTTTGTCGACGTAACCTTTTACTTTGTCGCGGTGGGCCGCAGAAACCAGTGGGCCCATTTCCATGCCAGGTTCCATGCCGCTACCAATTTTCAATGCTTTGATTTTCGGCGTTAGGGCCGAGATCAACTTGTCACCGACGTCGCCTACCGCGACCGCGACAGAGATCGCCATGCAGCGCTCGCCGGCGCTGCCATAGGCTGCGCCCATTAGCGCGTTAACCGTTTGATCCAAATCCGCGTCGGGCATCACGACCATGTGGTTCTTGGCGCCGCCAAGGGCCTGTACGCGCTTACCGTGGGCGCTACCGGTGGCATAGATGTACTCGGCGATGGGCGTTGAACCAACGAAGCTGACCGCCTGAACGTCGGGGTGGGTCAGCAGCACGTCAACGGCTTCCTTGTCGCCGTTGACCACGTTGAACACCCCGTCCGGCAGCCCAGCTTCGGTCAGCAACTCAGCCAATCGCAGCGGCACGCTCGGGTCCTTCTCGGACGGTTTCATGATGAAGGTGTTGCCACAGGCAATAGCGACCGGGAACATCCACATAGGCACCATGGCCGGGAAGTTGAAAGGGGCAATGCCGGCAACCACGCCGAGCGCTTGATTCAAGGACCAGGCGTCTACACCGCCGCCAACCTGTTCGCTGTGCTCACCCTTGAGCAAGTGTGGAATGCCGCAGGCAAACTCGACCACTTCAATACCACGGGTCAGCTCGCCCTTGGCGTCATCGAATACCTTGCCGTGCTCGCGGGTGATCAGTTCCGCCAACTCGTCGGCATGGGCTTCCAGTAGCGCTTTGTATTTGAACAGCACGCGCGCGCGATTGAGCGGCGTAGTGGCGGCCCAGGCAGGGAAGGCTGCTTTGGCATGCGCAATGGCCTGCTCGACTTCGCTGACACTGGCCAGCGAGACTTCGCCGCGCTGTTGGCCGGTAGCTGGGTCGAAGGTGGCTTGGGTGCGTGTGCTGGCAGCGCTGTGCTGGCCGTTAATGTAATGGGTCAGTTGCAGTGTCATTGAAAGTCACCAGAAGTCAGAAATGAATGCCCGGCCAGCGGCCGGGCGTTTTATAGAGGGTTAGGCGGTCTGTTTGATGACCTTGCTGACGATCTCGATCAGCTGGTCCAGATCCTGCTTTTCTGCTATCAGCGGCGGCGACATGGCCAGAATGTCGCCGGTGCAACGAATCATGGCGCCTTCCCAGAAGCAGCCGTCGAATACCTCGTAACCGCGTGCGCCAGGCGCGCCTTCGCGGCTGGATAAATGGATGGCGCCCACCAGCCCGGTATTGCGAATGTCGATCACATTGGGCAGATCTTTAAGGCTATGCAACAGCTCAGCCCAATAGCTTTCCAGATCGGCGGCGCGGGTCAGCAGGCCATCGCGCGCGTAGATATCCAGGGTAGCCAGTGCTGCAGCAGCGGCAACCGGGTGGCCGGAATAGGTGTAGCCATGGAAAAACTCAATGGCGCCGGCTGGGCCCTGCATAAAGGCATCGTGAATGGCATCACTGACAAATACGGCGCCCATGGGGATGGCACCGTTAGTCAGACCTTTGGCTGTGGTGATAATGTCCGGAGTAACGTCCCAGCGCTGTGCGGCGAAAGGCGCGCCGACGCGACCGTAACCGGTGATCACCTCGTCAAAAATCAGCAGGATGCCATGCTTGGCGGTGATCTCGCGCAGACGCTTGAGATAACCCTCAGGCGGCAAAATCACACCCGCTGAGCCAGACATAGGTTCAACTATTACCGCGGCTATATTTTCTGCGCCGTGCAGGGTAACTAGAGCTTCCAGCGCATCTGCGCGCTCCATGCCGAACTGTGGCAGGCCCTTGGTGAAGGCGTTGCGTTCCAGGTCCAGCGTATGCGGCAGGTGATCGACACCCGGCAGCAGGGCGCCAAAAGCCTTGCGGTTATTAACCATGCCGCCGACGGAGATACCGCCGAATCCTACCCCGTGATAACCAAGCTCACGGCCGATCAGGCGAGTGCGCGTGCCTTGGCCAATAGCGCGTTGGTAGGCGAGGGCTATTTTCAGTGCGGTATCCACCGACTCCGAGCCGGAGTTGGTGTAGAACACCCGGTTCAAGCCCGCCGGTGATAGCTCAATCAGTCGCTCGGCCAGCTGAAACGGCAGCGGGTGGCCCATCTGAAACGTGGGTGCAAAATCCATCGTGCTGATTTGCTTGCTCACTGCCTCGGCGATCTCACGCCGACCGTGCCCCGCGTTGCAACACCAAAGGCCTGAAGTACCGTCCAGCACCTGACGACCTTCCACGTCGGTATAAAACATGCCTTGAGCACTGGCCAGCAGGCGCGGGCGCGACTTGAACTGACGGTTGGCAGTAAAAGGCATCCAGAATGGATCGAGGCTCAGATCCTGCTGGGCGGGCGTGGGTTGTTGCATGCTGTTCATGTGACCTTCCTGGCGGGTGCCGGTAGAGACGGTGGGGGCGGGCAGCCTTGGTGGCGATGTAAATGTGATCTTTGCGAAGTCTATGTCAAAAATAACAAACGAAAAAGGGGGTATTTGAAAGAATTTGACCGGTAGTTGCGGGTCCGGGTGTCAAATATATTGAATTTTTCAAAATGCCTTATTACTGTGGCCGACATTGCCAGTTCATTCCGTCGGGCACCCCAGTGCGGGTTTCCCCTAGAGAGGTTATTGCCATGTCTGCGTCTTTTAGCCGTCAGGATTGGGAGCAGCGTGCCGCTGCCCTGCAGATTCAAGGTCAGGCGTTTGTCGCCGGTCAATATCAGCACGCCGCCACTGGTGCGACCTTTGATTGCGTGTCGCCGATTGATGGCCGGGTTCTGGCGCAGGTCGCCAGTTGCGATCAGGCCGATGCCGAGCAGGCGGTGGCTAACGCGCGTGCGGTATTCGATAGCGGTGTCTGGTCACGTTCGGCGCCCGCGCAGCGTAAAAAGGTCATGCAGCGTTTTGCCGACCTGATCGAGCAGCATGGCGAAGAGCTGGCGCTGCTGGAAACCCTCGATATGGGTAAGCCGATTGGCGATTCGACCACCGTAGATATCCCCGGTGCGGCCAATTCGATCCGCTGGTCTGCTGAAGCCATCGACAAGATTTACGACGAAGTGGCGCCTACCGCGCACGATGAGCTGGGTTTGATCACCCGGGAACCTATTGGCGTGGTGGCGGCTATTGTGCCGTGGAATTTCCCGCTGTTGATGGCCAGTTGGAAGCTCGGCCCAGCGCTGGCCACTGGTAATTCGGTGATCCTCAAGCCTTCCGAAAAATCACCGCTGACCGCCATCCGTATCGCAGCGCTGGCGCTGGAAGCGGGCATGCCTGCTGGCGTGCTTAACGTGCTACCGGGTTACGGACATACCGTGGGCAAGGCGCTAGCGCTGCACATGGACGTCGATACCATCGTGTTTACTGGTTCCACGCGCGTCGCCAAGCAGTTGATGATTTATGCGGGCGAGTCGAACATGAAGCGAGTTTGGCTGGAGGCGGGTGGCAAGAGTCCAAACGTGGTGTTCGCTGATGCGCCAGACTTGGATGCCGCCGCTGAAGCGGCTGCCAGCGCTATCGCCTTCAATCAGGGTGAGGTCTGCACTGCCGGTTCACGTCTATTGGTCGAGGCGTCAATCAAGGATGCTTTTGTCGAGAAAGTCGCGGCAGCGCTCAAGGCAAGCTGGGCGCCGGGCCACCCGCTGGACCCCAACACCGCAGTCGGCGCATTGGTCGATACCACCCAAATTGAAACAGTGCTGCGCTACATCGAAGCGGGCCACGCGGACGGCGCCAAGTTGGTGCTGGGCGGCAAGCGGGTGATGGAAGAGACGGGCGGTCTTTTCGTGGAGCCCACCATCTTTGCCGATGTTAACAACAGCATGCGTATTGCCCGCGAAGAGATTTTCGGGCCGGTACTCTCGGTGATCAGCTTCACCGGCTTCGACGAAGCCATGCGCATTGCTAACGACACCATTTATGGTCTGGCAGCGGCCGTTTGGACGGCAGACCTGTCCAAGGCACACCGTGCTGCCAAGGCGCTGCGCGCCGGCAGTGTGTGGGTCAACCAGTATGACGGGGGCGACATGACCGCACCCTTTGGCGGCTTCAAGCAATCGGGTAACGGCCGCGATAAGTCGCTGCATGCATTCGACAAATACACTGAACTGAAGTCGACCTGGATCAAGCTGTAAGAGCAGCGGCAAGCTCGGTGTTAAGGCGGTGCGCGTGACGGCACCGCCTCTATTTTGCATTCCGCGTTTCTCACGGATCTAACTATGAACTGGAAGGCCTACTGCATCGTCACCGCGGCGGTGGTTATCGTTGGGCTGGCGCTGGGGGGCACGCTGCCGCTGGTGTCGCTGCGCCTGCACGAGTGGGGCTACAGCACTTTTGCCATCGGCGTGATGGCCGGCATGCCCGCGGTGGGTATCGTGCTGGGCGCCAAGCTCACCGGGCGGCTGGCCGGACGATTGGGCTCGGAGAACTCCTTGCGGTTGGTCATGGCCTGCAGTGCTGTGTCAGTGGCACTGTTGGCCATTTGGCCGAGCTACCCGGTCTGGCTGTTGTTGCGTCTGGTGCTGGGTATTTCGCTGACCGTCACCTTTGTGATTGGCGAAAGCTGGATCAATCAATTGGTGGTAGACCGTCTGCGCGGCCGGCTGGTTGCGGTATACGGCAGCGCCTTCGCACTCAGCCAGCTATGTGGCCCGTTGCTACTCGGTTTCATCGGCACCGAAGGTGATCGAGGTTTTTGGCTGGCGACGGCATTGCTGGTTGGCGGAGTCGGCCTGCTTTTCTGCGTGGCCGGCGCGCCCGTGGTGGATACCGCAGCGGGTGCTGGGCGCGGCCTTCGTCAGTTTGTGCGCAGCATGCCCGCGATTGCTTGGGCCATGGTGCTATTCGCCGGCTTTGAAACCATGACGCTAACGCTGCTGCCGGTCTATCTGATTCGTGAAGGTTTTGCGCAGCAGTTGGCGCTGATCATGGTTAGCACCGTGGTGGTAGGCGACGCAATACTGCAGGTGCCGATCGGCTGGTTGGCCGACAAGTTCTCACGCACCGCGCTGTTCAAGCTCTGCGGTGTGATGCTGCTGCTCAGTAGCCTGGCTATGCCGATGGCGCTGCATACGGTGTTGATCTGGCCTGTGCTGGTGCTTTTTGGTTCGAGTGCTGGCGGTCTTTATACCCTGTCAGTGATCCTGGTCGGACAGCGTTTTCGCGACGACGCATTGGTGCGCGCCAACGCCAACATCGCCATGCTTTGGGGGCTTGGCTGCCTCCTCGGCCCAGTCGCCACCGGCGCGGCCAGTCAATGGCTCAATACCCATGCGCTACCGATGATGATGGCGATTGCCGCGCTGGTGTTTGTGGTGCTCGCCTGGCGGCGTGGAGCTTTTGATGCGGTTGCGCTGGATCAGGCTGTGGTTGATCGGTAGAGCGCGACGTACCGCCGAGGCTTCGAGCGGCCGGCGAGGTGCCCCCCCCCCCGCACCTGGGTGTACTGGGAGATTGCTAAGAAAGCATGCGCAAACATGCTTTCTTAGCTCGCCTGCAGACGATAAGTGTACTCAAACTAGCCGTATTGGCATGTTCGATGCTGGCGGGCGAGTGCCGTTATGCGGAAGTTCGAAGATCACTCCCAGCTATACTGCAACCCAACCCCCACCAACCAATTCCGCTCCGGCGCCGGCTCGTAATAACGCGCACCCGCTCCGTTGACAATCAACGAACCGATGTACTGTTTATCGGCCAGATTATCAACGCGTGCGAAAGGCTCCAAAGCCCAGTTGCCAAGCTCCTGCCGATAACCCGCGCGCCAGTTGAATACGGCGTAACCTGGCGCCTTGGATTGGTTGTCATCAGTGGCATAACGCTGGCTCAGGCTTTGCGCTTCCAGCGCGGTACTGAAGCCATTGTCAGGCGCCCAAGCCAGCTCGGCATACAAACTGTGGCGTGGCACGCCGGGCAGAGAGTTGCCCGAGAAATCATTGCCGTTGCCGTCAGTGTACTGATCAAACTCAGCGTCTAGATAGGTGTAGGCAAGATAAGCGTTGAAGTCGTAAGCGAGACGTTGCTCGATAGCCAGTTCCAGGCCGCGCCGGCTTGATTGGCCTGCATTGGCGTAGGTTGAGCGTTCGGTAGCGACTTGCTCTACGCCTGTGACGATTTCGTCCTCGACGCGTGTGTAAAACACAGCCGCTTCGACGCGGGTATCGCCTTGGCGCAACTTAAAACCGACTTCGGCATTGCGTGACTCGCTAGGCTGTAGGTCGAAGTTCAAACCGCTTCCGCTAGGGCGGTAGGCGAGTTCCTGGAAGGTCGGCGTTTCAAAGCCTTGTCCCGCGGCAGCATATAGGGTGAGAGCCGGGCTCCATTGATAGCTAATGCCCAGCGCAGGTGTGGTCTGCTGATAATCGACGTTGCCGCTGTCGTCACTACCATCGCTGAGGAAATCGTCTTCAGACTCAAACTCTACCCGGCTGTGTCTAAAACCAGCGGTTAGGCTCCATTGGTTGGTCAACGCCCAAGTGCTGATTAGGTAGGCCTCTTTGCTGTCGACCCGGTTGAACTCATCACGTTTAAGATCGCCCTTGTCGCCGTCGTTGTTGACGAAGCCCTTGCGACCCTCTCCTTGGTAGCCGTAAGTCAGACCTGCGGCCAGCTCTACTGGCAGGTTGAACAGTTCGGTCTGACGTTGCCAGCCCAGCTCACCGCCACCGAACTCGCGGTCAAGTTCGATTACACCGCCGCCCGCAAAAGGGTCGTCGCCGGTGAATGCCAGATACTGCGCTACATACCGCTCACCGCCGTAGACCATCACAGTCAGTTGATCGTCGTTGCTCAACCGGCGCTGATAATTCAGGCCAGCCTGATTGTGGCGTACTGTCTTGCGGGTGTTGTATTGCTCTGCGCGCGCTACCGCTTGTTCGCGGTCTTCATCCAGCGCTGAAGCAGAGAGCCCTAACGGATCCTGTGTCTCAGGTTGATCAAGACTATTAAGCAGCAGCGTCAGGCTGGATGCATCGTCGATATCCCAGCCCAAGCGTAGATTGGCCATATCGCGCTGCGCCTTGCTGTGATCCCGATATCCATCGGTTTCCAGTCGGGACACGTTCGCGTTGATGCTGAGATCGCCATGCTGGCCGCCGTACTTCAAGCGTGAACGCCAGAGATTGTCGCTACCCATCGCGCTGCGACTATCGAGTGTCGGGTGCAGCGGAGCGGCCTCGGTGAAGCCCTGGATAATGCCACCCGAGGCGTTGCCGTAAAGCGCGCTTAGGGGGCCGCGCAGCACATCGATGTATTGCATGCCGTCGAGGTCGAACAGAGATGGCTGACCCTGGCCGTCTGGCATGGTCAGTGGAATGCCGTCCTGAATCAGCCGCACACCACGCACGCCGAACTGGGCTCGCGCGCCGAAGCCGCGCGAGGATATTTGCACGTCTTGGGCATAGTTCTGGCGGTTCAGCGCCAATATGCCTGGGGAGCGCTGTAACGATTCAGAGAGATTGGCGCCCAGGTTAAATGGACTGATCTGGCTACTATCGATGTGGCTGTTGGCTGAAGGCAGAGTGTCATTGGCCTCTGCCGGATCAACGCCAAGAATGGTTTGCGTCGGCAGCTTTAAGTCGTGATCTGCGGCTAGCACTGGGGAGGTGATGAGAAGTAAAAGGGCTGCGGTGGCGGTAGGGCGGTTAGTCATATGACCTAGCTTGTTGTTATTGCTGTTGGCGGAGCGAAGCTATGAGGAATGCCAAAGCAGTCTAGCAGTCTGAAAGCGCAAGCTGTATAGCCAGTTGCTGGCTCTTTAGAAGTAACTCAGAGCCGACAAGGTATGCAGAATTCGTTGGAATTAGGCTAAGCAGAAACAAAAATTACTTTGAAGTAAAAATAAAAAGTGTGCAATAATCTGCTCCATTGCGTAGGTTTTTACTTTATCCCGCTGTTTTGTGGGCTTTTAGCGGGTTCAAATAAAGCTGATCTACTTACTACTGTAATATTTAGACTTTGTGTCAAAATGCCGCCTGTTTTATTGGCCTTGGCCGGGAGCTTTATGCACATGATGAACGACCTATATCTAGCACTGCGCCGTCTGCAGCGCGCCAGCGAAATTCACGCGAAGCGACTGGGCCGGCACAGTGGTCTGACACCGATTCAGCTGCTGATTCTGCATAGCATCAGGGCTATGGGTGAAGGCACTTTGGGCGACCTGGCCAAGCAGGTGAGTGTCTCTCAAGCGACCTTGAGTACCATCATTGATCGCCTTGAAAATCGTGATTTGCTGCAGCGCATTCGCAGCAAGAGTGACAAGCGTAAAGTTCATCTGGCACTCAGCGAGAAAGGTGTAGCGGTTATCCAGGCCGAGCCGGCACTGCTGCCATCGGCGTTTCTCGATCGCTTCGGTGATTTGGCGGACTGGGAGCAGTTGATGTTGTTAGCTAGCTTGCAGCGCGTGGCAGGCCTTCTGGAAGAAGGTCAGAGCGCGCCAGCCGAACTCTTTGAGGGCGAAACCGCCGCCTAATACGCCTTTAAGCGGCCTGCAACTCTGCAGGCCGGAAACCTCTTTATCCCTTCTGTTTTCTTCACTACTGTTTTTCTCATCCGGGGTATTGCCTGATCGGGTTGCTGCGCATAGCATGTTTGAAATTTCAAACATCGATGTTTTAAATGCGTTACGCATGATCGATTTACGCCCTGATGAGGACTCGCTAGATGGAACTTCACTGCCCCGATCTTTTTCGCCAACAAGCCTTTGTTGATGGTCACTGGTGCGAGGCCGACAGCGGCGCGCGTACTGAAATCTTCAATCCGGCCAACGGCGAGCGCGTGGGCAGCGTGCCCAATATGGGAGCTGATGAAACTCGGCGCTCAATTATTGCAGCACAGCATGCGCAACAGGCTTGGCGTCAACGCACTGCCAAAGAGCGTGGCCAGGTATTGCGCAAGTGGTTCGATTTGATGCTGAAGCATCAGGAAGATCTGGCGCGCATCATGACTGCCGAGCAGGGTAAACCGCTGGCTGAAGCGCGTGGTGAAGTTGTTTATGCCGCCTCTTTTCTGGAGTGGTTTGCCGAAGAGGCCAAGCGTGTTTATGGAGATGTGATCCCTGGTCATCAGGCGGATAAGCGTATCTTGGTGCAGAAAGAGCCCGTCGGTGTGACGGCTGCTATTACACCCTGGAATTTCCCTGCTGCGATGATCACCCGCAAAGCTGGCCCGGCCCTAGCTGCTGGCTGCGCCATGGTGCTTAAACCTGCCCCGCAAACGCCTTTCTCTGCACTGGCGCTGGCGTTCCTGGCTGAGCAGGCCGGGTTGCCTGCTGGGCTGTTCAGTGTGGTGACTGCTGACGTCGATGCCTCACGCGCGGTGGGTGGTGAGCTGTGCAGCAATCCGATCATCCGCAAACTCTCCTTTACCGGTTCTACTGGCGTTGGCATCAAGCTTATGGAGCAATGCGCGCCCAGCCTGAAAAAACTGTCGCTGGAGCTCGGCGGCAACGCACCCTTTATCGTATTTGATGATGCCGATCTGGATGCCGCTGTCGAAGGCGCAATGATCTCCAAGTATCGCAACGCGGGCCAAACCTGTGTCTGCGCCAACCGCATTTACGTGCAGGACTCAGTCTACGACGCCTTCGCAGCTAAATTGGCTGCTGCTGTTGAGCAGCTCAAAGTCGGCGACGGTACTGAGGTGGGCGTGACGACCGGGCCGCTGATTGATGGCAACGCGGTGGCTAAAGTGCAGCGTCATCTGGCGGACGCCACAGCAAAAGGCGCACAGGTGCTGGCTGGTGGTAAGCCACATGCTCTGGGAGGTAACTTTTTTGAGCCCACTATTTTGACCAACGTGGACAGCAGCATGCTGGTCGCTCGCGAGGAAACCTTCGGCCCGCTGGCGCCGCTATTCCGCTTCAACGATGAGGCCGATGTGGTGCGTCAGGCGAATGACACTGAGTTCGGTTTGGCGGCGTATTTTTATGCCCGTGACCTGAGCCGAGTGTTCCGTGTGGCCGAGCAGCTTGAGTACGGCATGGTCGGTATCAATACTGGTCTGATCTCTACGGAAGTCGCCCCCTTTGGTGGCATGAAGTCTTCGGGGTTGGGCCGTGAAGGCTCAAAGTACGGTATTGAAGAGTACGTCGAGATTAAATATCTATGCTTGGGCGGCATCTGAACCAGTCCCGGGTGTGATTTTCTGGGAGCACTGCTCCCTCCTTATAAGCGCGAGGCGGTTATGAGTAAGACGAATGAGTCCTTGATGCAACGGCGTCACGCGGCAGTAGCGCGTGGTGTCAGCCAGATTCACCCGTTGGTTGTACAGCGCGCCGAGAACGCGACTGTATGGGATGTGGAAGGACGGCAATATATTGATTTTGCGGGAGGCATTGCCGTGCTGAACACCGGGCACCGTCACCCGAAAATCATGGATGCCGTGAAGCGGCAGATGGAGCAGTTCACCCATACCTGTTTTCAGGTGTTGGCTTACGAGCCCTATATAGAACTGTGCGAAAAGCTCAACGAGCTAGTGCCCGGTGACTTTGCTAAAAAGACGCTGTTGGTCACCACAGGCTCGGAAGCGCTCGAAAACGCGGTCAAAATTTCCCGTGCGGCGACGGGTCGTGCCGGGGTCATTGCCTTTACCGGCGCCTATCACGGCCGCACCATGATGACGCTGTCGATGACCGGTAAGGTCGCGCCCTATTCGGCGGGTATGGGATTGATGCCGGGTGGCGTATACCGCGCTCTGTTTCCCTGTGCGCTGCATGACGTCAGCGATGATGACGCTATCGCCAGTATCGAACGTATCTTCAAGAACGACGCCCAGCCGCAGGATATTGCTGCCATTGTGATTGAACCGGTGCAGGGTGAGGGCGGCTTTTATGTTGCTAGCCCTGCGTTCATGGGCAAGCTGCGTGAGCTGTGTGATCTGCACGGTATTCTGCTGGTGGCTGATGAGGTTCAAACGGGCGCCGGGCGCACGGGTAGCTTCTTCGCCATGGAGCAGATGGGTGTGGCAGCAGATCTGACGACCTTTGCCAAATCGATCGCGGGCGGCTTTCCGGTGGCGGGCGTGTGTGGTCGTGCGGAAGTGATGGATGCCATAGCACCGGGTGGTCTCGGCGGTACATACGCTGGTAATCCGTTGGCCTGCGCCGCTGCGCTAGCCGTGCTTGAAATCTTCGAGGAAGAAAATCTGCTGGCGCGTAGCCGCACTTTGGGTGACTTGATTAGCGGTCGCTTGCGTGACGTGGCTGCCAATGACAAGCGTATCGGCGATGTACGCGGATTGGGTGCCATGGTGGCCTGCGAGCTGTTTACTGCAGAAGGTCATCCGCATGCAGAACTGACCGCGCAGGTGGTCGCCAAGGCCCGCGATAAAGGATTGATTCTGCTTTCCTGCGGACAGTACGGCAACGTGATTCGTATTCTGGTGCCGCTCACCGCAACCGATCTGGAAGTGCAGGCGGGTATGGATATTATTGCCGCCTGCTTTGCCGAGTTGTAACGGCTGCCGCGCGGCCAGCGGTCGGTCAGAAGGTAGACAGACCGCTGGCTTCCATAAAGCGATAGAGCCCATAACGCCAATAGCTGTGATCGGCGAACGCTGAATAAGGCAGGCTGTGGGTGCCGCCATCGTTGTTGCTCCACGCTCGCTCAAAGTCTGCGCGCATGTCAGCCATCTCAGGGTTGTTGGCCTGCGCAGTCAGGCGCACGCTGGTTTCCAGATTAAGGTCATGCAGGTTACGCCGGGTAAAGTTAGCTGACCCGCTAATCACCTCAGTTATCCCTTGGCTACGCTCTAGCCGAATCCATTTACGATGGCATTGTTCGCCGTTGGTTGCACACCAGCGCACCGCAACGCCTTGTTCGTTCAAGTCCCAGGCGGCCTGCCGATTGGGAATGCCATTCTTTTCGCGGCCAAAAGCGTCACGGTTAGAGTCAAGAATCGCGCGTACCTGCACGCCCCTTTGTTGGGCCGCGATCAGCGCCTCAACGACGGGCCGCGAAGCCAGGTAGAACATCTCCATATCCAACTGGTCGCCCGGCTCTGCCGAGGCCAGTAGCTCAAGCAGTGAACGCTCGATGGCGCCTTCGGTAAGCACCTGGATTTGCGGCATGCTGGGCTGAGTCTGCACGCTGGCAACGGTTGGCCAGTTCTTGGCCGCGTCGTAGCCTGAGAGTAGCGCGGCAGCCCGCTCGGTCTGCAGTAGGTCTAGTGCTGCCGCACCGCTGAATACGATAGCGCTGTTATGGTGGCGGCTGCTGGCGTCATGTGGATTCGCCGAGGTAACCAAGGCGCGCCAGTTGTCGCCGTTGTCCACGATCAACGTCTTGCGATGATTTGCGCGAAAGTTGGCTAGATGCAAATAACTGCGCAGCGTCACCTTGCCTGGGCCAACCGGATTGGGCAGCCAGCCGCCCTCAGTGTTGTTGCCCAAGTAGCTGCAACACAGTTGCCAGATGCCGGTCCAGGTTGGGTTGGACGCCGGCAGGCGATCGACATCGGTTAGCACCACCGCCACGCCCGCGGCGCGTAGCTGCTCGAGCTCGGGTGCGCGCATGCCGCCGTAAAGCGTGTTGAAAGGGTCGGTGATCATGACCACTGGCATGGTTGGATGCCTCTGTTTCGCTTCGATCAATGCTTGGGTCAGTTGCTCAGCAAGCGGACGGTAGCTGTCTGCTCCGGCAAAGCGGTTGAACAGAAACATATCGACGACCACCAGTTTCTGCGCTTGGCCGATCAGGCGGAATGCTTCGTCGAAGATCTCCTGTTCGATCTGCTGCTTGCCCTCTGCATCAAGGTAAGCCTGATCGCGGAATATTTGCAGCTGGTCTGCCGAGCGCACCGGCCCAGTGACGGAAAGGCCATCAGGCATACTTTGGCAGGAGCTAAGTACAGCGCTGAAGACGGCGGCGAAAACTAATAAAGCAAGATAGCGGCGAGTGACCGAGCGTGACCTGGACATAGTGGGCGATCAGTAATGGCTGTAAAGACAGCTAGCCTGCCGTTTACGAGGGTGATAGGCAAGAGTCATTAGAGCCGGGCGCGCTACGCGCACCCGGAGCAAGGCTTATGCGACGGCTGGGCCTGCTGTGTCGCCCTTGGGGTTTGGGCCATAGGCGTTGGTTTGGGCTTCACCTTCGATGCACATGAAGATCAGATAAATGATTGAGCCAACAATTGGAACCAATGAAATCAGTATCCACCAACCACTGCGGCCGGTGTCATGAAAGCGGCGAACGGCTACTGCCAGTGACGGCAGCAAAGTGCCCAGTATGTAGATAGTCGCAAATATTGGCATGCCGATTAGGGCGTCGATAACGCTCAACACAACCACGGCAAGAAAATTAAACAGCATGAAGAACCAATATTCGCTACGGCGAGCACGGCCTTGGAAAACGGCATATTGCTTAAGTACATCAAGGTACCAGTTCATGGGGGCTCTCTTTTTTGGATTATAGTTATTAGATTACAGAGTACGCCGGGCGCCTTGGGGAGAGTATTTAATGTCCCTGTGACGTCCTGTCTGCAATTCCTTTTTACATAAGGTATCGAGGCGCTCAATACCCGGCCTGATTATAGTTCGTTAGGCAGTCACCCGGTCAACCTGAGTGGGGTTTTCGCGTGCTAACCTGTGATCTGCTACTGCATATAAGGATGGGCATGCGCAAAGTGTTTGGCGTGGTAATCATTGCTCTGCTGTTTCTGTTGCTCAGTTTGGCAACGGCGCTTTGGTGGGCGCAGCGGGCGCTGACTGAGGCGGGTGTGCAGGATGTGCACTGGCAAGGATTGGGCTGGCAGCAGGGCGGCCTGCATCTGCAGCAGCTGTCCTTTGCGTTGCCTGCCGGACAAGTGACGCTGGAGCAGTTACGACTGGTGCCGGGCTGGCGAGGCGGCCCGCGTATTCGCGTGCTGGCGCTGGAGCAAGCACAGCTGTGGTTTGATGCACGGGACTCGCGTGCTGAAACGGATGCACCGGGTATACAAGTTGCTAGCCTGACCGCGCCCGAGCTGTGGAACCGAGTAGTGAACTGGCTACCCGATCAGGTCAGCATCGCCGAGCTGCAAGCGCAGGTGCCATGCCATACCGGCACTTGCGAATTGAATGGCTCACTGCAAGCAAGTCGTGATCCGGGCAATCTTGATGCCGGCGAGCCGGTACTGGCCAAGGCTGAGTTGCGCCTGCAGGCCGGTGAGGAGCAATTGCTATTGCAGCAGCAGGTTCAGGCTGAGAGTAACCAGCTGACATTGCAGGCTAGTCTGCTGGTTGATCAGCAGTTGGCAGCGCAGTTGCAGTCACGCTGGCAAGGCTTGACTCAGTGGCAAGGCAGTTTGAATGTGCCTGGCTGGCCGCAGACCTCTGGCCTTTATAAATATCTTGGCAACTGGATGGCGCTCGGTACCTTGCCGGTGAGCACGCTACCGCCCGGTGCTCATTTGGCGCTCGATTGGGATTTGATTAGCTTGCAACCACCCGCTAGTTGGGTTGACTGGTTAGGTGGCAAAGTTGAGCTGAACGCTCAGTTGGCTTTGCCGCAACCGTGGCAAATTGAGCAGCTTGGCAGCGTTGGCGGCAACCTGCAGGTCCAACTGCGTGCTGACCAGGGGCGCTGGCAGGTACTGCAGGGAGAGGCGCAGCTTGCGTTGAACGAGCCGCAGCTTACCGTGCTTGAAGCGTTGCCGGGAAATCTGCAAGTCAAGCAATTGCAACTACAAGTGACTCCGGCGCCCAGCACTCAGCTGACGGCGGGCGAAGCCATACCCTTTCTGGGCAGCTTTTCGGTGCTGGGCGCCAATGGTCTGGCCGGAACGCTAAAGGGTGACATGGCGCTATTGTTGCCGCAGGTGCAAGAGCAGAATTGGCGACTACAGTTTTTAGACACTCAACTTGAATTACAGCTCGCCTCTTGGCGCGAGCAAGATGTGCAGTTACGTGATCTGCGTGTGATAACGCCTATCACTGGGGAGCTGGACGGGCTCGGAGCCGAATTGCAAGGCGGCTCCGCTGGGCAAGTAAACTGGTCACAGCTGCAGCTCAGCGCAGCTGATCTGACGTTGAATAAGGCGAGCTTGAAGCTAACCAAGCTTAGCTATCAGCAGCGCTGGCAGGAGCCGGGCAGCCTACGTGCAGGCAGTCAACTGAGCGGCAATGTTGCGCGGTTGGAACAGCCGCAATTGAAACCATTACGCTGGGATGTCGATGGCCGTTGGAGCTATGCCGACAGCGCTCTGCAATGGCAGGGAAAACTGAACAATGCTGCCGGGTTAGCGCTGGATACCGACTTTAACCTGCCTCCACAGCAGCCTTGGCGGTCGAAAATCACTCTTCAACCGTTGTTCTTCCGTGCTGGCAACCCCTTGGCTGATAGTGTGGTTGCGTGGCCGGTGCTGCTGAGTCTGTCCAGTGGGCAGTTGAGCGGGCAACTTCAGGCCAGTGGTGGCAGTGCGCCGCTCAGCTTGCAGGGTGACTTCAACGTGTCGGGTGGCAAGGGCATTTATGATCGCAGTGCATTTAGTGGGCTGGTCGCACCGGTAACGCTAAAACTGCAGGGGAATAACCTGTTACTGGGTAGCATAGCGCTGCAGCTGGAAAACTTTAACCCAGGGTTGGAAATGGGGCCTTTGCGCGCCGCTGCCAGTTATCGCGCAACAACGGATGACCTCATGCGTGGGCGTTTGCAGCTGGATCAAGCGCAACTGCAGATGCTGGGCGGACAAGTCACCGCTGAACCTGCGCAGCTTGACTTGTCAGCGAACGAGCAGCGGCTGGTGCTGAACATCAGTGGGCTGGAACTGGACACCCTGTTCGCAGTCTACCCAACAGAGGGTTTGAGCGGACGCGGTACCCTGGATGGACGTCTGCCTGTTGTGCTTCGCGATGGTGAACTGATGGTCGATGCCGGTGCAGTGGCCGCGCGAGAGCCTGGCGGCGTGTTGCGTTATCAGTCCGATAAGTTGCAGCGGCTGGCGCAAAGCAACGCAGGCATGCGCGAGCTGGCCGGGGCGCTGGATAACTTTCACTATACTGTGCTCAGCAGCCAGGTGAATTACGCAGAAGACGGTAACCTGCAGCTGGGCTTGCGTCTGCAGGGCAGTAACCCGAATTTTCAACAGGGGCGGCAGGTAAACCTCAACGTGAACCTGGAAGAGAATATCCCGGCCCTGCTGACCAGTCTGCAATTGAGCAGCCAGGTCAGCGATATCATTCAGCAACGGGTACAGGAGCGCTTGCTTAAGCAGCGCCTGCAGCCCAACAAGGAGTAGCTATGCACTGGCGAGGGCTGTTGATTGGAGCAACAAGTATGTTGCTGGTTGCCTGTGCCGGCCCAACGGTGCGCTTGGCGGCGCCCAGCGAGCCGATCAATATCAACCTGAATGTGAAGATCGAGCATGAGATCTACATCAAGGTAGATAAGCAATTGGATGAAATTTTCGACGAATCCAGCGGGCTGTTTTAAGCGCGCGGTGCAACAAGGATAATTGCAATGGGCAAGAAGACGCTTTTCACGTTATGCATGTTGATGCTGCTGGGTACTGGCACCGCTTGGGCTTTGAGTTTGAATGAAGCGATGAGCGCGCTACCGACAGCGAAAGAAGCTGGCCAATTGGGCGAGCAGCCCAGTGGCTACCTTGGTGTGGTCAAAGCCGGCGGCAACGCTACTGATGTAGCGCAGCAAATCAACGCCGCGCGCAAGGAAGAGTATCAGCGCGTCGCCAAAAGCAACGGTATTGCACTTAAAGATGTAGAGGCCATAGCGGGCCAAAAGGCTATCGACCGGACACCGGCAGGGCAATACATTCAGATCAATGGGAGCTGGGTGCGGAAGTAGCAGGCAACCATTCGATGGCGCCGTACCAGCCGGTTATCGGTTGGCCGGCGTTGTCGCAATCAGTCATTAGCGCAACGCCGTCGATCTGTTGTAGGTCTTCGCCGTGTAACTGTTTGAAATCTTCCCGCACATTGCGTTGCTCTCTGATTAACTCGCCGGGCTGGTCGGGCGCGCCGCTGCGCACTGCCAGCATCTGCGCGTTGCCCGTAAAAGCATTGGGCCAATGGCTGCCTGCGGGCTGGCTACTTGACCACACGTAATTCACTGCCAGTGTGCGCCAAGGAAATAGCCCGCCATCCTTGACCACATAAACGCGTACCGGGTAATCGTCGCCGGTTTTGCTGGTTTCATCCAAGCCTGAATACACTCCGCTTACCGCCCAAGACCAGCTCAGAATAGGGGTTTCGCGTAGGTCGATCGGTTGTTCTATGTATAGCGCGCTGGCTTCGCCGTTGCGGCATTCTGCTTGCAGCCTGAGGCCGGCTGGGCTGCGTTCAAGCTGGTACTGGGTAGGTTCAGCAAAGCGCTTTACCTGCCATTCGAGCATCTCGCTGGGAGTGTAATGGGGCGCGGCATGGCCGCTCATTGGCAACAGCAAGGCGACGCAGGCCAAGCCAAGCTTGGTTTGGTTAATCATTGCCGGGCGCCTGTTCTGACTTCTGCTGATCTGCCTTGGCTTTTTGCTCAGCCTTATAGCGCTCCCAATCTTCCCAGTCATGGGGTGTGCCGGCATGCGGGCGGCTGGGGTGCAGGGCGCGCTCCAGCGCCTGTCCGTGCAGACTTGTGTCCTTGTCTTCTTCCTGATCAAGGCCATGTTTTTTGAGAAATTCGTCGGCGCGCATAGCGGCCTCCTGACTCGGGGTTTTAAGTTCTCAGTATGGCAGCTGTTAAGGCCCTCAGGTCAAATGGACTATTTAGCGCTTATTCTGGCTAGCAATACGCAGTTGTTCGTTGGGTGCGAAGCGCTCTTGTAGCAACGCGTCAATGGCGGCTTGTTTGTCCTGCGGAGCGACCCCAGGCTGTTGCAAGATGCTTTCGCGCTCACGGCTGAACTCGCTGACGCGTTGCTGCCAATCAGCGCGTTGCTGGTCTAGCGCTTCCAGTCGTGCGGTCGCTTCGGGGCCAACCAGGTTGAGCCTGAGGTCACGGATCTGCTCGGGGGCAGCATTTTGCTCATTCAGGGCCTGGGTTTCGCGGCGCAGATCTTGATGGAGTTGCGGCACCAACAAACCCTGCATTTCTGCGGGGAGGTTTTCCCGTAAAGCTTCTATATCCGCAGCGCGCTGCGCCGGATCAAGATCAGGGTTGCGGTTGATTGCCAGGCGCTCAAGGGTGAAGCGGTTATAGGCCTCTTCACCAGCAAAAAAAGCTTGATGCACCTGCGCACTGAACAGGCTGGCGCGTAGGCGCTGCACGGCTTCTTCTCGTGCCCATAGGGCGTCCAGGTCATCCAGTACCGGGAAGTCTTGCTCCAGCTTGGCGACCGCCTGAAGGTAACTCAAATAATGCTCGAAAATGGCCAATGCCTGACCACGTGCAGGCTCATCCAGTTTGCTGGTTAGTTGCTGGCGTATGCGTGTTTGGGTTTGTTCTGGCGTTTCTTCGCCATTGGCGCTGAGGTAATAGTCAAACAAATTGCGCAGCTGATCAGTGATCAACAGGTTGCCATCAGCATCGACCTGCAGTTGACCATCGACCTCGGTGCCACGCAGCGATTCTGGCATCGCCACAGGGGCGGTATTGCCGTTGCTTCGTTGTAAGTTTGCCGGCAGCGTCGCAGTGACTGATGTGGCGGAGTTCGTCGCCATCCTGCCTCGTGCATCGGCGTCATCGGGTGGGTTGGGTAATAGTTGCCAGCCCAGCAGCAAGGCGCCTGCAAGCAAGGGCAAATAAACAAGAAATTTCATAGGCGAGCTCTGACTAGAGTAGAAGGGTTGCCGCGCGGCCCCCTAAACAGTGCGGCCGCGCGGAGTGCCTTACAGGCCGGCGTTCTTCAGGCGGTTGGCCTGTTGGCGGTATACGGTGACGGGATCGGTCTCGAACAGGCTGGTGAGGCCGAGGAACTGGTTGACCTCATCCAGGTGGTTCATTCGATAGTTGTCACGAATGACCATGCCCATATGGGAACTGCAGCGACCTACCAAGCCATCGTTGGGCTGGCCATTGAAGGTCAATGAGCCGGCTCCGGTGATTAGATCGGAGACATCCAGCGGGTTAGTCAGCGGGCTAGTGCCGCCCCAAGAGTAATAACGCACGCCATTGACCTTATATGCCCCCTCGCCGCAGGCGCTGGTTGGAATGCCTTCCGGGAAGCGCGCATTGAAGGCTGCCGCGCCAGTCGAGTTCAGTGATTCCAGCGAGCCGAGTGCGTTTTGCGGCGTCATGGAGCTGCTGCCGGAAACCAGGTTGATAAAGGCACCCAAGGCGTTGACCAACCCGGCGACAACGGCTTCACCGGCTGAACCTTCGGGGATCTCACGAAGGAAGTCGGCGGTAGCGGAACCTTTGTGCGGCGCACCGACGCTGGTGACGGAAGCTACCAGGTCAGGTCGGACCGAGGCGACGTAACGCGCGGTAGGGCCACCATGGCTGTGGCCGACTAGATTGACCTTCTGTTTGCCGCTGATCGCGACAATGTCTTCAACTTGTTCAAGCAATTGCTCGCCCCGTGCTTCGGAGGTATCGAGTTGGCTGACTTCGGTGGTGTAGACGGTGGCGCCGTCTTTGCGTAACGCGGCGGGAATGCCATACCAGTAATCGATGCCAAGCAAGCTATCGAAACCGAGCATGCCGTGGGCTAATACGATGGGATATTTGGTCTTGGTGTATTGCGAAGAGCTGAACCAGAAAGCCTGGGCTTGAGTGCTAACGCCCAGTGCGGCGATAAGGCCGCAGGCAACGCTCAGTCGGGTCTTGTTCGACATGACGAAACTCCTTGTGCTTGTTTTTGTTTGTATCGTCTTGAGATATTCAGGTCTTTGCCTGAGGTGACTGAGAATAGTCAGCAGCTAGGGGCTTATGAAGCTGTTGCCGCGGACTTTGTGACGCAGTTACATTCAGTCAATTGTGACTGGCTGGTCATTGGCTCTGGATCGCGATCATTCACCTAAAAAATCAGATGAACTGCAATTCATTCTTTGCTGGGGCGGGCATGATTTTAGTGTTTTGGTTGCCGGGAAAGCCTGCTTTCCCGGCCAATTCAGCGGTTACTCGTTTTCTTCAAGATAACTGGCTTTTATCGCGCGCCACTCCTCAGACTCGGTAATCCGCAGGACTTCCTCGCTTAGCGGTTCACGTAATTTGCTGCCGGCGGGCAACGCCAGCGCATAAAGTTGCTGCTCGAAAACGGCGGGCACCAAGTCCAGTCGCTTGTCACCAAGCTGTTGGTTGCGGAACTGCATGAGCGGCCGGTCATATACCACGGCGTCGGTCCTGCCATCGATGACTGACTGCATTGCTTCGGTCAGGCTGGGATACTCGCGGCGTATCACATGGTTGTCTTCCAGATAGCGAGCACTGGCAGTGTTGGCGATGGTGGCGACAGTACTGCCGGGCAGGTCCTGTGGGCCGCCAATCTGGTACTGCAAATTGCTGACTGTGAGCGAGGTGGTAATGGCGGCCGTGAAACTGGCGACCATGATCAAGCCGGCAAACATCCACACTAGCGCGACCAGTCGGCCAGCTAGTGTGACAGGCGCTTTGTCGCCGTAGCCTACGGTGGTCATGGTCACCGCCGCCCACCAGAAGCTGGCGCCTATTCCTTCGCTGGCTTTGCCACCAAACTGCTCAGGGTTGGCACGGCGTTCACAGACCCACAGCAGAACGCCAACGGCGAACAGCAGCAACCCCAGCGCGACAATCACGCTAAGAAACTCCCAGCTAAACAGCGCTTTCAGGCTCTGCAATATACCGTGCTTGGGCGTTCGCGGTACGCCGATGGAGAGTCCGGTTTGATAAAAAGGGTGGCTGAAGTCAAAAGCCGCTTCGCGGTCAGCGGTCATGGTCAGTGCGCCCACGGCGACATCTATTTTGCCGCTCTCTACCTGGCTGAGTAGGTCGGAAAATGACAATGGAACCCACTCATAGTCGAGCTGCTGTTCGCGCGCTACGGCGCGCCAGAGGTCGATGCTAATACCTTCCCATTCGCCCTGTTCGGCTTGAATAACAAAGGGCGGCACTTCGGTAATGCCGACCTGCAAGGTTTTCGCCTGACTGAGGCTGACGCCGCAGCCCAGCAATAAAAAAACGCACAGCTGAAGAAGACGTAAAGACATGGGTAGCTCCCTATTATTTGTAACTAGCTTAACAAAGCTGGCTGGGGCTGACAGGTTGCATACGCGGGTTGCCGAGCCGGCGACGCATTTGTTGAGGCAATCTGGTACTCTCCGGTCTGGCCGCTGCACAGGAGGCCCTGCACGCAGGGAAGGCTATGTTGACTGGATATTTGACGAGTTACGCATTTTGGTTGCTGCTGGGTTTAGCCCTGCTGCTGTCAGAGTTTTTCATTCCCGCCATGGTTGCGGTGTTCTTCGGTATTGGTGCGCTGGCAGTGGGTCTGCTGACGCTATTTGGCGTGATCGATAGCTTGCCCTATCAGTTGGTCTTGTTTGCGTTGATCAGTGTCGTGGCGCTCTGGTATTTGCGGCGGCACTTTTATCGCTGGTTACGCGGCAACGAGGCTGATCTAGCTGCACGTGATCAGGACGATGCCGGGCTGTTGGGCGCCAGAGTGGCAGTACTCACCGATTTCATCGATGGAATCGGGGATATACAGCTTAACGGCGCTAAGTGGGATGCAGAATCGAACGAACCACTCAAAGCCGGAGACACGGCATGGGTACTGAGTCACAGCGGGATTGTATTGCAGGTCAGCGCACAGCGACCTGAAAAGCCTTAAATTACCTCACGGAGCTTCAAGCATGGAAATTGCCACTATTCTCTCCCTCGCGTTTCTTGTCCTGGTCATCGTTGCCCTGGCCAAGACGGCGCGCATCGTACCGCAGCGTTCGG
Organism: Halopseudomonas sabulinigri; assembly: GCA_011053055.1. Lineage (GTDB taxonomy): Bacteria > Pseudomonadota > Gammaproteobacteria > Pseudomonadales > Pseudomonadaceae > Halopseudomonas > Halopseudomonas sabulinigri_A. The sequence goes on along the minus strand of DRHT01000031.1, from coordinate 339,196 downwards.
CTTTTATCGTCGAGCGACTGGGTAAGTACGCTAAAACCCTGGAAGCGGGTTTTCACCTGCTGATTCCTTTTGTAGATCGTGTGTCTTACAAACACACCTTGAAAGAAGAAGCGATCGACGTACCCAGCCAGGCCTGTGTGACCCGCGACAACATCCAAGTGGTAGTTGATGGCGTGCTCTACCTGCAGGTAGTTGATCCCAAGCTGGCCAGTTACGGCATCAACGATTACCGCTATGCATCCATGCAACTGGCGCAGACCACCCTGCGTTCGGTGGTGGGTAAGATCGATCTGGACAAGACCTTTGAAGAGCGTGAAACCATTAACGTGCAAGTCGTGAAAGCACTTGATGAAGCTGCTCAGCCGTGGGGCGTGAAAGTGCTGCGTTACGAGATCGCCGACATCGAACTGCCAGCGACCATTCTCGATGCACTGGAAAAACAAATGCGTGCCGAGCGGGAACGTCGTGCGGTCGTAGCCCAGTCTGAAGGTGAGCGTGAGGCCAAAATCAACGTGTCTGAAGGCCAGAAGCAGGAAACGATTAACCTGTCTGAAGCTGATAAGTTACGCCAAATCAATGAAGCCGAAGGTAAGGCCCGCGAGATCGAGCTGATTGCAACTGCAACAGCGGAAGGTCTGCGCCGCGTAGCCGAAGCGATCAACACCGAAGGCGGCCAGGCAGCAGTGTCGCTGCGGGTTGCTGAGCAGTATGTGAAAGAGTTTGGCAAGTTGGCGAAAACCAATAACACCATGATTCTGCCAGCGGAGCTGAGCAACATCGGCTCGGCAGTGGCGGCTATCACCAAGACACTGGAATCAGTGAAGCAGTAAGCTACACGCTGCAAATCAGTAAAACGGCTCCCTCGGGAGCCGTTTTACGTTGCGGGTTATCAGCTCGCAGGAGCTTCGGTCCGTCGCTCGGCGCGCCGCTCTTTCCACCCTTCCAGCAACGACAGCAGCGCCGGCACCACCATAAGCACCAGTAGGGTAGAGAAGCCCAGGCCGAACGCTATGGAGGTGGCCATCGGGATCAAGAACTGTGCCTGCAGTGACGTCTCAAACAACAATGGTAGCAGGCCGCCGATGGTCGTCAGCGAGGTCAGCAGTACGGCGCGCAAACGCTGTACCACGGCCTCGTTCAACGCTTCATTAACCGCCAACCCGAGACTCCGTTGATCCTGGTAAAAGCTGACCAGAATGATCGAGTTGTTGACTACGATACCCGACAGCCCGAACAGACCGAACAGCGACAGTATGGTCAGGTTGAGTCCCATCACCCAATGGCCCAAGACGGCCCCGACCAAGGCCAGCGGGATCACCGACATCACGATCAGTGGAGTGCTCCACGAGGAGAACACCCAGACCAGTACCGTATACATCAACAGCAGGCCGATGATTAAACCGGTACGCATATCGGCCAGGGTTTCCTGTTGGTCGACCGAGCGCCCTTCGAAGCTGTAGCGCACGTTGTACTGGCTGGCCAGCTCCGGCAGCTCGCGGGCGATACTCGCCAGCACCTGTCCTGCCGTGGTCTGGCTGGCGTCAATATCAGCCGTCACATCGGTTGCCAGCATGCCATCGGCGTGGCGCAATGACTGAAAGCCCTGGTTGTTGCCAAACTGGACCACTTGCCCAAGAGGGACGAAGCGCCCGTCGTCGAGCCGAATACTCAGTTCACTCAGGCTGGCCAGGCTTTCTCGCTCAATGCGTGGCAGCTGCACGCGTACCTCAACCTCGTCCTGATCTTCCTGATAAATCTGCGCGAGACGACCGTCGTAGGCGGCGCGTAGCTGGCGGCCGACACTCTGGATGCTCAGACCCAAGGATTGACCATAGGGCGTAAGGCTATAGACCAACTGCTCGCGGCCCCATGACATATCATCTTCGGTACTGAGGACGCCCTCGATTGAGCCAATCATCACCGACAACGCTTCTGCCGCGGACTTGAGCTGTTGAGGGTCGCTCCCCGTCAGGCGAACATCAACATCTTTGCCGGGCGGGCCGCCCACCTGTTCGGTGATGTTTAGCTGGTCGATGCCGGGAACCAGCTGGATGCGTTTACGCCAGGCGCGAATAAAGGCCTTGTTGCGCACGTCGCGGTGATCGGGTGAGACCATTTCAATCAGTACCGCGCCCAGGTTATCGCCCTGCCGGCTGCCGGCGTTCTCACTGATCACCTGCCCTTCGCGGGTAACGGCGGTGAGAATCAGGTCGCCACCTAGATCGGCTTCGGTGTCGGCTAGCGTCTGCTCTAAGTGGCGCATGAACCTGATCATGGTGTCGCGTGGCGTCCCGGCGACGAAACTGACGTTGGCCTGCAGCATCTGGGGTTCTGGCGTAGGGAAGAAGCTGAAGCCGATACGGCCGCTGCTCATCAATCCCATGGTGACAATCACCGTGACCAAGGCGCAGGCCAGGGTGGCACCGCGATAGCGTAGCGCCAAACTGGAAACGCGGCGAAAGCGGCCGTCGCGAAAGTGATTGAAAGCCTGGTCGAAGCGCTGGCGTACGGCATCGACGTGGCCCATCATTTTCGACGCCCGGGAGGTGCTGGGGGCTTTCTTAATGGTGGGTCTGAAGGCTGAGCGCAGGTGATGCGGCAGCACGACAAAACACTCCAGCAAGGAGGCGATGAGTACGCAGATCATGACGATAGGAATATCGCCAAGAATATTGCCGAAAATACCTCCGACCATTAGCAATGGCATAAAAGCGGCGATGGTGGTTAGGGAGGAGGCGACCACCGGCCAGAACATGCGCTTGGCTGCACCCTCAGACGCGCGTTGCGGCTGCTCACCACCGCGGAAGTGCGCGTCGGCGTCTTCGCCCACCACAATTGCATCATCGACGATCACCCCAAGGGCCATGATCAGCGCGAACAACGAGATCATGTTGATCGACCCACCAATGACCCAGAACACTGCCATGGCGGCGAGGAAAGCGGTCGGAATGCCGACCGCAACCCAGAGCGCAACACGCGCCGGCAGGAACAGGTAAAGCAGCACCATGACCAGCACCAGGCCGCTTAGCCCGTTGTTGACCAGCAGGCTGATACGGTCGTTGATCAGCTGCCATGACTGGTCGTAAACGTGAATTTTTAACTCGGGCGGCAAGCTGGGTTGCACGCGTTCTAACCAGGTGTTGAGCGCTTGAGCCGCTTCCAGTGAGTCGCCGTCTTCGGCGCGCTGCAATGCTAGCTCCACTGCTGGCTGGCCTTTGTAACGCAACAGCACTTGATTGCGACGCGGCTCCTGGCGGATCTCCGCGATGTCGCCCAGGCGTAAATGGCTGGTGCCGTTGGGCTGTAGCGGGATATTGGCAAACTCTTCGGCGTCGCGGCGCTGCTCTATGGCGCGTAACTCACGCGCGGAGTCCTGCTCGCCGGCCTGGCCAGCCGGCAAATCACGGGACTCGGCATTAACCCGGTCAGCGATTTGATCCAGCGAGAGCCCTAGCTGCTGCAGCGTGGTATTGGGGATTTCAATGCTGATTTGCTGCTCGGGCAAACCGGCAATCTCAATACGATCAATGCCGTTGGTGAGGAGGTCATCCTCCAACCGGTTAGCAATGATGCGCAATTCATGCGGTGCGTAGGGCCCATAGAGCAAGAGTTTGGCGATGGGGTCGTAGCGCGCGATTCTGACTACTTCAGGCTTTTCCGCGTCAGCGGGCAAATTGCGAAACTCGTCTACTTGCTGACGCGCATCGTCCAGCGCAATGACCGGATCGGTGCCTTCTCGGAACTCAAGGGTAATGCTGGATACCCCCTGAGCGGAAGTTGAAGTCATGTTTTTCAGGTTCTGGATGCTACGTAAACGTTGCTCCAGTGGAATGGTGATGGCCTGCTCAATGTCTTCAGCGGCCGCGCCGTTCCAGATCACCCGCACGGTCACAAAGTCGAGCGCGAAGGTGGGGAAGAACTGTATGTTCATCCGGCTCAGGCCTAGCGCACCGCCCATCAACATGACCAGCATCAGCAGGTTGGCAGCAACCTTGTGGCGAACAAAGAAAGCCAGTGGGCTGTTGTCGCTCATGGACGTGGCCCGGTCGCGTCATCGTTGCTGGGAGCCGCTGCGCCGGTTTCGACTTTCAAGCCATGAACGGCATTGGGTAGGTGAGTGATGACGATTTCCATGCTGGCTTGCAGTTGCGAGGAGCGCACCAGGACGCGTCGGTCGCCTTGCTCGGTAAGGATTTCACCAACGCGCTGCACCTCAATTCGTTGCAAGCGGCCATCGAGCACCTGATACAAAGTGTCGTTGCCGTAGAGCGCGCTGTAAGGCAGGGCCACGCTATCGCTGCGTACTGGTCGCGCAACGTTGATTGCCAGCAGGTTGCCCAGCCTCAGCCCCGGCTGTGGCTGATCAATGCTGAAGAGTGCTTCGACGCCACGCGCATCGGCCTGACCGGCAATACGTTTTAGGGTCATGCTGATCGGCGGTTCGATGTCGAGACTATGTGCTTGCAGCTGGCTGCCGCTCTGCAACGCCTGAGTAAAGCTCTGGCTGTGCACCTGCGGGACTACCGCCCGCAGCTCCATGCCTTGTAGTGGATAGAATTCAAGCAAGGCAGCGTTGGCATTCACCTGATCGCCTACCGCCGCCTGCACATTGCCCACCACGCCATCAAAGGGGGCCAGGAAGCGACTGCGTTCGGCATCGCGTTGGGTGCTGTCGAAGGTGGCCTGAGCACGCGCAACTCGCGCCTCTACTGCTTGCAGGCCGGACGGATAACTGTTGATGCTGCGTTGACGGTTGGCCACTGTCAACGCGGAGCGATCAAGCGCGTCTTTGCTGTTTTCCAGCTCTGCCGAGGGCAGCACGCCGCGGGTAATCAGTTGCTCGGTACGCTCAAGATTTTTTTGTGCGTTGGCTTGAATGCGGCGCTCCAGCGTAAGCGCCTGGAGGTCATTCTGGTGGGCTACCTTTTCGCTCTGCAGCTGCGCCTTGGCGTCTTCCAGGTCAGCCCTTGCCTGATCAACACGAGGTTTGATGTCGGCTTCGTCCAAGGCCATCAGAAGCTGGCCTTGTTTTATCTGTTCGCCATCCTGTGCTGGTAGCTCGGCCACACGCCCAGCCATAGGGGCTACCACGGTAAACAGCAGGGGCGATTCAAGCACGCCATAAAGGGTTAGGCGCGGGGCAAAAGCATCGGGCTGAATAACTTCCGTAGCCACCCGCCAGCTGCGCTCCAGTGAGTTAACAGCGGCGGGTTCATCGCGGGTTAGGCGTAGCAAGATGAAAATGACGATCCCGACAGCAACAATCAGGATCGGTACAAGGCGTTTACGCATGGAAATTCCGAATCGGGCGGCTGTTATTTTGACTGCTCTGTATAGCGTGTTGCCCCGGTATCGGGCAAGTGCTCTGCGTGCCCTTCGTGAAGTCTTGCCCCGGTTGTGCTGACGACGGGCAGATGTGACACCTATGGAGTGACATATCTGCAATGGATATGAGTTCTCCAAATCGGTTGGTGGGTCTACCGTAGGCCAAAATAAAACTGCCCAATGCCGTGCGTCGGTGTGAGGGCCGAACCCCCCATTTGGAGGCAATGTCTGTGGCTACCGCACCTCGCTGGATACCGTCTTACCCTGAAAGCGCTCGCTGGGATCTGCCCTTTGATCCGCAACCTATCCCCTCATTGCTTGATGCCGCTGTGGCTGAGTTTCCCGACAACTCAGCAATCGACTTTTTCGGCAACAAGATGAGTTACCGTGAGCTGAGCCACAAGGTAGCGCAGGCCGCACGCGGCTTTCAGCAGCTGGGCGTGAAGCCTGGCGTGCACGTGGGGCTTTATCTGCCCAATTGCCCGCACTACTTCATTAGCTTTTTAGGCGTGTTGCGCGCCGGTGGCACGGTGGTCAACTACTCTCCGCTCGACGCCGAGCGCACGCTGGCGCACAAAATTGAAGACAGTGAGACCGATATCATGGTCACCCTAGGTCTTCAGGCGTTCTATCCACGCATGGCAACCTTGATGGAATCGACGCGTCTGCGCCATCTTGTGGTGGGCGAACTGACCGAGTTTTGCACCACTTTTACCTCTGAACAACGCGATTTGCTGGGGCCTCAAGCGGCGCCGCAATTGGATGCCGATTGCAGCAACTTTGCGCAATTGCTGGACAACCAGGGAGATTATCAGCCTTACCCTATCGAAGATCCGAACAACTGCCTGGCGGTGCTGCAGTACACCGGCGGCACCACGGGTGTACCCAAGGGCGCCATGCTGACCCACGGCAACATAACCGCGTCCTGTGCTCAGCTGCGCGAGGTGTTGAGCGCTGCCGTCGAGCCGGGGCAGGAGCGCGTACTGGCGGTGTTGCCGCCGTTTCATATTTACGCGCTGATGGTCAACATGATTTTTGGCCTGCGCGCCGCGGCTGAACTCTATCTGCACCCGCGGTTTGATGTGATGACGGTACTCAAGGAAATCAGCGAGAGCCGCATTACCACCTTCCCCGGCGTGCCGACCATGTTCATTGGCCTGCTCAGTCACCCGAGTACGGCGGATTACGACCTGTCGTCACTGAAAATGTCTAACTCCGGTGGTGCGCCCTTGCCGGTTGAGGTGCAACAGCAGTATTTCAACCGTTCCGGCTGTACCCTGCGTGAAGGCTGGGGTATGACCGAAACGACTACCACCGGCACCTTTACTCCCAGGGACACCACTCCGCGCCCCGGCTCCTGCGGCATCCCGGTACCCGGATCGTACATCCGCATTCTTCCGCTCGATGGTGGCGAAACCGAATTGCCGGTGGGTGAGAAAGGCGAAGTATGCATCAAGGGGCCGAATATCACCGCCGGCTACTGGCGCCGTCCGGATGCGACCGCGGAGGCTATGACCAGCGAAGGCTTCCTGCGCACTGGTGACATTGGCTATATGGACGCCGATGGTTTTGTTTATATCGTCGACCGCACCAAAGATATGATTTTGTGCAGCGGCTACAACGTTTATCCGCGCACTATTGAAGAGGCGATATATGAGTTTCCGGGCGTAGAGGAAGTATCTGTAATCGGTGTGGCCGATGCCTATCGTGGGCAGGCCCCTAAAGCCTTCATTAAGCTCAAGGTCGGCGTTGAAGCCTTCAGCTTTGAGACGCTGCAGGAATTTCTCTCCAGTCGCCTCGGCAAACATGAGCGGTTGCAGAGTATGGACATTCGCCCGGAGCTACCCAAAACGCCAGTGGGTAAGCTCTCGAAGAAAGAGCTCTACGAAGAAGAAAAGCAACGGCAGGCGAGCGCTGCCAGCGCCTAAGTAAAACGGGTGGCCTTGGCCGCCCGTTTTTACGTCTAACTGAATTCTTTTGTAAAACCTGTGTGGCGGGGCCTCTATTACCCTGCGGCGCTTTCACTGATAATGGCGCCTTCATTTCACCACGGTGGGTAACGGACGATGTTGTTGGCAATCGCGGCAGTGATAGCGGGTTTGGTTCTGTTGGTCTGGAGTGCAGACCGCTTTGTAGACGGCGCATCGGCAACCGCCAATCACGCCGGCATGCCGCCGTTGCTGATCGGTATGCTGATCATTGGCTTTGGTACCTCGGCACCGGAGATGGTGGTTTCAGCGCTCGCCGCAGGCCAGGGTAATCCGGGCTTGGCACTGGGTAACGCGTTCGGCTCTAACATTACCAACATTGCCTTGATCATTGGTTTGGTCGCGGTCATCAGCCCGATCAAGGTGCACTCACAGGTTATCCGCAAAGAGCTACCGATCTTGCTCGCCATTACGCTGTTGGTGGGTTATCAGTTGATTGATGGGCAGCTGTCGCGCATGGACGCCTGGGTGCTTCTAGGGGTGTTCTTCCTGATCATGGGTTGGTCCATCGTGCAGGGTATGCGCGGTCGTGGCGATAGCTTGGCAGAGGATTTTGAGGGTGAAGTAGCCAACAACGCGATGCCGTTGAACAAAGCGATCTTTTGGCTGCTGCTGGGTCTGGTGCTACTGATTGTCAGTTCGCGCATCTTGGTTTGGGGGGCGGTCTACATCGCGGAAAGCATGGGCGTTAGTGACCTGATCATCGGCCTGACCGTGGTAGCAGTCGGCACCTCACTGCCGGAGCTGGCCTCGTCGCTAGCGGCGATTCGCCGTAACGAGCATGATCTGGCGTTGGGTAACGTGATTGGCTCCGGGCTGTTTAACACCCTGGCGGTTGTCGGTATTGCTGCCGGTATCTCACCGCTTGCGGTGGATCCTGTGGTGTTGCAGCGCGACTGGGTAGTGATGTTCGCTTTAACGCTGGCGCTGCTTGCTATGGGCATTGGCCGTCGTGGCCGAGAGGGTCAGGTTAGCCGTCCGGAGGGGATGCTGCTGATGCTCGCCTATTTTGGATATACCGGTTATCTGGTTTACTCAATTCTGGGTTAATAGTGCTCGCCATCCGGTCGCCGCAGACTGTGAGCGACCAGGTGGCAGGTGTATGATGTTTTTTTCCGCAGCCGAGATAGCCGCTTTCCCTATGACTGAAGCGAATACCGCCACGCCGCAACACAAACCTCGCCCGATGATTGACCTGCTGGTCAGCATCTTGCTTCCCTCCATCATTCTCATGAAGTTCAGTGGTGAAGCCGATTTAGGTGCCACTAAGGCGCTGATTGTCGCGTTGGCACTGCCGTTGGGGTGGGGCCTGTTCGAGCTGGTCCAGTACCGTAAATTTAACTTTATTGCCTTGCTTGGCGTGGTCAGCGTGTTGCTTACCGGCGGCATTGGCTTGCTCAAGCTTGACCCACAATGGTTGGCGATAAAAGAGGCGGCGGTCCCAGGCGCCATTGGTATCGCTGTGCTCGTATCCACACGCACGCGTTATCCATTGATTCGCACTTTGTTGTACAACGAAAAGGTTATCAACGTGGCGCGGGTGCACGAAAGGCTGGAAGATCGTGGGCAAGTAGAGGTGTTTAATCAGCGCCTGCTGCGCGCGACCTACTTTCTGGCCGGGACATTTTTCTTCTCCTCGGTGATGAACTACATCGTCGCTAAGTGGATTGTGGTTAGCCCCGCCGGTACTGAAGCCTTCAACGAAGAGTTGGGGCAAATGACGCTGGTCAGCTACCCAATGATCGCCATTCCCTCAATGATCATGATGATGGCAATCTTGTTTTACCTCTGGCGCACCATCCACGGCCTGACGGGGTTGAAGATGGAAGAGATTATGGCGCAACAGCCCAAGGGCTGATATTCGCTGAGAAGTTACAGTTTTGACGTATAAAAAACCCGGCACATGGCCGGGCTTTTTTATGGTTGCTGCATGCGAGTTACAGCGCTTCTAGCGCTTTACGCAGGGTTAGCACAGTGCGGTCGATGTTGTGCAGCTTGTCTAGGCCGAACAGACCGATGCGGAAGGTTTTGAAGCCTTCTGGCTCATCGCACATCAGCGGCACGCCAGCGGCGGTTTGCAGGCCGAGCTGGCCGAACGTCTTGCCGTTTTGCAGGCCATCATCGGTGGTGTAACTCACCACCACGCCGGGTGCGCCAAAGCCCTCGGCGGCAACACTTTTGAAGCCCTTCTCGCGCATCATTTCGCGTACTGCGCGCCCCAGTTCCAGCTGTTCCTGTTTGACCTTGTCGAAGCCGTAATCACGGGTTTCCAGCATGGTGTCGCGGAACGCCTTGAGGGCGTCGGTTGGCAGGGTGGCGTGGTAGGCGTGGCCACCGTTTTCGTAGGCCTGCATGATCTGGCGCCACTTCTTCAGGTCGGCGGCAAAGCTGCTGCTGGTAGTCGTTTCCAGCACGGCTTCGGCACGTTCGCTAAACAACACCAGCGCGCTGCAGGGTGAGGCGCTCCAACCTTTTTGCGGTGCGCTGATCAGTACGTCGATGCCACACGCTTGCATATCGACCCAGACGGTACCGGAGGCGATGCAATCGAGTACGAACAAACCACCTACCTCATGAACGGCATCGGCTACGGCGCGCAGATAATCGTCGGGCAGGATAATGCCGGCAGCGGTTTCTACGTGGGGTGCAAAGACCAGGTCCGGCTTGTTGGCGCGGATTTCGGCAATCACATCTTCAATGGCTGCGGGGGCAAACTCGGGTTGAGTGCTGGCGTCGGACTTGCTCGCCTTGAGCACCGTCTCGCTGGCCGGGATACGACCCATTTCGAAAATCTGACTCCAACGGTAGCTGAACCAGCCGTTGCGGATAACCAGGCACTTTTTGTCCTGCGCAAACTGCCGTGCCACAGCTTCCATGCCGAAGGTGCCACCGCCGGGAACGACGGCAACGGCATTGGCGTTGTAGACGCCTTTGAGCGTGGTGGAAACGTCGCGCATCACTTGTTGGAATGTCTGTGACATGTGGTTCAGTGAGCGGTCGGTAAAGACCACAGAGTATTCGAGCAAGCCTTCGGGATCGATGGCAGGGACCAGTTTGGACACGGGGGCTCTCCAGATAGGGCAAAAAAACGCCGGCGTGAGCCGGCGTTGGCGATGCCCTATCCTAACCCGATTTACGGCGTGGCGCAGCGCTGGAGTGGCGCTGGTTGGCTATTTGTCGCGGGTCAGGTGAAAGAAAAAATCCAGTGGCTTGCCCTTGATATCGCCGAGACCTATGACAACGTCATCACTAACCTTGCGGAAGTAATCGATGATCGGTTGCTGGTCGTAGATCAACGCCGCAGAAACTTGATCGGCAAAGACCATCTCGCGGATCTGCGCGCGGCCCAATTTGTCGTAATTTTGCAGTGTGCCGTCCGGGCCTGGGTAGAGGATGGGTTCTACGTCGTTGACGCTGTTGAAGCGTTTTCCATACCAGTTCAGCGGGTCGGGCTCCGCGCCGCCGTCAAATTTACCGCCGTGCCAGGTGCCCAGCATGAAGTCGAGGTCGACGGGTTCAAGCTGCTTGAACAGCGGCATCAGGGTTTCCGCTGAATACGCATCACCACTTTCGATCATTTGCATAAGCTTGTTTTCTACTTCGCCGGCCATAACGCCTCCGCTAAGCGCTGCGGCTAAGCCCAGCGCGCTGATGGATTTTGCTGCCTTGTTCATATACCTGCCTATTGTTATTTGGGTGGGCAGCAAGGATCCGATCAGCCGGTACACATACTCCAGCAAGCGTTAAAAGCGGCGTCTATGTCGCTCTGCTGCAGGGTCAGGTGACCGTCACGTTCGGCTCTGATCAGATTCACGAAGGCACCCCATACCATGCTCATTAGCACTTCGGGGCGCACATCGCTGCGAAACAGCCCCTCTTGCTGAAGTTGCCGGTAGCGCTCGACGATCGGCTTGAGGATTTTTTTCTCCAGTGCTTTGCTTTCATCGTCGAGGTAAGGCCGGTGATCCTGCAGTTCCATGAACATATAAGCATCGGGGTCGCTGCGGCTGAAATCAGCCATGCGCTGCCAGACGATGGCAAACAGGCTTTTGGCCGGTAGCGACAGATCCAGCTCGCGATATAGCCGCGTGCTGGTTGTTCGTTTCTGTTCACGAAACAGCTCGTTGACCAGAGCTTCCTTGCTGCTGAAGTAGCGATAGATGGTGCCAGTACCTACCTGTGCCTGTTCGGCCAGGGCGGGCATGGGCACGCCGTTCACACCGCCTTTTGCAAAAACTTTCAAGGCTGCGTCCAAGATGGCTTGGCGCTTATCCTTGATGCGTGGGCGGGCTGCTTGCTCGGGGGTTGAATGAGTATTCATTCGCGCATTCTAACCACTATCGCCAATTTGTACAGCGCATCACCCCGCCGTTAAAGGCTAAGGTAGATTGCTAAGCCGCACAAGAATGAATATTCATTCACTCTGCGTAGAGTAAAGATCTTCCAGATAAATGCCAACTGTTTTTTCTAATCAGAGAGGGCGGCGAAGCCGTTGCGGTGAATGGCTAGCGGGAATCAGAGTCAGGCGTTGGATTGCAATCAGAGGAGTAGCGCGAGGGACTGCATTCGCCGGGGCTGAGCCGCCCCGGCGAACATTCCAGTACTGCTGTCAGTATATTTAGTTACGGCGGCTATCGATCACCGATTGCCAACTAACACTCTCATCGTCTTCCGGTGGCTTGCCACGGCGCTTGTCTGCGCTGCGTGCGATAAACCAGGCGATCAGAGTGAAAATCGATACCGCCAGTAGGATCACGCTGGCAATGGCATTGATCTCGGGCTTAACGCCCAACCGCACTGAGGAAAACACTTCCATAGGCAGCGTGGTTGACCCAGGGCCAGAAACGAAACTGGCGAGTACCAGGTCATCTAGCGACAACGTGAATGACAGCAACCAGCCCGCCGCAATAGACGGTGCAATCATCGGCACAGTTATAAGCAGGAAGGTTTTCCAGGGTCGCGCACCGAGATCCATAGCGGCCTCTTCGATGGACTGGTCCAGCTCGCTCAGGCGGCCACTGACCACCACTGCCACGTAGGATGTGCAGAAGGTTACATGGGCGATCCAGATGGTCACCATGCCACGCTCAGCCGGCCAGCCGATCATCTGCGCCATGGCTACAAACAGCAACAGCAAGGACAGACCTGTGATCACCTCGGGCATGACCAAAGGCGCGGTCACTAGTCCAGAGAACATGGTGCGGCCACGGAAGCGTTTGATGCGGGTCATCACAAAGGCAGCGAGGGTGCCCAGGCAAACCGCAGCACAGGCCGTGAAGAAGGCGATTTGCAGGCTGCGTTTGACCGCATTCATTAGCTGGGTGTTGTCCAGCAAGCCGGCATACCAGTGCAGCGACCAGCCGCCCCACACGGTGACCAGACGCGAGGCGTTGAACGAGTAGATCACCAGAATGATCATCGGTATGTAGATGAAGGCCAGCCCTAACCAGAGCATGACGGTGGAGAAACCGGGGCGCTTGCTCATGCTTTTTTCTCCATTTCCTTGGCCTGGTTATAGTGGAACAGGATCAAAGGCACGATCAGGATCACCAGCATTACTATTGCCAGCGCGGAGGCCACAGGCCAGTCGCGGTTATTGAAGAACTCCTGCCACAACACTTTGCCGATCATCAGCGTTTCCGGGCCGCCTAACAGCTCTGGAATGACAAACTCACCCACCACCGGAATGAAAACCAGCATAGAGCCAGCGATGATCCCGCTTTTTGATAGAGGAATGGTAATGCTCCAGAATGCTCTGACTTTTCCAGCACCCAGGTCCATAGCCGCTTCCAGCAGGCTGTTGTCATGCTTCACCAGGTTGGCGTACAACGGCAAAATCATGAACGGCAGGTAGGCATAAACCACGCCTATGTAGACCGCAATATTGGTGTTGAGGATTTGCAGCGGTTCGTTAATCACACCGATGTATAACAAAGCGGTGTTGAGCAGGCCGTTGTTGCTGAGAATACCCATCCAGGCATACACGCGGATCAGAATCGCAGTCCAGGTGGGCATCATTACCAGTAGCAGATAAACCAGTTGTTTTTCCTTCGGCGCGCGGGCGATGGCGTAGGCCATTGGGTATCCAACTAACAAACAGATTACGGTCGAAAAGAAGGCAATCTGCAGTGAGCCAAGATAGGCCGCCAGATAGAGGCCGTCCTGCGAGAGGAAAATGTAGTTGCCGAAATTAAGCACCACATTGAGCGTCTGCTCAACGTACTGAAAAATTGGGTCGTACGGTGGGATAGCAATCGCTGCCTGCGAAAAACTGATCTTCAGGACGATAGCGAAAGGCAGCAGGAAGAACAGCAGCAGCCACAGATATGGCACGCTGATGACCCACAGGCGCCCGCTCGGCAGTAGGCGTGAGAGCGATGGGGTTTTCATGAGTGCAATATCACCCCGCTGTCATCCTCCCAGCTGATATAGACCTCATCTTCCCAGGTCGGGCGCGGCAGACGACGCTCGGAGTTGGCCATGAAGGCCTGCACTATCAGGCCGCTGTCGAGCTTGATGTAATACACAGAGTGGCCGCCAAGGTAGGCGATATCGTGTACTTCGCCGTGCGACCAGTTGTACTCGGTATCGGGTTTCTCAGTCGAGACCCAGACCTTCTCGGGGCGCAGCGCGTAGATGATTTTCTTGTCTTGAGCGCGGGTTGAAATTCCGTGGCCAACGTAAATGGGATGATCGAGCACCGGGCATTGAATGATCGCGTGGTCTTCCACGTCGACGGATATTTCACCTTCAAAAATGTTCACGCTACCGATGAACTCTGCCACGTGACGGCTCAGCGGGCTTTCATAAATGTCCATGGGGGTGCCAACTTGCGCGATCCAGCCTTGATGCATGATGGCGATGCGCTGGGCCATGGTCATGGCCTCTTCCTGATCGTGGGTCACCATGATGCAGGTTACGCCGACACGCTCGATGATCTCGACTAGCTCCAATTGCATCTGTGAGCGCAGTTTTTTGTCCAGCGCGCCCATGGGCTCATCCAGCAGCAACACCTTGGGACGCTTGGCCAGCGAGCGGGCGAGAGCAACACGCTGACGTTGGCCGCCAGATAGTTGGTCAGGCTTGCGGCGTGCGTATTCGGTCATGTGTACCAGCTTGAGCATTTCTTGCACGCGATCATTGACCTCGGCTTTGCTCATCTTGTCCTGCTTTAGGCCGAAGGCGATGTTTTGCTCTACCGTCATGTGCGGGAACAGCGCGTAGGACTGGAACATCATGTTGATCGGGCGTTCGTAGGGCGGCAGGTCGGTGATGTCCTGACCGTCGAGTAATACGCGGCCCTCGGTCGGTCGTTCAAAGCCAGCGAGAATCCGCAGCAGCGTGGACTTACCCGAGCCTGAGCCACCCAGCAGCGCGAAAATTTCGCCTCTGTTGATGGTCAGGCTAACGTCATCAACCGCCAATGACTCATCAAAGCGCTTGCTGATGCGCTCGATCTTTACGTACTCATCGGGTTCTGCCTTGGCCATGGCCTGTTTCATGGCCCCTGCTGCACCAACCATAATGTTCTCCGGGTATCTTTCCACCTGCTTCTACGCTGTCTGCGGCGCAGAATGCACTTGTTTTTGTCACTGCGATTTGTACGTTGCAGTGAGATTGAATTATTTGTTGTATCCAATAAGGGCTGCCCATGGGCAGCCCTTATTCAGTTTGCTCTCAGCGACCGGATTTGATGCGGCTCCATGAGCGGGTCATCAGACGCTGGCCGGCCATTGAGCGCGGCACGTTGACGTACAGCCGGCTCATGATCTCGTCAGACGGGTAGATAGCCGGATCGGTACGGATATCTGGATCTACCAGTTCATCTGAGGCCTTGTTTGGGTTGGCGTAGGCAACGTAGTCGGTGATCGGTGCGATCACGTCCGGACGCAGCACGTAGTTGATGAAGGCAAGCGCGTTTTCGGGATTGGAGGAATCCTTCGGAATCGCCAGCATGTCAAACCACAGGGTCGCGCCTTCCTTCGGAATGATGTACTTGATGTCGATACCGTTCTCGGCTTCTTCAGCGCGTGCAGCGGCCTGGAATATGTCGCCAGAGAAGCCAGCGGCTACGCAGATGTCGCCGTTGGCCAGATCAGAGATATAGCGCGAAGAGTGGAAGTAGGTGATGTCTTTACGTACACCCAGCAGTAGTTCTTCGGCCTTCTTTAGATCGTCGGCACTGGTGCTATTAGGATCCAGGCCCAGGTAGGCGAGGGCGTTGGGCAGCATTTCATCGGCCGAGTCGAGCATGCTGATACCGCAGCTAGACAGCTTGCTGGTGTACTTAGGGTCAAAAATCAGCGCCCAGGAGTCCAGCGGCATATCTTCACCCAGCGCGGCTTTAACCTTCTCGACGTTGTAGCCGATGCCGTTGGTGCCCCACAGATAAGGGATCGAATGCTTGCTGCCCGGATCGATGCTTTCCATCTGCTTCATCAGCTCGGGGTTCAGGTTGCTCATGTTGGGCAACTTGCTGTGATCCAGCTCCAGATAAACGCCGGCCTTGATCTGTTTGGTCAGAAAGTTGTTGGACGGTACGACCAAATCGAAGCCGGAACGCCCGGTCAGCAGCTTGGCGTCGAGCACGTCATTGGAGTCGTAGACGTCGTAAGTCACTTGAATGCCGGTTTCTTTCTCGAAATTGGCAATAGTGTCTTCGGCAATATAGTCCGACCAGTTATAGATATTCAGCTTGCCGTCAGCTTGGGCGGCACCCACGCCACCTAGCAAGGCAGCGGTGGTCATGGCCAGCAATGTTTTTTTCATGGGACGCTTCATGGTCTCTCCTATTCAGACTCCAGCAGCTTGCCTGGTCTGATTTTTTGGGTTTGGCCGGGGTCGTTACCGCCGGCCGGATTTAGGCAATTATTGACCTGACTTGATACGGGTCCAGGTTCGAGTGCGTACACGCTCGATGTTCTGCGGCAGTTCGGCCAGGGTAAATAGCTTGTCCAGCGTCTCGTCGCTCGGGTATACGCCCGGATCGTTCAATACGCTGTCATCCACCATAGGCTTGGAGGCCTTGTTACCGTTGGCATAGGCCACGTAGTTGGATATTTCGGCGATAACTTCCGGGCGCAGAATATAATTCAAAAATGTGTAAGCGTTATCGACATTTTTTGCATCTTTTGGCATGGCCATCATGTCAAACCACATGGCGGCGCCTTCCTTCGGAATGACATACTTCACCTCATGACCATTGCCGGCCTCTTCCGCCCGTGCGGCCGCCTGCAGAATGTCACCGGACCAGCCCACCGCCACACAGATATCGCCGTTGGCCAGATCGGTGATGAACTTGGAAGAATGGAAATAGGTGATGTACGGGCGCACCGACATCAACAGTTCCTGTGCCTTTTTATAGTCGTCTGGATTGGTGCTGTTCGGGTCCAGTCCCAGGTAGAAAAGCGCGGAGGGAATGATTTCCGCCGGCGCATCCAGAATGGCTACGCCGCATGAGGCCAGCTTTTCCATGTTCTCGGGCTTGAAAACCAGATCCCAAGAGTTGATCGCTGCGTCATCACCCAGTACGGCTTTGACCTTAGCTTCGTTGTAGCCGATGCCAGTCGTGCCCCAAAGATAAGGGAAAGCGTATTGGTTGCCGGGGTCGTTGGTCTGCAATGCTTTGAGCAGTGTCGGGTCCAGGTTTTCCCAATTAGGCAGCTTGCTGCGATCCAGCGGCGAAAAAGCGCCTGCCTTGATCTGCTTGCCGAGGAACTGGTTGGACGGCACCACGATGTCGAATCCAGAGCTGCCGGACAACAGCTTGGCTTCCAGCACTTCGTTGCTGTCGAATACGTCGTAGACCACGCGAATACCGGTTTCTTTCTGGAAGTTATCCAGCGTGTCTTCGGCGATATAGTCCGACCAGTTGTAGACGTTGACTACGCCCTCTGCCTGAGCCGCGACGCTTATGGATACAGCGGTAGCGGTTGCAAGCAGTGTCTTGCCCAGATGTTTCATCATCTTTCAGCTCTCCATCCATTTTTTTGGAAATGCAGTATCGGGTAGCCTAAGCGCCCCTGGGTAAAACGTCCCTTGGCAAGCATAGTCAGTGGTGCAGGAGGGCGCTTATACGCCCAGTTGCTCCGCGGTCTGGTCCAGTACGATCCAGATCTTGCCGACCATTTCGTCGATCTCTGTCTTGCTGATGACCAGCGGTGGCGACATGATCATGGTGTCTCCTACCGCACGCATAACCAGGCCATTGCTGACACAGAAGTCGCGACACAAAGAGCCCGTGGTGCCCTTGTCCGGGAAACGCTCACGGGTCGCTTTGTCTTTTACCAACTCGATTGCGCCTAGCAATCCGACACCGCGCACTTCGCCGACCAGACGGTGCTCCGCCAGTTCGGCAATTTTCTTTTGCAAATACGGTGCCGCTTCTTGTTTCACGTAATCGGTCAGCTTCTCTTCACGCATAATGCGCAGGTTTTCCAGGCCGACTGCGGCAGCGACCGGATGACCCGAGTAGGTATAGCCGTGGAAGAACTCGCCGCCATGCTCAACCAGTGTCTCGGTTACGCGGTCACTGACGATCACGCCACCCATGGGCAAGTAACCTGAGGTCATACCTTTGGCAATCGGCATAAAGTCGGGCTTTAGATCATAGTGTTGGCTGCCGAACCATTCGCCGGTACGGCCAAAGCCGCAGATGACCTCATCGATCACTAGCAGAATGTCGTACTTGGCCAAAATGCGCTTGATTTCGGGCCAGTAGGTATCCGGCGGAACGATCACCCCGCCGGCGCCTTGAATAGGCTCGGCGATAAAGGCGGCGACCTTGTCCTCGCCTAACTCCTGAATCTTGGCTTCCAGCTGCTGAGCGGCCCATACGCCAAACTCGTCGGGGCTCATGTCGCCGCCCTCGCCGTACCAATAAGGCTGCGCGATATGCACGATGCCGGGGATCGGTAGATCGCCCTGCTCATGCATGACCGACATGCCGCCCAGGCTGGCGCCAGCGACGGTGGAGCCGTGGTAGCCGTTGATGCGGCTGATGATGGTCTTCTTGCCACTCTTGCCTTTCAGATCCCAGTAACGACGCACCATACGCAGCACGGTATCGTTGGACTCTGAGCCTGAACCAGTGAAGAACACGTGGTTCATGTGCTCCGGCGCAATGTCGGCAATCGCCTTGGCCAACTGCACTGCTGGCGGATTCGCGCACTGGAAGAAACTGTTGTAGTAGGGCAGCTGCAGCATCTGTTTATAGGCTGCCTCCGCTAACTCCTTGCGACCGTAGCCAATATTGACGCACCACAGGCCAGCCATGCCATCGAGTACCTTGTTGCCTTCGCTGTCCCACAGGTAAACGCCTTCGGCGCGCTCAATGATGCGCGCACCGCGCTCGCCCAGCTCCTTGTGGTCGGTGAACGGATGCAGATAATGCGCCGCATCCATGGCTTGCAGCTCGGCGGTGTTGAGTTTGCTTTGACTGGTCATTCGGTACTCCTGATCTCCGGACTCCCGAGCGGCCGAGGCTGCTCAGGAGGTTATGCCATTGTGTGGGGTTACACGCTCAGCAGCAGGAACTCACGTTCCCAGGAGCTGATTACTCGCTTGTAGTTTTCGTGCTCGGCGCGTTTGACGGCTACGTAGCCGCGGCAGAACTTGCTGCCTAATATGGCCTCTACGTCCTTGCACTGCTCCATACGCTCCAACGCCGCCTCAAGGGTAAAGGGCAGTCGTAGGTTGCGTCGTTCATAGGCACGGCCCTTGACCGGTGCTGAGGGCGACATCTTGCCGACCATGCCGAGATAGCCACACAGCAAGCTGGCGGCAATCGCGATATACGGGTTGGCATCAGCGCCCGGTAGACGGTTTTCCACGCGGCGGTTCTGCGGGGTTGAATCTGGCACGCGCAGACCTGCGGTGCGGTTTTCTTCGCCCCACTCCACGTTAACCGGCGCCGAGGTATCGGGCAGGAAGCGGCGGAAAGAATTCACGTTGGGAGCGAATAGCGGCAGGATCTCGGGGATATAGCGTTGCAAACCGCCGATGTGATGCAAGAACAACTCACTCATGCTGCCATCTTCGTTTGAGAAGACATTTTCGCCGGTCTTGCGATCCACGATGCTCTGGTGCAGGTGCATCGCACTGCCCGGCTCATTGGTAATCGGCTTGGCCATAAAGGTAGCGGTGATGTCGTGCTTGAGCGCGGCCTCGCGCATGGTGCGTTTGAACACCAGAATTTGATCTGCCAGGTGCAATGGGTCGCCGTGACGGAAGTTGATCTCCATCTGCGCGGTGCCTTCTTCATGGATCAGTGTATCCAGATCCAGGCCTTGGGCCTCGCACCAGTCGTACATGTCCTCGAACAGCGGGTCGAATTCGTTCGCTGCATCAATAGAAAATGATTGCCGTCCGGTTTCCTGACGTCCGGAGCGACCTATCGGTGCCTGTAACGGCAGGTCAGGGTCTTCATTGCGCTTGGTCAGGTAGAACTCCATCTCAGGCGCAACGATCGGCTGCCAACCCTTCTCTTCATATAGCTTGAGTACTGTTTTGAGCACGTTGCGCGGCGACATTTCAATCGGGGTGCCGGTCTTGTCGAAGCACTCATGAATGATCTGCGCGGTTGGCTCCAACGCCCACGGGACTAGATAAATGGCGTTTTCATCCGGCTTGCAGATCATGTCGATATCCGCCGGGTCGAGCAGGTCGTAATAGATCTCGTCTTCGACATAGTCGCCGGTCACCGATTGCAGCAAGATGCTTTCGGGCAGGCGCATGCCTTTTTCTGAGATGAACTTCATCGTCGGAGCTATCTTGCCGCGGGCAATGCCGGTCAGGTCGCTGACCATGCACTCAACCTCGGTAATTTTGTGTTCTTTCAACCACGCTTCAATCTTGTTCATAACAGCCTCAGGAGTGCCGCGACGCACGGGCTCTACAGGCGTCACCAAACGCCTGAAAAATCGACAGATAGAAGGTGTTGTCCTTTACCTGCCATTCTGGATGCCACTGTACGCCAAGGGCGAAATTGGATGCATGACTGACCGAGAAGGCCTCGATCAGTCCATCAGGCGCTTTGGCTTCAGGCTGCAGCCCCGGCCCTAACTGATCTACGCCCTGCGTATGCAGAGAGTTGACCTGAGCCGAGCTACAGCCTGATATATCGTAGAGCAATCCTCCCGGTTCCACCTGAACCTCGTGGGATAAACCATACTGAATGGCAACCGGTTGGTCTTTTGGCTCGCGGTGTTCAATATATCCACCGACTTCATACAGCCGTTGATGCAGGCTGCCGCCAAAGGCTACGTTCATTTCTTGAAAGCCGCGACAAATGCCCAACACTGGCACACCCTGCGCAATCGCTGCTTTGATCAGCGGCAGCGTAGTGGCGTCGCGCTTGGGGTCATGTTTGGTGCCCTCGGCGCTGGCGGGGCCGTTGTAATGGCGCGGCTCGACATTGGAGGGGGAGCCCGTGAACATAATGCCATCCAATAGCTCCAGCAATTGCTCTGTATCCAGCGCGCTACCGAGCGCCGGTATCAGTAGCGGCAATCCCTTGGCACCCTCTACTACGCCGAGGATGTATTTTTCGCCCACAACATGGAAAGGATGCAGGCCGACTTGCTCAGTGCAGCAGGGAATACCTATTAAAGGTTTGCGTTTGATGGACATAGATGGAGGGTCCGAAGGCTGTGGTGAATAACTTACGCGAAGCCATTGTTGTTCGATTTTTTATACAATAGCAATAAAAAATAATTAACACAAAACGCCAAAATCGCGGATCGAATCGCGTTGAGATGGACGTTAAAAATGGCTCTGACGGCCTTAATTGGTGCAGTGCGCACCTATAGTGTGCGGATGCTACTCTATTGACTCCATGAAGCCTTTCGGATTAACTCTGCACTTACGACTTTCGTGATTGATATATTTTACAAACAACAGGTGACAACCCATGCAAGCCCAACCCGGAGCGGGTGCTGCGGCAGCCATTCAGCCCGCTAGCGTCCAGGAAGCGGAGGCCTTTCTGGCCGAGCATCCGGAAATACATTTTATTGACCTGCTGATTGCCGATATGAACGGCATCGTGCGTGGCAAGCGAATCGACCGATCCGCACTATCCAAAGCCTTTGAAAAAGGTATCGCACTACCAGCCTCTGTCTTCGCCCTGAACATTCAAGGTACAACAGTAGAAGAAACCGGTCTGGGGCTGGAAATCGGCGATGCCGACCGGATCTGCCTGCCGATCCCGGGCACGCTTAATATAGAGCCCTGGCAGAAGCGGCCAACGGGTCAGTTATTGATGACCATGTATGAGTTTGACCGCAAGACTCCTTTCTTCGCTGATCCCCGCTATGTTCTGCAACGTATCGTTGAACGCTTCAAGGACCTCAAGCTGACCCCGGTTTCTGCTTTTGAGCTGGAGTTCTACCTGATTGACCAGGAGAACCTTACCGGCCGTCCGCAGCCTCCGCGCTCACCTATGTCTGGCAAGCGCCCGAACTCGGTTCAGGTCTACTCGATGGATGATCTGGATGAGTACGCTGAGTTTCTTGAGGACGTCATCGAAGCTGCCCACGAACAGGGCATCCCCGCTGACGCCATCGTAGCAGAATCAGCGCCGGGCCAGTTTGAGGTCAACCTGCATCACGTGGATGACCCGGTGGTTGCCTGCGATTACAACGTACTGCTCAAGCGTGTAATCAAGAACGTCGCCTATGACCATGAAATGGACACCACCTTCATGGCCAAGCCGTATTACGATCAGGCAGGCAACGGCATGCATGTGCACATCAGTTTGCTTGACGAACTGGGCGCTAATATTTTTGCTTCCAATGCGGATGGCAGCCTGAGCGACAACCTGCGCTGGGCGGTGGGTGGTCTGCTGAAGACATTACCCGAATATATGGCGTTTCTCTGTCCGAACGTGAACTCCTATCGTCGTTTCAGCCCCAGCTTCTTTGTACCTTGCGCCCCGACCTGGGGTGTCGATAACCGGACCGTTGCCGTGCGAGTGCCGGGCGGCGACCCGGACGCGATGCGTATCGAGCACCGCCTGGCTGGCGCGGATGCAAACCCTTACCTGTTGATGGCTGCACTGTTATCGGCGATTCACTACGGCATCAGCAACAAGGTCGAGCCGCCGCCAATGACCGAGGGCAATGCCTACGACCAGCATGAGGCCTCACTGCCGACCAACTTGCGTGACGCTCTGCGCGCGTTAGAAACCTCGGAAGTGATGAAAGAGTACATCGGCGAAGAGTACCTCGACGTATTTGTGCTCTGTAAAGAAAGCGAGATGGAAGAGTTTGAGAAGACCATCTCCGATCTGGAATATATGTGGTATTTGCATACGGTCTAACCCACCGGCGCTACAGCTCAAGACAATCCCGCCGTTTGGCGGGATTTGTTTGTGTGCAGGAGTAAAAGTATGTCGATGAATGATTCCTGGTATCGCGCCAGCATGGGCACGGCTGCACAGCGAGACTCGCTGCGCGATGAGTTAAAGGCAGACGTATGCGTGGTGGGTGCGGGTTTTACGGGTTTATCTGCGGCGCTGGAGCTGGCGGAGGCCGGCTTGCGAGTGATAGTGCTGGAAGCTGAGCAGGTTGGTTGGGGCTGTTCAGGCCGTAATGGTGGACAAATCAATCCGGGTTTAGCGTGTGATCACGGCCGTATGGTCGCCGAGTTGGGCGTAGAGGACGCACGCAAGGTCTGGCAGCTGACGCTGGACGGTGTCGGGCTGCTGCGCAATCGTGTTGCGCGCCACAACATCGATTGTGACCTGAAGGCAGGCATCCTGCTGGTAGCCAATAAGCCGCGGCACGTTCCTGAGTTGCAGGCCTGGCAACAGGAGCTGGAGTCGCTTGGCTATGACCAGTTGGCTTTCCATGGGCGGAATTCTTTGCAGGCATTACTGCACTCCGATTATCAGGCTGGCGTAATGGACATGGGTGGCGGCGACCTGCACCCGTTGAAGTATGCGCATGGGTTAGCGCTAGCCGCTGAGGCTGCCGGGGCGCAGATATTTGAGAGTTCTGCCGTGCTGGGTTATTCCGAACTGAGCCGTGCCGAGTCGGGCATAGGAATTGAGGTTCGCACGGCTAATGGCAAGGTCCGCGCCCAGCATTTGTTGCTGGCGGGCAACGCTTATCTTGGCAAGCTGCTGCCTTGGCACCGTAAACGCTTTATGCCGATTGGTAGCTATATAGGCGCAACCCGGCCGCTGGGAGAGTTGGCTACGCAACTGATTCCCTCGCGTGCCGCAGTCTGCGATATGAATACCTTGATCGACTATTACCGCCTCAGTGCCGATAACCGCTTGCTGTTTGGCGGTCGCGCCAGCGCACGTGATGCGCAGCCGGATGCCTTGCGTGCGACCATGCGTCAACGGATGGCGGGGGTGTTTCCTGCGTTGGCTGAGGAGGACTTTGAGTATCTCTGGGGTGGGCAAGTAGCGATGACGCTGAACAAGGCGCCGGTGTTTGGCCGCTTGGGGCAACGTACGCTTTACGCGCAGGGTTACTCAGGACAAGGCGTGGCGTTGGCGGGCATGGCTGGCAAGTTGATGGCGCAAACCGTGCTCGGCGATGCCGCTGGTTTTGACCTGCTGGCGCGCACGCGGCATTGGCCGGTGCCACCGGGAGCGCCGCTGCAAACCGCCATCCGAGCGCTGGCGCTGCTATGGTATCGTCTGCAGGATAGCCGTTGAACGAGATTAACATGAGCCGATCTACCCCTAAGCACCGAGCCAGCAGTCAGGAGCGCATAGCGCGCATCCTGCAAGCGACGCGCCTATTGCTCGATCAACAGGGGCTGGCCGATCTGTCCATCTATGCGATTGCCGAGCAAGCCGAGATTCCACCGTCCTCGGTCTATCATTTTTTTCCGCAGACCGGTGATGTGCTAAGTGCCTTGGCGCAGCAAGTTTTTGCTGAGCTCGACGCAGTGCTGCATTTGCCGGTGGCACCCCCGCCGGTTAGCTGGATGGCTTTGGTGGCGGAGTTGGAGCAGCGTTTTCAGGATTATTATCAGAGCAATGCGGCTGCCCGCGAGTTACTGCTGGGCGCGCATGAGCTGAGTGCCGTACGCCAGGCTGATCGGTTGCATGATCGCCAGCTGGGGCTGCGCTTTCGTGGCTGCCTGGAGGCATTTTTCCAGTTGCCGCCGCTGCCCCAGGAAGTGGATATATTTACGCTGGCCATGCAGGCGGCAGATAAGTTGTTGGCTGTTGATTATCAGCAACATGGCCAGCTAACCCCGGTGCTGTGCCGCGAGGCTACGCGCATGATGACTGCTTACCTTGGCCTCTACATACCCCCATTATTGACACCGGCTGACAAGGAGTTGGTATGAGCTTGTTCAAACGTTTCGCCGAATGGCGGGAAGATCGTCAGTTGGCGGAGCTGGATATCAGTCCGGAGCTTTGGCAACAGGCTCTGGGCGACTGGTCTGTGTATCAAGGTCTTAGCGATGCTAAACGCACTAAACTGCAGGATATGGCGCTGCGATTATTGCTGCGCAAGAATCTGCATGCGGCGGGTGATGCTGAGGCCAGTGACGTGCTGTGTTTGCGGATTGCGGGCATGGCGGTAGTGCCAGTGCTTGAACTGGGGCTGGATTGGTATGACCGCTGGAAAACGCTGATTCTATACGATGGCCCTTTTCATGCGGAGCACAGCTGGCAGGACGAGGCCGGCGTGGTGCATGAGGGTGGTCGTAACCTGAGTGGTGAGGCCTGGTTACGTGGCCCCGTGGTGTTATCGCTCGCAGATGTGCAGTTATCCGGTCAGCGCGATGGTTATAACGTGGTCATTCACGAGTTGGCGCACACGCTGGATATGCGGCACGACGGCGCCAATGGTGCTCCGCCGCTACATCACGGCATGAGCCCCGCTGACTGGAAGCGCGACATGAGTGCCGCTTGGGATGATCTGGGGCGTCGTGCCGCCGCTGGTGAGAAACTGCCGATTGACGCCTATGCACTTGAGGCACCGGCTGAGTTCTTTGCGGTACTGTCCGAGACCTTCTTCGAGCGCCCGGTCATGCTGCAGCACACCTGGCCAGAGGTGTATCAGCATTTGGCCGATTTTTATCGGCAGAATCCGCTCACTTCGGACGGTTGAGACTCTCCGCCGGCTGATGGTAGTTAATGTTTAAAAAAATCAGGCCGTTATCGATGGGCTCGTTGTCGATTAAATTCGACACTTTGTCGGATTAACTGTTTTTATCTGTTATTCATTCGTTGATTTGCCGATATTTATCGAATATAAAGTCAAAAGTTATTTATCTGTCAGGAGTGAACCATGGCCCGTACCGTCACCGTAGCTGCAACTCAGATGAGCTGTTCGTGGGATCGTGAAGCCAATATTGCACAGGCCGAAAAGCTGGTGCGCGAAGCGGCGGGGCAGGGCGCCCAGATCATCCTTATTCAAGAGCTGTTTGAGACGCCCTATTTTTGCCAGAAGCCGAACGCCGATTACTTGCAGTTGGCTACCCCTGTTGATGACAATCCGGCCATCATCCATTTCAAGGCGTTGGCCAAAGAACTGAGCGTGGTGTTGCCGATCAGTTTTTTCGAATTGGCTGGCCGTGCGCGCTACAACAGCATCGTCATCATCGATGCTGATGGCAGTAATTTGGGCGTATACCGCAAGAGCCATATCCCGGATGGCCCGGGCTATCACGAGAAGTATTACTTCAACCCGGGTGATACCGGTTTCAAGGTCTGGCAGACCCGTTACGCGAAAATCGGCGTTGGTATCTGCTGGGATCAATGGTTCCCTGAATGCGCCCGCAGCATGGCGCTGATGGGCGCCGAAGTGCTGTTTTATCCAACGGCGATCGGCAGCGAGCCGCATGATCCCGGTATCAGCTCGCGTGATCATTGGCAGCGTGTTCAGCAGGGCCACGCCGGCGCCAACCTGATGCCGCTGGTGGCCAGCAACCGCATTGGCAAGGAAGAGCAGGGCGACTACGACATCACTTTCTACGGCTCGTCTTTCATTGCCAACCAGTTCGGTGAAAAAGTGCAGGAACTGAATGAGACGGAAACCGGCGTACTGATACAAGAGTTCGACCTCGACGCGCTTGAACATATCCGCAGCGCTTGGGGGGTATTCCGCGACCGACGCCCGAACCTTTACGGTCCGATCAAAACATTGGATGGCTCACAGGAATCCTGATTACCCATGTATACGCTGCACAGCACACCGCGACAGGATAGTTACTTCATGCCCGCCGAATGGGCGCCTCACAGCCAGACCTGGATGGTTTGGCCCGAGCGCCCGGATAACTGGCGCGATCAGGCGGTGCCTGCACAGGCCGCTTTCGCTGAAGTGGCCAAGGCGATTGCCAGCTTTGAGCCAGTGACTGTCTGTGCCAGCGCAGGGCAGTATGCAAATGCCGCTGCCATACTCGACCATCCCGGTATCCGCGTGATTGAGTTGAGCAGCAACGATGGTTGGGTACGCGACACTGGGCCCAGCTTTGTAATTAATGGTCAGGGCAGCCTGCGCGGCGTCGATTGGACGTTCAACGCGTGGGGCGGTGACAACGGTGGGCTTTATGCCGACTGGGCGCTGGACGACCAAGTGGCAGACAAAATTCTTGCCATGGAACGATGCCCGCGTTATCGCACCGAAGGCTTCGTACTGGAAGGTGGCTCATTCCATGTGGATGGCGAAGGCACACTGCTGACCACGGAAGAATGTTTGCTCAACGCCAACCGCAATCCGCACCTGCAACGCGAAGAAATTGAACTGATGCTGGCGGACCACTTGGGCATCAGCAAAGTGATCTGGCTGCCCTCGGGGCTGTATAACGACGAAACTGACGGTCACGTAGACAACTTTTGCTGTTTTGTGCGTCCCGGCGAGGTGTTGTTGGCCTGGACCGATGACGAGCACAGCCCTAACTATGCACGCTGTCAGGCTGCGGCTCAGGTGCTGGAGAGTCAGCGTGACGCCCAGGGCCGTGAACTCTTGGTACACCGCATTCCTATTCCCGGGCCGTTGTTTGCTACTGCAGAAGAATGCGCAGGTGTGGCGGTTGTAGCGGGCAGCCAGCCGCGTGATCCTTCAATTCAGTTGGCGGGATCTTACGTCAACTTCCTGATCGTCAATGACGGTGTGGTTGCCCCCGCTTTCGATGATCCGCAGGACGCAGTAGCACTGGAAATTCTGCAGCGTATTTTTCCGGATCGAAGGGTAGTTACCGTGCCCGGCCGCGAGATTTTGCTAGGCGGCGGCAATATTCACTGTATTACCCAACAGCAGCCGCTGGCGGGTTGAAGCCCGGTGAGGTCTGTCGGGCGCTTTTTGGCGTTTGGGTGGGCCAGAGCTGGGCGTAATGCCACTAAATCAGCAGTGTGAATACTGTTGGAAGTGCTTGGCCGTGGTACGCGTGTTTTGTATCAGCCATCTCGTCTGATGTGTGCTCTTGCGCCAGTAAATTCGCGAGCAATCAATAGCTTCAAAAAATATAAATGACTAGCATGGGGGTTTCGTAAATAAAGTATCACTTGTGAGTCTTTTTGTTCGATTGATCGGGCTTGATTGGGCGGCTAGGGTTTTCCTGCAGGCCAAGACTGCACCCTCTCAACAAGTACAACAAAGAGATACCGCGATGACTAAATCCAATCCTAGGCGTATGCCCTCAATCCCTACGCTGGTTTTCCCCCTTACCGCACTCGCGTTGGCTATTTCTCTCACTGGCTGTTTTAGCGACGGTGGCGGTGATGATGATTCCGATGCGGGCGCAAGCGCCTCCACAGGCGTCTTCATGGACAGCCCCGTTGGCGGGTTGCATTACCAGAGCAGTAGCCACAACGGCACCACCAGCAGTGCTGGCGAATTTCAGTATAACGCTGGTGAAAGCCTTACCTTCAGCATCGGTGACCTGGAGCTGGGCTCCGCTTCAGGCGCTGCGATCATCACCCCGCTTGATCTGGTCGAAGATGCCACAGATGTCAGCAATAACCGGGTCAATAATCTTGCTGTGCTGCTGCAAACGCTCGATCAGGATGCTGTGCTGAATAACGGCATTCTGATCACCGAAGAGGTCGCCGCGATTGTTGCTAACCACGTCGATAGCTTGGATCTGGATCAGCCTTCGGCGACCTTTCCCGCGTCTTTGGCCGCGCTCCTGACCGAGCTGAACGAGGCCGAACCGCCCGTATTTACCGATACCGATCCGCGCCCACGTAGCGTAGTTAGCGCCGCTGCGGCGCGGGAGCATATGGCTCGCTCGCTGGCACCCGGTAAAGTGGTTGAAACCGAGTACGGCCAGCTCTCAGGCTTCCAGCATGCCGACGGCACCTGGGCCTGGTATGGCATTCCGTACGCCAAACCACCACTGGATGCGCTGCGCTGGAAGCCGCCGGTAGAACCAGAAGCCTGGGAGGGTGTGCGGTACGCCACCGCGTGGGCTAACCAGTCCGCGCAGACTCCGGCATACCAGTCGTTTGGTGAAGGTGGCATGAGCGAAGATAGTCTTTATCTCAACGTAACCGTACCCGATGGCTATGCCGGTGAGGAGCTGCCAGTGATGGTCTGGTTCCATGGTGGCGGGTTTGCCATTCTCACCGGCAATACCAAGGCGTTCAACAATACCTCGCTGCCGAAAGAAGGCGTGATTGTGGTTACGGTCAATCACCGTCTTGGGCCGTTTGGCTACATGGCGCACCCTGCGTTGACAGCGGAGTCGAGTAACACGAGTTCCGGCAACTACGGTCAGCTCGATCTGGTTGCGGCGTTGAAGTGGGTGAAAAACAATATTGCGGCCTTTGGCGGTGATCCTGACAACGTCACCATCTTTGGCGAATCCGGCGGCGGCGGTAAAGTGCTTTCGTTGATCAACTCGCCCTTGGCCAAGGGCTTGTTTCACAAGGCCATAGTACAAAGTGGCATGGCTGGACCGGCCGATGTGCTGATGCCCGTGGAGAATCCCCTGGCTGCTGAGGAGCAAGATGGTGTTGCTGTGGCGGAAAAGCTCGGGGTTCAATCCGCCTCAGATGTGGCTGCTGCAATGCGCTCGGTTCCGTGGGTGGATTTGGTGAACGCGGCCAACGCGAGCGGGCGAGTATTCTCTCCGAATGTTGATGGCTACTACATGACCGACGGTATCCGTAACAGCTTTGAATCGGGTACTCACAACGATGTGCCTGTCATGGCTGGAGCCAACGAGGGTGATACCCCCGGTCTGATTGAAGGCTTTAAGTGGTATATGCCGTGGATGGCCGATTACAACGACGCAGATGTTTATGCGTACGTGTTTGATCATCTGCCGGACAACTGGGCTGAAAAAGGCTCGCTGGCCTATCACGGCTCGGAGCTGGTCTATGTGTTTGACTACCCCGGTAGCTTCGTGTCGCACTACCTGCTCGGCCTGACCGGCATCAAGGAAGTGGGCAGTGACGTACCGACCCCCGCGGGCTTTCTCGCCAATCACCCGGGCTGGAAAGCCAACGACGTGTACGTGACCGAAACCATGCGTGATATGTGGGCTAACTTCGCACGTACCGGCAATCCGTCTACCACAACTATTGACTGGGATGCTTACACCTCGCAGAACGATAGTTACCTGCGCATCACCGAGGAACCGACAATGCAGAGTGGCGTGGATAGCGCCTTTCCTGCACCTGCTGCCAAGTAAGCCCATAAGACGTATTGTTTTTGCTTTAACGAACGCGCCCAACCAGTCCTGGTTCGGCGCGTTTTTTATCTGGGCGTCCGTCGTGTAGGAAAAGTCGGAAGCAGCGCACATACCCGAAACGGGTACTGGAGGCGCTGTCCGTTGGTAGGGCATAATCTGGGTACCACACGCGTAGTTAAGGTGCTCATGCTGCACCGGCTCAGGATGTTTCAACTTCCAGAAGGATTTTGCATGCGGTCTTCTTTTGCTTTTATCACACCTTTTTCCCGTTCTGCTCTCGCCCTTGGTCTTACCGTTGCCCTGTCTGCTTGCGTTGGCATGCAGCCTGCCAGTGACCTGGTGAGCAACGATGGCAAGCGTTTGCAGGGCGAAATAACCAGCTCCAGCCCGGTCAATATCAACGATGGCTCGCATTACCAGGTATTTGAGTTGAATCTGAACCAAGGCGACTTGATTCGAGTGCGCCAGAGTGGCGCGCTGGAAGACGCTACTTTGACCCTTACGGATGAGCGTGGTCAGTTGGTCAGCGGTCCTAGCCAGGGTGTCTTGCACCTCGCGCCAGAGACCAGTGGGCGTTATCGGCTCGGCGTGAGTGGTAGTGCCGGAACCGGTTACGGTCCTTTTGAACTTGAGCTCGACAAGATCACTGTGCAGAACAGCGGTGTATTGGCGTTAGACGATGCCATCTACGGGCTGCTGAGCCGCACGCAAAGCTCCAACAGTTACCAGCTGAGTGTCGGTGAGCCGGGTTTGTACCAGATCAGCATGGCCTCTGAGGAGCTGGATACTGTGCTCAAGCTCAGTGGTGGCGGACTGAGCCTGGAAAACGATGACTCTGGCCAGTCCACCGACTCGCTATTGGTTGCGCAGTTACAACCTGGTGAGTATCAGGTCACGGCTACCGCACTGGATCAGCCGGCCGAGGGCACCTACGACTTGCAGGTGAGCCGCCGGGCCATGCCGCAAGGTGTTGAGCTGACCGACAGTGGCGAGCTCAGTATTGGCCAAACCATCACTGGTCTGGCGGATAGCAGCCCCAGGCAATATCAGTTGGTAGTGCCCGAGCGCGCGCTTTTGCGGGTACGCATGAGCTCCAGCGAGGTAGACAGCTACCTTACTCTGCAGGGGCCTGGCGTGGATACCGAGGATGACGATAGCGCTGGTGAGAATCTGGATGCCCTGATCACCGCGCTAGTGCAGCCTGGCACCTACCGGGTATCAGCTACGACGGCAGACGGTAGCGCCGGGTTGTTCACTTTGACCAGCTCACTACAGCCGGTCAGTAGTAACAGCAACCGCGTGCGCCCGGGAGAGGTCGTCGCCGGTCGCATAAGCAGTGAGCAAGGCAGTCAGACTACGTTGGTGATCAGCGAGCCCGGTTTCTACCACGTCGATTTGATTTCATCTGACTTTGACGCCTATCTGAGCCTTGAGGGTGGCGGTTTGGATGTGGAAGATGACGATAGCGCTGGCGGTACTAACGCACGTATCGGGCGTTACCTGGATAGCGGTAGTTATCGTCTGACCAGCAAAGACTACGATGGCGGCAGCACGGGTAATTACGTGCTCTCTGTTGAGTTGTCTGACGAAGGCTAAGCTAGCGCACTGTCTAATAAAAAACCCGCCGGACAGCTAGTGTTCGGCGGGTTTTTTATTGTCTACAGGCTTGTTGGCAGCTGCTCTGCCGCGTAGCAAACTCAGCAGTCGAGCAGCTTTCGGCCACGCTGTACCGCCGCCAAGACCTGCGCGGGAGCAGTACCGCCAATGTGATCGCGGGCGTTTACCGAGCCTTCCAGCGTCAGCACTTCAAACACATCCTGTTCGATCTGATCGCTGAATTGGCGCAGCTCATCCAGGCTCATTTCGGCCAGGTCTTTCTTGTTATCTACGCCGTACTTCACCGCGTGGCCAACAATTTCGTGGCAGTCGCGGAACGGCAAGCCCTTGCGAACCAGATAGTCAGCCAGGTCGGTCGCAGTAGAGAAGCCACGCAGTGCTGCTTCACGCATCACATCCACGCGCGGTTGGATGGCGGGGATCATGTCAGCGAAAGCTCTCAGACAGTCGCGCAGAGTATCGACTGCATCGAACAGCGGCTCTTTGTCTTCCTGATTGTCTTTGTTGTAGGCCAGCGGCTGGCTTTTCATCAGCGTTAGCAAGCCCATCAGGTGGCCGTAAACACGGCCCGACTTGCCGCGCACCAGTTCAGGTACGTCGGGGTTCTTCTTCTGCGGCATGATCGACGAGCCGGTACAGAAGCGGTCGGGCAGCTCGATGAAGTTGAACTGGGCACTGGTCCATAGCACCAGCTCTTCAGAAAAGCGCGACAGGTGCATCATCGATAATGCCGCAGCAGCGCAGAATTCGATGGCGAAATCACGATCAGAAACGCCGTCCAACGAATTGCCGGAAATAGAATCAAACCCCAGTAACTCACAGGTGATGCTGCGGTCGATCGGGTAAGTCGTGCCCGCCAGCGCGGCGCTGCCGAGTGGCATGCGGTTGACTCGCTTGCGGCAATCGAGCAGGCGTTCGCGATCGCGTTGTAGCATCTCGAACCAAGCCAGTAGGTGATGACCAAAAGTCACTGGTTGCGCGGTCTGCAGGTGCGTAAAGCCGGGCATGATCACTGAGTTGTGGCTTTCCGCCTGACCCAGTAGGCCGCTTTGTAAACGCTGAAGCTCGACCAGAATGACGTCGATTTCTTCACGCAGCCATAGGCGGATATCGGTGGCGACTTGATCGTTACGTGAACGCCCGGTGTGCAGTTTTTTGCCGGTCACGCCGATGCGAGCAGTTAAGCGTGCCTCAATATTCATGTGCACGTCTTCCAGCTCGACGCTCCAGGCGAACTCGCCGGCCTCAATCTCGAGCTGTATGGCGTGCAAGCCTTCGATGATGGTATCGCGCTCCGCATCACTCAGTACGCCAACCTTGGCGAGCATGGTGGCGTGGGCGATGGAGCCCTGAATATCATGTTTGTAAAGACGCTTGTCGAAGTCCACCGAGGCGGTGAAACGGGCGACGAAGGCATCAACCGGTTCGCTGAACCGGCCACCCCAGGATTGATTGGTTGTCTGGTCTTGGCTCATGTGTCGGACTGTTCCGCTGCGAGTAAAAGCCAATAGCATACCATTTCACGCTTGCGCGATGGCGCCCGGCTGGCGGACACTTGTGCAATGAAGAATGGATTCTGGTCGTTGCTTAAACATCCCTACGCTGGTGAGGATTTTTTCCTCCCCGACCTGTGCTCGTCTGTTGCTGTATTTACCCTGGTGGTATTGGCGCAATTAGTGGTGCTGGTTTGGGTGTTAGCGCAACCGGCGGCAGAAGGTTTCAACTGGCTTGGGCTGGCAATGGCCTCGTTGTTTGTGCAGTGGGTTGTACTGCTCTCTGCGGCTTTACTGTGTCGCCTGCGCAGCTGGATGCAGCGCCGTCCCCTAGGGCTGGCAATCGCCGCCTGCTTCGCGGTTGTGGTTGGGCTGACGCTGGGCTTTACCGTGATCGGCGACTGGATTGTTTATCGTGGCATGACCGGCGCGTTGCATTGGCAAAGCGAGCAGTTACTGCGACATGGCGTCATCGCGCTAATCATGACCAGCCTGCTGCTGCGTTATTTCTATCTGCAGCAGCAATGGCAGCGACAGAATCAAGCGGAGTTGCGCGCGCGTCTGCAGGCATTACAGTCGCGTATCCGTCCGCACTTTTTATTCAACAGTCTCAACAGTATCGTCAGCCTGATTGCTTCCGATCCGGTTAAAGCTGAGCAATCGGTATTGGATCTGTCCGATCTTTTTCGCGCCAACCTGGGCAGTGCCGAAAGTCTGGCAACCTGGGCTGAAGAGCGGCGCCTATGCGAGGGCTATTTGCGCATAGAGCAGTATCGTCTTGGCGAGCGCATGCGCGTCAGTTGGCAGGTAAAAGGCTTGCCCGATAGCACGCCCATGCCGCTGTTGACCCTGCAGCCACTGCTGGAAAATGCCATTTTGCATGGTCTGCAACCGCGTCTTGACGGTGGTGAAATTGTTATTACCGCGCACTATTCGAACCAGTTGGTTGAACTTATGGTGCGCAATACCTGTCCTGATCAGATGGACAACCATCAGGGTGCGCGCATGGCGATGGAAAATACGCGCGCGCGGTTACAGGCCCTGTTTGGTGAGGAGTCGCGTGTGGAGCTCTGGCGTGAAGACGCATGCTTCTTCAGCAGGCTGGTCTATCCTTGTAGGCAAACGTCCTAACTACAGCAGAGAAGTCATTGAAGTATGAAAGTACTGATCGCTGACGATGAACCCCTTGCACGAGAGCGCCTGGCTCGACTGGTCTCTGCGTTGCCCGGTTACAAGGCGCTACCGGATATGGCCAGCAACGGCCATGAAGCACTGCGTCTGGTGGAAGAGTTACGACCTGACATTGTCCTGTTGGATATTCGCATGCCAGGCCTGGATGGCCTGCAAACGGCGGCGAAGTTGTGTGAAAGCAGCGATGCGCCGGCCGTGGTTTTCTGTACCGCGCATGGCGAATATGCATTGGATGCCTTCGCTGTGAGCGCAGTGGGCTATTTACTTAAGCCGGTGCGCAGCGAGGATTTGGCTAATGCTCTAGCCAAAGCGCAGCGTCCCAATCGCATGCAGTTAGCGAGCCTCGGTAAGGCTGGAAACCAGGCTGACACCGGTCAGGCGCGCAGCCATATCAGTGCGCGAACCCGAAAAGGTATCGAGCTGATCCCGATTGAAGATGTGCTTTATTTCATTGCCGACCATAAATACGTGACCCTGCGCCACGTCGGTGGCGAAGTTCTGTTGGACGAGCCGCTGAAGTCGCTGGAAGATGAGTTTGGCGACGAATTTGTGCGTATTCATCGCAACGCACTGGTGGCGCGTCACCGCATCGAGTGCCTGCAGCGCACCGCCATGGGCCATTTTGAGCTGTGTCTCAAGGACCTTGAGGGTGAAACCTTGACCGTGAGTCGCCGCCACGT
This sequence comes from Halopseudomonas sabulinigri, assembly GCA_011053055.1. GTDB lineage: Bacteria > Pseudomonadota > Gammaproteobacteria > Pseudomonadales > Pseudomonadaceae > Halopseudomonas > Halopseudomonas sabulinigri_A. The sequence goes on along the minus strand of DRHT01000031.1, from coordinate 304,294 downwards.
GCCGGGGGTGCGCCGTTTGATGGATCGCCTGTGAGGCGAGTGCGACGCCCGCTCGCATGGATGCCCGCAAAGGCATCGCGTATCATGCAGGTTGGTTTTGAATGAGAATCCCATGACTCGACATCTGCGAATTGCCACCCGCAAGAGCGCTTTGGCCCTGTGGCAGGCCGAATACGTTAAGGCGCGCCTGGAACAACTCGACCCCTCAGTACACGTTAGCCTGGTGCCCATGGTTAGCCGTGGTGACCAGTTACTTGACTCGCCTCTGGCCAAAATTGGCGGCAAGGGGCTGTTCGTCAAAGAACTGGAGACCGCGATCCTCAACGATGAGGCCGACTTGGCGGTGCACTCGATGAAAGACGTGCCCATGCAGTTTCCCGAGGGGCTGGGTCTTTATGCCATTTGCGAGCGTGAAGATCCGCGTGATGCGTTTGTCTCCAACCACCATGACAAAGTCGACAGCATGCCGCCGGGCAGTGTGGTCGGCACCTCGAGTTTGCGCCGCCAAGCACAGCTGATGTCACGCCGACCTGACCTGCACGTGCGCTTTCTACGCGGCAATGTGAATACCCGTTTAGCCAAACTGGACGCCGGAGACTACGACGCCATTATTCTTGCCGCGGCCGGCTTGCTGCGGCTGGGCTTTGATAAACGTATTCGCTACGCGATGCCGCCGGAAGAGAGTCTGCCGGCAGGTGGGCAGGGCGCGGTGGGTATTGAGTGCCGTAACAGTGACACCGAGCTGCACGCGCTGCTGGCGCAGATGAATGATGAGGACAGCGCCCTGCGCGTGCGGGCCGAGCGTGCACTGAATACGCATTTGAACGGCGGTTGTCAGGTGCCTATCGCCTGTTATGCCGAGCGCGCCAACGGCGAGCTGTGGTTGCGTGGCTTGGTCGGTGATCCCGACGGCAAGTGCATGCTGCGCGCAGAGGCGCGTGGCGCGGAATCTGACCCGGAAGCTTTGGGGGTATCGGTTGCTGAAGATCTGCTGCGCCAGGGTGCTCAAACCATTCTTGATGCTGTATATGAAGGTGAGCCGCCGCGGTGAGCAACGCGCTACTGCTCACGCGTCAGCCAGCCGATAATCAACGTTTGGCGCGGCAGCTGGAGGCTTTGGGTATTGGCTGTGAAAGCCTCCCCCTGCTGGAGCTTGTGCCTGTTGATGAGACAGGAGCGCAACGTAGGTTGATGCTGGAGCTGGATCGTTATCAGGCGGTCATTGTGGTCAGCCGGTTGGCCGCTAAGCTTGGCCTGGACCGGCTGGATCAATACTGGCCGCAAACGCCAGTGGGTATCGATTGGCTGGCAGTGGGACCCGGTAGTGCCGAGCCGTTGCAGAATATTGGCTTGCCGGTTCAGCTTCCGATTGATGGGCAAGACAGCGAAGCACTGCTGCGTTTGCCGTTGTGGCAGTCGCATTTCGCGCGGGCTGATCTCAAAGTTTTGATCTGGCGCGGCTTGGGTGGTCGCGAGCATCTCGCGGATCAGATTCGCGCGGCCGGTGGCCAGGTCGACTATCTTGAGCTTTATGAGCGACGGTCGCCGGCGGGCTTGCCCGTTGCGCTGACGGCGGTGGCGGCACGCGGGGTAAAGGGTATTGTAGTGCTCAGCAGCCAGGCGCTGGAGTACTGGCATGCGGCTGCTGGCATTGACTGGCAACGCCAGCGCGATTGGCGCTGCTGGGTGCCGAGCGCACGGGTTGCGGCGCAAGCCGCAGACCTTGGTTGTCACGATGTAGTAATCTGCGAGGGTGCGGATGATGCAGCCATTATCGAGGCTGTGCAGGCGCACCCGCTGAAGGACTAAAGGGGATAGGCGTGGAACCAACAGAACCGAACAAGAACACGGACAGCGCAGTAGCTCCGAGTGCGACCGAACAGTCGCCGAATACTGCTATTCCGGGTGACAAAGCAAAGCCGCAAGCAGCGGCCACCAAGCCAAGTGCCAAGCCGGATTCTTCAAATAAACCAGGCAAACCGCCGAAGCCGGGTGCCACCGCGCGCCCAAAAAGTGCCGGCGGTGGTCGCTGGTTGGTTTGGCTGGCTCTATTAATCGCTCTGCTGGCGCTGGGTTTCAGTCTTTGGCAATGGCAGCAGCGGCAGGTGCAACAAGATCAACAGCAAGCACAATTGCGGGTGTTGCTCGAGCAGATGCAGGCTGGCGGTGAGCAGCGCCAACAGCAGCTCAATGGCCGCCTGGAAGGCGTGCCGCAGGGTAACGACTGGCAAGCGATGCAACGCTTAGTGGCGGAGATGCAGCGTAGCCAACAAGCGGTTGGCGAGCGCCTGGATATTCTCCAGGGCGACGGCCGTGAAGACTGGAAGCTGGCCGAGGCGCAGTATCTGTTGCGTCTGGCATCACTGCGTTTATTGGCGGTGCAGGATGTTAGTGCGGCCCGCGAGCTGCTGAGCACGGTTGACGGTATCCTCAAGTCCATGCCGGACAGTGGCCTGTATGGCGTGCGTGAACAACTGGCGCAATTTAAGACAGAGCTGGATGGTCTGCCGGAACTGGATCGGCCCGGTGTTTTTTTGCGGCTTGCTGCGCTGCATGATCAGGTCAAGCGTCTAGTGCTGCTGCCCGTGCCCGAGTTCGATCCCGATGAAGTGACGACCGAAGAAGAGTATGCCGATCGTTTGCAACGCCGCGACCGCTGGGATCGGGTTTTGATGCGCCTTGAGCGTTATGTGCGCGTCGATTTTCAGCGTGGCAAAGTCATTACACCACTGCTGGATGAAGCTGAAATGCAGCGGGTACAACGCACATTGCAGCTGACTATGGAGCAGGCCCAGTGGGCCGCGTTGCGCGGTGAAGAGCAGGTATATCAGGCTAGCCTGACGCAGGCTGAAAAAATCCTAGCGCAGTATTTCGAGCTGGAAAACCCGCAAGTGGAGGGCATGCAGAAACAACTGCAGGCGCTGCACGACGAAGCGGTCAGCTTGAATCCACCGGATCTAGCGCCGCTGCAACAGAGTTTAGCTACGTATATTCAGAATCGACGCTCCGCCTCTGCAGCCAAGCAACCGGAGGCCGACGATGAGTAAAAGCTATATCGCGATTCTCGCCGTGTTGTTGGTGGCGGCGCTGTTGGGTATGGCAGTGGCGGAAGACCCGGGTTACATATTAATTGCCTGGCGCAACTTCTCGATTGAGACCAGTGTCTGGGTCGGGGTTGGCTTGCTGCTGGCGTTTTGGTTGTTGTTGCTGTTGGTACGAGCGCTGGTGCGGGTGCTAAACGCTTCGGGTCGCAGGATCAATCCTTGGTCACGCCGCAATCTGCAGCAGCGTGCAAATGTGGTGGCCACCCGTGGTCTGCTGGAATTTGCCGAAGGACATTGGAAGTCGGCTTTACGGCTGCTGAAAAAATCAGCGCCGCATGCTGAGTTACCGCTTATCAACTATCTGGCCGCTGCCAGAGCTGCGAACGAACTGGAAGACTACAGCGAGTGCGACAACCTGCTGCGCGAAGCTTATGAAACCACGCCCAAGGCGGATGTGGCCATTGCTGTTACCCAAGCGCAGCTGCAGATCGGTCGTGGCCAGCTTGAGCAAGCCTTGGCGACTCTCACGCGGTTGCGCAAAGAGCATCCCAAGCATCTGTATGCACTTAAGTTGATGAGTCAGGTATATCTGCGGCTTGAGGATTGGTCAAGCCTGCTGGCTCTGCTGCCGGAGCTGCGTAAGCAGCAAGTGCTTCACCCAGCAGAGCAGGATGCCTTGGAGTATCAAGTACACAACGCTCTCCTGCTGCAAGCAGGTCAACGCACTGCGCCAGCGGATGTAGATCCGGCCAGCTTGGTGATCGCCGCGTGGGAAAACATGCCCAAGCGCATGCGCGACGACCCGCTGGTGGTTGAGGTTTACTGCCTGCAGCTGCGCGCTAAAGGTCGTGAGATCTTGGCCGAGGAGGCTTTGCGTAATGTGCTGCAAGCCAACTACAACGACCGCCTGGTGCATTTGTACGGTTTGGTGCAGGGTCGTGATCCGGCGCGCCAGCTAGCGACGGCAGAGCAGTGGCTACAGGCTCATCCGAACAATGCCACTCTGCTCTTGGCAGCAGGTCGGTTGGCGCAGCGCAACAGCCTCTGGGGTAAGGCCAGAGACTACCTAGAAGCCAGCTTCTCCAGTAAGCGCGACATTCAGACCTGTGCTGAGTTGGCTCGGTTGCTGGATCGCATGGGCGATCAGGAGGCCTCGCGCGCGGTCCTTAACGATGGCTTTGATTTGATGGAAGAAAGCCTGCCGAGCCTGCCACTGCCCAGTCGGTGATTAACCAATGACTGGGTCACGCGGCGCGTAAGCGAAGGTGTCGGCATGCATCTGCTCGGCAGGCATGCCGGCTGCCACTAAAGCGTCCAGCGTGGCGTAGACCATGGGTGGTGAGCCGCTGACAAAAAAACGGTAGTCCGCCAGGTCGGTAAGGTCTTCACAGACAGCTTGGTGTAGTAATCCCTCGCGTCCTTGCCACTCTGCCTCATCGCTGACTACCTGATGCAGGTACAGGTTAGGCTGCGCCTGCCAATGTGCCCAATGCGGTGCTTTATAAAAATCGTCGCTGTGGCGCACGCCCCAATACAAGTGTATCGGCTGGCTGAAGCCCTGCGCCAGGCAGGACTCAATCAAGCTTTGCATCTGCGCCAGCCCGGTGCCTGCGGCAATCAGCACCAAGGGTTGTTGCGGTAGTTCACGGGCGCAAGCGTCCCCAAAAGGAATTTGAACTCGCGCTATGCGGTGCTTGTGAAGGTAGTCGATTACCGCTTGGGTGATGGGATCGCGTGTCAGAATGTGAAGCTCGAGCGTGCGGCCTTCTTGCGGTGCTGAAGCGATGGAAAATGCTGCAGGATCAGCGCCTTCACGCTCCAAAAGTAGGTATTGACCGGGGTAGTAGCGTAGCGTTTTCCCCGCCGGTAGTCGCAGGCGAACACGCCAAACATCGCCGCCGATATCGCTGCATTCGATGACCTGGCAGGCTAACTCGCGCACCGGCAGTTCGCCGGGAGCGAGAATGCCTTCCCACTGCAGCTCGCAATCGGTCAGGGGCTCAGCAACGCAGGTGTAGATGTCACCACTCTCCGTTTGCGTACCGTCAGCCAGGCTGACGCTGCCGCTCAGCAAAGTAGCGTCACAGACATGGCAGTTGCCATTACGGCAGCTGTGCGGGGCATCAAAGCCTAGACGGCGGGCGGCATCCAGAATGCGCTCGCCGGGTTGCGTATCCAGCGTCAAACCGGAAGGTTTTAGCGTAACTATCATTAAAGCCTCAGCAAATTATCAGCAACGCTCATCAATCGATACCCAGCTCTGTCCAAAGCGCGTCTATACGCTGTTTGACGGCCTCGTCTTGGTGGATGGCGGTGCCCCACTCTCGGGTTGTTTCCCCTGGCCATTTATTGGTGGCATCCAAACCCATCTTGCTGCCGAGGCCGGACACGGGGGAGGCGAAGTCGAGGTAGTCGATAGGGGTGTTATCGATCATCACGGTGTCGCGTTTGGGATCCATGCGTGTGGTGATGGCCCAGATGATGTCGTTCCAGTCGCGGATATTAATATCGTCATCCACCACTATCACGAATTTGGTATACATGAACTGGCGTAAAAAGCTCCAGACTCCAAGCATCACGCGTTTGGCGTGACCCGGATACTGTTTTTTAATCGACACCACTGCCATGCGATAAGAGCAGCCTTCCGGCGGCAGATAAAAGTCGGTAATTTCACTGAATTGTTTTTGCAGTAACGGCACAAAAACCTCATTCAGCGCGACGCCCAGCACCGCAGGTTCATCCGGCGGCCGGCCGGTGTAGGTGCTGTGATAGATAGGTTTTTCGCGTTGAGTGATGCGCTCGATGGTGAAGACCGGAAAGCTGTCCACCTCGTTGTAATAACCGGTATGGTCGCCAAAAGGGCCTTCAGCTGCCATTTCGCCCGGATGTATAACGCCCTCCAGCACGATTTCAGCGCTGGCAGGTACTTGCAAATCGCTGCCGCGGCACTTGACCAGCTCGGTACGCTGGCCGCGCAGCAAGCCCGCGAAGGCGTATTCCGAAAGGCTATCGGGTACCGGGGTCACGGCGCCGAGAATCGTGGCCGGATCGGCGCCTAGTGCGACGGCAATGGGGAAAGGTTCGCCAGGATGTTTCTCCTGCCACTCCTTAAAGTCCAGTGCCCCGCCACGGTGGCTAAGCCAGCGCATGATCACTTTGTTGCGGCCAATCACTTGCTGCCGGTAGATACCTAGATTCTGGCGCTCCTTGTACGGTCCTTTGGTGATCACCAGCCCCCAGGTAATCAGTGGGCCAGCATCACCGGGCCAGCAAGTCTGTACCGGTATGCGGCTGAGATCGACATCTTCGCCTTCGAAAATGGTGGCTTGGCAAGGCGCGTCCCGTACCACTTTAGGTGCCATGTTGATGATTTTTTTGAAGATCGGCAGCTTGGACCAGGCGTCTTTCAAGCCCTTCGGCGGATCAGGCTCTTTCAGAAAAGCCAGTAGCTTACCGATCTCTCGCAACTCGCTGACGCTTTCCGCACCCATGCCCATGGCGACCCGTTCGGGCGTGCCAAACAAGTTGCCGAGTACCGGCATGTCATAACCTGTAGGGTTCTCGAAAAGCAGTGCGGGGCCGCCCTTGCGTAGCGTGCGGTCGCAAATTTCGGTCATTTCCAAAATGGGCGAGACAGGGGTTTGAATGCGCTTGAGTTCGCCGCGCTGTTCCAGTCCCTTGATGAAGTCGCGTAAATCGGAGTATTGCATTTCAGCTTCAAGCCTCAAGCGGCAGGCTGCAGGCAGTAAGAAGCATGCTGCGGCCTGGGGTGTCTGGTCAGAAGCACATTATGCCGACAAAGACGCCTGTCGGGTGGCGTAGATTGCAAAAAGCTGCAAGTCGCCTGGGGCGAGCTTGCAGCTTGAGGCCTGTCGCTTGCAGCTTAGTTCTTGCTGCGCTTCATTGACTGGAAGAATTCGTCGTTGGTCTTGCTGTCCTTCAGACGATCCAAAAGAAATTCGATAGCGGCAACTTCGTCCATTGAGTGCAGAATTTTGCGCAAAATCCACATGCGCTGCAATTCTTCCTCGCTGGTCAGCAACTCTTCGCGGCGCGTGCCGGAACGGTTGATGTTGATCGCTGGGAAGGTACGTCTTTCGGCAATCTTTCGATCCAGGTGGATCTCCATGTTGCCGGTACCTTTGAATTCTTCGTAGATTACTTCGTCCATCTTCGAACCAGTATCTACCAGCGCGGTCGCGATGATGGTCAAGCTGCCGCCTTCTTCGATGTTGCGCGCGGCGCCGAAGAAACGCTTTGGCTTTTCCAGGGCGTGGGCATCGACACCACCGGTCAGCACCTTGCCGGAGCTAGGGATAACGGTGTTGTAGGCACGCGCCAAACGCGTAATGGAATCGAGCAGGATGATCACGTCTTTCTTGTGCTCAACCAGACGCTTGGCCTTCTCAATCACCATTTCAGCGACCTGAACGTGGCGGCTAGGCGGCTCGTCGAAGGTGGAAGCAACCACTTCACCGCGTACGGTGCGCTGCATCTCTGTCACTTCTTCCGGACGCTCGTCGATCAGCAGTACGATCAAGTGACACTCGGGATTGTTGCGAGCGATGTTGGAAGCGATGTTTTGCAACATCAGGGTCTTACCCGCTTTTGGCGGAGCTACCAAGAGGCCGCGTTGACCTTTGCCGATAGGCGCGCATAGATCGATGATGCGGCCCATCAGGTCTTCGGTGGAGCCGTTGCCAGCTTCCATCACCAGACGATCATCCGGGAACAGCGGTGTCAGGTTCTCGAAGAGAATCTTGTTCTTGGTGTTTTCAGGGCGATCGAAGTTGATCGAGTCGACCTTCAACAGCGCAAAGTAGCGCTCACCATCTTTAGGTGGGCGGATTTTGCCGGCAATGGTATCGCCGGTGCGCAAGTTGAAACGGCGGATCTGGCTAGGCGAGACGTAGATATCGTCAGGACCAGCGAGATAAGAAGAGTCAGCTGAGCGGAGAAAACCAAAACCGTCCTGCAGGATTTCCAGGACACCATCGCCATGGATATCTTCGCCACTTTTCGCGTGTTTTTTCAGAATGGCAAAAATCACATCCTGTTTACGCGAGCGACCCATGTTTTCCAGGGTCATCTGGTTGGCGATTTCAAGCAGTTCGGTAATAGGTTTTTGTTTGAGTTCGGTCAGGTTCATAGGGTCGTTGAGCAATAGTAGTGTCGGCAGGATAGGGTTGGGTTTCGGCCGCCATATAGGAATGGGGCGATGAGCTGGCTGCAGTAAATATTAGCCACTGTCGCAGGGGGCGACCAGGAGTTGGAAAGCAAATCTAGCACCGCTGAGTCGCTGAGTCTAGGTTTTGGCAGAAAAAGTGAGCCCCGGCTCACAGTAGCCGGGGCAGCAGCATCAGATGTTGCTGTCGAGGAACGCCGCTAACTGCGACTTAGACAGGGCGCCGACCTTGGTCGCTTCAACATTGCCGTCCTTGAACAACATCAAAGTCGGGATGCCGCGTACGCCATATTTAGGTGGCGTGTCGGTATTCTCGTCGATGTTCAGCTTGCAGATTTTCAACTTGCCGTTGTAGTCCTTGGAAATTTCGTCCAGAACCGGGGCAATCATTTTGCAGGGACCGCACCATTCAGCCCAGTAATCAACCAGAACGGGGGTGTCGGACTTGAGCACTTCTTCTTCGAAGCTGCTGTCTGTGACATGCACAATCAAATCGCTCATGCGTTTCTCCAAGGGTTTCAAATACGGAATCGCAACATCATAGCACCACCCAACAGCGAAGCGGAAGCAGGTGGACTGTAGGTCAAAGCGCGCAAGTGCAGCAGACAACTGTCACCTTTCGGGTGCTAGAATCGAGGGATAATCGAATGAAGGGACGACTGCATGGCTGACTCACAACAGAACGACCTCTCGCTAGTGGCGGCGATTGACCTGGGTTCCAACAGCTTTCACATGGTGCTGGCGCGGGTTGATCAGGGTGAGATACGTATTCTGGAGCGCTTGGGCGAGAAGGTGCAGTTGGCCGCAGGGCTGGACGAGAATCGTATGCTCAGCGATGAGGCTATGCAGCGCGGGCTTGACTGCTTGCGCCGCTTTGCTCAATTGATCAACGGCCTGCCGCAGGGCGCCGTCCGCGTTGTCGGTACTAACGCGCTGCGCGAGGCGCGCAATCGAGGTCAGTTTATCCGTCAGGTACAGCAGATTCTTGGCCACCGTACGGAGGTGGTTTCTGGCCGTGAAGAAGCCCGTCTGATTTATCTCGGCGTGGCGCACACGCTGGCTGACGACAGCGGCCGTCGGTTAGTGGCTGACATCGGCGGCGGCAGTACTGAATTCATTGTTGGTGAGCGCTTTGAGTCTCTGCTGCGTGAGAGTCTGAGTGTTGGCTGTGTGTCTTTCAGTCGTAAGTTTTTTACCGACGGCAAGATAACGGCAGCGCGCTATAGCCAGGCTTATACCGCCGCGCGGCTGGAATTGATGAATATCGAAAAGGCTATCCACCGGCTGGGCTGGACTGAAGCTGTGGGTGCGTCGGGGACGATTCGCGCTATCGGGCAATGCATTCAGGCTGCCGGCAAGGGGCAGGGGGAGGTGAGCCGCGAAGGTTTGCAATGGCTCAAGCGTAAGGTGTTGAAGGCGACGCATGTCGACAAGCTGGATATTCAAGGCCTGAAAGCAGACCGCCAACCCATCTTGCCGGCTGGTCTGGCCATTTTGGAAGCGATGTTTGATGCCCTGGGTATCGAAAATATGGCGCACTCCGAAGGCGCCATGCGTGAGGGCGTGCTCTATGACCTGCTAGGCCGCCAACAACACGAGGATGTGCGTGAGCGCACTCTCAGCGCCTTGATGGAGCGCTATCATGTGGATTCGGAGCAGGCGGCGCGGGTCGAGGCTAAGGCGCAACGTTTGATGCGCAAGGTCGAAGGGCAGTGGCACCTGTCCATTAGTAAACAAGTGGACCTGTTGACCTGGGCAGCGCGAGTGCACGAGGTGGGCCTGGACATTGCTCATCACCAGTTCCATAAGCACGGTGCTTATCTGATTGAACACTCAGACTTGCCTGGCTTTTCCCGCCAAGACCAGCAAGCGCTGGCGCTACTGGTGCGTGGGCATAGACGCAACTTGCCGAATGCTGAACGGCTGGGTGAGTTTGGCGAGGAGGCGGGCACTTTATTGCGGCTTTGTATGATTCTTCGACTGGCGATTCTCTATCACCACATTCGAGGCAATCAGGATATGCCGGAGCTGGCAGTAGAGGCAGGGCAGGATTACCTGATTCTGTATTTTCCTGACGGCTGGCTTGAAGCCAACCCGCTGACGCAGGCTGACTTCGATCAAGAAGCCCTGTACTGGGCCAAGGCCGATTACAGGTTGACGGTACGCTGAGGCGAGTTAGCCAGCTTTTCCAGCAGCGTATTTTGTGCGCTGCGGGCATTCTGGTTGCCGCTGGGTGAACTGAGTACGTAGGAGCCATCGCTCTGCAGTATCCAACTACGCGTATTGTCAGTCAGAAATACCTGCAACTCCTGTTTCGCACGCGTCACCAGTTTTTTGCCTTCCAGTGGGAAGCAAGTCTCCACGCGTTTATCGAGGTTACGTTCCATTAGGTCGGCACTGGACATCCAGACCTGATCCTGACCGTCGTTGAGGAAGTAATACACGCGGCTGTGTTCCAGGAAGCGACCTATTATTGAACGCACCGTTATGTTGTGCGACACGCCGGGAATGCCGGGCCGCAGGCAGCACATGCCGCGAATAATCAGGTCCACTTTGACGCCGGATTGCGAAGCTTTGTACAGCGCCTTGATGATCTTGGCGTCGGTCAGCGAGTTGGCCTTGGCAATAATGTGCGCGGGCTTGCCAGCAAGCGCGTTTAGAGTCTCGCGATTGATCAGTTCTAGCATGCGCTTTTTCAGCGTGAAAGGTGCTTGCAGCAGCTTTTTCATGCGCTGGGTCTTACCCATGCCGATCAATTGGTTGAACAGCTTGTGCACGTCTTCGGTGAGCGCCAGGTCCGAGGTAAGAATGCTGTAGTCGGTATACAGACGGGCGTTGCCGGCGTGGTAGTTGCCGGTGCCCATGTGCACGTAGCGTTTCAAGGTCTGTTCTTCGCGGCGCAGAATTAGCATCATCTTGGCGTGGGTCTTGAAGCCAACTACGCCGTAGATCACCACGGCACCGGCCTGCTGTAGGCGGCTGGCCAACTGCAGGTTGGATTCCTCATCAAAGCGCGCCCGCAGCTCGATCACTACTGTAACTTCCTTGCCGTTACGCGCAGCCTCTACCAGTGCATTGACGATCTCGGAATTGGCGCCGGTGCGATACAGCGTCTGTTTGATCGCCAGCACATTCGGGTCTTGCGCGGCCTGACGCAAGAGGTCGACCACCGGGCTGAAAGATTCGTACGGATGTTGCAGCAAAATATCCTGTTTGCCGATGGCCTGGAACAGGTTGTCGGCACTCGACAGCAACTTGGGTATACCTGGGCTGAAAGTGGGGAATTGCAGCTCGGGATGGTTTTCCAGTCCGGTAATGGAAAATAAGCGAGTCAGGTTGACCGGGCCGTTGACCTCATACAGCTCAGCTTCACTCAGGCCGAACTGGCGTAGCAGGAAGTCGGTCAATGGTTTCGGGCAATTGTCCGCTACTTCGAGACGCACGGCGTCGCCGTAGCGGCGTGAAAGCAGCTCGCCACGTAAGGCGCGAGCCAAGTCATCGACCTCGTCCGGGTCAACAATTAAATCGGCGTTGCGGGTCAGACGAAACTGGTAGCAACCCAGTACTTTCATGCCGGGAAACAGATCGTCGGCATGTGCATGAATCATCGATGACAAAAATACAAAGTTGTCGCCACCGTCGCATAGCTCGTCTGGCAAGCGGATCAAGCGCGGCAGTGAACGCGGTGCCGGAATGATTGCTAGTCCCGAGTCGCGGCCGAAAGCGTCGATACCTTCCAACTGCACGATGAAATTGAGGCTCTTGTTCACCAGCAGCGGGAACGGGTGCGTCGGGTCCAGCCCGATAGGGCTGATGACCGGGGCTACTTGCTGGCGGAAGAAACGGCGAATCCACAGGGTCTGTTTGTGCGTCCACTGATGACGGCGCACGAAGCGGATACCTTTCTCGCTCAGCGCGGGCAGTAGGATGTCATTCAGAATGCTGTATTGGCGGCTGACGTGATGGTGCGCAATTTCGCTGATTTTGCCCAGGACCTGCTGCGGTTGCAGGCCATCCGGGCCGGTTTGCTCGCGAGCGAAGGTAATTTGCTTTTTCAAGCCGGCCACGCGGATCTCGAAAAACTCATCAAGGTTGCTGGAGAAAATCAGCAGGAACTTGAGGCGTTCAAGCAGTGGATAGGATTCATCCAATGCTTGCTCCAGCACGCGGATGTTGAATTGCAGTTGCGACAACTCCCGGTGGATATACAGCTCCGGTGCGTTGGTGTCAGCCAGCGGCGTAGCTTCCACTGGCTTCTCGCTGACGGCTGCCGGACGCGGCAGCAGCTCGACTTTGGGTGCTATCTCGACGTTGCTGGTTGTCGCTTCGGGCTGGCTGTTGTCGCGGCTGCTGTTGAGCTCTGGCATGGGGGCCTCGTTCAGTTTGGTTGTCGCTCGCGCAATTGGCGCGCAGCGGTTTTGGCGAAGTAGGTGAGAATGCCGTCGGCGCCGGCACGTTTGAAGGCAATGAGGGATTCGAGAATGACCGCTTCGCTGAGCCAGCCATTGTTAATGGCAGCGCAGTGCATAGCGTATTCGCCACTTACCTGATAGACGAAAGTGGGGACCTTAAAGCTTTCTTTAACGCGATGGACTATGTCCAGATAGGGCATGCCGGGTTTGACCATCACCATATCTGCGCCCTCAGCGAGGTCCGCTGCGATTTCCTGCAGCGCTTCGTTGCCGTTGGCCGGGTCCATCTGGTACGTGGATTTGTTGCTTTTGCCGAGGTTGCCAGCAGAGCCGACGGCATCGCGGAACGGACCGTAATAAGCGCTGGCGTACTTGGCAGAGTAGGCCATGATGCGGGTATGAATATGCCCTGCGTCTTCTAGCGCCTGGCGCATAGCGCCAACTCGGCCGTCCATCATGTCTGAGGGCGCAACAATATCGGCGCCGGCGGCGGCATGCGACAGGGTCTGTTTGACCAGAATCTCGACTGTGATGTCATTCATCACATAGCCTTGATCGTCGATGATGCCGTCTTGTCCGTGAGTAGTAAAAGGATCGAGGGCAACGTCGGTGATTATGCCTAGCTCGGGGAAGCGCGCCTTCAGAGCGCGGGTGGCGCGTTGAGCCAGGCCTTCGGGATTGTAGGCTTCAGCGGCGTCCAGTGACTTTTTATCCAGCGGTGTAACCGGAAATAGAGCGATCGCTGGAATCCCTAGTTCCACCAGTTCAGCTGCCTCTTCGAGCAACAGATCGATGGACAGCCGCTCGATGCCGGGCATGGAGGCGATGGCTTCGCGTTGCCCCTCACCTTCCAGCACGAAAACCGGATAGATTAAGTCATCGGTGGTCAGGGTATTCTCGCGCATCAGGCGACGTGAAAAATCATCACGGCGCATACGGCGGGGACGGCTCAAGGGGTACGGGCGTGGAACAAAAGACTGGCTCACAAAAACTCCATTAGTGCGGTGGAATGCGATCCACTATGCACCTATCTGGTTGACGTTTATACGTCCAGATTATGACGGAATTGTGACAATAGGCGTAATGCCATTTGGTCTTCGAGGTCTGCTCCAGGTGCTGGTGCGAGCTCGACGCGATTGCGGCCCAGTGCTTTAGCGCGGTACAGCGCAGCGTCTGCAGCGCCTAACAGGGTGTTGAAGTCGTAGCCGTGATGCTCTGAGCAAGCAACGCCCAAGCTAGCACTCAGCCAAACGGGTTTGGCGTCCTGCTCCCAAGGGTGGCTGCAAAGTCCCTGACGGATTCGTTCCGCCACCTGCGCCGCACGTTCGGTATCCAGACCGGGCAGAAGCAGGGTGAATTCCTCACCACCAAAGCGCCCCAATAGATCATCACTGCGTAAATATTGAGCAATGCTTGCTACCAGATGGCAGAGCACGGCGTCACCGGTTTGGTGGCCAAATTCATCATTGATGCGTTTGAAGTGATCGGCATCGACCATGATCAGCGTGATCGGCTGATCGCGCTGCTGCATCAGTTGCAATAGTACCTTGGCCTGTTCCTGCAGGCTGCGGCGGTTCAGCGTATTAGTCAGCGCATCGCGTTCGGATAGCCGATGCAGAGCTTCGGCGGTGCGGTAGTGGGTCATCAGGATGAAGCCGCTGGCCATGCCTATCTGCGCCACCATGGCGCCGAGTAGCGTGAGGCTTTGCAGTGGGCCGTTGAGCAGCGGGAAGTCGCCTTGCCAGCCAAATAGCGCTGCGAGGGGGCGGGCGATCAGGCAAAAACCGTATAGCAGCGCAATGCCGCCACTGAACCAGTAGGCGGTTCGTAGCGGCTGGGCAGCGCGGATCAATAACTCCTTGGCACACATCAAGCACAGGCCGCCGAGCGTTGCCGAGCTTATGGCATAGCGAATATCCAGCCGATCAACTTGAAAGCGGAAAAGCCAAAGCAGCAACATGACCGTTGCGGCAGCCAGAATGGGTCCCCACTGTGGCTGACTGCGGCCTTTGAATGCCCGCACGCCAAGCCAGATGACGCCGAGTCCGAGGGTCATTAAGCCGTTTGCGAGGATGATTGAGAGGCTGTGATGCAAATGTTGTTGATTGACGTTGAGTAACAGTCCGAGCATGAGTGCGCAGTTGCCCAGCGCCCAATGCCGCAAGCCTTGTTCGGTGCCGGCATGCCAAGCTGCTAGTGCAAGTAGCAGCGTCATGCTGAGTGTTACCAGCGTCAAGGTAACGGTTAGGGTAGTCAGATCGAGGGAGGCGAGCATGTGCAGAGATCGTCCTTGCGCGGCGATGTTGCTGCCGGCGCATTGCGTGGTCATCCATGGGGTGGCGAGGTCCGATCTGCCATCTATGGCAAACCGCGTTACCCGTGGAGGATCATCAGGGTAGCTATCTCAGGTTGTTGTAACGGTAAACCAAGCGCCCGTGACTGCAAAGAGTGCTGGCGGAGTGACGGCCAAAGTTGTGGAAGAGTTTGCACAAATTGATGTAAATCTTGCAGTTGCATTGCCGTAATCTTGGGTGTGACAATAATTCTTATACATAAGCTGTACGTTGATAGCTTGTGTTGTGCTAATGTTCGCGGCGCCAAACGGGATGGAAAGTCTGTGGCAAAATGCGGTGAGCATTCTACTTTCTGGATTTGACCTATGACTGTCTGGCCGCGCCGTTTCTTGACTCTGTTGTTGCTACTGGTTTGGCTGGGCGGACTGGTGTGGGCTTTTTGGTGGTTTGAAGCGCGCTATATTAAGTCGTTTGAGCGGCCGGTGTTTTTTCAAGGTGAGGCCGTGAAGCCACCTTTCGCGCCGGGGCATGTACAAGTTTTGCATGTTTGGCAAGCGGGCTGTCCTTGCAGCGCAGGGCATGAAGATTATGTCGACGAAATGACCCAACGCTTTGCTGCGCAGGGCGTACAGTTCGCGCGTTCCGGTCAGGCTACCGTTGAGGGTCTGACCGATGGCCTCAAGGCGCTGCCTTATTGGCCGATACCCGAGTTATGGGCCGACTGGCCTGGCGCCCCGTCTATCGCCATTTGGGATGCCGAAGGAAATCTGGCCTATGTAGGCCCCTACAGTGACGGAGCGCACTGTACAACCGACAGCAGTTTTGTCGAGCCAGTGGTGCAAGCCCTGCTAGCAGGACGCAAGGTAGCAATCACTCGCCAGGATGCGGTGGCTTGTTTGTGTGATCTTGATCCTGGTGAGGGGTCTATCGATGAATCCAACAGTACCCCAGTCTCTGAGCCTTGATGCCCATTACCTGCAAGCTGACCGTGTCATGCTGGGTGTGCTCTGGCTATGTATGCTCGCGTCCTTGGCCTTGGCCTCCTGGTATGGTACCTGGGCTCAGACACTAGTCGTCGGTGGCGGCACTTTATTGGCCATGCATGGCTTGCATGCGCTAGGCAAGGGCGGCCGGCTCTTTCGCTGTGCGATGGGCGCTGCTTTTATGGTGATGGCCGCACTGCATATCAATCAAAGCCACGGTACGTTGGAAATGCATTTTTCCATTTTCGTATTGTTGGCTTTTCTTATTTATTACCGAGACTGGCTGCCAATTCTGGTGGCGACGCTGGTCATTGCGATTCACCATTTCATGTTTTTCTATCTGCAATCACAGCAGCAGGGCGTTTGGCTGGCGCAAGGGGTGACCTTTGGCCTGGTATTTGTGCACGCAGGCTATGTGGTGGTGGAGGCCGCGGTGCTGATTTATTTGGCGCAACTGGGCTATCGCGATGCTCTGGAGGGTGAGGCCATGGGCCGCGCAACGGCGATGATGATGGCCGAGGGGGAGCGAGTAGACCTGACTTATCGGGTACCGATGCGCACTCCCATGGTTGACTCATTCAATCGATTTGTCGACGGGCTGGATCTGATGGTGGCGGATGTAGGCGATAGCCTGCAGCGCTTGAGCGATGTGGGTCAGGCGGTTACCGGGAAATCTGACGTGGTTCGTCAAAGTGCCGAGCGCCAGCAAGATGAAACCCAATACATGGTCCAAGCGATGCAGGAGCTTAGTCATGCAACTGCCGACGTTGCACGCAACGCCGCAGATGCGGCGAAAGCCTCTGAAGATGCCGATGGCCATGCCCAGCAGGGGCATAGGGCAATGCTGGACATCCGTCAGGAAGTGGGTTCTCTGGAAGAAAATATTCGTCTTACCAGCACTGCAGTTAATGGCGCCGCGCAATTGGCGATCGATATTGACCAAGTGGTTGATGTCATTAAGGGCGTGGCCGAGCAGACTAATTTG
This sequence comes from Halopseudomonas sabulinigri, assembly GCA_011053055.1. Classification (GTDB taxonomy): domain Bacteria; phylum Pseudomonadota; class Gammaproteobacteria; order Pseudomonadales; family Pseudomonadaceae; genus Halopseudomonas; species Halopseudomonas sabulinigri_A. The sequence goes on along the minus strand of DRHT01000031.1, from coordinate 287,391 downwards.
CTGGCATTGAATGCGGCCATCGAAGCAGCGCGTGCGGGAGAGCAGGGCCGTGGCTTTGCTGTAGTGGCCGATGAAGTGCGTAACCTGTCGCAGCGTACGGCGCATTCGACTGCCGAAATCCAGGACTTCATGTCGCGTTTGCAGCACGCCTCAGAAGAGGCGCGCGGCGCCATGCAGCGCAGTCAGGCGTCGGTTGATCGGTGTCTTTCGGTTACCGAACAGAGTGCACAAATTCTTTCCGGCATAGTTGCCGAGATTGCCAATATCGCCAGTCTCAATAGCACCATCGCGGCAGCTACCCATGAGCAGGCAACCGTTGGTGATGATGTGGCCAAGCATCTACAGGGCATTGGCGACATCGCCATTGCCAACGCGGATCAGGCGGTCGAATTGGCGGGCCTGGCCAGTGAGTTGGAGGCCGTTCGTGGGCAATTGAACGGCGAGGTTAGCCGGTTTATTACCAAGCGCGGCTAGCTCCCGCGCGTCAGCAGTCGATCAAGAGCGTTGGCAAACGCCTGTTTGTCTTTGTCGCTGTAGGGGGCAGGACCGCCGCGGCCGGCCTGACCAGCGCCGCGCAGCTCATCCATCAGGTTGCGCATGGCTAGGCGGTCGCCGATGCTGGCTTTGTCATAGATCTGGCCGCGTGGGTTTATCGCGGTCACATGGCGGTCGACCAGGCCCGCTGCCAGGGGAATATCGGCGGTAATTACCAAGTCGCCGGGGCGTGATTGCTCGATGATGTAATGGTCGGCGGCATCCGCTCCGGCGGAGACGGTGACCTGGCGTATGCCAGGCCCGGGCGGCAATTGTTGAGCGCTATTGGCGACTAATACCAATTCGATTTGCTTACGACGTGCAGCCTTAACCGCCACATCGCGTACCGGTCTGGGGCAGGCGTCGGCGTCAATCCAGAGAATCATACTGAACTCCGCTGTGCGCTCATTCGTCCTGCAACTCAGACTGCAGGCTATCCAGTTCTTCGTGGGCTAGCAGCCACGACTCTTCCAGCTCGTCGATGCGTCGTTGGCAGCTCGCTTGTCGGGCCAGCAATTGCTTGAGGTTATCCTTGTTGTTGGCCTCGTAAACGCTGGGATCACCGAGTTCTGCTTCCACTCCTGCATGTTCTTGATTGGCGCTGGCCAGCTGCTGCTCCAATTTATCTGCCGCCTTTTTCAGCGGCGCCAAGCGCTGTCGCAGCTCCGCCGCGGCGCGGCGTTGAGCTTTGGCATCCACTTTGGGAGCGTTGCTGGTTTCTGGCTGCGCTGCAGCCGCCTGCTGCTGTCGGAACTGGGCTAGCCAACGGGTATAACTGTCCAGATCATCGTTGTAATTGATTACTTTGCCGTCGGCAACCAGCCAAAGCTCATCGGTGGTGTCGCGAATTAGCGCGCGGTCGTGCGATACCAGCAACATGGCGCCTTCAAAGGCCTGCAAGGCGATGGTCAAGGCGTGGCGCATTTCCATGTCAAGGTGGTTGGTTGGCTCGTCCAACAGCAACAGGTTGGGTTTTTGCCAGGCAATGAGCGCTAACGCCAAGCGAGCTTTCTCGCCACCAGAGAAATGCTCAACCGCTTGATCTATGCGATCCCCTTGAAAGGCAAAGCCGCCGAGGAAGTTGCGCAACGTTTGCTCGCGCTCGTCCGGCGCGAGCCGCGCCAGATGCAGCAGAGGGCTGGCCGCGGCGTCGAGGCTGTCGAGCTGATGCTGGGCAAAGTAACCAATGGACAGGTGCTCGCCGGTTTTTAGCTCGCCGGCAATCAACGGCAGATCACCGGTGAGAGACTTGATCAGCGTCGACTTGCCCGCGCCATTCGGGCCGAGCAAGCCGATACGTGCCCCTGGGGCGAGCTGCAGTTTAACGTTCGCGAGTATGCCGTTGCCTTCATAGCCTAGCTGGGCTTTGTCCAGATCCAGCAGCGGGGTAGACTGATTGGTTGCCTCACGGAAGCTGAAAGAAAACGGCGAGTCGATGTGTGCAGGCCCCAATTCTTCCATGCGCTCAAGCGCTTTCAGGCGACTTTGCGCCTGCTTGGCCTTGGTGGCCTGCGCGCGAAAGCGGGCGATGTAGCGTTGCATGTGCTCGCGCTGTGCCTGCTGCTTCTCAAAAGCCGACTGCTGCTGCGCCAAACGCTCGGCGCGGGTACGCTCAAACTGGCTGTAAGCGCCGCGATAGAGGTTTAGCTTCTGGCCTTCAACATGCACGATATGCTCGACTACCGCATCGAGAAAATCACGGTCGTGGGAGATCAACAGCAGGGTGCCGGGGTACCCGCGCAGCCAATCTTCCAGCCAGAGAATGGCGTCCAGATCCAAGTGGTTGGTAGGCTCATCAAGCAATAGCAGATCTGATGGTCGCATCAACGCTTGGGCCAAATTGAGACGCATGCGCCAACCGCCTGAAAAGTCGCCCACTGGGCGATCGCATTGCTCGCTGGTAAAACCGAGGCCGGCTAATAGCGTGCGTGCGCGGCTGTCTGCGGTAAAACCATCGTGACTTTCCAGCTCGCCATAGATGATGCCAAGTTGTTCAGCGGCCTGTTGCGCCTCTGCTTGCTGCAGGCGGTGCTGAATGTCGCGCAGGCGCAAGTCGCCGTCGAGTACGTAATCGACCGCTAGCCGGTCCAGGTTCTCGATCTCTTGGTGCATGTGGGCAATGCGCCAGTCTGCAGGCAAGCTGCAGGTGCCGGAGTCCGGCTCCAGCTCACTGCGCAGGAGTGCGAACAAGCTTGATTTGCCGGCGCCATTGGTGCCAAGCAAGCCGACCTTCTGGCCGGAATGCAGGGTAAGATTGGCATTGTCGAGCAGCCGCAGGGGGCCGCGTTGTAACGTAAGCGATTCGATAGTGATCATGCGGCGGAGTATATCAGCGCGCCATGCTGCTGTGAGCAGCGGGAGAGATGAATGAGTGAAGATCGTAACGGCTTGACTGAGTGGGCGCTGGATTGTTATCGCCAGCCCGGCGTAATGCCGAGCCTGGTGGCCCTGCAAGATGAGTTTGAGTTGGACGTTTTGCTATTGCTGACGACCGGTTGGCTCTGGTCGTGCGGGCGTAGTTTGCCATCGGGGCAGCTGCCTCGCTTGGTGGCGCAGCAGTTGCCTTGGCAGCAGCAGATAGTTGCACCTTTGCGCCTGGTGCGCCGCAATCTAAAGCCGGATGTTGAAGCCCAAACGCTATACCAACAGGTTAAAGCGGTTGAGTTGGGCGCTGAGTTATTGCAGTTGGGGCGTTTGCAGAAATACGCAGAGGATCTATCTGCGTCGCAGGCGGTGGCACTGCTGGATCAACTGTGGGCGTTGTCTGTGGCGCAGAGAGGTATCGAGGAGGATACGCGGCTGCAGAGTCTGCTAGAGCAGTATGCAGCCGCGATTACTTGTTTTAGTTCGCCGGCGGTGTAGTGGTTTTCGGCTTGCGCGCGCGCGTGGGTTTTGTATTGTGGCGTGGCGTCGCGGGGCGACGGGCGCGCGGTTTGGCCGCTGGTGCGGGGGTATCGCGTTTCTCCAGGGCTTGGCCGACCTGGCTGTCAATACGCTCAAGCCCTTTGGCTAGCCGCAGTGTCTGGCGCACGTCGCTGTTTAACTGCTTGATGTAGCTTTCTGCCTTCTGGCGGGCTTCATGCAGTTCGAGTTTCGCGGCTTCCAGTTCGCCTAATTTCTTACGCGTTTTGTTAGCGGGCTTGTCGGGTTGCTCGGTCTCACGGGCAGCCAGTTTTTGCTGCGTCTGGCTGAGCTTGAGTTCAAGCTTTTCCTGCTGGCGCTGCAGCTTGTCCATTACTTTTTGTGCATCCTGCTCGGCCTGGTTGCAGGCACTGGCGAGATGCTCATTCAGTGTTCTGGTCAGGGTCTGCAGCAGGTGCAGAGGATTGGATACTTTGTCGCCGGCTTTGGGAGCCTTGGTGCTGTTGTCGGTGCTGGTCACTGGCGTTTCCTGTGGCTCAGACGGTGCTGAGCATGTCCTTGTGAGCGGTGTGCAGTACTTCGATCAGGCAGTCTTCCAGCTCAAAGCGCTCATGCAGCAGGCCGCCAAGGTGCTGTAGGCGAGTTTGCATGGTGTCTTCTTCGACGCCGCAATCCGGCTGGCCGTAGGTATCGTTGAACGTGACCGCCTCACGGGTAATGGTTTCGATGCGCGGGTAAACCTGGTGGGCGAGGTCAATGCCCCGCTGGTCCTTAAAGTCTTCCGCTTCACGCATCAGCTGCTCGTAGATTTCAAAGTGCCCAGCCGAAAGGTAGTCGACCAAGGCATCGCAGAACGCAGCGAGTTCGTTGTCTGGGGCGCTGGTTGGCGCCTGGCGCTTGCGCAGCTGGGTGTGAGTGACTACTAGCTGCTTGCGCTCGGCAAGCCAGCGGTCTATTAGCTGGTGAACGCCGCCCCAGCGCTCCTGAGAGTTTGTGCAACTGTCCAGCATCTTCCACCTCGTCGTACTTGTGCCGGCGCACCGGCTATGTGGGTGTATCGGGTGTCTCTGTCGCAACAGAATAGGCCACTCGATGGCTGTGCTTCAAGGTTTATAAAAGCTGAGTGTAATGCTGCCGAGATTAATTCCCCATTTGCTCATGACCGCGCGGTTGAGCATGACGTTTTCGTCGATCAGGTACATACGGTCGTCGAGGTCGACCAGCCAAGTGCGGCCGTCTACTGGCAGGCGCAGCGTGTAGCGCCAATGGAAGGCGTTACCGGCGAGCATGCCAATGGCAGTGCCTTCAACATCATCAGCGGTGCCTTGCCAGCTGCCATCTGGCTGAAGGGTTAACGTCCAGACGCGACGTTCGGTGCTACCGTCGGAATAGGTGAAACGCTCGTCCAGTGTGCCGGTGTCGCCTTTCCATGTGCCGGTCATCTTGACGTGAAAACGCTTTATGACGTCGCCGCTGCGATCCTGGAACATACCCCAGGCCTCGAGGTCGCCGTTAAGGTAATCCTGCAGCGACAGTTTTGGCGTCTGCTGGGTGTATTGCTCAACGTCCGGGCTAGCACAACTGGCCAATGTGAAGCATAACAACAGGATTAATAGCTTGTTCACGGGCTGCTCCTCTGGGAGTCAATCGATTCTGCGGACAACTTGCATTAAGCCAAATACGCCAAAACAAACGAATGCGATTAGCGTGCCTTCGGCGATGCTCAGACCGAGGAATGTCCAGGTCACTTCAGCACAGTCGGCGGTGCCGCTGAACACCAAGCTGAGAGTCTCCTCAAAGGGCAGTTCTTTCAGCATGTAATCCAACGGCAGCATACACGTTGGCAGTTCATCGGCGGGCAGGTGCTGCAGCCAGACCTGGCGTGCGGCAGTGGCACCGCCAAACAGGCTGAGGGCCAAAGTAAGTGCCCCGTATATGCGGGCTCCAGTACGTTTGCCGTTGCGGGGCTTGGGGTTGTGCAGCACTGCGGCAAGGCATAATAGCCCGATCAGGATGACCGCCACGCGCTGGATTATGCACAGCGGGCAAGGCTCAAGGCCGACCACGTGCTCCAGATACAAGGCAGTGCCCATTAGAAGCACACAGACAATGAAGGCAAGTAGATAAAGGGGGCGTGAGGCAGGCAGGGTCATGCGATATTCCGTCTTCTGCAAAATTGCGGTTGCCTACCTTAGAGCATGCGCTGTATGGCGCACAAGGCAAAAGTCGGTTTCTGTGAGTTGGTTTTTGCAGGCGATGGCGAGCGGGGATAAAAGGTGTGGCGCGCCCCGCGCTGGCGTAGGACAGCACCACTCCCAGTCGATCAGGCGGTACCGGCGGCTTCTTCGGTGCGGCGCTGCTCTGCTTGAGCGTAAAGCGCGTCGAAGTTGACCGGTGACAGCATCAGCGGAGGGAAGCTGCCACGCAGAACCAAATTGTCGATAGCCTCACGTGCGTAAGGGAACAGAATGTTAGGGCAGAACGCACCCAGCGTGTGACGCAGTGCTGCTTCATCCAGGCCATTGATAGCGAAGATACCAGCCTGCTGCACTTCGGCGATGAAGGTGGTTTCATTTTCGCCGTTGGTCACAGTCGCATTCAGGGTCAGCACGACTTCGTACATGCCTTCCTGCAGCTGGGTGTTACGGGTGTTCAGATCGAGATTGACCTGCGGATTCCACTGGGTCTGGAATACGCTTGGCGCCTTGGGTGACTCGAAAGAGATATCCTTGACGTAGATGCGCTGCAGGCTGAACTGCGGCTGGCTGGCTGCGCCGTTGGCGGCTTGATTATTCTGGTTTTCGTCGGCCATGCTCGGTCCCTATTTAAAATGCTCGTTAGTGTGGTTTAAAGCGTTGTATACATCTGGCTGATTACCCTGCCAGCAGGCCGTTCAGTTGTCCAGCACGCTCGCAGGCAAACAGCTCGTCGCAGCCACCGATATAGGTGTCGCCGATCCAGATTTGCGGGACCGACGTGCGACCACCGGCCAGGCGGGTCATTTCAGAGCGGATAGCCGGTCTTCCATCGACGCTGATCTCTTTGTAATCCGCGCGCTTTTTGTCGAGCAGCTGCTTGGCACGAATACAGAACGGGCAATAATTGCTGCTGTAGATAACGACTTTGGCCATGTTATTTCACCAGCGGAAGGTTGTCCGCGCGCCAGCTGCCAATGCCACCAGACAGGCGGGCTACATTCTCGTGCCCGGCTGCTTTGAGTTGCTTGGCGCAACCCCCGGCGTGTTGGCCTGCCGCGCAAACCAAAAGCAAGGGCTTGCCTTTGTGCTTATCCAATTCGCTGAGGCGAGTGGTGAGGCTGTCGAACGGAATGTTAAGTGCGTCGACGATATGCCCGGTCGCAAAGTCTTTCTTTGAGCGCAAATCCACCACTACGGCGTTTTCGCGGTTGATCATGGTAGTCGCTTGCTGAGTGCTAACAGCCGTGCCGGATTTGCGCCCTTCGGTGAACAGTAGCAAGCCAAGTACCACAAGGAATGCGGTGGTCAGCAGATAATGAGCGCTGATGAATTCAATCAAGTGTTGGAGAAACTGCATTGGAGATGCTTCCGAAATCGATAAAGGGGGCGAGTATACACCAAGGCTGGCCTCTAGGAGCGAGCGCTGGTCCGGCGGAAATAAAAACGGTTGCGGCGTGCCGCTAAGCCTCCGTTTGGCTGAGGCGGAGCCGAGCATGACAGCTGGGGGCTCGCCAAGTAAACTGTGGCTCTGATTTTGTCGCCTGGCGCAGCCCTGGTTGGCTGTGGTCCTCTTCGCCCAATTCAACCTGTGAGTTAATTCTGTATGACAGTAGCCCCAAAGCCCGTAGTGCTCATGATTCTCGATGGTTTCGGTCACAGCGAATCACCGGAATCCAATGCCATCATGGCGGCCAATACCCCGGTTTGGGACAAGCTGTGGGCTAACGCTCCGCACACACTGGTGTCAGGCTCGGGTATGGACGTGGGGCTGCCGGATGGGCAAATGGGCAATTCCGAAGTTGGCCACATGAACCTCGGCGCCGGGCGCGTGGTGTATCAAGATTTCACCCGCGTTACCAAGGCGATCACTGATGGTGACTTCTTTACTAATAAAACTATCTGCGCCGCGGTGGATAGCGCGGTGAGTGCCGGGCGCGCAGTGCACATCATGGGTTTGTTATCGCCGGGCGGAGTGCATAGCCATGAAGCGCATTTGGCGGCCATGGTCGAGCTGGCGGCCAAGCGCGGTGCTCAACACATATATGTACACGGTTTTTTGGATGGGCGTGATACGCCGCCAAGAAGTGCTGCGCCGTCACTGCAATTTATGGAAGACACCTACGCTCGCTTGGGTAAAGGTCGCACGGCCAGCCTGATTGGTCGTTACTTTGCGATGGACCGCGATAACCGCTGGGACCGAGTTGAAGCCGCTTACCGTTTGATCAGCGAGGGGCAGGGCGAGTTCTCTGCGCCGACCGCCGCTGACGCGCTGAATGCAGCCTACGAGCGCGGTGAAAACGACGAATTTGTTAAAGCGACGAGTATTGGCGAGGCTGTGCGGGTTGAAGATGGCGATGCGGTGGTGTTCATGAACTTCCGTGCCGATCGTGCCCGTGAGCTAAGCCGCGCTTTTGTTGAGCCGGGCTTCAACGGCTTTGCGCGCTCGCGCGAACTTAACATGGCTGGTTTCGTCATGTTAACGCGCTACGCTGCCACTATACCTGCGCCCTTCGCCTATGCGCCGGAATCACTCAATAACGTGCTGGGTGAGTATCTAGCGAAGCAGGGTAAGACCCAGCTGCGCATCGCTGAAACTGAGAAATACGCCCACGTAACTTTTTTCTTCTCTGGCGGACGCGAGGAGCCGTTTGAAGGTGAGGAGCGCATTTTGATTCCTTCGCCACAGGTGGCTACTTATGACCTGCAGCCAGAAATGAGTGCCCCTGAAGTGACCGATCGTATTGTCGAGGCGATTGAGCAGCAGCGTTATGACGTAATTATTGTTAACTACGCGAATGGCGATATGGTCGGCCATACTGGCGTGTTCGACGCCGCCGTTGCAGCGGTAGAGTGTCTGGATGAGTGCATCGGCCGTATTGCCGCGGCGCTAGATAACGTCGGTGGCGAGGCGCTGATTACCGCCGATCACGGCAACGTCGAGCAGATGGCAGACGACTCAACCGGCCAGGCGCACACTGCGCACACCTGCGAGCCGGTGCCTTTTGTTTACGTAGGCCCACGTGCTGTAGAGCTGCGTGATGGCGGGATACTGTCCGATGTGGCGCCAACGGTACTGACACTGCTGGGTTTGCCTCAGCCAGAAGAAATGACCGGCCGCTCGATTGTGACGCGGCTCTGAAGCTTGTTTATCTTGAATGGAGGGCAGGGCCAATGGAGTGGCTGTTGACACGAGTGCGGTTAATGGGCCGACCTTTGGCTGCTGCTGTGTTCAGCGCTCTGCTGCTCTGCGTAGCGCTGCCGGCTCACGCGCAGCAGACTGATTCGCGTGCGGCACGAGCTGATTTGGAGAAAACCCAAGCGGATATTCAGCGCCTCAAAGATATGCTCAAGGGTCTGGAAACAGAAGTTTCAGGGCTAGAGTCAGAGCTCAAGGAAAGTGAGACTGATATCGGGCGCTTGAAGCGCGAAAGCTCCGAACTTGAGCAGCAGATCCGCGACGGTGAAACTCGCCTGCTTGATCTGCGTGATCAAGCCAAAGCACTTCAGGCCTCATTGGCAGCGCAGCAGGAACAGATAGCGCAGCAAGTGCGGGCAGCTTATATGGCCGGCCAGCAGGGCTATCTCAAGGTGCTGTTGAATCAGGACGATCCGGCCCGCATGGCCCGGATGATGCGCTATTACGAGTACGTGGGGCAGGCGCGCGTTGAAGAAATCAATCGTTTCAACGATACCCTCAAGCAGATTCAGCTCGCCAGTGCTGAGATAGTACGCGAGCAGGCGGCATTGCAGAGCGCACGGGAAGATTTGGCGGTGCGCGAAGTGGCAGTTAAAGCCCAGCAGCAAAAACGTACTCAACTACTGGCGTCGCTGCAGGGGCGTAGTCGCTCGCAGGCCGAAAAGCTCTCTGCGCGCGAAGCCGAGCGGGCGGCTTTGAACAAGCTGATCAAAAAGCTGGATGAAGCTATTACTAGCCTTGCCATGCCATCCCCGCCGCCAGCATCAACGGCGAACCAAGGTGTAATACAGACTCCGGGCCAGCCGACAGCGGGCAACCTGGCCTTCGCACAGGCACGCGGAAAAATGCCGCTGCCGGTTCGCGGACGCATTGCGTCACGCTATGGCAGCCAGCGTGGCGGCGACTCCCGTTTAAAGTGGGATGGTTTGCTGATTGCCGCGCCGGTAGGCACCCAGGTCAATGCGATTCATGGCGGCCGTGTCGTCTTCGCCGATTGGCTGCGGGGCTCAGGCCTGCTACTGATTCTGGACCACGGCAACGGCTATCTGAGTCTTTATGGGCATAATCAGACGTTGCTGCGCGACGTAGGCGCGATGGTGCGGCCAGGTGAGCCGATCTCCACCGTCGGTAATAGTGGTGGTATATCCGAACCATCGCTGTATTTCGCCATTCGCCACAAGGGTCAGGCGCTCGATCCATTGGCGTGGTGTATGCTGTCGGGATGATGCCATGCGTGGTTTTGGCTGCGTTGCAGCCGAGTCGCCGTCCGCTTTTCTTGCGTTGGGAGAGTTACATGATTGCAGTGCGTAGTCTGTTAGTTGCCGGCTTGAGCCTGAGTCTCAGTCTGGCCCCTGTGTATGCGCAAGAGGCACCACAGGAGGCTGCCGCACCCCTGCCGTTGAATGATCTGCGTACCTTTGCCGAGGTGTTCGAGCGTATTCGCACTGCTTACGTCGAGCCGGTTGATGACGCCACGCTGCTGGAGAACGCGATCCGCGGGATGCTTGAAGGGCTGGACCCGCACTCGGCTTATATGGGGCCGGAGGAATTTGCCGGACTGCAAGATACGACGCAAGGCCATTTCGGTGGCTTGGGCATTGAAGTAGGACAGGAGGATGGCTTTCTCAAGGTAGTGTCGCCGATTGATGATACTCCCGCCGCAGAAGCCGGGATCGAGGCGGGCGACCTCATCGTCAAGATCGACGATCAGCCGGTTAAAGGTATGAGCCTGATGGATGCCGTCGACAAAATGCGCGGCGATCCAGGCACTAGTATTCGTCTGACCCTGGTGCGCAATAATGGCCGCCCGTTCGAGGTGACGCTGAAACGCGCGATCATTAAGGTCAAGAGCGTAAAGTCCGAGCTACTTGAGCCCGGATACGCTTACCTGCGGGTAACCCAGTTTCAAATCAATACCGGTGACGAAGTGCGCACCAGCCTGAACCGCTTAAAGGCAGATGGTGAGCTCAAAGGCTTGGTGTTGGATCTGCGTAATAATCCTGGCGGCGTGCTGCAGTCTGCTGTTGAAGTGGTCGATGCCTTCGTCGATAAAGGCTTGATCGTCTATACCAAAGGTCGCATGAGTAACTCAGAGATGCGCTTCAGCGCTACCAGCAACAATCCCTCTGGCGATGTTCCGCTGGTGGTGCTGATCAATGGCGGCTCGGCTTCTGCGTCAGAGATTGTCGCCGGCGCGCTGCAGGATCTGGGGCGTGGGGTGATCATGGGTACTGACAGCTTTGGCAAGGGCTCGGTACAGACAGTGCTGCCGCTGAACAACGACAGTGGCCTCAAGCTCACTACTGCACTTTATTACACGCCCAAGGGGCGCTCGATTCAGGCGCAGGGCATAGTGCCGGATATTCGCGTTGAGCGTGCGCACCTAACGTTGGATGAAGGCGAGATCAGCTATCGCGAGGCCGATCTGGCTGGCCACTTGAACAATGCTAGTGGTAATGAGCGGCCCACGTCATCGACTAGCCATGGCGACAGCCCACTGGCCGATGACTACCAGTTGAGCCAGGCGGTCAGCTTGTTGAAAGGTTTGAATATCGCCCGCGATCGCGTGCAGTAAGTTCTGCGGGTGACGGTGTTGGTTAAGGTGGCTGCGCGTATTCGCGCGCGCGGCTTGGGCGTGGGCTTTGCAGGTGTCTTGCTGAGCGCTATGTTATTGGTTGGTTGTTCGGAAGAAGAACCACCCGAGGCTGAGGCTCCGCTCGCAGAGCAAACCGATACAGGGGCGATGGGAGAGGTTTTGCCGTCGCTGCCTGTAACGCTGGAGTGCCCGGTCCCAGTAGCTGATCCGCTTGTAATTGAAGACATTGTGCTCGAACCTGCCGAGCAAGCGCTTGCTGAAGCGCCCGCGCCTGCCGCTCAAATACCTAAACTCAGCATCATCATTGATGACATAGGTCACAACCGTGAAGCGGGTGAGCGGGTGATCGCCCTGCCGGGGCCGGTTGCTTTGGCTATTATGCCTTTTACTCGTAATGCGCAGGCGCTGGCGCAGCTGGCCGCTGCGGCTGGCAAACCGGTCATGCTGCATCTGCCGATGGAAAATATGGCTGGACTGGCGATCGGTGAGGGCGGCTTAAACACACAAATGGAGCGCGCGGGTTTTGATGCGCAGTTGCAAGCCAGCTTAAATGCTTTCAGTCCGATTCAGGGCGTCAATAATCACATGGGCAGTAAGCTAACCGCAGATCGCGAGCGCATGGATTGGCTGATGGCGCGACTGGGTGAGCGCAAACTGTTTTTTGTCGACAGCCGCACCACTAAAGACACTCAGGCTGCCTTCGCTGCGCAGGCAAAGGGTGTGGCGAGCGTATCGCGTGATATCTTTCTGGATAACCAGCGCAATGATATTGACCTGGAACGCGAGTTCAAACTGGTGCTGGCGCGAGCCCGCAAGCAGGGTTCAGCGGTGCTGATAGGCCATCCCTATCCGGAAACCCTGCGCTTTCTTGAGCGGCGTTTGCCCGAGTTGGAAGCAAAAGAAGGGGTGCGGCTGGTCAGCGTGCAGACGCTGCTGTCTCGCGCGCAATAAGCTAAAGCGCCTGTTTACAAGCGCATCTCAATACCGCGCTCGGCCATATAAGCTTTGGCTTCGGCGATGGTGAACTCAGCAAAGTGGAAGATGCTGGCGGCCAGCACTGCGTCAGCGCCGCCTTGGGTTACACCGTCAGCTAGATGCTGCAGGTTACCAACGCCGCCGGAAGCAATCACGGGGATGTGCAGCGCGTCGCTGATGGCGCGAGTAACGCCCAGATCGTAGCCGCTCTTTACGCCGTCCTGATCCATGCTGGTCAGCAGAATCTCACCGGCGCCCAGTTGTTCCATCTTGCGTGACCATTCAACGGCGTCCAGCCCGGTAGGCTTGCGACCACCGTGGGTAAAAATCTCCCAGCGGCCCGGTTCGCCCGGCGCAGAAACACGCTTGGCATCAATGGCGACCACGATGCACTGCGAGCCAAAGCGATCCGCCGCTTCACCGACGAACTCGGGGTTGAACACCGCTGCGGTATTGATCGAGACTTTGTCTGCGCCGGCGTTTAATAGGTTGCGAATGTCCTGCACGGTCCGCACGCCGCCGCCTACTGTCAGCGGGATGAACACCTGGCTGGCCATACGCTCGACCGTGTGCAGCGTGGTATCGCGTTCCTGATGGCTGGCGGTAATGTCGAGAAAGGTGATTTCGTCTGCGCCCTGCTCGTTGTAGCGGCGAGCGATTTCCACCGGGTCACCGGCATCGCGAATGCTTTCAAACTTAACGCCCTTCACCACGCGACCGTTGTCTACGTCCAGGCAGGGGATGATGCGTTTTGCCAGTGCCATGTCAGAAGCTCCAGAGCGAGGTGGTGGGGCGATCAGCGTGCCGCATGCTCATCGCACAGGGCTTGGGCGACGGCAACATCCAGCGTGCCTTCATAAATGGCGCGGCCGGTAATGGCGCCGATAATGCCAGGCGTGGTGGTATCCAGCAGCGTCTGGATGTCGCCCAGATTGTGGATGCCGCCGGAGGCGATCACTGGAATCGAGGTGGCATTGGCCAGTGCGGCAGTGGCTTCGACGTTGCAGCCCTGCATCATGCCGTCTTTGGCGATGTCTGTGTAGACGATGGCTGAAACGCCGTCGGCTTCGAATCGTCTAGCCAGATCGATCACTTGAATATCGCTTACCTCGGCCCAGCCGTCGGTAGCGACAAAGCCGTCTTTAGCGTCGAGGCCAACAATAACTTTGCCCGGGAAGGCGCGGCAGGCTTCAGCGACAAAAGCCGGCTCCTTGACTGCTTTGGTGCCGATGATCACATAGCTTACGCCGGCCTTGATGTACTCCTCGATGGTTTCCAACGAGCGAATGCCGCCGCCAATCTGGATTGGCAGGTTAGGGTAGCGCTTGGCAATCGCGGTGACTGCGGCGCCATTGACCGGCTTGCCCTCGAAGGCGCCATTCAGATCGACCAGGTGCAAGCGGCGGCAGCCGGCCTCTACCCATTTGGCAGCCATGGCGACGGGGTCATCGGAGAAGACGGTTGCGTCGTCCATCAAGCCTTGGCGCAGGCGCACGCAGGCGCCGTCTTTGAGATCGATAGCGGGAATGATGAGCATAAATTTTCCTATGGAAAAAGAGCGTCAAGCGGATAACTTGGCGCTCTGATCGTTACCAGCGTCCATCCCAGGCAAGAAAGTTCTGCAGTAGCTGCAGGCCATTGGTGTGGCTTTTCTCAGGGTGGAATTGGGTGGCGAATACGTTGTCTTGTGCCAAGGCGGCGGCGAAATCGACCCCGTAATGACAGCGGCCGGCCAGTTGGCCTGCTTTACCTGGCGCGGCGTAATAGCTGTGCACGAAGTAAAAACGCGCATCCTGCTCGATGCGATGCCAGAGCGGGTGGTCTATGGTCTGCTGTACTTGGTTCCAGCCCATGTGCGGCACCTTGAGGCGCACGTCACCGTCATACAGCTCTTCACCAAAAAACTTCACCTGACCGGGAAACAGGCCAAGGCTATCCACGCCGCCATTCTCTTCGCTGTGTTCCAGCAGCATCTGCATGCCGACGCAAATACCCAGCAGGGGCTTTTCTTTGGCGACTTGCTGCACCACCTGGTCCAGGCCGAGTTGACGCAGTTCGCTGACGCAATCGCGAATCGCACCTACACCGGGGAGCACCACGCGGTCTGCGTTAAGAATCGCCTGCGGATCGCTGGTCACTTCTACCTGCAGCGCACCCACATGCTCCAGCGCCTTGGCGACGGAGTGTAAGTTGCCCATGCCATAGTCGATGACGGCTACATGACTCGACATCGGTTACAGGCAGCCCTTGGTGGAGGGCATAATGCCGCTCATGCGATCATCATGCTCAATGGCCATGCGCAGTGCGCGCCCAAAGGCCTTGAACACGGTTTCAATCTGGTGATGCGTATTCACGCCGCGCAGATTGTCGATGTGCAGAGTTACCTGGGCGTGATTGACGAAGCCCTGGAAGAACTCCATGAACAGGTCTACGTCGAAGCCGCCGACGCTAGAGCGGGTGAAAGGCACGTTCATCTGCAAGCCAGGGCGCCCGGAAAAGTCGATCACCACGCGTGACAAGGCTTCATCTAACGGCACATAGGCGTGCCCGTAGCGACGGATGCCTTTTTTGTCGCCGAGAGCCTTGGCAAAGGCTTGACCCAATGTGATACCCACGTCTTCAACGGTGTGGTGGTCGTCAATGTGCAGGTCGCCACGGGCCTTGATGGTCATGTCGATCAGGCCGTGTCGGGCAATCTGATCCAACATGTGTTCAAGGAAGGGAACGCCAATATCAAAGTCTGCTTCGCCGGTACCGTCGAGGTTGATGGCTACATTGATCTTGGTTTCCAAAGTGTCGCGCGCGACGCTGGCCTTGCGCTCCGCCATGGTAAATCTCCGCTGAAGTTGTCGGTTGAGGGCGAACATTATACGTGCCTGTGGCCCGGTTGGGCTACAGCGGCCTTATTGCGCTTGTTGATCGTGTTGATAGTGCGCCCGCAATTGGCCTGGCGAGCTGTCATTGCTGGCAGGGCATCGGCAGAATGTGGAGCGGGATTCGATGGTGCGCTTAGGGACGGAGATTATGGCGACGGACTTTGATCTGGTGGTGATCGGTGCCGGCGTGGTCGGTTTGGCGATAGCGCAGCGCGCAGCGCGCTCTGGCCGCAGCGTGCTGGTCTTGGAGCAGGAAGACTGGATTGGTCAGCACAGCTCGAGTCGCAACAGCGAGGTAATTCACGCCGGTATTTACTACTCGCCGGGCTCGCTCAAGGCGCGATTATGCGTTGAGGGGCGTGACCGTCTATATGCCTGGTGCGAAAAGTACGGTGTTCCGCATAGGCGGATTGGTAAGTTGCTGGTCGCGGTGGAGGCCGCAGAAATCCCCGCATTGCAACAGTTACAGGCTAACGCCACGGCAAATGGGGTTGCGCTGGAGTGGCTGGACGCTGCGCAAGTGCACGAACTGGAACCAGAGGTGCGCGCGGTGGCGGGGTTATTCTCTGCGCAGACAGGTATTGTCGATAGCCATGCCTTGATGCAGTCCTTTGAGGCGGCGTTGCAGTTAGCTGGCGGTCCTGTTGTCTGCCGCAGTCAGGTGCAGCGCATTGCACCGCAAGAATCGCATCTGCGCCTGGAAGGCGTAAGTAACGCAGAGCCATTCGTGTTAACGGCTGGGCAGGTGATCAATGCCGCCGGTATATTTGCAACACAGGTACAGCAAACAGTAGTGGGGGCAAAGCAGATTCCGGCAACCTATTGGTGTCAGGGTCGTTATTTTTCCTATGCCGGGTCGTCGCCCTTCCGACATCTGGTTTACCCTATGCCTGAGGTCGATACTGCTGGTTTGGGCGTGCATGCGACGCTGGATATAGGTGGCCAACTGCGCTTCGGGCCCGATGTGCGCTACATCGATAAGCTTGATTACCGTGTGGATGCCACTCTGAAACAGTCATTCGCCAATGCGGTGCAGCGCTATTGGCCAGATTGTGACCCGGAACGGCTACAAGCGGCCTATGCTGGTGTTCGGGCTAAGCTGAGCAGGGCGGGGGAACCGGCCATGGATTTCGTCCTCCAAGATCAGACAATACATGGTGTGGCCGGCTTGATTAGCCTGTTCGGCATAGAGTCGCCGGGGCTCACTGCCAGCTTGGCGATAGCTGAACAAGTGCAGCAGATGCTGGATGCGGGCTGAAACCAAAGCGGACGTTAATATTGCGTTATTCCGCGAGAGCGATTTCGTCGGAACCAAAAGGAGAAGTGATGAAAGCCTTTGCCAAGGTACTAGGGTTGGTAGTGTGCGGCATTGTGGTGCTGGCTATCGGCGTGCTGTTTTTTCTCACTCGGATGTTCGATCCGAATGACTATAAAGAAGACATTCAGCAGGCGGCTCGTGAGCAAGCCAATATTGAGCTGACCCTGGACGGTGACATCGGCTGGTCGCTATTTCCCTGGCTGGGGATTGAGTTAAAGGATGTTGGCGTTGCGCCAACCGAAGAACCTGATCAGCCGCTCGCACAGGTTGGCTCGCTAGGGTTAGGCGTTAAAGTGCTGCCGCTACTGCGCCGCCAGCTGCGTATGAGTGATGTGATTCTGGATGACGTGCACCTACAGTTGGTCAAGGGTGACGATGGCGCCGGCAACTGGGCCAATATCGGCCCGCAGAAAACGGCTGCCGACAAAGACTCCGACGATGAAGCCAAGCCAGCGCCTTCCACCAAAGACAAGCAAATGGATTTTGCCGTTGAAAGCGTGCAGATCACTAACGCCAGTGTGCGTTATGAAGATCGTCTGAGCGGCCAGGTGCTCACACTGGATCAGGCCAACCTGACCACCGGCGCCCTGATTGAAGGGGAGCCCTTTGATGTGAGCTTTCTCGGTATGCTGACCACCGACAAGCCCGCCCTGCGGGTGCGGCTGGATCTCAAAACCGTTGCCCAGTTTGATCTGGGCCTCAAGCGCTATCAATTTGATGGGCTGGACATGAAGGTCGATGCCAGCGGCGAGCCGTTCTCAGGGCGCGCAGTCAATCTGCAGCTGCAGGGCGACGGTCTGTTGGACCTGACCGCGCAAGTCGCGGAGCTGAACCAGCTGCGTATGTCCTTGGGCGATATGAAAGCCACGGGTACCTTGAAGGCTACGGCGCTGGATGCAGAGCCCAAATTTACCGGACAGTTGAATGTGGCTGACTTTGATGCGCGCGATTTGTTGCGTGATCTGGGTCAGGCGCTGCCGGAAATGGCCGATCCTGGTGGGTTGTCGCAGGTGTCGTTTTCAACCACCTTGGCTGGCTCTGCTTCCAGCCTGATGCTGAACGATCTCAATCTGGTAGTTGATGGTGCAACCTTGAAAGGGCAGTTGGGGTTGGCGGACTTTGAGCGCCAAGCGTTGCGCTTCAAGCTGGCTGGCGACAGTCTTAATTTGGACAACTACTTGCCCCCGGTCGACGAGAAAGATGGCACCGCACCGCAGCAGACGGGTGGCAGCAAATCAACAGCAGCACCGCAAGAGTGGAGCGATGAGTCCGTGCTGCCGCTGGAACGCTTAGCCACGCTTGATGTGGATGGCAGTCTGGAGTTGCAACAGGTAACGCTGACGGGTCAGGACATCAAAGCTTTCAAGGCGGTGGTCAGTGCGCGCGACGGACGCATTCAGCTCAAGCAGCTGGACGGCGGCGTGTTCTCTGGCACCTTTACCAGCAAGGGCGAGATCGATACCCGGCAGACACCAGTCAAAGTGACTCTGAACAGCCAAATCAAAGGCATCGATTCGCTAGTCGCGCAGCAAGCTTACGACGTGTCGGCTCAGGTGCGGGGCGACCTGGATCTGACTATGGATCTGAGTATGCGTGGTAACAGCATGCGCCGTTGGATGAATACCCTCGGCGGTAACGCCAAATTCCAGGTCGAAGACGGTGCGCTGTTGGGCGTTAACCTGGAGCAGCAGTTGTGTCGCGCTATCGCGCTGGCCAATCGCAAATCGCTAAGCGGAGAGCACGGTAGCGAAGACACGCCATTCGAGCAGCTCAATGGCAGTTTCACCATCAGTAATGGCCAGATCAGCAATCGTGACCTGGTGGCTGATTTGCCGGGCATCGCAGCCAAGGGTAACGGTGAAGTCAACTTGCCGGAGCAGCGGCTGGATTACCGTATCGGCTTGCTGCTGGAAGGCGACAAGAGCGATATGCCGGATGAGGCATGCCAGGTCAACGAGCGTTACGTGGGCGTCGAGTGGCCGGTGCGTTGTCAGGGTTACTTGCATAATGCGGCGAGTAGCTGTGGTGTGGATACCGAAGGCGTCACCAAGGTGGCTGGGCAGCTGCTCGGCAACGAAGCCAAGCGCAAATTGGAAGAACGTATCGACGAGAAACTGGGCGACAAGGCACCTGAGTTGCGTGATGCGCTTAAGGGGTTGTTTTCCAATTGAATTCGGATGAATTTGCCCAGCGTGTGCTGGGCTGGTATGACCTGCACGGGCGTAAGGATTTGCCTTGGCAGCAGGGTATGACGCCCTACCGCGTATGGGTATCCGAAATCATGTTGCAGCAGACGCAAGTTGCCACGGTAATACCCTACTTCGAGCGTTTTATGGAGGCTTTGCCGGACGTGCAAGCCTTGGCCGCAGCCAGTGACGACGAGGTTTTACACCTTTGGACGGGGCTGGGCTATTACAGTCGGGCGCGTAACCTGCATAAGGCTGCCAAACACGTGGTGGCCGAACACGCGGGCGAATTTCCGCGCAGTATTGAGGGCTTGATGGCGTTACCGGGCATCGGTCGCTCGACTGCCGGTGCGGTTGCCTCGCTGAGTATGGGGATCTGGGCGCCTATTCTGGATGGCAATGTAAAGCGGGTATTGGCACGCTTTGGCGCGGTTGAGGGGTGGCCAGGCGAGAAGAAAGTGCATGACCGCTTGTGGCGCATGGCTGAGCGTTACACGCCCCAAAACAGGGTGCAGCACTACACTCAGGCGATGATGGATTTGGGGGCTACGCTTTGTACGCGCAGTAAGCCGTCCTGTCTGCTGTGTCCGGTCAAGGATGGCTGCGAGGCTCGCCTGCTGGGCGAGCCGACCAGATTCCCAACTTCCAAGCCGCGCAAGGTAGTGCCGGTGCGCCAATGCGTGATGCCCTTGCTGATGAACGAGGAAGGCGAGGTCTGGCTGCAGCGCAGGCCACCCAGCGGGCTTTGGGGTGGGCTTTGGTGCCCGCCGCAGCTGGAAAGCGAAGCCGAGCTTGAAAGTTGGCTGTTGAGCCAGGCGCTACGCATTGAAAGCCGCGAGCCATTGCCGGCTCTGCGGCACACTTTCAGTCACTTTCATCTGGATATTCAGCCGCTCTTGCTGCGAGTCGCTGCGGGTACCGGCGTGGCCGAAGAAGGCCAGGTCTGGTATAACCTGCGCCAACCTGGCCGCATTGGTCTGGCGGCGCCGGTTAAAAAGCTGCTGAAGTTGATTGAGGCTTACGTTCCAACCCCTGCTTGAAGGAGTCCGCGATGACACGCATGGTGATGTGCCGCAAATATAAAGAAGAGCTGCCCGGCCTCGATCGGCCACCCTATCCCGGCCCCAAGGGCGAGGCGATTTTTCAGGATGTGTCCAAGCGGGCCTGGGATGATTGGCAGGCGCATCAGACGATGCTGATTAATGAGCGTCGCCTGAACATGATGGACCCCGAGGATCGACGCTTTATCCAGGCTGAAATGGATAAGTTTTTGGCGGGTGAGGATTATGCTCAAGCCGAGGGATACGTACCCCCGAGCGCATGATGTTTGGGTAAGCGGCTGATAAGTAGAAAATATTTTTCGACAGGCGCTTGACACAAAAAGGCTTAAACCGTTTAATAGCGGCCCTTGATGCCCAGATAGCTCAGTCGGTAGAGCAGAGGATTGAAAATCCTCGTGTCGGCGGTTCGATTCCGTCTCTGGGCACCACTTATTTCGAAAGCCCGCTGGCAACCCCAGCGGGCTTTTTTGTTTCTGGTGGTTGCAAGCTGTCTAGCCCGGCCGTTGGCAAGAGTCTTGCCTGTAATTACAGCGCCGTGACCGAAACAGGGTTCTTGGTCATGCAGTTCAGCTGTGCTAGTTTTGCCAGAATATGACGACCGGACGTCTGCAGAAGGATCTGTGTCCCGGCTGCCGCATCACAAATGTGGTGGTAATACACCTGACGGCTAAACGCCTAGTGGATAACGATACGTGACTTCGCCCGCTCTAGAAGTGCGCAACCTGCACAAACGGTACGGCGACCTTGAAGTACTCAAGGGCGTTGACCTGGTCGCCAACGATGGCGACGTCATCTCCATTCTCGGCTCTTCCGGGTCCGGCAAGAGCACGCTACTGCGTTGCATCAACTTGCTGGAAAATCCGCATCAAGGCCAGATTTTGGTTGCTGGCGAAGAGCTCAAGCTCAAGCCCGGTCGCCACGGCGAGTTGGTTGCTGCCGACAATAAACAAATTAATCGTTTGCGTGCACGGGTAGGTTTTGTTTTTCAGAACTTCAACCTGTGGCCGCACATGAGCATTATCGACAACATCATCGAAGCTCCGCGCCGTGTGCTGGGCCAATCCAAAGCGGAAGCTGTTGAGTCGGCAGAAGCCTTTCTGGAAAAGGTGGGTATTGCCGACAAGCGCCACGCCTTTCCTGCCCAGCTCTCTGGCGGTCAGCAGCAGCGTGCTGCCATTGCTCGCACGTTGGCCATGCAGCCACGGGTGATTTTGTTTGATGAGCCCACCTCGGCGCTGGACCCTGAAATGGTCCACGAGGTATTGACGGTGATTCGAGCGCTGGCAGATGAAGGGCGTACTATGCTGTTGGTAACCCATGAAATGGGCTTTGCTCGGCAAGTGTCCAGCCAAGTCGTGTTTCTGCATCAGGGGATGGTCGAAGAAATTGGTACCCCGGAAAAAGTGTTCGATAACCCCGGTTCCGAACGCTGCCGACAGTTCATGTCAAGCCATAAATAGGAGTAGGTCCATGAAACAGTACAAGAAGGTTTTGCTGGCAATTGCCACGGCGTTGTTTATGAGTGCTCCGGCTTTCGCCGAAACGCTGCGCATCGGTACCGAAGGTGCTTACCCTCCTTTCAACCTGATAGACAGCAGCGGTGAAGTTGTGGGTTTTGACCTCGATATCGCCCATGCACTGTGCGAAGAAATGAAAGTCGATTGCACTGTTGTGACGTCTGACTGGGATGGCATCATCCCCGCGCTGAACAACAACAAGTTCGACTTCCTGGTCGCATCCATGTCGATTACCGACGAGCGCAAGCAGGCGGTGGATTTCACTAACCCCTACTACACCAACAAACTGCAGTTTGTAGCGCCGAAGAAATCTGACTTCAAGACCGATGAAGCAAGCCTCAAAGGCAAGACCATCGGCGCTCAGCGAGCCACCATCGCTGGTCAGTGGTTGGAAGATAATATGGCTGACGTCATTGAAATCCGCCTGTATGACACTCAGGAGAACGCCTACCTCGACATGAACTCCGGTCGTATTGATGGCGTTCTGGCAGATAATTTCGTGCAATACGAGTGGCTGCAGAGCGAGGCTGGTTCCAACTTTGAGTTTAAGGGTGAGCCGGTGTTTGATAATGATCAGATCGGTATCGCTGTACGCAAAGATGACCCGTTGCGTGAGCGCTTGAATACTGCGCTGCAAGCCATTATCGACAATGGTAGCTACGAGAACATCAACGCCAAGTACTTCCCTTTCAGCATTTACTGATGACCAGCCGGGCTCTGCGGAGCCCGGCCTGGAACTATGCCCATGCCTGATTTACAAGGTTTCGGTCCAGCCCTGCTCGAAGGGACCTGGATGACTATTCGTTTGTCCCTTGCCGCGGTATCTGTAGGCCTGGTATTTGGCCTGCTCGGCGCCTCAGCCAAGGTTTCCAATAATGTTTTCGCGCGCGGTCTGGGTGGTTTCTACACCTCGGTTGTTCGCGGTATTCCGGAAACCGTCTGGGTGCTGATGATTTACTTCGGTACGGTATCGGCGTTTAACGCGCTGGGTGCCTATTTTGGTTATCCACGCTTTTCGCTTACCCCTTTCGTCGCCGGTACTCTGGCATTGGCGTTGTGTTTCGGTGCCTACGCAACCGAGGTGTTTCGCGGTGCTCTGCTGGCGATTCCAACCGGTCAAAAAGAGGCTGGGCTGGCGCTCGGGTTATCCAATTGGCGCATTTTTTATCGCATCACCTTGCCGCAGCTTTGGCGTGTGGCGCTGCCGGGTCTCGGTAATTTGTATCTGATATTGCTCAAGGATACCGCGCTGGTGTCACTGATCACGCTTGATGAAATCATGCGCAAGGCGCAGTCCGCCGCCAATGCAACCAAGGAGCCCTTTACCTTCTATTTGCTGGCCGCCGGGATTTACCTGTTTTTGACGATCTTTATCATGGGCGCGCTGCACTGGTTTGAAAATCGCGCCAATCGTGGCTTTGTAAGGACGGAGCTATGATTTTGGCCGAGAAGTGGGAGCTGATTGAGCGTTTTCTGCCGCAGTTGTGGGATGGCACCTTGGTTACCCTGCAGTTAGTTGGGCTAGCAGTACTGATCGGGCTATTCGTGGCCATCCCGCTGGGACTGGCACGTGCGTCACGGCACTGGTATATCCGGGCTTTGCCCTACAGCTATATCTTCTTCTTTCGCGGCACGCCGCTGCTGCTGCAGTTGTTTCTGGTGTATTACGGTATTTCGCAGTTTCAGGCGGTACGCGACAGTTTCCTCTGGCCTTATCTGCGTGAGCCATTCTGGTGTGCGTTAATCACTATGACCATGCACACAGCGGCTTATATTGCCGAGATTCTGCGTGGCGCGATTCAAGCGGTTCCGCCGGGTGAAGTGGAAGCGGCGCGTGCGCTCGGTATGTCCAAACGTCAGGCATTGCAGCACATTATCTTGCCTCGGGCGATTCGTATCGGTTTGCCGGCCTACGGCAATGAAGTGATTCTGATGCTCAAGGCCAGTGCAGTGGTCTACACCGTGACCATGATGGATATCATGGGTGTGATCCGCACCATCAACTCGCGTACTTACGAGTATGAGTTGTTCTTTATGGTGGCGGGTGTCATGTATCTGATCATCACGCTGGTGTTCACGCAGCTATTCCGTCTTGTTGAACGCTGGCTCAAGGTTGATGCCAGTCGGCAATCGCGCTGAGTGACGCCTGCGTGAGCTTCGCGCAACGTTTTGCCGAACTCGATCACTGGCTGCATCACCACCAGTCACTCTGGCGCCCCAAGCCTTTTACCCAGCTGACACTGGCGTGGGAGGCCGACTGGCCAGAACTGGCGAGTTGGTTGCGACGGCGCACATTGGCAGAGGCCGAGACAGCACATCACCAGCCGCAGCTACTGGCCGCCCCAGCACCTTTTGCTCAACTAGCGGCGGAGTCGCAGCACTTCAGCCAACTGCCACGCTGGCAGACCGACTCTGCTGAGCAATTTCCCGAACCCTTGTATCGCCACATCCCTGGCCGCAAATGGCAGCAGATCACTGCATTTGCTGGCGTCTCGATTGCGCGTCTTGAACAGCCGGCCACGCACTGGGTGGATTGGTGTGCCGGCAAAGGCCACTTGGGCCGTCTGTTGGCGTGGCAGGGTGGGCAGCCACTGACGTGCTTGGAGCATAACCCCGCACTTAACCTGTCTGGTGCCGCGTTGAGTGATGCGCTAGCCATTGATGCGCGCCATTTAACAGCGGATGTGCTGGCTCAGAGCAACGCGTTGCACCTCAATAGCCGCGACAGTCTGGTGGCGCTGCACGCCTGCGGCCAGTTGCACATCAGCTTGTTGCAGCACGCGGTCACCAGCGGCTGCCTTCAGCTGGCTCTATCGCCTTGCTGTTATAACCGAATTGACTCAGAGCATTATCAGCCACTTTCTGAGGCGGGCCACAAGGCGACGTTGCAGCTGCGCAAAGACGATCTAGCATTGCCGCTGCAAGAGACGGTAACGGCTGGGCGCAGAGAGCGAGAGCGGCGTGATCGCTCAATGGCTTGGCGCTTGGGGTTCGATCTTTGGCAGCGCGAAGCACGCGGGGTGAATGAATACTTGCCGACGCCATCGAAACCACTAGGCGGCACAGCACAAGGCTTCACCGAATTCTGTCGCAGCTTAGCCGCGCATCACCAGCTGCAGCTGATTGACCCCGCGAGCTGGTCGCAATTGGAAGGCCGATCCTGGCAACGACTGGCGCAAGTGCGCAACCTTGAATTACTACGCGGTCTTTTTCGTCTGCCGCTGGAAATCTGGTTGCTGCTTGATCGAGCGCTCTATCTGCAAGAGGCCGGTTATCAAGTCCAGCTTGGCGAATTCTGCGCTACAAGCCTTACACCACGCAATTTGCTGCTATTGGCGGAAAAGTAGACCCCCAAGTCATCACCAGACTATAAACGGGTAGTGCACAGACTTATCCACAGAATAGGTGTTATTTAACTTATCCACGTCCTCTGTGCATAACTATGTTGATGACACGGTGGTAACTCGGTGAGAGCCAATGTTGACGCGGCCTTGCACGGTTCGTATGAAAATTGATCACAGTTGATAAGTGCGGAAAAACAACAGGTTAAGAGCGCTTCGTCAAGTGATTAAAGAAAAGTCATGCACAAGTGATAGGTCGGCACTTAAACAAAAAAATCTGCACATAAATGCAAACTCATGCGCTGCATGCCTTTACACACAAATTTAGCGATATATAATGCACCCCGCGCCGGTATAGCTCAGCTGGTAGAGCAACTGACTTGTAATCAGTAGGTCCCGAGTTCGACTCTTGGTGCCGGCACCATACAGATCAAACATTTAGGCCAGCCTTTATCAGCTGGCCTTTTTGTTTTTTGTAGATATGTAACCCTATCTGTAACCCTTTGACCTGAAGTGCCAACTTTTAGGCCTTTGGCCATCTCCCACCTTGTTGTGATCTTAAACGCGATGGCGCCAGGCCTTCTAACGGCCCAGGTGTTTTCTATTTTGCGTTTACGTATTAGCCTCATTGCCGTCGCTGGCTCGGTATCTATATTTCGAATCTGGTTCAGACTTCGTTCTATCTGTAAGCCATTGTTCTCTAAGAGGATAATTGCTGTGTTTAACGCATGGGGTAGCTTTATGGCTTTTTTCCTTATGAGTACCATATTGGCTAGTCAGGCGACCGCCTATTTTTAAAAATGTCTGAATGCCTTCGTCCGGCACCTGAGCCTCCGTCGGGTGGAATCGCCCCCCCGGTTTCGTAAGCGCCTCCAGGCCTCAAAAGAAAGATTTCGTAACGTCTGATTTTAGCTGGGAGCGGCCGCTTTGAGGGGCTTCTTCCGGCCAAGTGCAGCCTTCGGGCGTCTGTAGCAACCCAGGGGCGATTCACTAGACCGCCGCTTATAAGCCTCAATCGCTGTTTCGGCGCAGTGCCTGAAGATTTCCGCACGGTATACCAGGACGCCATGCCCTGGTCGCTTGGCCCTGAAAACTTGCGCTTCCATTAAGCCCTTGGCATTCAGCCGCAAAAAATAGCACTATGTAAGCAACTGCTCGCGCGCAGTCCCCTCTTTGGCGGCATGGATGCTTTGCTTTTCTCATACAAGCATTCATCCCCCCGCATAGTGACTCGCTGTGTGGCGCTGGCCGCTGCACGTTTCGGCCATAGTGCACTTAGACCGTGCTCGACTTAACGTCGGACAGTAAAGATGAAAAACATGCGTTACAGACTGATTAGGCAGGGAAATACTTATATTCTGATCAGAATGTTAAGCCGTGCATTAACAACGCATTCGGTCTAATTACTGTCAGACGCACTCGTAATACCGCGCAACCTGACAAGTTTTTCTGCAAAGCGCGCATGAATACCAAAAGGAAAATCAGCTAAATGAATCTGCAGTTACACGACCAACTAAAAAGCAACATCTGGGAAATCGCCAACCGTCTTCGTGGCCCTTACCGCCCCCCTCAGTACCGCTTGGTCATGCTGCCTATGGTCGTGCTTCGCCGCCTGGATTGCGTTCTGGAGCCCACCAAAGACGCGGTACTGAGTCAATACGAAAAGCTGTCTGCTCAAGGTATGCCAGAAAATGCCATGGAGAAGCTGCTGGGCAAAGCGGCCGACCCTAACCGGACTCATCCTCTCTACAACATCAGTCCGTTCACCTTCGAGAAGCTGCTGGGCGACTCGGAGAACATTGCCCCAAATCTGGTGGCGTATATCAATGGCTTCTCGCCCACGGCCCGCGCCATTTTCGAGCGCTTTAAGTTCACTGATCAGATCGAAAAGCTCGATGCCAGCAACCGGCTGTTCACCATCGTTAAGGCAATGGCGGAGGTTAACCTACATCCTGATCGCATCGACAACCTGCAGATGGGCTACTTGTTTGAACACCTGGTGATGCGCTTCAACGAGCAGGCCAACGAAGAGGCCGGGGACCACTTCACCCCGCGCGAGGTGATCCGGCTGATGGCCAACCTGGTCTACACCGGGGAGCAGGATGTTTACACTCCGGGCATCTACCGCACCATCTACGATCCGGCATGCGGTACCGGTGGCATGCTATCTGAATCCGAGAAGTTCGTTCTCGACCAGAACGATCAGGCCAATCTGGCCCTGTTCGGTCAGGAGTACAATGACGAATCTTGGGCCATCTGCTGCTCGGACATGTTGATCAAGGATGAAGACACCAGCAGCATCGTGTTGGGTGACACCTTGGGCGACGGCAAGACTCGTGATGGTTTCGAGGGCAGGCAGTTCCACTACCTGTTGGCCAACCCTCCTTTTGGCGTGGAGTGGAAAGACCAGAAAAACGTCGTCGAGAAGGAGCATAAGGAAATGGGCTTTGCCGGACGTTTCGGCGCTGGAGTCCCGGCCATCAACGATGGCTCCTTACTGTTCCTTCAGCACATGATCTCTAAGATGCACCCCTACAAGGACGCGGATGAGAACGCCGTCGGCTCCAAGATCGCCATCGTCTTCAATGGATCGCCGCTGTTTTCTGGTGATGCCGGCTCCGGGCCGTCGAATATCCGCCGCTGGATTATTGAGAACGACTGGCTTGACGCCATCGTCGCGCTGCCCGATCAGCTCTTCTACAACACCGGCATCTTTACCTATGTCTGGTTGGTGACCAACCGCAAGGCACCGGAGCGGCGCGGTAAGGTGCAACTCATCGACGGCACGCGCTTTTTCCAGCGCATGAAAAAAAGCCTCAACAACAAGCGCAACGAGATCACCGAAGAGCAGATCCGAGACCTGACGCGCCTATATGGCAATTACCAGAACGGCGAGACCGCCGAGGTTAAAATTAACGGCGACACCGAAACCCGCGTAGTCTCACGCGTGTTCGAGAACCGCGAGTTCGGCTTCCTCAAGGTAACGATTGAACGCCCTCTGCGCATGAACTTCGAGGCCACTCCGGAGCGCATTGCTCTACTGGATGACGAGACCGCCTTTGCCAACCTGGCGACCTCGAAAAAGCGCAAGAACGAAGCGGCTGCCGCCAAAGAGATCGCAGACGGCCAGCAGCTGCAACAGGCCATTCGCGCTCTGCTGACAGATTTAGCTCCCAAAGGTCAGTACAACGATCGCGACGCCTTCGATGCTGACTTGAGCTCCGCCGCCAAGGCCGCAGACCTGAAGTTTCCTGCGCCGATAAAAAAGGCGATCTTCAACGCCTTGGGCGAACGGGACCCGAACGCCGAAATATGCCGCGACAGTAAGGGCCGGCCAGAGCCCGACAGCGAGCTGCGCGACACCGAGAACATCCCCTTGCCCGCAGGCACCAGACTGCCCTTGCCTATGCAATTCGGCCCGGACAAACCCAATGGCGAGCTTGTGGCAGCCTTCAGGGAGGAGATCGATGCCTATATGTCGCTCGAGGTGCTGCCTCATGTGCTAGATGCCTGGGTGGACTACAGCAAAACCAAGGTGGGTTATGAACTCCCCATCAATAGGCATTTTTACGTCTATAAGTCACCGCGTCCGCTAAAGGAAATCGAAACGGAGATCACAGAGCTAGAAAGTGAAATTGCTGGACTTTTGAAGGGGTTGGTGGGATGAGCTACTTCGCCAGAAGTGACGAGTTGCCCGCTTGGGTTGCAGCTTTGCCAGATAGCTGGGGGAGCGACTGGATCAAGTGGGGCGTTCGACTGTCCACAGTTAGACCCTCGGAGGAGGAACAGGCGCGTCTGCCATATATATCTAACGAAGATATCGCGTCGTGGACTGGCAAGCTGCTGAACGATGATCCAAAACCGACAGAATCAGAGGGGCGGAAATTTCAGATCGATGATGTGTTGCTAAATAAACTCCGCCCTTATCTAGCCAAGGTGTATCACGCTGATTTCGACGGAGTGAGTTCTGGAGAGTTACTCTGTCTTCGTCCTTCCAATACCGTAATGCCCCGTTATTTATTCTATGTGCTGGCCTCGAAAGGATTCATCGATAGCATTGACGCGGAAACCTTTGGTTCGAAAATGCCTCGCGCTGACTGGGAGATCGTTGGCCATCAGCCATTGCCGTTACCACCAATCGAAACCCAGCGCCGCATCGTGCAGTTTCTGGATGAAAAAACAACCCGCATCGACGGCCTAATCGAAAAAAAGCGCGCCCTGCTTGAGCGGCTGAAGGAAAAGCGCCAGGCCATGATCACCCGTGCCGTCACCAAAGGCCTGAACCCCGAAGTCCCTATGAAACCCTCCGGCATCGACTGGTTGGGGGATGTTCCGGCGCATTGGGAGGTTCTTCCCTTGCGCCGGCTTGCTCGAAAAGTGGCGACGGGGAGAACCCCACCTTCATCTAATGTCGATTATTTTACTGAAGGAGAACTGAACTGGTTCACTCCTGGCGACTTTGAAAACAACATAGAGCTCCACGAATCAGGCCGCAGAATAACACCCGAAGCGATAAACGATGGTGTAGCTACTCTTTTTCCAGTAGGAACCATCTTCCTGGTTGGTATTGGTGCCACATTGGGTAAGGTTGCTGTCAATACCGCGGCTGGCTCAGCCAATCAGCAGCTCAACGCGATCTTACTCGAGAGCGATAATAGCCCTTACTTCGCAGCTTACTTCTTGCACGGATTTCGTGAGGCGGTGCGAGTTACCTCTAACGGTAATACGTTGGGAATTCTTAATCAGGACGGAACCAAGTCAATACCTATGACAAGGCCGCCATTAAGTGAGCAAAAAGATATTGTGAACCACCTTACGGAGCACGATAGGCAGGGTGAAATAATTTCTCAAGCGGTTGAAAGGAGCGTCGATTCGCTTGAAGGTTACCGTGCAGCGCTAATTACCGCCGCTGTAACCGGCCAAATCGGAGGGCTGCAATGACGTTGGCAGCCTCGACGTATTTTGAGCACTTAAAGGCATACGTCAACAGTGACTATGTCGTGCATGATGGGGCGGGTGGCAAGGTTATTCTTACCGAGAAGTACTTTCGACCCGAGGATCCTAAGCCCCAGAAACGCAATATCGAACTGCTACTGCCTGGTTCGGGTATGGCATTCAAACTGGACCACGATGACTTTGAAACGGCCAAAAGAAAGAGCAAGCCGGCCTTGTTCCACTTTCTCGATGATACAGCGAAGCCGTGGTCGAAGCGGTGCGATTTCGTCATTTTTTACGTTAAGGGACGAAAGCTGTGCGTTGACTGCATCGAGTTTAAATCAAAGAGCCTGACAGCAGAAAAAATTGTTCCACAGCTCCGAGCAGGCACCTGCTGGGTCAACGCGTTAAAACGAACCATTGAGCAATACACTGGTGACAGACGAAAAATCCACCTGAGAAAATTCGTGTTTGCCTCTAATGACAATCCGGATGCTTACCTGGATGCAAACCGACAATTAATCGCTGATCCCTCTATACGTTTTTATCACTTTGACGAAGCGCATGGACAAGCACTTGCAGATTTACAGAACACTTCGGTACAGGAGATTTGACCCGTGGCTGGCCATTCCGAACTTGCCTTTGAGATTGCCATAGAAGCCGGCCTGACCAGCGTGGGCGGCTATGAAAAGCGCAAATCGATTGCCTACGACGAAGCACTGGCGCTGTTCCCCGATGACGTGACCGGTTTTCTGCAAGACAGCCAGGCAATTAAATGGGGACAGTTGGAGGCCCTGCTGGGCGAGAAGACTCGCGCCACGGTACTCGACAGCCTGAGCAAGGAGCTGGAGATCAAGGGCACCCTGCATGTGCTGCGCTATGGCTTTAAGTGCTATGGCAAGACTTTCCGGTTGGCCCACTTTCGGCCTAACTCCGGCATGAACCCGGAAGCCGCCGCAGCCTACGCGCTGAACCGTCTAACGGTGACCCGGCAGGTGGCGTTTACCTCATTGATGAAGAAGGCCGATGGCAAGAACCGCCGCTGCATTATCGATGTCACCCTTAGCCTGAACGGGTTGCCGGTGGCTACTGCCGAGCTAAAAAACCGGCTCACCGGCCAGCGGGCCACAGATGCGGTCAAGCAGTATATGCAGGACCGCGATGAACGCGACTTGCTGTTTGCCTTTAAAAAGCGTGCGCTGGTGCATTTTGCCGTGGACCCGGACGAGGTGTGGATGACCACCCGCCTAAAAGGCAAGGACACGGTATTCCTGCCTTTCAATCGCGGGCAGGACCATGGCGCGGGCAATCCGCCTGTGGAGAACAATTGGAAGACCCACTACCTCTGGGATGAAGTGCTGGAGAAGGACAGCCTGATGGATATCCTGCAGCGCTTCATGCATCTGGAAGTGAAAGAGCGGCAGGTCAAGACCGACAAAGGCGTGCGCACCATCCGCAAGGAAACCATGATCTTTCCCCGATATCACCAGCTCGATGCGGTGCGCAAGCTGGTCAGCCATGCGCGAAGCAATGGCTCAGGACATAACTATCTGGTGCAGCATTCAGCCGGGTCGGGCAAGTCCAATTCCATTGCCTGGCTGGCTCATCGTCTGGCCAGCCTACACAACGCCGACGATCAGAAGGTGTTCCACTCTGTGGTGGTGGTCACCGACAGGCGCGTGTTGGACCAGCAGTTGCAGAACACCATCTATCAGTTCGAACACAAGACCGGGGTGGTGGAGAAGATTGACGAGAACACCCAGCAGCTTGCACAGGCCTTGTCGGGTGGTACGCCCATCATCATCACAACCCTGCAGAAATTCCCCTTTATATCTAAGGCGCTTTCCACTCTGGAAAAAAAGGGAGAAGGCGTAAAAATCAGCACCGCCGGCAAGCGTTTTGCCGTGATTGTGGACGAGGCGCATTCGTCGCAGAGTGGCGAGACAGCCACCGAGCTGCGGGGCATGCTGAACAAGGATGGAATCGAGGCGGCGATTGCCGCCCAGTTGTCCGAGGAGGAAGACGATGCGCTATCGGATGAGGCCAAGGCCGCCATCCTGCGGGACTCGCTGAAACGGGCACGGCAGCCTAACTTGAGCTTTTTCGCGTTTACCGCCACGCCCAAGTTCAAGACCAAAGCCCTGTTCGACGAGCCGGGCCCCTGGGGCTCCTCCCCGTTTCACGAGTACTCCATGCGCCAGGCCATCGAGGAAGGCTTCATCATGGATGTGCTGCAGAACTACACCACTTACAAACGCTTCTTTGGCCTGATCAAGCAGGTGGACAACGATCCGGAGGTGCCACGCAAAAAAGCCGCCAAGGCCTTGAGTCGCTATCTGGAGCTGCACCCGGTCAATATCGATCAGGTGGTCTCGGTTATTATCGAACACTTCCGGCTGTATGTGATGAGCGAAATGGCCGGGAGAGCTAAGGCCATGGTAGTCACTGGTTCGCGCCTGGCAGCGGTGAAATATAAGCTGGCCTTTGACCGGTATATCAAGGACAACGGATACGGCGGCATCCGCTCGCTGGTGGCCTTTTCCGGCAGCGTGGAGGACCCGGACGACCCAGGCTCCGCCTATACCGAAGTGGCGATGAACGACGGCCTCTCTGAAAGCGAGTTGCCCGAAGCATTTGAGCGCGACGATTATCGCGTGCTGTTGGTGGCAGAGAAATACCAGACCGGTTTCGATCAGCCTCTGTTGCAGACGATGTATGTGGTCAAGCGACTGGCCGGGGTTCAGGCGGTGCAGACTTTATCGCGGCTGAATCGTGTCGCACCAGGCAAGGCACGCACCTTCGTGCTGGATTTCGCCAACGAACAAGACGATATCTATCAGGCGTTCAAGCCCTATTACGAGACGACACCGATCGGCGAAAATGCCGATCCTCATCAGTTGTCCGAGTTGCAACACAAGCTGCTGGGCTGGGCCATCTTTACGCCCGATGGTGTTAATGCCTTCGCGGATGTTTGGTATCGGAGCAAACGGGATCACTCTGCGTCCGACCACCGGGTAATGAACGCGGTGCTAGACACGGTGGTCGCGCGATTCAGTGACAGGGAGGAAGCGGAGCAGGAGGAATTTCGTGGTCAGTTGACTGCTTACCGTAATCTCTACGCTTTTCTGTCGCAGATCATTCCGTATCAGGATAGCGAACTGGAGAAATTTTACGCCTTCGTCCGCAACCTACTTTCCAAGCTTCCTCCGCAGGGCGATGGTCAGGTCTTCGCCCTCGACGACGAGGTGGCTTTGCGCTATTTCCGCCTGCAACAAATGACGGAGGGCTCCATCGACCTGGGCACGGGCGAGGCCTATCCCCTTAAAGGACCTACCGACGTCGGCACCAGTGGCGTGAAGGAAGAGGCCGTGCCGCTTTCATCGCTGGTCGAAAAGCTAAACGAACGCTTTGGCACGGACTTTACGGGAGCTGATCAACTGTTCTTCGACCAGATCACTGCCAGTGCCGAAGACAATGAGAAGATCGTTGAAGCGGCAAGGGCAAACAACCTACCAAACTTCTCCGCATTTCTGGAGCGCATGCTGGATGACCTTTTCATTGACCGCATGGAAAATAACGAGGATATATTTTCGCGCGTGATGACTGACAAGGAGTTTCGTTCAGCAGCCCACGTCCATCTTGCGGAAGAGATTTTCAAGCGAGTGCGTGAAGAAAGGCGAACCGCTGGTGGATAGGGGGTCTGGGAGCAGAAAGCCTATAACCATGCCATGCCATGCCATGCCATGCAGTTGACGCCCCTTGCGTGGCGCAGCTGATGGCAGGCGTTAGATATCGTAATGGTCATGAGCGCAATCCCTGAATCGCCCCAAGTTTCTTAGGCACTTTGACTGACCGCTTCTGCCGAAAGCAGCCGTAACCGAAGGCAGGTAAAGGTCAAAGCTGACCGATGTCTTCCCAGCTGAAAGGCATCTATACGAGGCTTGGCAGTGTCTACGAAACTGTGGGTAACACAGGTTGCTATGATTTTTAATTCTCATGTTCGGTAGTACTTTTTCTACTGAAGGCTTCGACACCAATCTTGCTGGTCTTTGAGCGCCCTCGATAGCTCCCTGAGTTGCGGTCGAACGCCCCCCTTCCAAGCATTGCGAGAAGCTTTTCCTTTGCCCTCATCGCTTTTGGGGCCTGAACTCCGCTCCCATGGGCGATTTTGCCGGATCAGCTCTGCTTGCCGGGCTCGCCGCTCGGGTGTCCATCCGTTCGCCATGCTCTGCCTCCAATAGTTCGTTTGGCGCTTTTTTGTTTTTTCGCGTGCGCGTGGGATTGCTGTCGTTGTTCACTTGTACTTGATTGCCGATGTTGGCTTGCTTAACAAAAGCCACCTGCTTTGGATGCTTGAGTTCGCTCAAAGTTTGTAGGGTGGCGCGCGCCTGATTCTGTGCCTTGAGCCCCAGCTTCATATAGCGTTCCATCTTATCCATGGCTGAGCTGGTCAGCGCATCGGCTATCAGTCTTGCAAAAAGGCCGTCCAGGGTGTGAGCTTGGGCCATCAGCATACTCTCGGCCCGGGACAGATCATCACCATGAACTGCAGCCGTCTGCTTGCGGAGTTCGTCAACCATATCGTGAATATACGATGGCTCGATTCCCCGGCAGATAGTTAGAACAGAGGCGCTGAGAGCTTCGGGACTAGTTACGGTGCTTACCAGTTGTGGGTCGTGAGTCTTTTTATGCTGCTGTTCGACCCGTAATTTCTTCGTCATCGTTATACCTTTGAGGTGTGTGGTTGTATTGTTGGCGCAGGTCGGAGCCAGTGGCGCAGTAACGGCCTACAGGCGCATGACAGGAACGGCAGCCCATCAGGTGATTAACGTATTGGTCTCGGGCATAACGCCATTCAGGCGAGGCAGCGGCGGCGAAGCATGCCTGCGTTAAGGTATTGGGTTTTCGTTCATTTCGGCGTTCTGAGTCGATATCATGGCAGCCGCTCGCCCGGGGCGGCCGTATTGGCGCCGTGCCGCTAGCGAGTCCCAGGCTCGCGGCACGGTGTGCGATCGCTTCCACCTCATGCCACTTTGGGTTTGATTTGATGAGCTTGACCACCTCCGCCGGATCTACATCAAACTGTTCTTCCAGGTCGTGTGGTTCGATAAGGCCATGCTCGAGCAAGTGGTCGGGGCTCAGCTCCAGAAGCTCGGCAACAGGGGTAAGCCAGGAATTCCGTTCATGGGTAGACGGAGCGCCTGCATAGTTCTTTTTCTGAAAACAGGGACAGGGGGTACCGACAGAACTGACACAACCCTGTTTTGTCGGTTTTGTCGGTTTTGTCGGTACGGTATCGGTGCTTTTACTGATTTTTTCAGACCACCGGCCCATTACGCAGCCCTCCGCCATACGTAGCGTTTCGATGGGCGCCCGCCTTTTTCGCCGATTACCTCATATCCAATGATAATGTGATGTTCGGCGAGGAGAGAGAGCGAGTCATTTACGGCGTCGAGGGTCTCCAGCCCTGCCCAGCCTTTTCGTAAGGCGTCACGCGGTGTAAACGGCTCAGGGAGTTTGCTCTTGCGCTCCTGTATCAGCTTTGCCCCCATCAGCGAAGCATTGATTGCTGCACCATACAGACGGTTAGCATGTGACTTGAGGTAGTCAGCCCAGTCCAGTGCCCGTGCGGTCGGCGTAAGCCCTACGGCTCCAGTTCCGCCGTCGATCAGGCTGAACAGTAATGCTAGCCCTGCGATAGTTTGCGGCATCTTCATAAGGTGCGATTGCAGCGCCGGGTGGATGTCTCCGTGCCTGATTTCAAGCATGTGCTCGGTGTACCAATCATTAAACAGCTCTTGAGCTCTAGGCTCGAACCTCACCACCTGGCGGGGCTCGTCCGGTGTCTGATCGAGCCGATCAATAACAGCCTCTACGCGTTCCCTGGCGTCTTTGTTGGGCCATCTATCGACCAGTGACCACTCCCGTTCATCATCAGGCCAGACTGTTAGTTGCAAGCGCTGCACAAGCCCGTCGTCCATTTCACCAGTAACCGCTCCACGTACCAGAGGTGCAATTCGGGATGGTTGAATGCCGCCGATAAGCGATAGACAGCATGACTCAATAAACACAGTGCCGCGCCCAATACGGTCGTACACGAAGGAGCCGCTGCCATCGAAGCATTCCAGATAGAAGGCGCGGCCTACTGCTCCATCCTCGGTCTGCATGGTGGCGAGCCAGCCTCCCAGCTCATCGCGTGCCAGCAGCAGGCCATTGGGGTTTTCGTTCAACAGCTCTCCCAGCTTCTCAACAGTGGCGTCGTTGACGATATAGCGCCGCTCTAAAGGCTCAGCCAGATCGCTTGCGAACTCGGCTAATGCAGCCAGAGCAGCGTCCTTCTTGTCGTCGACCAGCAGCTTCTGGGCTTTGCCCTTTGCTGCCTTGCGCTCAAGCCCCAGCATCTCGCTAGCAGCCTTGTGTTCTGCTATGGCGTTTTTGTACTTCTCTCGCTCTCTTGCCTCTAGGTTAATCAGCGGACGAAGCGCCTGCTTCATGGCTGGTGATTTCATCGCGGACGGTCTGCCGATAATGCAGCCCCATTGATTCGGTACCACCTGCCAGTCGTCATGTTGTTTGGGGTAGATACTGAACTTGCGGCCTACTACAGCACTTATACCGACGATCAGCGCCACGGCTACAAAGTCAGGCGGGCATTGGGTGCGATCGGCAACGTCGCGGACAAAGTCGCGCAGCTCCTTGGGCAGCAGCTCATCATCCCAAGGCATTGCGGACGGTAGCCCTACCGGCAGCGGTTGCGGTTTGGTGGCACTGCTCAGATAGTCAGTAAGTGCGTGATGCGGCATTTCCGATGCAAAGGGTGGGATATCAATCTCAACAGCCTTCCACTCATGCGCAAAAAGATCATTACTCATGCTTCACCCCCAGGCGCTTACATGCCAGCTTGAAGCGCGCATGATCAGCGGGGCTCATTTCTACGCCGCGCATGCTAGTGCTAACGCCAATGTTGTAGATGCACCGCTCATGAAATAGCGCAGCCTTGCTCGGGCCGCGCTTGAGCCTCTTGTCTCCGGGGAATAAGTCGCGCATTTCAAAGCCAATTGCCGCCATTACGTCGCGGGTCTCACAGCCAGCCCAGCAATGGATCAGGACACGACCATCCGTAGCCTCCCGAATGGACAGACTCGGGTTTTGATCAGGGTGTGCTGGGCAGCAGGCCATCCACTTACCAGCGCCGTTAGATCTCACCTTGTCTAAGCGCTCCAGCACTTTCTCCAGGCAAGCCGAACCCGTCGGCGCATGGGCACCGTTTTTTGTATTCATGGTGTTAGTCCTCTTGGGTCAGCCGATCCCGAAGTTGCTTGAACAGCTCGTTGCCGCCATTCATGGAATGTTTTACTTCCATTGCCGGCTGCCAATCTCTTCGTAGGGCAGCCAGAAAGTCGTCGTGCAGATCCATACAAAGGCCGCACAGCCGGGATAGGTTCAGCGCGTAAGCTTTGCTGTTGTAAAACGCCAGTAGTACACGCCAGACGTGCTCATTTTGGCGCTTTAAGGTCAGGCCGTACTGCTTCGCCATTACCGCAAAGGCGCTTGGCAGAAAGTGATCCCTAATGTTTTTAGCCTCAAAACGGATAAGGCTACCGGCGGTCATCAGGTCCGTCCCAGCGCGGGCAGTTTTGGTAGCTGGTTTGCTATCATCGGCTTTGCGCGGGCGGCAATGGTCATCGGGACGGGTCGCTTTCTTCACTTCAAGCCTCCCTGGCCAGCCACTGGTCGATGGCTTCAATGTCGTAGCGGACAATGCTGCCGCGTCGAAGCGGCTGAGGAAATCCGTCTAGTTTCGTCCAACGCCACAATGTCTGTGTGCTGATCTGGTAGTACTTCGCGGTCTGCTTGCCAGTCGGTTTTGGTTGGGGCTGGTGTTGAAGGGGGCTAAGTGCGGCCATCGCTTGAGACTCCTTGTTGAGCTCTGTTGTGATGGCTGCAGGTTGGGTGTTGTAGCGTGGTTATTCCTTTGATTGGTCCAGTCGGCTGCTATGCGGCCCAGTCGGCTGTTATACGGGCGCTATGCGGTAGTGTGCCGCTTAATGGCTTTATGAATCGCGCTCAGACCCACAGCCTTGATATCACCTTTCGCATCGTAAAACTTGATCTCATCAGCAAGCACGCTATCCAGTTCGAGATGTTGTCCTTGCGTCTTCCGCCAACACTCCAGAACTTCCCGCGCGGTGGGAGGCTGCGGGTGGCCGTTCTCATGGAATTGTTTCAGCGTTCGTAACAGGGCAGGGGTATAACCTTGC
The DNA here is from genome assembly GCA_011053055.1 of Halopseudomonas sabulinigri. GTDB lineage: Bacteria > Pseudomonadota > Gammaproteobacteria > Pseudomonadales > Pseudomonadaceae > Halopseudomonas > Halopseudomonas sabulinigri_A. The sequence continues at coordinate 249,535 of DRHT01000031.1, read as the reverse complement.
TGTCTTTTTGGCTGGCAGATACGCCATGGCGTGGCGGGCTGGCGCAACTGCTCGACTTCGACGACGCCTACTTCGTGCTCTTTCAGCTCTGCTTCCATCTTAAATTCTTCCAAAATCTCCTCGAGCAATGACTGACATAGCGTTGCTAGATTCTTTGTGCGCACGACCAAAAATGCATCTTGCGGCATGTGGACTATCGGAGAGAAATGACCTCCATCGTAAGGCTTCCAGCCTACCAGGGTAAAAAAAGTGCTCGCGGCATGGTCTACAACCAAAATGTGATCAAGACTCAGTTCAATCTCGGGCCGGCCAAGTTCTCGCATGTGATTATTGTTAACAAAGTCGAGTTCACCACCAATCATTGCTAAGTCCCACACTCCTTTCAGTATCACCTGTTCGGGTCGGCTCAAGAAAATATGCTTGCCGTCAATTGAATGGCTGGCCTGCAGATTATCGCAAGTTGTTGTTTTAAGATGCGTGTTTGCCGCCTTAGCCTCTTTTTTAGCTTGGACTATTTCTATTCTAGCTTCGGGCGTCTGCTCCTTGCTGGGCGCAGGAAGTACAAGACTAGGCCAGCCATGCGCCTCTGTGACGAAGTAAACCGATAACGTCAACTGGCCCTCAAGCCCAAGCTGTAATACATCAGCTTCTGTTATTTCCTCCCCTACCGCTGCGCTTAGGTGCTTTGCTGCTTCTGCAACGGCTACATAGCTCTTCTGCGTTAATAGCCTGTTCATACTGGACACCCTCCCGGGGTGTTCCCGTTGCATAGGTGGCTGGCCAGGCGGATGGGAATCCCGCGTTTCGCCCCGTCGGGCTATGCCAGCCAAAACACGTTATGCCCGTAGGCTGATCACGTTTTCAGTTGGCGCTTCACTTAGTACCCGACAGAGAATACGTTCCACCTGATCCATGGTTCTCTGCTTGCTGGGCAAGCTGGCTTTTGGGTCGTTGTTGTAATGCCGTACCACGACGCCTGTTAGGCCATGGCTTTGGATTTCGTTGCTCGCGCTGTCCTGAACACCTTCACGCTTCATCAGCTGTGTCATAGTCCGGCGCAGGTCTCGAGGCGTAAAAGCAGGGATCTTCTGTGTACCAATAACCGCGTAATCCGTCTGCAACCATCGCGTTACAGCTTGGCTAAATGAAGCCACAGAAAAGGGTTTGTCGACCTTAATACTGAACGGGTGGGAGTGGTCGCCGGTGATCTGCTCCAGCTCGACCATAATCGTCCGTGTACGCTCGGTATGCGGCACAAGATGATCCCGAGGAATATTGCCCCGGCCTTTGGAGTCAATAATGTGAAGGTAACTGCCGCGTACATTCGACCAAGGTAATCTGCAAAGCTGGTCTATACGCTGGCCGCCAGATGCAATGACCATCTTGAATAGTTGCGCTAGCGGCCAGCTGATACCGCTGTTAGCTGCGTCGCAGGTTTTGTAGAACTGCGCCAGCTCGGCATTATTGAGTGCCCTAGTTATCGCTTTAGTGGCGAGTTTCTTATGTGCATCCTCAAAGCTGGTTGCGGCAACGGGGTTGTGCTTGATGCCAAACGTCTGGCCGGTAACAGCACGTCCAGTGATGTTGTCGTGCTTCAATCCGAAAGCAAATGCGGCATGTAAATAGCTCCGTACTTTTGCAGCTTGCCGGTACTTCTCCCGCTGCAATATAGGTGTAAGGATCATATTTATGTGAGACGGCTCCACGTCACAGGCTCGCATAGTCATTAGCGCAGGGTGAAAGTCGCAGTCGTTGCGTTTGAATCGAATCACATCCTGGATGCTGTTATCGGACATGCCTGCCCGCGTACGCTCGTCGATGTACGCCACTAGTAGATCGTCAAAGCTGCCCTTGCTGGCCTCGATAGCTGCCAGTCGCTCTTGCCTCTGCTTCTCGAAGTCCAGTTGATCGAAGTACACCTTTAGGTCAGGCTGCTTCTCACGAATCACCGCCAGTTCTTTATGTGCTTCCCTGAGCTCCTTTAGCGTCATGCCTTGGCTATCGTCAGTTAGAGCGTAATGCCCTATGGGTTGATACTGGCGCTTGCCATCTACGTTGTACCGGAGCGATACGGCAATGCTGTTTTTCAAGCGACGAAACATCAGTGAGCCAGCGCCAGGATTGCGTGGGTCTGCCTCGAATAACACATCACCAGTCTTCATTGCCTTGATTTTTTGGGGGTTCAACATAGCCAATCCCTTTATTCATCAGACCTGCAGTCTAAAAATCTGTAACCCTATCTGTAACCCTTTGAGGGGTTTTTCACATGATAGCAGACAATAACAGTAGATAAGGCGATATGCCTGTAACCGTTGTTATTCAGGGTCTTAAGTGGTTTGTGTGTGTTTCTGGAATAGGGAGGAATTGGTTTTAAAATGACTTGTAATCAGTAGGTCCCGAGTTCGACTCTTGGTGCCGGCACCATAGATTTAACGCAAAAGGCTCATCTTCGGATGGGCCTTTTGCGTTTCTGCACGTTCATTTCATTGCCCTCCCAGCGAATTCACCTGCCGAGCAGGCACTGCGTCACACCCCGCCAGCAAAACGATTGCCCGATTACTCGGGCGTTCATAGCATCGGTACTTCACAGGAGTATTCACTGCCAAAGGAGCTTGGCATGTCAGGCAAACCCGCCGCCCGCTTGGGCGACCCTACTCAGTGCCCACAGACAGGGCATGGAAGTAACGCCATTGTTACCGGTTCGTCGGATGTGCTGTTCGACGGACAACCCGCTGCTCGCTTGGGCGACAGCACCGCTTGCGGCAGCGCTTTGGTCGGTCAGGTCGTACCCAATGTGTTAATCAACGGTCGGCCTGCCGCTGTGGTGGGCAGCGTCGGCAGTCACGGAGATGTAGTGATCGGAGGCTCCGGTACCGTGGTTATTGGCGGCGCTGTGGTGGTTGCTGGAGGCGGAGCTGATGCTAGTGCTTTCTTCGCGCCGGGCGGGCTGGCACCGGCTCAGCAGCTTCGCCATAGCGCTATTGGTGATGGCGTGCCTTTTTCTATAGAAGAAGAGGAAGAAGAAGACGAACAGGAGCTGCCGGTGAAGCAGCGCATCACACTGCGTATAGGCATGTTTTTCGACGGCACGCTGAACAACATGAATAACGCGGCTTTTACTGCTGAGTGCCGGCGGCAGGATTTGAATCTGTTTGAGCCCGCTGAGTTGGAACGCATTCGCCTGTTCTGTGAGGAAAATGGCTACGACGAGTTTGTCGGAAATGGCCGCTACGACACCACGCCTGATAACAGTTACGGCAACGAGATGAGCAATGTGGCGCTGTTGTATGACCTGTATCTGGATCAGACTCGTGAGCCGATTAGCGAGTCGGCAACTCAGGCAAGCATGCGGATATACATTGATGGCATCGGTTCTCGCAGTGGCGGCGAGGATGACCTGTCCGGTTATGCCTTAGGTCAGGGTGAAACCGGAGTGGTGGAGCGGGTGAAGCAAAGTCCAGAGATTCTGATGGAGAAATTACAAGATCTTGCTGACAGCAATCCTCAGGTTGCTATTGAGAAAATCGAGTTCGATATTTTCGGGTTTAGTCGTGGTGCTGCAGCAGCAAGGCATTTTGCCAACGAGTTATGCAAGATCGATGGTGGTGTGATGGCAGACTATCTTAATAATGCTCTGTCATTGGTAACGCCGGAATTCGCATGGCCTAGCGCGGCCAGCATCAACTTTATTGGGCTGTTCGATACGGTGGCTGCGATTGGCGATCCAGTTCGAGGCGATCTAAGCGTGGGAGACGATAGAAATCCTGGCGTCAATCTCAAGCTTGCACCTGATTGTGCCAAAAAGGTGGTGCATCTGACCGCGGCAGATGAGCACAGACACAACTTCAGTCTCAACAAGGTAAACCCCGAAGGGCACAAATATCATGAAGAGCTGGTGTTGCCTGGGGTGCATTCCAATCTGGGTGGCGGCTATCCGGAGGTAATGCGTGAGCGAGTAATACTGGGTAAGCCAAGGTTGGTGCGTGGTGACTACTACTCATCGACCGGTATCGCGGGAGTGCAGGTTGAAAGTTCTCGTGCTTGGCGATTGCGTGCAGAAGAAGAGGCTAGGTTTCGCGCCAAGGGGTTACCAGGAAACGGCCAGTTTATAAAAGAAAACGTTAGACGAAACTTGCAAACTCATACCAGGGCAGGAGCGCAAGCGCCCGATGATGTGTTGCTCCTGCTTAGGGTGGACAGGTTTGTGCGAGGCGACCTTTCCAAGGTTGCATTGCGTCTGATGTATGCAAAGGCTACTGCGCATAACACACCTTTTAAACGGTTGCCCGAAACGCCTGCGTTCTTGGTGCCAGATGCGCTTAAACCCATTGCGGATAAAGTGATGCTAGCCGCGGCAGCATCGGAAAGTGCTGAATTGTCAGATAGCGAGAAGCGCTTTTTACATGGCTACTATATACATGCTTCCGCAAACTGGAATCCGCGATGGGAGCTCTTTTTTCCTAACAAGCCGCGGGACAAAAATAAGAGAGAATCATATGAAGGCTAAAAATCGTGTGGCAAAAAAATATGCGTAGCATCTTGATGGCTTTCACCCTTGCGCTAGCACTTGTAGCTTGCAGCGGGGCTGGGGGCGGGCCGCGTTCCTCCTCTCTGGATTTACCCTACCGCACATGGGAAATTGGCCTTGGCGCACCCAATTATATGGAGGTTTGGGTCGAATCAGTAGACGTGGTTGATGTGCGTGGTTTTAGCTTTAAGCGAGTGCATGGGGGCACTTCGTCCATACAGAACCCACCGGATAATAAAGGAGATCCTACTGGCTGGCCTGCCCGTCCTGGTATAGGTGCGTCGCGTCCGATGACTGGAATTGATTTGCCAAAGGAGATATTTGTCCGCTGGCAGTCACTGGCCGAGCCGCAGACCTACGATGCGCGTATTGATATTCCTGCATGGGCTCGCGAAGAAATGGTTACTGGTCACGCTGCTGTCTGCAGCTTAGATGGTAAGCATAAAACTGCTTATCGATACGCGATCGCGGTGGGCTTGGCTCCGGGCGGGATTGTAAAGGCTTGGTTGACAGGTGCCTGTCTTGACCCAATCGAAATCGGTCGCTTTGAGGGCACAATCAATCCTGATGGCCCGAGTGGCGGTCAAACCGGTGGCCGTTATGCGCTGCCGCTGGATCCCGCCGCTCAGAAATACCTTGAAACCCACGAAATCCCCTTTGATAGCTGGTAGTGACTGAAATGCTGAAGGCCCGTTCGTTCCATGCTGTGATGTTGCTGCTGGTAATGTTGGCGCTGGCCGCCTGCGTTGGTTCAGGTAAATCGCAAGGCTTTTCAGCCCCAAAGCTACCTTATCGCACGTGGGAAATTGGGCTGATTACCCCAAACTATATGGAGGTGTGGGTAGAAAGCGTAGATGTGGTGGATCAGCGCGGCTTTGCCTATGAGCGGGTGCATGGTGGTACGTCATCTATACAAAATCCACCGGGCAATCGAGGAAATCCCTCGGGTTGGCCTAAACGTCCGGGCGCAGGCAAGTCCCGGCCCATGGAGGGGATAGATCTGCCCGAGCATATATTTGTTCGTTGGCAATCACTGGCCGAGCCGCAAACTTACAACGCTCGGGTTGATGTTCCCGATTGGGTACGACACGAGATGATCATTCCTCGAGACGCCTATTGCCGATTTGATGGGAAGAATATTCAGGATTATCGGAAGGTGATTACCCTCGGATTGGCTCCGGGCGGTATCGTGAAGGCTTGGTTGAATGGGGACTGTTCTGATCCAATGGAAATTGGTCGCTTCGAAGGTTCAATTGTCCCAGAGGGTCCCAGTGGGGGGGCAGACTGATGGACGCTACGCCCTGCCATTGGCCCCCGAAGCGCAGGAGTATCTCAAAAGCCACGCAATCCCCTACGACAGCTGGTAGCCCTGCGGTTCACCCAACCACCAGCGGGCTTGCAAGTCCGCTGGCAAGCCGGCTTGTAGTCTCGATCTTCTGAATCAATAACATACGAATATTCATCATTTCTTCGCCGAGCTGTCACCTTGCATCCTTAATCTCGCGTTTTCTGTGTCTGGCTGCCGCCGGGCTCGCTAAACCTGTGATAACAAGGATGGCCTGATGACCAATTGGAAAGTGCTTTCTGTGTTGCTGTTCAGCAGCGCACTGCTTACCGCCTGTAACTCTGATAGTGATAACGAGGACGAAGAGGCAGTAGTGACGCCGGAACAGGAGCTGGCTGAGCGTTTGGCGGCTTTTCCGGAGGAGGGCGTTGAGTTGCCCTTTACCGTGCTGCGTGACGACCTGATCGACGGCAAAACGATGGCGACCTTTGATGTGCGCAATGGCGGTTATGGTTCGGCGATGACGGCTCATCCGAGCAATGTGGATGAGTTTTACGCGATGACCGATCGAGGCCCGAATGCAGACTTCGTCGGCGGCGCCTACGGGGCGGGTAAATCGTTTCCAGTAGCGGATTACACACCGCGAATTGGTCATTTTCGTTTGAGCGAGGCGGGTGGCGTTGAGCTGCTGGACACAATCCTGTTCAAGCGTCCTGACGGCACATTGATCACGGGTTTGCCGAATACGTCCGCGTTGGGTGGCACCGGTGAAACACCCTACAACCCTGATGGTAGTCCGGTGCTGGAAGATCAGTCGCAGCCTTATGATGCGATAAGCAACCCGATAAAGCTGGATGATTACGGCCTGGATGGTGAAGGCTTGGTTGCGCTGCGCGATGGTAGTTTTTGGGTCAGTGATGAGTACGGCCCGCACATCGTGCATTTTGACGCTGACGGCAAAGAAATTGATCGCATTAATCCCTTCTCGGCCGATGCCCGCACGCGCTTCAATTTGCCGGCGGAGTTTGCTTATCGCCGTGCCAATCGCGGTATGGAAGGTTTGGCTATTACGCCGGATGAGAAGACTCTGGTGGGCTTGATGCAGTCGACTATGGACCTGCCGACCAAGGCGGTTCGCGCGCTCACCATCACGCGCATTGTGACGTTGGATCTGGCGACGGGTGAGATCGGCCAGTATCTGTATCAGCAAGAAAAAGCGGCTAACTCCAACTCGGAAATGGTCGGGCTGAGCACGAACGACTTTTTGGTGTTGGAGCGCGATGGCAGCTTCCTGTATGGCGGGCCGGACGGCGCTGCAGGTGTAACGCCGGATGCGCAGAAGCAGGTTTATCGGATTGATTTATCGACGGGTACCAATCTGGAAACCGTAGCGCTGCAGGCTGGCATGCTGCAGGACTCCGACCTGGGTCTGACCATCAATGGCAAAACCTTGGAGGAGGTAGTGCTGGATGGTGGTTGGGCGGCGCTGGCGGCGGTGGGTATCTATCCGGTAGATAAGACGTTGGTGCTGGATATGGTGGTCGAAACAAATTATCCGCACGACAAGATGGAAGGTTTGTGGCGTATCGATGATCAGCACTTGGGTGTGTTGAACGACGACGATTTTGCGACGTGGTCCACGGGCGGAGAGCTAGAGCAGAAAATGCTGGATGCTGGCACTATCGATGCTGGCCGACTGTTTGTCCGTGAAGTGGATTTGTCGGTAGATTGAGGCTGCGATTCTTTACCGTAAAAGCAGACAGGCACCCACGCGGGTGCCTGTCTGCTTTTACGACACCGGCTCTGCCGTTGTTGTGTCCGCATTGGTTATTTCAGTATTGGTTGCACCTGAACGAATAAACTCCACCACACGATCGAGTGCCTGATCGGATGCCTTCAGCAGGCCGGTATGTGCCTGAAATACATGCCACAGCTCCTCATAACGCTCCAAGCGCACTTGCACTCCTTGCTCCCGCGCCTGCTCGGCCAGGCGCAAGCTGTCATTCAGCAACAGCTCGTCTTCGCCAACCTGCAGTAGCAAGCGCGGCAAGATCGAAAGTTCACCGTTGAGAGGTGAGACGGCCGAATCGGCGCGGTCTTGTCCGGGCTGGCAGTAAGCGTCGCGAGCCAGGTCCATCCAGTCTGGATGTATCAGTGGGTCTCCGGCAGGCGGGTTGTGCAGTTGCTCACCGGTGAAGTCAGTTACGGGTGAAAAACACACCAAAGACTCCGGCATGGGCAGGCCCAGCGCATGCAGCCTTTGCGCGGTCACCAGTACCAGATTGCCGCCAGCGGAATCTCCGGCGAGGGTAATCTGCTCGGGGCGATAGCCGCGGGTTAACAGCGCTTGGTATGCGGCGACGCAGTCATCACGCGCGGCCGGGTTCGGGTAGGTCGGCGCCAGTCGATAATCCAGCGCGCAAAGATCCCATTGACCGCGGCTAACCAGGGCGGAGCACAGGCTGCGGTGGGTGGCGGGCGAGCCTAGGATAAAGGCGCCGCCATGCAGGTAGAGCATCACTCGGCCATCGCCGCCAGCAGCGGGGCGGTGCCATTCGCACGGCCGATTGGCAATCGTCTCGCGGCGTCGGCTAACGCCGCGCGCCAGTGGCATGGCGCAGGTAAATGCAGATAACACCACACGCTGAACGGCAATCGGCACAGGTGGACGAATCAAGCCGCGAAAAAAGATCCGCAGTACATTGCGCAGGAATTTGCGTAAGCCGGGCTGCTCTGGGTGTTTGAAGCTTTGATCAACGTACGCAGTCATAATCGGTCAACCTTGGTTTACGGGTCAGATGGCGATAGGCAAAGGTGAAGCCGGGCCAGTTCACGGTTTGTTTGCCTTCGGCGGTGAGGTACCAGCTGCTGCAGCCCTGGGCCCAAACAGTGCGTTTGGCGGTGTGTTGAATGCCTTGGTTGTAGCTCGACTGCGCTTCTGCTCTTACGTTGAGGTAGCGTAAACGCCTGCGCTGCAGGGTTTGTACGCACTGCACTATGTAGCTGAACTGGCTTTCGAGCATATAGATGATCGAGTTGTGGCCCAAGTTGGTGTTGGGGCCGTACAACATGAAGAGGTTGGGGAAGCCGCTGATGCAAATGCCTTTGTACGCCTCTGCTCCACTTTGCCAAGCATGATTTAAGTCCTGGCCCTGCAGGCCGGTGATCTGCATCGGCGAGAGAAACTCGGTAGCGGCAAAGCCAGTACCGTAGATCAATACGTCTGCGGGATGCAGCTGCCCATCGCGTGTTTGCACACCTTCCGGCACCACGCGTTCGATGGCGTCGGTTATCAGTTCCACTTTTTCGTCGGCTAATGCGGGGTAGTAGTTGTTGCTGATGAGAATACGTTTACAGCCCATGGGGTAGTCGGGCGTCAACGCGGCGCGCTTCTGCGGATCGGTGATCTGCTTGCGCATGTGGTTGAGTGCGACTTTTTCAGTCTGCTTCACGAGCTTCGGAAAGTAGACGAAGCCGAGAGCGCGCACCTCGTGGGTGCAATATTGCCAGACGCGATCGAGCTGGTGGAGCCAACCGAAGCGGGCGAGCCGAGCGCGTTTATTGTCGTCGTATTGGCGGTCATCCTTGGGGATCACATAGGGCGCGCTGCGTTGAAACAGCGCGAGACTCGCCACCTGCGGCACTATTTGCGGCACGAACTGAATAGCCGAGGCGCCGGTGCCGATGACTGCTACGTGTTTACCGCTTAAGTCGACATCATGCTGCCAGCGGGCGGAGTGGAAGGCGGGGCCGCTGAAGTCTTCAAGCCCTTCCAGCTGTGGCATCAGCGGTCGGTTCAGTTGGCCGCAAGCGGTGATCAGCGCGCGGCAACGCAACTCGTCGCCCGTTGCGCTGTTCAGGCGCCAAAGTCCCTCTTGTTCATCGAACTGAGCGCTGGTGATCTCGCAACCCAAACGCAGGCGTGAACGCAGGTTGTACTTGTTCACACAGTGTTTTATGTAAGCGTGAATATCTGGCTGGCGCGCGTATTTGTGCGGCCAGTCGGTGCGTGGTTCGAACGAGTAGGAATACAAATGGGAGGGCACGTCGCAGCCAGAGCCCGGGTAATGGTTGTCACGCCAGGTGCCGCCGACTTCGTCGGCTTTCTCCAGAATCAGAAAATCGCTGATGCCAGCCTGATCCAGCTGGATTGCCATGCCGGTGCCGCCGAAACCGCTGCCGATGATGATGGCGCTGAGTACCGGGCTGCTGGAGTTGTTGTTTTTGTGCATTGTTTTCTCCTATTGCTGAACAACATCTTAGCGCTTGCTTGGCGGTCGGTTTATGGCATAGTCGGTCAAAGAGTTGTGATTTTCGGACAAACACTATGCATTTATCTTTGTGGCCCGCACACCGGCGTATTACCAGTGTGCAACTATTGGCGCAGCTCGGCACAGATAAGGGTCTGTCGCTGGATCAGTGTTTGGGTGGTACCGGGTTAAGCGTATTAACGCTGGCCGATCCCCAGCAGGAGATTCTTGCCAGCCAGGAATTGCAGGTTATCGCTAATCTGCTGCAAGCCTTGCCTCAGCAGACTACGCTGGCGCTGGAAGCAGGGCAGCGCTATCAGTTGGCGCATTACGGGATATGGGGCTACGCCTTGCTCAGCAGCAGTAGCCTGCGCGAGGCGCTGGAACTCGGCTTGCGTTATCTCGACCTGACCTTTGCTTTTAGCCGTATTGAGCTGCGCACTGACGGCGAGCGTGCCTTCCTTGAGCTGGATGCCCTGGCGGTACCCGAGGCAGTGCGTGACTTTGTGTTGCTACGTGACTGCGCTGCGATTGCCTTGATCCAGCAAGAACTCACCGGGCAGCCATCACCTTTTACCGCGGTCGAGCTGTGCTTGCCACGCCCTGGGGCTGATGAGTTAAAACGCTACCGGCAGACATTGGGTTGCGAGCCCCGATTTGGCGGGCCACATAATCGGATTGAGCTCAGTTCGCGGCTGCTCGATCTGCCGCTCGCAGGTGGCAATGCGGCGACGGTGCAGCTGTGTGAGGCGCAGTGCCGACAATTATTGCAGCGCCATCGCGCTCGCGCAGGGCTGGCCGCGAAGGTGCGCGAGTTATTGCTCAGCCAACCAGGCCGGTTGCTAGGCATGCCTCAGTTGGCGGAGCGCTTGCACATGAGTGAGCGCACCTTGCGACGACGACTGGCGGCTGAGCAGATCAGCTTTCGTCAGTTGTTGGATGAAAGCCGTCAGGCCCTGGCTGAAGAGTTACTGGCCGTTGAGGGGCTGCCTTTGGAAACGGTGGCCCAGCGTCTGGGGTATGGCGAGCTGTCCAATTTTATCCATGCGTTCAAGCGCTGGAAGGGCATGCCGCCGCGGCGTTATCGACAACAGCGTGACGCTGGCTGAGCCGCTTGCGCGTGGTGCGCTATCAATCATGTTAATGGGTACTCATTCCGCCGACCAAAGGCGGCCCACCCGCATCGCTGCGCGGAGTATCTTGGTCGCCTGCTGTGTTCTGTTACCTATCCAATAACAAGGAGAATACCTGTGGCCGATCTTGATGCCTTCCGTCAACAAACTCGCGCCTGGCTGGATGAAAACTGCCCGCCAAGCATGCGTAAGCCCATCACTAAGGAAAGTGACCAGTGCTGGGGTGGTCGCAACTTTACGTTTGAAAGTAACGACCAAAAGCTCTGGCTTGAGCGCATGGCCGCTAAGGGCTGGACCGCGCCTGACTGGCCGTCTGAGTACGGCGGTGGTGGCCTCTCGCAGGAGGAGCACAAGGTGTTGCGTGAGGAGCTGGCGCGCATCAGTGCACGGCCCGCGCTGTCCAGCTTTGGTGTGTGGATGATTGGTCCGGCGATTCTCAAATTTGGCTCTGAAGAGCTCAAACGCCAGCATTTGCCGGCGATTGTGCGTGGCGAAATTCGCTGGTGTCAGGGCTACAGCGAGCCGGGTGCGGGTTCTGACCTGGCCGGCCTGCAGACTCGTGCAGTGGACGAGGGCGATCATTACATCGTCAACGGCCAAAAAATCTGGACCTCCTATGCCGACAAGGCTGACTGGATGTTCTGTCTGGTGCGTACCAATCCTGATGCCAAGAAGCAGCTGGGTATCACTTTGGTGCTGTTTGACATGGCTACGCCTGGCGTCAGCACCAAACCCATCAAGTTGATCTCCGGTAACTCGCCCTTCTGCGAAAGCTTTCTGGATGATGTGCGGGTTGAGAAGAGTCAGGTGGTTGGCGAAATCAACGCAGGCTGGACTATTGCCAAGTACCTGCTGACCCATGAACGCGAAATGATTGGCGGTATGGGTCGCACGGCTTCCGGCCAAAAGACTTTGTCGCAGGTCGCTGTGGAATGCATAGGCCTGGATGGCGGCAAGTTGGCCGATGACATGCTGCGCGGTGAAATCGTGCGCTGGGATCTGGACGCGGCAGCTTTTGCGCTGACTGCTGAGCGAGTACTGGATGAAGCCAAGTCGGGGCAAGGTGTGGGCGCGGCGTCAGCCATGCTCAAGTATTACGGGACTGAGTTGAATAAGCGTCGGCAGGAACTGCTGGTAGCACTGCATGGCAGTGACGGGCTGGTCTGGGAAGGAGAAGCGCACCGCGAGGGCGCGATTCCGCGTAATTGGCTGCGCTCCAAGGGCAACTCCATTGAGGGTGGCACTACCGAGGTTCAGCTGAACGTCATCTCCCGCAATATTCTTGGGCTCCAGTAACCGGTTAGAGGAACACGTCATGTCAGCATTGGTATTAAACGAAGAACAACAGATGCTCAAGGATGCGGCCAAGCGCTTCATGGTTGAGAGCGCACCGGTTAGTCAGTTACGAGCCCTGCGCGACAACAACGATGAAACCGGCTTCTCCCGTGAGTTGTGGCAGAGCATGGTTGAAATGGGCTTTGTCGGCACCCTGGTGCCCGAGCAATTGGGTGGCTCGCAGTTTGGTTACGTGGGCATGGGGCAGATCTCAGAGCAAGCGGGCCGAAACCTCAGCGCTTCACCTTTGATCTCGACGGCGGTAGGCGGCGTTGCGGCGCTGCTGTTGGCGGGCTCCAGCGAGCAGCAACAGGCTTTGCTGCCCAAAGTGGCTGCCGGTGAGTTGTTGCTGGCGCTGGCGGTGGATGAGACGCCACGGCATAACCCTGCTCAGGTTGGCACTCGCTTGGAGGCGCAAGGCGACGGCTTGGTACTCAACGGACGCAAGCAGTTTGTGGTTGATGGCCACGTTGCTGACAAGTTGATCGTGTCTGCGCGTAGCAGCGGGGCTGATAGCGAGCGCGAGGGTATTACGTTATTGCTGGTTGATCGTACCGCTGCGGGTGTTCGTGTTGAGCGCACCAGCATGGCCGATAGTCGCAATGCGGCAGTGGTCACCTTTGATGACGTTAAAGTGGCCGCGACTGATTTGCTGGGTGAAGCAGGCAAAGGTTTTGCTGCGCTGGAACTGACATTGGATGTGGTCAATGCGCAGTTGGCCGCCGAGTTGTTGGGCCTCTCACTGGAGTCCTTTGAACGCACGGTGGCTTATCTGCTGGAGCGTAAGCAGTTTGGCGTCACACTGAGCACCTTCCAGGGGCTGCAACACCGTTGCGCGCACCTGTTTAGTGAGCTGGAACTGGTCAAGTCGGCGGTACTGAAAGCCCTGATGGCGCTGGATGCCGGCGCTGATGACGCGTCCATGCAGGTCAGCCTGGCCAAAGCCAAGGCCTCTGAAGTGGCTGAGTTGGCCACCAATGAAGCGTTGCAAATGCACGGTGGGATGGGCATGACCGACGAGTTCGATATTGGTCTGTTCATGAAGCGCGCGCGCTGCGTGCAGGCGCTTTTTGGTGACTTCCGTTACCACGCCAACCGCTTTGCCTCCCTCAAGGGGTACTAACCCGATTCCGGCAGGCGCGCAGGCTGCCGGTTTCGACCGAATACAAACCTCCCTTCCGCTTCACGGGTAGCATCGAACGAGTGGATATTTCGCTGAAGTAGATGCCAGCGGCGACACTGTTGATCCAGTGTCGCCGCTCTCGTGAAGAAAAATCCCGCACCGTTTGGCGCTGCGGGATTTTTTAATATTGGTCATACCAATTGTTAAGTTTGTACGCCGCCATGTGAGCCGGTCATCCTGGTGTTTACCAATTGCTACGAAGGCAGGGCTAGGCACCCCGCGTCTGACTGTTTAATCTTGTTGGCACTGTTTGCTTGAAGGGCACGAACATGCTGTTACGCGGAATGACCTGGCTGATATTTTTTCAGCTGCTGGGGACGGGGCTGAATGTCCTATTGTTACCGATTCTGCCTGGGCCGATTATCGGCATGGTGCTGATGGTGATTTATCTTTGCCTGCGCGGCGAGGTCAGTGAGTCCATTAGCCTGGCCGCCGGTGGATTATTGAAATATCTGCCATTGATCCTGGTGCCGCCAGCGGTTGGAATCATGGCCTATGGTGCGGAGATCGCCGCTGATGCCACCGCAATTCTGCTTACGCTGGCGATTTCCTTGGCTCTGAGTTTGCCTTTTTGTGGTTGGCTAATGCAGCGCATGATCATGCGTCAGCAACGTGAGGATAAATCCTGATGGGCAATCTGCAGCAGGCGTGGATAGCCGTTCTTAATCATCCGCTGTTCTGGGTAGGCATGACGCTGGCGGCTTATCAGTTGGGCCTCGCGCTGTACGAGAAGACGCGCATGGCGGTGTTTCACCCGGTCTTGGTGTCAACGCCGGTGCTGGCGCTACTGATATGGCTTGCAGGTAAGGACTATCCGCATTACCGCGAGGCTGTCTCCCCGCTGCTGGTATTGCTGGGCCCGGCAACGGTGGCCTTGGCCATACCCTTGTATCTGAACCTGCGACGGATCCGCACTTTCTTCTGGCCCGTGGTTATTTGTCTGTTGGTTGGCGGCACCTTTGCTACGCTGATGGCAGTGCTGTTGGCGTGGCTGTTGGGCGCCGAACCTATGATCATGATGACCCTGGCGCCCAAGTCGGTCACCTCGCCGATTGCCATGTTGGTGGCTGAGCAGATCGGCGGTGTTGCGGCCTTGGCGGCGGTATTTGTGATGTTTACCGGGGTGTTGGGGGCAATCTTCGGACCCTGGTTGCTGCGTATTGCCGGCGTTGACCATCCTGCTGCTTGGGGTATGGCAATGGGCATGACGGCTCACGCCGTGGGCACTTCCAGAGCGTTGGAAGAGGGCGAGGAGGCTGGCGCGTTTGCGGCCCTCTCGATGAGCTTGATGGGTATGGCGACTGCACTTCTGCTGCCGCTGGCGGTGTCTTTGTGGGTTATGCTTTAGCCGCGACTCGTTTTTTTGCTAGCAAACCTGTGTGGTGCCACGGGTTTAGCCTTGTCTTGATGCGGCCTGCGGCAATTCGTCTGGTCCCGGTTTATGCAAGACTGGGGCACACTGCGTTGTGGAACAATCCTAACGGTAGCGGGGTCTCACTCCCGGACCCTATTGCTGACTGCAGGTGGTATACCCGCAACCTGCATCAACTTTTTCTCTTAAGGAGTAGCGCGCATGGAATTGGATCCCCTCCTGCTGTCACGTTTGCAGTTTGCATTTGTGGTGTCGTTTCACGCGATCTTTCCAGTTTTCAGTATTGGCCTGGCTTCTTTTATTGCCTTTCTGGAAGCGCTTTCCTTCAAAACCGGTAACCCCGTTTGGGAGCGCCTGTCCAAATTTTGGGTACAGGTGTTTGCCGTCGTCTTTGGCATGGGTGTCGTCTCGGGCATCGTCATGTCCTTCCAGTTCGGTACTAACTGGAGTAACTATTCCTACGCGGCAGCCAACTTCCTGGGACCGATGCTCAGTTATGAAGTGATCACCGCGTTCTTCCTTGAAGCGGCATTTCTGGGTGTTCTGTTGTTCGGGCGTAACCGGGTGCCCAAGGGACTGCACCTCTTCGCCGCCTGCATGGTGGCGCTGGGCACGCTGATTTCAACCTTCTGGATTCTTGCCGCCAATAGCTGGATGCATACGCCAGCGGGCGTAGAATTGCGAGATGGCGTGTTCTTTGTGACCTCCTGGAGTGAGGCCATCTTTAATCCGTCCTTCCCCTATCGTTTGGCGCACATGGTGCTTGCCTCGTTCCTGACAGGCTCTTTCGTGGTCTCGGGGGTGAGTGCCTGGTATTTACTGCGCGGGCGTGAGGTGGAGGTAAATCGCAAGGCGCTATCCATGTGCTTGTGGCTGATTTTGATTCTCGCCCCCACCCAAGCGGTGGTGGGCGACTTCCACGGACTTAACACCCTGGAGCATCAACCCGCCAAGGTTGCCGCGATGGAAGCTAACTGGGAAACCTCATCGGGCGTACCTTTGTTGCTGTTCGCATGGCCAGATAAGGAGAGCCAAAGCAATCTCATCGAGATTGGTATCCCCAAGTTGGCAAGTCTGATCCTGACCCATGATATTGACGGCGTAGTGCCAGGACTCAAGGACTTCCCGGTTGCTGAACAGCCGGAAGTGCCGTGGGTTTTCTGGGGGTTCCGCGTGATGGTCGGGCTGGGTCTGCTGATGATCGCAACCGCCTTTATGGGCTTGTTGCTGCGCTACAAACAGCGCTACTGGCAGACACCCTGGTTTTTGCAGGGGCTGCGGCTGATGAGCATTACGCCCTTTATCGCCGTATTGGCGGGCTGGGTGGTCACTGAAACCGGACGGGCTCCTTGGCTGGTGTACGGGATGATGACCCACGCCGAAGGCGTTACACCTTCGCTAACGGGTGGCATGGCGCTGTTTACTTTGTTGGGCTACATCACGGTCTACGCGGCGATTTTCAGCGCAGGTTTGTACTACCTGATGCGCGTATTGCAAGACGGCCTTGAGATTGATGAATCCCACATTGATGCAGATGATGAAATGCATCGGCCGTCTCGTCCCCTGTCGGGCAGTGACGTGACATTCGAACATAAGGGAGCCTGAGCATGGAATCGGAAATCTTTGACCTATCGATGATCTGGGCGATGATCATTGCCTTCGCGGTGATCATGTATGTGCTGATGGACGGCTTCGATTTGGGCGTGGGCATGCTGTTCCCCTTCGCGCCGGATGAAGATGCCCGCGACGTGATGATGAACTCGGTGGCGCCAGTGTGGGACGGTAATGAAACCTGGCTGGTGCTGGGTGGCGCGGGCCTGCTCGGGGCGTTTCCGCTGGTCTATTCAATCTTGCTGCCGGCGTTGTATATCGGCGTATTTTTGATGCTCGCGGGTTTGATCTTTCGCGGCGTGGCCTTCGAATTTCGCTTCAAGGCAAAAACCTCACGCTACCTGTGGAACTGGGCCTTTGCCGGCGGCTCCTACCTGGCGGCTTTTGCGCAAGGTGTGGTGGTGGGTACCTATATTCAAGGTTATAAAACCGAAGGTTTGGTTTACGCTGGCGGTGCCTTCGATTGGCTCACGCCGTTCACGGTGATGACCGGTGTAGGCTTGATGGCCGGTTATGCGCTGCTCGGCAGCACCTGGCTGATAATGAAAACCGAGGGCTATATTCAGCAGTGGGCCTATCGGATCGCGCCGTGGTTGCTGGCCGCTGTGCTGGGTGTTTTCGGTATCATCAGCATCTGGACGCCGTCGGTTGATCCAAGTGCCTATGAGCGCTGGTTCTCGATGGTTCGCTGGATCTGGATCTTCCCGGTATTGGCACTGTTTTTTGCCTACCAGATCTGGAGCGGGTTGCGTAAGCGCAAGGAAGTCGTGCCCTTCCTTGCGACCATGGCGATGTTCTTTTCCACCTACTTTGCACTGCTGTGGACGCGCTGGCCCTACGTCATTCCGCCTAACTTCACTTTGTGGGATGCGGCTTCTGCGCCGGGCTCTCAGCTGTTTCTGCTGCTTGGGATGCTGTTCGTGATCCCGATTATTCTCGCCTATACGGCTTGGACCTATTGGATCTTCCGCGGCAAGGTCCGCGTGGGTGAAGGCTATCACTGAGTCCGGTCGCCGCAGCCGTCATTGGCTGCGGCAGCAGGGGCTGGCAGTTCGGCCCTGGCTGTATGCTGCGGTAGTGGCGGGGCTGTTGCAGACACTGGCGATCATTGCGCAGATGGGCCTGATCGCTTGGTTGGTGCATGCCGTGCTGATCGCAAAAGCCCCTTATTCCTCTTTGCTGTGGCCAGGTGTGGGTTTGGGCTTGGCTGTTGTGCTGCGTGCTCTTGCGCAGGCGGTGCAAGAGCGTTGTGGCCAGCATGCCAGTGTGAGGGTGCGCCAAACGGCACGCGAGCAATTGGCTGCCGACTGGGCTGATCTTGGACCGATCCGTTTGGCGGATCGGTCCAGCGCGGCTTTGACCAATCAGTGGGTCGAGCAGGCAGAGGCGCTGGATGGTTATTACGCGCGTTATCTACCGCAACAGTGGTTAGCTCTACTATCCCCCTTATTGATTCTGCTGCTCGTGTTCTGGCTCGACTGGCTAGCGGCGTTGTTTCTGTTGCTTGCAGCACCGCTGATTCCTTTGTTTATGGCGCTAATCGGCATGAGCGCAGAAAAGGTGAGTCAGCAGCACGTGCTGGAAGCAGGGCGGCTGGCCGGGCATTTTCTTGATCGGGTGCGCAGCCTCACCAGCCTGCAGCTGTTCGGGCAGGTAGGTGCCGCGACCCAATCGGTACAAGATGCCGCCGAGCGTTACCGCTCGGTCACCATGCGCACCTTACGCATCGCTTTTCTTTCCTCTGCGGTGTTGGAGTTCTTCGCCTCTGTGGCGATCGCGGTGGTTGCGATGTATATCGGTTTTGGTTTGCTTGGCTACATTCAATACGGCCCTGCGGCCCAGTTAACGCTATTTTCCGGCCTACTGATTCTGTTGCTGGCGCCTGAGTTTTTTCAACCGCTACGCAGCCTGGCGCAGTCCTATCATGACCGGGCTGCAGCACTGGCAGCGGCTGAGGGTATGGCTGCGTTGCAGGATGAAGCGGCGAATATTGATTCTCAGAGTGAGTCTGCAAAACAGGGCGCCGATGGTATCTGCATTCGCCAGTTGAGCTTGTCTTATCCGGGCCGTGGAGCGGTACTGACCGATATCTCTTTGCAGATATCAGCCGGGCAAGTAGTTGCGCTGACCGGGTCTTCCGGCTCAGGCAAATCCAGCTTGCTGCACTGCATTGCCGGTTTCGTTAACCCCGACAGCGGAAGCCTCACGATATTAGGTCATCTACCGGGTGAGCAACCGCTTGCCTGGCTGGGCCAACGGCCTTTTCTTATTCAGGGCAGTTGGGCGGAGAATCTGCGTCTCACCGCTCCGCAGGCTAGCACTGAGGAGATGTCGC
Source organism: Halopseudomonas sabulinigri (assembly GCA_011053055.1). Taxonomy (GTDB): domain Bacteria; phylum Pseudomonadota; class Gammaproteobacteria; order Pseudomonadales; family Pseudomonadaceae; genus Halopseudomonas; species Halopseudomonas sabulinigri_A. Next base: position 230,503 of record DRHT01000031.1, on the reverse strand, counting down.
GCGCGATTGAGGCTGTGGGCCTTGGTGCGCTGCTCGGGGCTCAGCGTAATGGTTTAGATACGGTTTTGGGTGAAGGTGGTCGTGGGTTGTCCGGTGGCCAAGCACAGCGGTTAGCGCTAGCAAGGGTATGGTTGTCGACAGCTGATGTGGTGTTGCTGGATGAACCTACTGCCAGCCTGGATGAGCAGAGCGAAGCTGAAGTAATAACCGCGCTGCGCGGACTGGCGGCTAGCGGCAAAACGCTGATCATCGCCACCCACCACCCAGCGCTGATGGCGTTGGCGGATCGCCGTTATGTTCTGAACAGTGGGAGGCTCACAGATGCATGAGCTAAAGCCTTGGCTGGCGCTCATCATGCAGCGCCGTTCGCGCCTGGTAGTCGGTGCGTTGCTGCTGGCATTAACCCTGTTCAGTGCCATAGGTCTGTTAGCGCTGTCTGGTTGGTTTATTACCGCCACGGGCGTTACCGCGCTGCTCTGGGCCGCAGGCCAGCGAGTGATGTTTGATGTGTATATGCCGGGTGGCGGCATCCGGTTTTTCGCCCTCACGCGCACGGTCGCGCGCTACTCCGAGCGGGTCTACAACCACAACACGGTGTTGAGCTTACTGGCCGATTTGCGCGGTCGGCATTTCGCGGCTTTGGCGCTGCTGGATGGTGCCACCTTGAGTCGCCTGCGCGCAGCGCAATGGCTCAATCGTCTGACCGCCGATATAGATACCCTGGATACGCTTTACTTACGCCTGCTCGCGCCGCCGGTAGTGGCGTTGCTGGGTATCACGCTAGTGTGTGGCTTGATCGCGGTTTTCCATCTTTCTCTAGCGTTGTTGCTCGGCGCCGTGCTGCTGGGGCTGCTGCTGTTTCTGACCTTGGGCATGGCATTGTTTGGGCTGCATTACAGCGCCCGGCGAGTGGAGCAGCTTGATTACCTGCGGGTTCAGGCTGTTGAGCAATTGCAGGGGCTGGCTGAGTTGACGGCTGCCGGCACTCTGGGCCTGCATCGCCAGCGGCTGCTGGCCAGTAGTCAGCAAATATTGGATGAACAACTGATTCTGCAAGGGCGTATTGCTCTTGGGCAGGGTCTGGCAACGTTGGGCGTGATGGCCACCGTTTTGTTAGGTTTGTTTGGTGCAATGCAAGCCTATGCAGCAGGACTGCTGTCGGGTCCGATCATGGTGATGATTCCGCTGGCGTTGATGGCATTGAGCGAAGGTTTTGCTGGCTTGCCCGCGGCCTTCGCACAATTCGGCGGCACTCGAGCTGCCGCGGCGCGACTGAATCAGCAGACTAGCATGAGTAGCCGCTTGGTCGATCCGGCCCAGCCCTTACCTATGCCCACCGACGTTACGTTGCAATGGCACGATATTGGAGTGCATCACGCCGGGATACAGGGTTTTAACTTAACGCTGGCAAGAAACGAGCGCCTGGCGGTTATTGGCCCCTCCGGTTCGGGTAAGTCGACCTTGGCCGCGCTGGCCGCGCGTTTGCTTGACCCTGACTCAGGGCAGCTGCTGGTTAGTGGTATGCCGTTGCTTGAGCTGCCGCTTCAGGAATGGCGCACCCAGCTTGGCTACCTAACTCAGCAGACTGAGTTATTGCATGACAGCGTCGCTGCTAATTTGCTGTTGGGTAACCCTGGCGCGAGTAATGAACAACTCTGGGCAGTGCTGGAGATGGTAGATCTGGCCGACCTGGTTGATGGATTGCCGACCGGATTGAATACCTGGGTGGGCGAATCGGGCAAACAATTCTCGGGTGGTGAGGGGCGGCGTTTAGTACTGGCAAGAGTGCTGCTTAAAAACGCACCTCTGGTAATTCTGGACGAGCCATTCAGCGGCCTGGACGCTGCCACCCGAGAGCGGGTGAGCGCACGATTAGAGCCTTGGCTGGCGGACCGCACGGCGTTGTTGCTGGGGCATGATGCGGCTTTATTGCCCAAGGTTGACCGTGTTGTCGCCTTGAGCGCGCTGTAATCTTTTCTGCGCCGCGTTGCGCGAACAGAAAAGATTACAGCAGCACTCATCGATAACCGTTACCAAGTATCCACAAATGGCCGAGTGCCCTTGCGACGTGACTCCGCGGGCGCTGCATTCAGGCCGCGCAGTAACCAGTCGCGGGTTTCCAGTGGGTCGATGACAGCGTCGATTTCCAGGAAGCTGGCCATGCTGATGCCTTTGCCGCGTGCGTACAGCTCGGCGACCATTTTATCGAAAAACGCCTGCTGCTCAGCCGGGTCTTCCAAGGCAGCCAGCTCCTTGGCGTAGCCCAGTCGCACTGCTCCTTCCAGCCCCATGGCACCAAACTCGCTGCTTGGCCAGCCGATGGTAAACAGCGGCGCGTGGAAGCTGCCAGCGGCCATCGCCTGCGCGCCCAAACCGTAACCTTTGCGCAGCACCACGGTGAAGAAGGGAATGCTTAGGCTGGCGGCTGTGACGAACATGCGCGAGACATGCCGCACGGTGGCCTGCTGCTCTGCATCGGGGCCGACCATAAAGCCGGGTGTGTCGCAGAGCGAAACCATCGGCAGACCGTGCGCTTGGCATAGCTGCATAAAGCGCGCGGCTTTGTCGCCGGACACGGCATCAATGGCGCCGCCAAGATGCATCGGGTTATTGGCGATCAGGCCGAATGGCTTACCTTCGATTCGGATCAGCGCGGTGATCAGGCCCGGCGCAAACTGTCGGCGTAATTCCAGCACTGAATCCGCATCGGCCAGTTTCTCAATGACTTGGCGAATGTCGTATACGCGCAACCGGTTTTCCGGGATCAGGTGACGCAGCTCGCGTTGGTCCGCGCACTGCCACTCACGTGTCTCACCCTGGAAGTAGGATAGGTACTGCTTGGCCACGCGCGTGGCGGCTGCCTCATCCGGTACCACCACATCCACTACACCGTTCGGCCCCTGCATGCTCACCGGGCCAACCTGCTCCGGAGTGAAGTGGCCTAAACCGCCACCCTCAATCATCGCCGGCCCTGCCATACCTATGGTGGCGTTCTCCGTGGCAATGATCACGTCGCAGCAGCCCAGCAGGGCGGCGTTACCGGCAAAGCAACGCCCGGATACCACGCCGACGGTTGGCACCATGCCGCTCAGTCGCGCCATGCGCATGAAGGTAGTGCAGTCGAGCCCGGCCACACCCACCTTGTCGATATCGCCGGGACGCCCGCCGCCGCCTTCAGTGAAGAACACCAGCGGCAGTTGCCATTGTTCGGCCAACTCCAGCATGCGATCGGTTTTTTTGTGATTGGTCACGCCTTGAGTACCGGCGAATACCGTGTAATCGTAGGACAGCGCCATGCAGCGCGCCGCTTCCGCGCCAAACTGCTCGGCGTTGATTGTACCGATACCGGTGATTAGTCCATCCGCCGGGCTCATCTCCAGAAGTTCTGCGTGACTACGGCGCATGCGCTGCGCGGCGAGGGCGAAACCGCCGTATTCCATAAAACTGCCGTCGTCGAGCAGATCATCAAGGTTTTCACGGGCGGTGCGTTGGCCGGTCTTGCGGCGTTTGGCGACCGCCTTCGGGCGGCGCTCGTCGGTGAGGTCAGCTTGGCGCTCGAGCACTTCGCGCAAATCAGCGCGTATATGCTCAAGGTCGATGGCTTCTTCGCTCAATTCTTGGCCGGCGGTGACCTCGGCCGGTTCGAGATAGAGTAGGGCACTGCCTTCAAATAGGCTGGCGCCAGGCTCAACCGCCAGTGCGCGCACTATGCCGCTCTGCGCAGCTTTCACCACGAACTCCATTTTCATGGCTTCCAATACCGCGACTTGCTGACCTACGGCAATGGCATCGCCGACTTGTACGTCCAGGCTAACCAGTACACCTTGCACCGGCGATTTAAGCGGTTCGGTGCCGGCGGGAGCGATAACACCGTCTTGCTGCTCTGTTGCGGCGGTTTTGCCAGCGCTGAAATAACGATGCGGATGTTCGCTGGTTTGTGACGCGGTCAGCGTCGCAGCATTGGCTTCAATAAAGCCGGTAAAAACGTCATTGCTTTGCACGGCTGCGTTTTGCAGTAAGTTCTGCAGAAACTGTAGGTTGCTGCTGACGCCTTCCAGGCGGAACTCGCAAAGCGCTCGATAGGCGCGGCGCAATACACCGGCGTAGTCGTCATTGGCCTGCACAATCAATTTGGCTATCAGCGAGTCAAAGCGCGGGCTGGTGGTGTAACCACTATAACCGTAGCCGTCCACGCGAATGCCTGCGCCACTGGGCGGCTCGTAGGCGCTAAGCGTGCCGCCAGCCGGGCGGGCGCTGCCGTCGTTGCTCATGCTTTCCAGGTTGACGCGCAGCTGCACGGCGAAGCCTTTGGCTTGAGGAATCTGCTTTTGCTCTAGGCCAAGTTCAGCCAGGCTGGCGCCCGCTGCAAGGCGAATCTGTGTTTGCGCCAAATCTACCCCGGTAACCGCCTCGGTGACCGTGTGCTCTACTTGAATTCGTGGGTTGGCTTCCATAAATACGAAGTCGCCCGCGTCTTCATCCAACAAAAACTCGACGGTACACAAGCCACGGTAGTTGACGGCTTGAGTCAGGGTTCTGGCTGCTTGCAGGAGCTGCTCGCGTACTGCCGGGTCCAGCGTTGGCGCGGGTGCGATTTCCAGCAGCTTTTGGTTGCGGCGTTGTAACGTGCAGTCGCGCTCCCATAGATGCGACACCTGCGTGCCGTCGCCAATGATCTGTACTTCAATATGCCGTGCGCGGGTGATCAGTCGTTCTATATAGAGCGCGTCGTTGCCAAAGGCGCTTTTTGCCTCCGAACTGCAACGCACGAAAGCTTCATCCAGCTCCTCCAAACTGTGCACAGCGCGCATGCCGCGGCCGCCACCCCCCGCTAGTGCCTTGAGCATGACGGCAGTGCCGGCGCCCAGCGATTGCATAAAGGCGCGCGCCTGCTCCAGCGAAGTCGGCTCGTTGGTTCCCTGCACCAGAGGTACGCCTTGCTGCAGTGCTAGGCGTCGTGCGCTGGCCTTGTCGCCGAAGGTCTCAAGTACCTCGGGAGCTGGGCCAATGAAGGCGATTCCGGCCGCCAGACAGCGGCGTGCAAAGTCGGCGTTCTCGCTGAGAAAGCCATAGCCCGGATGGATGGCATCGCATCCCTGCGCTTTTGCGACTGCAATTAATTGCTCGCTGTCCAGGTAAGCGGCGGCGCCTTGCCCGGTAAGTGCGATGGCAGTGTCGGCGCGACGCACGTGCAGTGACTCGGCATCGTCTTCGGCGTAGACCGCGACGCTGTGGATATCCATTTCAGCCAGGGCGCGGGCGAGGCGAATGGCGATTTCGCCGCGGTTGGCGATCAGTACGCTATTGAATGACATGCTTAGTTGATCCAATCCTGTAATTCCTGTTTTTTTACTTTGCCGGTCGCTGTCATGGGCAGCGATTCGACCAAGCGAATTTCCGGCACCTTAAAAATGGCCATCGCAGTTTTACACCACGCGTGCAGCGACTCGGCACTGGCGCTGCTACCTGGTTTACAGATGATAAAAGCGATCGGCATTTGGCCGCGTTGTTCGTCCGGTCGGCCGACGACTGCTGAAGCAAGAATGTCGGGGTGTTGGCCGAGCATGGCTTCCAGCTCGCTGGGGAATACGCTCATGCCGTTGACCTTGAGCATTTCCTTGCGCCGTCCAAGATAGCGGATGAAGCCCTGTTCGGTAATCACGCCGCTGTCGCCGGTGTGCAGCCAGCTATCGCGCAGTGCCTCGGCGCTGGCCTCGGGCTTGTTCCAGTACCCTTTCAGCAGCGAGGGGGTGCGCACGCAAAGCTCGCCTTCACTGCCCAGTGGCAGCAGTTCGCCGCTGGCGAAGTCACAGACTTTAAACTCAGTGCCGGGAACGGGTAAACCAACGAAAGTGGGGGCGGATTTAAGGTCGAAGTTATCTTTCTGCAAGCCAGCGGTGAAGGTGTCGCACGTGTGGGTCTCGGTCATGCCAAAGCTGCTTTCGAACAGTGTGCAACCGGTTAGAGCGAGCCAGCGTGAGCGATATTCGGGCGTGAGCTTCTTGATAAAAGACACACAGCTGGTGGTTCCCAACGAGCTGAAGTCAAACTCGCTAACTTGCGGATGATCAAGCACCTCTGATGCGCTGTCGACCAGCAACCCAGTCTGATTGACTTTGTAATGCTGCACCGCGCTCATAAAGGTGAGCGCATCCCAGCGCGCCAGCAGCACCAAGGTTGTGCCGGCAAAAATCGGAAATAGCAGCCCTGCGTTTTCCCCGGCGATCCAGAATTCTGGCATGAAATTGAGGCTGATACGCTCAGAGTCCAGGCCCAACGCCGTCGGCAGGAAGCTGGCGCAGGTGTAGAGCATATCGCCGTGGGTGTGGATGCAGCCCTTGGGCAGCCCAGTGGTACCGCCTGTGTAGTTCAGCGCTGCGATGTCATCGAGCTGTAGGGCGGGAAGGTTGGTTGGCGGTGCGATATTTTGCAGGGCAGGCAGCAGGTCGATACTGTCGGTGATTGGCAGCTTGGGCGCTTGCAGCAGATCGGGTACTGGGATTGAGGGTGCTGCAGGGCATAGTTCGGACAGGCTGGTGCTGATGATCAGCTGGAGATCGGTTTCTGCTCGCACTTCGCGTACCACCGGGAGCAACTGGTCAAAGCAGACAATGGCGTTGGCGCCGCTGTCGTTGAGCTGATAGCTCAGCTCCATCCCTTTAGCCATGGGGCTAACCGGGGCGTGAATAGCGCCAGCTTTCAGAATGCCATAGAAGGCGATGTGTAGCTGCGGGCAGTTAGGCATGAATACCGCGACTCGATCGCCAGGCTTGATGCCCTGCTGGTACAGCAGCGCGGCAAATCGGTCGCTTAAATCGTCTAATTTGGCATAGCTGAGTTGATGGCCGTAAAAATGAATGGCGGTTTTTTCCGGGCAGGATTGAGCCCAGTGCTGCAGATAGCGCGTCAGCGGTTGTTCACCCAAGGGGTATACCGCTTCGGTGGGCGCGCCTTTGGGCCATGCGGCCTTTTGTAAGACACGCAAGTTCGCCAAGTAATCTGATTCCTGCATCTGCCAGCCCTCGTTGTTGATTTTATGTGGTGCAGCTTAGGCCGTTCACGCAAAGGGATGAAGCGAAGCTTATTCATCTACAATTATGAATCAAGCTCATACATCGCCAGGAGCGGCGTAGATATTGTGCTTCATCTTGGGCCTAGGGCTTCCTGCTATGAATGAAATGAATGGTTTGTCATCGGTTGCCCGCATGGACCTGAATTTATTCAGGGTCTTCGAAGTGGTTTTTCGTGAACGCAGCCTCACGCGCTCCGCGGCGGTGCTACATGTCAGCCAGTCGGCAGTTAGCCACTCGCTTGCGCGCTTGCGTGAGCATTTCGCTGATCCGTTGTTCGTGCGCGAGGGGCGCGGTGTGACGCCGACCGCGTTAGCGCAGCGGCTTGCTCCGGTGATCAGCGATAGCTTGGCGCGCTTGCAGCGTAGCCTGGAAGGGCTACAGGATTTTGATCCGCTGCAAGACGAGCGTACTTTTACCTTGAGCCTACCGGAGCAGTTGGAGCTGGTGTTGCTGCCGCCCTTGCTCGCACGCCTGCGTCACTGTGCGCCTAAATGTAAGGTGCGGACAGCGGGCGTGCGCTGGTCCGAGTTGAAGCTGGAACTGGCTGCGGGCCGCATTGATCTTGCGGTGCAGATAGCACGGCCGGTTGACGCCAATCTGCGCCAGATGCAACTGCTGACAGAGCCGCTCTGTGTGGTGGCGGGGCCAGACTTTGTGGGCGAGCTTACGACCGAGCGTTATCTGGCCGCGGAGCATATTGCGGTAGCGTCATGGCGCCGCGGCTTGTCTTACGAGGATCTGGCGCTAGGGCATATGGGCTTGATGCGGCGCGTGATGCAGCAGTGTCAGAACTATCAAGCTGCGAGTCTGGTGGTGGCGCAGAGTGATCTGTTGCTGACCATGTCCAGGCGGCATGCGGAGCTGGTGAACGCGTCTCTGGATAACCTCTTACTCGAGATGCCGCTACCTTTGCCGTCCATTGGCCTCAACCTGTATTGGCATGAGGCCGCAGAGCATGACCCGGTGAACCGCTGGCTGCGTCAGCAGTTACTGTCGCTGGCTCAGAACAGCTCAAGGGGTGTAACGGCGCCTTCGCTATCGTAACCGCCCAGTCCTAGTTCGCTGTACGGAGGTGGGGCATCTTCCTGTTTGAATATTTCCATAATGCCGTTACTACCCGGTGGTGCGCTGCGGCCAGTCTCGGAGTCGATGCGCGCGGTCAACATTCCTTCGGGCATACGTGGTTCTTCATCCGGTGCGCCTTCCAAAGCTGGGCCCATGAGGCTCATCCAAATCGGCAAAGCGGCGGTGCCACCGAACTCGCGTCGACCCAGTGTGCTGGGCTGATCGAAACCGACCCATGCGGTAGCAACCAGGTCAGGATTGAAACCTGAAAACCAAGCGTCCTTCTGATCGTTGGTCGTACCCGTTTTGCCGGCGAGGTCTTTGCGCTGTAAGGATCTAGCGCGCACCGCTGTACCTCGTCGAATCACGTCGCGCAGCATACTATTGAGCTGATAAATAGTGCGTGGGTCGACCACGCGCTCGGCTTTCTCTACCTGCGGCAGAACGCCTTCGGGTTGGCGCAGATAGTAGGCGTCCAGGCGAGCCTGTTCCTGCTCCATTTGCGCCGGCGTTACGGCTGGCCGGGAATAGTCGATCAGCTGGGCGTAGCGGTTTTCTATACGGTCGATCAAGTAGGGTTTAACCGCGTAGCCGCCGTTGGCAAAGGTGGTGTATCCCTGAGCAACCTGCAAAGGCGTCATTTCTGATGTGCCCAAGGCAGCGGATAGGTGGCGTGGCAAGTCCGAGCGAGCAAAGCCAAAGCGCTCGATGTAGGTCATGGCGTGATCTACGCCCAGATCCTGCAGCAGGCGAATAGACACCAGGTTGCGGGAGCGATACAAGGCTTCGCGCAGGCGGATTGGGCCGAGAAAATCGCCACCCGAATTCTGTGGTCGCCAAATTGAGTCCATGTAGTCGTCAACAAACACTAGCGGCGCGTCGTTGACCAGACTGGCGGGCGTATAGCCATTGTCGAGTGCCGCGCAGTAAAGGAAAGGTTTGAAGCTAGAGCCAGGTTGGCGTCTCGCCTGGGTTGCCCGGTTGTAGTTGCTTTCTACAAAGGAGAAACCGCCGATGAGTGCCTTGATACTGCCATCTTGAGGGCCAAGCACCACTAGCGCGCTTTGCGCTTTGGGTAATTGCGAAAGTCGATATTGGTTTTCACCCTCAACGTGACTTACGCGAATAATGTCGCCGGGCTTGAGCACGTCAGCCGGCTTTCCTGGGCGCGGGCCCATGCTATTGGCGCTGAGATAGGGGCGAGCCCACTTCATGTTCTCCCAGCTGATGACGCCAGGAGGGTCACGGCGGAAACTCACTTCCACGCGGTCGGGATGAACTGCGGTGACCAGTGCCGGTTCGAGTCCACCGAGGCTCTGGTACTTCTTCAGAAAGCTAGCGCCTTGCTCTAGCGTAATATCCGGGTTGCGTGCCTCGGGACCGCGAAACCCATGGCGCTGATCATACTCCTCCAGACCGTTGCGCAGCGCCTGGTTAGCCAGCTCCTGCATGTTGCTGCTAACGGTGGTGTAGACGTTAAAACCTTGGGTGTAGGCCTTGTCGCCATAGCGGTCAACCATTTCCAGGCGCGCCATTTCAGCAATATAAGGCGCCTCCATCTCAGGATTGGCGCCGTGATTGCGGGCAGTGATGGGCGTGGCTATCGCTTCGTCGTAGCTGGTCTGATCGATATAACCGAGCATCAGCATGCGCTGCAAAATCCAGTTGCGGCGCAGCTTGGTCCGATCGGGATTGGCTATGGGATTATAGCGCGAGGGCGCCTTGGGTAGGCCTGCAATCATAGCTAGGTCGGCCAGACGCAGCTCGCTGATCGACTTGCCGTAGTAAACTTGAGCGGCCGCTTCAATGCCGTAGGCGCGGTTGCCGAGGTAGATTTTGTTGACGTAAAGCTCGAAAATTTCCTGCTTGCTTAAGTTGCGTTCAATCTGCAACGCCAACAATATTTCGTTTAATTTTCGCGAGAACACTCGATTACTGGACAGAAAATAGTTTTTTGCCACTTGCATGGTAATGGTGCTGCCGCCGGTTTGAATATGCCCGGTCTGTACTAGCTCTGCTACCGCACGCAAGAGACCAGCAGGGTCAACGCCATGGTGATGTAAAAAGTTGTCGTCTTCCGCTGCCAGCAGTGCATGTACGAAAGTGGCGGGCACCTCATCGTAGGTGATGGGGAATCGACGCATTTCACCAAACTCTGCAATCAGCTTGTTATCTGTGCTATATATCCGCAACGGTGTTTGCAATTCCACATCACGCAGGGTTTCAACATCTGGTAAAGCAGGGCTAAGATAGAGTGCGACCCCACTCAGCACCAGAACCGGGGTGCAAGCCAGGGCTAAAAGAGACCAGAATAGAAATTTTAATAAACGCATAAGGGATGCGGAATTCCCTGAATAATTAGAAAGTTAGCAGTATTGCTGCCCTTGAAGGGTGTAGCAGTCTGCATTATAAGCGTATTTTTTTTGATTTAGCTATTTGCGCTTGTACAGGGACTGTTATTTAATGTAGGAAAACATAAACCGTCCGTAAGTGTCGGATGCTGATAGGAAATTGGCTGTGCTAGGGCTCCTCAAGAAAAAAGCGAATACGCTACTGGGTATCGATATCAGCTCCACCACTGTGAAGCTGCTAGAGCTCAGTCGCTCCGGTAACCGCTATAAGGTCGAAGCTTATGCGGTTGAACCTTTGCCACCCGGTGCGGTGGTGGAGAAAAATATCGTCGAGCTCGAGGGTGTCGGCCAGGCTTTGGAAAAAGTCTTGGCGCGCTCGCGAACGCCGCTAAAACAAGCCGCTGTTGCGGTAGCGGGATCGGCCGTGATCACCAAAACCATTGAGATGGATGCCGGTTTGGATCCAGACGAAATGGAAGAGCAGATTAAGCTCGAAGCTGATCAATATATTCCCTACCCGCTTGATGAAGTTGCCATCGACTTCGAAGTTCAAGGTGTCTCCCCCCGTAACGCAGAGCGAGAAGAGGTTCTTCTGGCCGCTTGTCGTCGTGAAAACGTCGATATCCGCGAAGCTGCGTTAGCGCTCGCGGGGCTCACGGCCAAGGTTGTCGAGGTCGAGGCCTATGCTATGGAGCGGGCGTGCGACTTGGTGATTCACCAGCTGGACGGCGGTGATGAGGCGCTTACCATCGCGGTGATTGATATCGGCGCGACTATGATGACGCTCAGCGTTCTCAGCCAGGGCCGTATTATCTACACCCGTGAGCAGCTCTTCGGTGGCAAGCAGTTAACCGACGAGATTCAGCGCCGTTACGGCCTTTCTCAAGAAGAAGCTGGCCTCGCCAAGAAGCAAGGCGGCTTGCCAGACGACTTTGAAAGTGAAGTGCTCAGTCCATTCAAAGACGCGGTGGTGCAGCAGGTTTCTCGTTCGCTGCAGTTCTTCTTCGCCGGTGGGCAGTACAACGATGTGGACTACATCCTCCTGGCAGGTGGTACAGCCTCTATTCCAGGCCTGGATCAACTGGTCCAACAGAAGATCGGTACTACCACCTTGGTTGCCAACCCTTTCGCAAACATGACCCTGTCGAACAAGGTTGATGCAGTGGCGCTTAGTAATGACGCACCTGCATTGATGATTGCGTGTGGTCTGGCAATGAGGAGTTTTGACTAATGGCTCGCATTAACCTGTTGCCTTGGCGCGAGCAGCTAAGGGAAGAACGGAAAAAGGAATTTTTAACCATTCTGGCACTGGTTGTGGTTTTTGCTGGCGCTTTGGTTTTTTTAGGTGATCGTCACCTGAATGGCAAGATTGAGCATCAAAACGCCCGCAATACTTTCCTGCAGAAAGAAATCACACTGTTGGAAGCGCGCATTAGCGAAATTGAGCAGTTGCAAGCGCGCCGTACTCAATTGCTCGACCGTATGAAAATCATCCAAGATCTTCAGGGTAATCGTCCGATCATAGTCCGGGTGTTTGACGAGATGACACGGACCTTGCCTGACGGGGTTTACTTTACTTCGGTTTCCATGAGCGGCTCATCTGTCAGTATCGAAGGTGGGGCAGAGTCTAATAGCCGGGTTTCCAAGCTTATGCGGCAAATGGATGCATCCGATTGGCTGGTTTCACCTAATCTGACTGCCGTACGCGCGATCACTTCTGGCGCGCTTGATCAGGCCAACGTGTTTGAGTTGACAGTGAAGCAGACCGAGCCGCGTGCCAGCGCCGCCGCTGAGGGAGAGCAGCAGCCATGAGTTTTTCTCAATCTATGGATAGTTTGAAGAAGATCGACCTCAGTGATCTGGATTTCAACAATATTGGTTCTTGGCCTGGCGCTTTAAAGGTCATCGTCTGTGTTCTGGTATTTGTGGTGCTCTTGGTGTTGGGTTACCACTTCCACCTTAAAGATTTGCAAGTGAGCTTAGAGCGTGTTGAGGCAACAGAAGTTGCGCTACGCAAAGAGTTTGAGGATAAGTCTTTCCGCGCAGCCAATCTTGAAGCCTACAAAGAGCAGCTAGCCGAAATCGAAGAGCGTTTCAGTGGTTTGTTGAAGCAATTGCCCAAGGATAGCGAAGTGCCTGGCTTGCTTGAAGATATCACTCAGATGGGCCTCAATAGCGGCCTTGAGTTCGAGTCGATCACGCTAAAGCCGGAAGTCGCCAAGCAGTTTTATGTTGAGCTGCCCATCAATATTGTGGTTCGAGGTAGCTACCACGACCTCGCTACTTTTGTCAGTAGTGTCGCCGGTTTGCCTCGCATTGTGACTCTTAATGATTTCGTTATTGAACCAGTGAACGTGGCCAGTCCAGATTTGCTGACAATGAATATTGTGGCCAAGACCTATCGCTATAACGATGCAGGCGATACGAGCGATGCGGGAGGACAGCAATAATGATTAGCAAAAACATAACCTGTTTATCCCTTCTCGCTGTATTCGGTTTGGCGGGTTGCGGTAATAATGAGTTCGCTGATCTGCAGCGCTTTATGGATGAGACGCGTGCCAGGCCAGCTGGAAAAATCGAGGCCTTGCCGCGCTTTGAGCCCTATGAGGCATTTACTTATAGTGCTGCGTCATTGAGAAGCCCTTTCCAGCCACCCATCCGTATAGACCTGACTCAACGTCAGCGCGGCTCACAAGACATCAAGCCCGACGAGAACCGCGTTAAACAATTCCTCGAAGGCTTCAATATTGAAAGCTTCGAAATGGTCGGCACTTTGAGCAACAACAACGGCATGCAAGCCCTGGTTCAGGGTGCGGGTAGCGTGCACCGAGTCCAAGTTGGTGACTATCTGGGGCGAAACTACGGCCGTATAACGGGGATTCAGGAAAACCGTTTGGACGTAATCGAAATCGTGCCGGATGGTGAAGGGGGTTGGTTAGAGCGACCGCGGACTCTCAGCTTGCCTGAGCGCGGATAGGTCAACCAGGGAGAGATAATCATGAACTGCAAACAGTCACGCGTGGAACGCAATCAAATGCCTCTAACCAAAAAAATATCGCTGGCAGCCTTAGTGGCGCTACTGAGCCCGTTGGCTATGGCCGCCGATTTACAAAAAATGGACGTTGCCTCTCTGCCGGGCGATCGGGTAGAGCTCAAGTTGACGTTTGATGAGCCGGTTAGTGGGTCACCTAAGGGTTACACCATTGACGAGCCAGCCCGCATAGCGTTGGATTTACCCGGTGTGCAGAACAAACTGGGTGAGCGTAATCGTGAGCTAGGTTTGGGTAACGCTCGCAGCGTTACAGTGGTCGAGGCGAATGATCGCACTCGCTTGATCATCAACCTTTCCAATTTGGCTCCTTACACCACTCGCGCAGAAGGTAATAACCTTTTCGTACTGGTTGGTGGTTCCGCCCCTGTTGCCTCGGCGGCCTCAGCCCCTGTTGCTACGCCTGCGGCGAATAACAGCAATTGGCGCGCAGAGTCAGAACCTGCAGTTTCCAGTGCTGTTTCTTCAGGGCGCGCCATCAGTAGTCTTGATTTTCAGCGTGGTAGTGAAGGTGAAGGCAACGTAATCATTGATCTGACGGATCCGACAATTCGTGTTGACGTTGAGGAGCAGGGTGGAAGGGTAAAGCTGAACTTCCCTAATACTCGTTTGCCTGACGAGCTGCGCGTTCAGCTGGATGTGAAAGATTTTGCTACGCCAGTGAGCTTCATTAACGCGTCTAGCAATGGTAATAACGCCAGTATTGTGATTGAGCCTACCGGTCAGTACGAGCACTTGGTCTATCAAACAGATAATCGTTTGACCGTTAGCTTTAAGCCGCTCAGTCGCGCCGAAGTAGAACAGCGCCGCGCTGATTCTTTTACTTATTCCGGTGAAAAGCTGTCGCTGAACTTTCAAGATATTGAAGTTCGTTCGGTGTTACAGCTAATTGCAGACTTTACGGATTTGAATCTGGTTGCCAGTGATACTGTCGAAGGCAGTATCACCTTGCGCCTGCAAAACGTTCCATGGGATCAAGCATTGGACTTGGTATTGAAAACCAAGGGGCTGGACAAGCGTCAGGTCGGCAACGTGTTGCTGGTAGCGCCGGCTGACGAGATTGCAGCACGTGAACGCCAGGAGCTGGAGTCGCAGAAGCAAATTTCGGAGCTGGCGCCGCTGCGCCGCGAGCTGATTCAGGTCAACTATGCCAACGCTGCTGATATCGCACAGCTGTTTGCTTCTGTGACCTCCGCCGATGCTGACAGCCAGCGCGGCTCTCTCACTGTGGACGAGCGAACCAACAGCATCATTGCGTTGGAGACTCAGGACAAGCTGGACGAGCTGCGTCGGATTGTTACTCAGCTGGATATACCCGTACGCCAAGTATTGATTGAAGCACGCATCGTTGAGGCGAGCGTTGGCTTTGACAAGGCGTTGGGCGTTAACTGGAGTGGTGATCTGTCGCTGGGTAACAAATGGCGCGCCTACGGCGACGACGGTTTGTCTCCGACAGTTAGCACTCCGTTCGTTGATATGGGTGTGATTGGCGCTACTTCTGGTATTGGCATCGGCTTTATGACTGATAACACTATCCTTGATCTGCAGCTATCCGCGATGGAAAGTACCGGCAATGGCGAGGTCATCTCTCAGCCGAAAGTCGTTACGTCTGACAAAGAAACAGCCAAGATCCTGAAAGGTTCTGAAATTCCCTATCAACAAGCTAGCTCCAGCGGTGCCACTACTACATCCTTTGCGGAAGCGGTGTTGTCGTTGGAAGTCACCCCTCAGATTACGCCGGATAATCAGGTTATCATGGAGGTGATCGTTACTAAGGATGAACCTGACTTCACTAACCAGGTGAACGGTGTGCCGACGATTCGTAAGAATGAGGTCGACGCCAAAATCCTCGTGGCTGATGGTGAAACCATTGTGATTGGTGGTGTTTTCAGCAGCGATACACAGACTGCTCAAGAAAAAGTGCCATTTTTGGGTGACTTGCCGGTGCTTGGTCAGGCGTTCCGTCGCGATGTGACGTCCGAAACTAAAAGCGAACTGCTGATCTTCCTGACGCCTCGCATCATTAACAATGGCGCTATTACTCTTGCTAGATAACGCGCTTGAGTAACGTTTTCCTGGTAGGCCCGATGGGAGCTGGTAAGAGCACCATCGGGCGTCTTCTTGCCAAAGAGCTACGTCACCCCTTCAAAGACTCTGATCGTGAGATCGAAGTGCGGACAGGCGCGGATATCCCTTGGATATTCGATGTAGAAGGCGAGGAAGGCTTTCGAGAGCGTGAAGAGGCCATGATCGCGGAGTTGGTGCAGGAAGATGGGATCGTCCTGGCGACCGGTGGTGGTGTAGTAATGCGTGATGCAAATCGCGCAGCTTTAGCTGAAAACGGCTTGGTGGTTTATCTGCGTACTAGCGTAGAGCAGCAGCTGCAGCGCACGTCAAAGGATCGTCAGCGACCATTATTGCAAACCAGTGACCCGGAAAATGTGTTGCGGGAGTTGATGGCGAAGCGCGACCCGCTGTATATGGAAATAGCTGATTTGGTGATAGAGACCGATCAGCGAGGACCGAAAACTGTTGTTAACACCATTGTTACCAAACTGCTTGAAAGCTAGCTTTGCTTGGCGCCAATAATGCCATCAGTCGTGTTTTTTTATGCTTCAACCCGCCGCTATTGCCCTCCCGATTGACTACCTTTTCGCTCTAAAGCCGTTCAGGCGCGGCTGACGGCTTTTGCTTGGGCGGCATATCCGCGTAGAGCCGGTATGTTGTATGCTTTGCGGATGTTAGAGGGAGAAGCTGGATGCAGTGTTTGAACGTTGATCTTGGTGACCGTAGTTATCCTATTTATATCGGCTCTGGGCTTTTTGATAGCTCCGATCTGCTGGTCTCGCACATGAAAGGGAGGCAGGTTTGTATTGTCACCGACGATACAGTTGCGCCGCTCTATCTCGGCAATCTAGAGCGCGTCTTGCAGGGCTTTAAGGTTACCAAGGTGATCTTGCCTACTGGTGAGGCGTTCAAGAACTGGGCTACGTTGCAACAGATTTTTGATGCGTTGCTAAATGACCGACATGACCGCAGAACGACCTTGATAGCGCTAGGCGGCGGGGTTATTGGCGATATGACTGGATTCGCTGCGGCGTGCTATCAGCGGGGAGTCGATTTTATCCAGATTCCTACTACCCTGCTGTCTCAAGTCGACTCGTCTGTTGGCGGCAAGACCGGCATCAATCATCCCGCCGGCAAAAACATGATAGGCGCGTTCTATCAGCCGCAGGCTGTGCTAATTGATACTGATAGTTTAAAAACATTGCCGGAGCGGGAGATTAGCGCTGGGCTAGCAGAAATTATCAAATACGGTTTTATTCGTGACGCCCAATTTCTTGCCTGGCTGGAAAGTAATATGCCTGCCTTGCGCGCTCTAGACTCCCAACTGATTACTGAAGCGATTCAACGTTCTTGTGCAATTAAGGCAGAGGTTGTTGCTGCAGACGAGCGTGAGGGCGGCGTCCGGGCTATCCTGAATCTAGGTCACACCTTTGGCCATGCGATTGAAACGCATCAAGGTTATGGAAATTGGTTGCACGGCGAAGCGGTGGGTGCTGGCATGGTGATGGCGTTGGACTTGTCGGCACGTATGGGCTGGATAAGCTCTGAAGACTTGGCTCGCGGCACTAGTGTTGTCGCTTCTGCCGGCTTGCCAGTAATGCCGCCCGAGAATATGTCGCAAACTGATTTTCGGCGCTTGATGGCGGTAGACAAAAAGGTTTTGGATGGGCAGTTGCGCTTGGTATTACTCAGAGCTTTGGGTGATGCCACGGTGACCACGGATTTTGACGCCGACGCGCTGTCGGGCTGCTTGGCGATGTCGCCAGCATGACGCAATACAAGGAAGAGGCCTTTACCTCGATGAGCGAAATCGACCGTTTGTTGGATTACTACCAGTTCACCCATGACCCCTTTGCACCGCGTACGCCGGGATTCAGGTTTTTTACTCCCAAGCGCAAGCCTGTATTGGCGGAGCTGCACCATTTAGCGCGCTACAGTAGCCAGCTTTTGGTGGTGACTGGCCCGGAAGGGAGCGGCAAGACACTTCTGCGGCAGGCTTTGGTAGCCAGCAGTAACAAGGAAAGCGTGCAGTGCATTGTGTTATCAGCACGCGAATTTTCTAATGAGGAAGCACTGCTTGGTTATATCTGCCAGGCAGCCAACGCGGATGGGCGTGACGTAGGGAGCCTGCTGCAAAAGGCCCAGGACAGTGAGGCTGTTGGCATCCAGTTATACTTGGTTGTTGATGATGCCGAAGAGTTGGAGTCTTCAGCTTTGGGTATGCTGGCCGAGATTGCCGAAGCAGGCCAAAGTGCCCCTCGCGTTTTTCTGTTTGCTGACGAAGTGCAAATTGCCTCTGCTTTGCAGTCTTTGCAGACTTCTCCGGAAGACGGTGCCGTGCATATGGCTGCTCTGCAGCCATTGGATCTAGCAGAAACGCGCGACTATCTCGGTCAGCGTCTTGAGGGTGCAGGGCAGGGCATTGAGCTGCTGGCGGACGAACAAGTCGCTGCTATTCATACCCGCTCGCAAGGCTGGCCCGGCGGCATCAATAATGCGGCAAGGAAGGTTATGTTTGAGGCGATGGAGCAGGCGCCTATTGCTGCTGCCGCGCGAGTTGGGCGCGGCGGTTTGCCGCTTCGTACTTTGGTGGCGGTAGCGTTGGTTGCGCTGGGGGTTGGCTTTGCTTGGTATATGGGAGATCAGCCCAAAGAGCCGGAAACCACAGTGTTGGCTTTGCCTGACCCGATCCCTGAAGTGCGCTTGAGTGGCGAGGCAGCAGTTGAGCCTAGTGCTCCACCGACGGCCCCTTTACCTGCTGGTGCTGAGCCTATCGCGCCCTCAGTGCCCTCCCCAGCATCGCCGTCAATTCCGGTATCTCCGGATGCTACATCTGACATCAGCGTTGCTGAGCCTGTGCCGGAGCAGGTGGAGTCCTCCGCGGTTGAGGTGGAGGCAGTTTCACAAGCTCCTTCTGTTGAAGTGAAGCCCGCGCCGCCGGTTGTTACACCTAAGCCACAACCGGCGGAAGCAGCGTCTGCGCAGCCCCCAATAGCGTCGCCTGCGGCGACACCCAAACCCGCGGAGGCGATTGGCAGTATTCGCAAAACGGAATGGTATCGTCAACAATCGGCCAGCCGTTACGCCGTCCAGCTGCTGGGCACACGCTCAGAGCAGGCAGCAACCGCCTTTGTGAAAACGCATGCACAACTAGGTGATATTGGCTACTTCGAGACAATGCATCAGGGCGCGCCCTGGTTTGTGGTAACTCAGGGTAGCTATGGCGGACGCCAGGCGGCCCAGGCAGGGGTGGCCAATTTGCCGCAAACGTTACGCGACAGCAAGCCGTGGCCGCGTAGTTTTGGCGATATCCAGAAGTCTTTACGTTGATTGCGGCCACCGGTGGAGGTCCGCTCCACCGGTGGCTCTAGTGTGCTAAAAAGGCATGGTTGCAGGTTTGAATTAGCGCTATAGTGAAACGCAAAGTTTCCTATTTACGACATTTGAATATGCTTATGCGGCATGGCTGTCTCAAAAAAAATTGTGGCCGTATAGGCTGCTGTGTACAATTACCCCCCTTTTGTCCGGCGCCTAGCCAGATCAATTCTTGTTTGATCCTTGTAAGCGCTTGAATTCAATAGCTTTTTGAGAGTGTGCCTATGAAAGCAGGTTTATACCAGCCTGATCAGTTCAAGGATAACTGTGGCTTTGGCTTGATTGCCCACATGGAAGGTCAGCCCAGTCATCACTTGCTCCAGACGGCTATTGAGGCCCTGACATGCATGACTCACCGTGGCGGTATCAACGCCGACGGTAAGACCGGTGACGGTTGTGGGCTGCTTATCCAGAAGCCTGATCGCTTTTTGCGCTCAGTCGCGCAGGAGCAGTTGTCTGTCGAGCTTCCCGAACAGTATGCCGTTGGCATGGTCTTCATGGGCGCGGATGCAGCCTCAACTAGCGCTGCCAAACAAGCGTTCGCTGATGCTCTGGCAGACCAGGGGCTAACGAGCCTTGGCTGGCGCGAAGTGCCGGTGGATGAAACTGTGCTCGGCCCACTAGCGTTAAGTAGCATGCCGCGTATTGAACAGGTGTTTGTGACCGGCGAAGGGCTGGACGAGCAGCAGTTCGGCGTCAAGCTGTTCTATGTGCGCCGCAAGGCAGAAATTGCCATGCAAGCCGACAGCAACTTCTATGTTTGCAGCCTGTCGCACAAGGTCATTTCCTATAAAGGTTTGATGATGCCGGCGGACCTGGATAAGTTCTATCCGGATCTCGGCGACGACCGCATGGAAACCGCGATCAGCGTGTTCCACCAGCGCTTCTCTACCAATACACTGCCCAAGTGGCCATTGGCTCAGCCGTTCCGCCTGGTCGCGCACAACGGTGAAATCAACACCATCACCGCTAACCGTAATTGGGCGCACGCTCGGCGTAACAAATTCACCAATGATCTAATGCCTGACCTCGATAGTCTGGCGCCATTGGTCAACACCACAGGTTCCGACTCTTCCAGCATGGACAATATGCTGGAGTTGTTGATTACCGGCGGCATGGATTTGTTCCGAGCCATTCGCATGGTCGTGCCGCCAGCCTGGCAGAACGTTGAAACCATGGATGCCGATCTACGGGCATTCTATGAGTACAACTCCATGCATATGGAAGCCTGGGACGGCCCAGCGGGTATCGTATTGACTGAAGGTCGTTATGCGGTTTGCCTGCTTGATCGTAACGGTCTGCGTCCTGCGCGTTATGTGGTCACCAAGAACGGTTACATCACCCTGGCCTCGGAAATCGGCGTGTGGAATTACCAGCCCGAAGACGTGATCAGCAAGGGCCGTGTGGGTCCTGGTCAGATTCTGGCGGTTGATACTCAAACGGGTGAAGTGCTGCATACCGATGATGTTGCAGACCGACTCAAGTCACGTCATCCCTACCGCAAATGGTTGAAGGAAAACGCGCTGCGTATCCAGGCCAAGCTGGATGATCGCGACCACGGATCGGACTTCCTCTCTACCGAGCGTCTTAAGCAGTATATGAAGATGTTCCAGGTCACCTTTGAAGAGCGTGATCAGGTGCTGCGTCCGTTAGCCGAGAACGGTCAGGAAGCCGTCGGTTCGATGGGTGACGACACGCCGATGGCAGTGCTTTCGAGTCGCGTGCGTTCGGTCTACGATTATTTTCGTCAGCAGTTCGCTCAGGTAACCAACCCGCCGATCGATCCGTTGCGTGAAGCTATCGTCATGTCACTTGAGACGTGCCTCGGTGCTGAGCGTAATGTGTTCGAAGAAACTGCCGACCACGCCAACCGAGCTATCCTCAGCTCCCCGGTAATCTCTCCGGCGAAGTGGCGTACCTTAATGCATCTGGATCGCCCAGGCTTCGCGGTGCATACCATCGACCTAAACGTGGATGAGTCTATTCCGCTCGGCGATGCGGTGCGCGATATTGCTAAACAGGCAGAAGCCGCAGTACGTGAAGGCAAGTCGCTGATCGTACTGAGTGATCGCAACATAGAAGCAGGTAAGTTGCCGGTTCACGCGGCGCTGGCGGTGGGCGCAGTACACCACCATCTGTCCGCTGTAGGCGTTCGTTCTGAATGTAATATCCTGGTCGAGACCGCCACCACGCGCGATCCTCACCATTACGCCGTATTGATGGGCTTTGGCGCCACCGCTATCTATCCTTATTTGGCTTACGAAGTGCTCGGCGATCTGCTGCGCACCGGTGAAGTTATTGGTGACCTCTACGAAGTCTTCAAGAGCTACCGTAAAGGCATCTCCAAGGGGTTGTTGAAGATCCTGTCGAAGATGGGCATCTCCACGATTGCTTCCTACCGTGGTGCGCAGCTTTTCGAAGCAGTCGGTCTAGCTGATGAAATCGTTGATGTCTGCTTCAAAGGCGTCGCAAGCCGTATTCAGGGCGCGCGTTTTTGTGATCTGCAGGACGAACAGTTGTTGCTGGCTAAAGAAGCGTGGAATCCACGTAAGTCGATCCAGCAGGGCGGTTTGCTGAAGTTCGTGTTTGGTGGCGAATACCATGCCTACAACCCTGATGTGGTTCGCGCGCTTCAGGATGCTGTGCAGGGCGACAGCTACGACAAGTATCTGGAATATGCAGCGCTGGTGAATAATCGCCCGGTTGCCTCGTTGCGCGACCTTCTGAAGGTTCGTGACGACCAGACGGCTATTACTTTGGATCAGGTTGAGCCGCTCGAGCAGATATTCAAGCGCTTTGACTCTGCGGGTATCTCGTTGGGTGCATTGTCGCCTGAAGCGCATGAGGCCATTGCCGAGGCAATGAACCGGTTGGGCGCGCGCTCCAATTCCGGTGAGGGCGGTGAAGACCCCGCTCGTTACGGTACTGAGCGGACATCCAAGATCAAGCAGATCGCGTCCGGTCGCTTTGGTGTGACGCCCGAGTATCTGGTCAATGCCGATGTGCTGCAGATCAAGGTTGCACAGGGTGCCAAGCCCGGCGAAGGTGGTCAGTTGCCGGGAGGTAAGGTCAACGAGCTGATTGCTCGTCTGCGTTACGCCGTGCCCGGTGTCACGCTGATTTCGCCACCGCCGCACCACGATATTTATTCGATTGAAGATTTGTCGCAGCTAATTTTTGACCTCAAGCAGGTTAATCCTGCTGCCTTGGTCTCGGTCAAGCTGGTATCTGAGCCCGGCGTGGGCACCATTGCTGCCGGTGTGGCCAAGGCCTACGCGGACTTGATCACCATTTCCGGTTACGACGGCGGCACCGGCGCTTCGCCGCTGACGTCTATCCGTTACGCGGGCTCTCCTTGGGAGCTGGGTCTGTCCGAAGCGCATCAAACGCTGCGTGGTAACGATCTGCGCGGCAAAGTGCGGGTGCAGACTGACGGTGGTTTAAAAACCGGCCTGGATGTCATCAAGGCGGCTATTCTAGGCGCCGAGAGCTTTGGTTTCGGCACTGGGCCGATGATCGCCTTGGGTTGTAAATATCTGCGTATTTGTCACTTGAACAACTGCGCAACCGGCGTGGCAACGCAAAACGAACACCTGCGCGATAACCACTACATTGGTACGGTCGAGATGGTGATGAATTATTTCACCTACGTCGCGACTGAAACCCGTGAGTGGCTGGCCAAGCTGGGCGTAAGCACTCTGGAAGAGCTGATCGGGCGTACCGATTTGCTGGAAATTCTGCCTGGCAGCACCAGTAAGCAGCAGAATCTCGATCTCGAGCCCCTGCTGTTCAGCAAAGACGTTCCTGCTGACAAGCCGCAGTTCTGCATGCAGCCGCGCAATCCGCCATTCGATAAAGGCGAAACCGCCGAGAAAATGGTTAAGTTGGTGCGGGCCAGCATTGACGGTCGCACCGGCGGTGAGTTCGAGATGAAGCTGACCAACTGTGATCGCTCTATCGGTGCGCGGGTGTCGGGCGAAATTGCCAAGGTACACGGCAACCAAGGCATGGTCAGCGCCCCTGTTACCTTCCGCTTTAAGGGGACTGCGGGTCAGAGCTTCGGCGTGTGGAACGCCGGCGGTTTGCACATGTACCTGGAAGGTGACGCCAACGACTACGTGGGCAAAGGGATGACCGCCGGTAAGCTGGTCATTGTGCCGCCGAAAGGTAGCCCATTCCGCTCGGAGCAAACGTCTATCATCGGCAACACCTGCCTGTACGGTTCCACCGGTGGCAAGCTGTTTGCCGCCGGTATCGCTGGCGAGCGTTTTGCGGTGCGCAACTCCGGTTGCCATGCGGTAATTGAAGGCGCTGGTGACCACTGTTGCGAGTACATGACCGGCGGTATGGTCTGTGTGCTGGGTAGCACGGGCCACAACTTTGGCGCGGGCATGACTGGTGGTTTTGCTTATGTTCTGGATCGTGACAACAGCTTCTTTGACAAGCTGAACCACGAGCTGGTGGAGCTACACCGGATCAGCAGTGAGTCGATGGAAGTCTATCGCAGTCACCTGACTCAGGTGTTGACCGAGTATGTCGCAGAGACTGACAGTGCCTGGGGTTTTGAGGTTCTCGATAATCTGGACGACTACATCCGCCGCTTCTGGCTGGTCAAACCCAAAGCTGCCAGCTTGCGTGCGTTGCTGACAAGTACCAGAGCCAACCCGCAGTAAAAGCGGGGATACCAGCGACCGGGCAGGATTAGCCGCCCGGTTAGCGATAGAGATTCGGCAGCGCCACTGGTAATAGTGACGCTGCACTGATGAGGTGTAGACATGGCAGACCGTTTGAATAACGACTTCCAATTCATTGACGTAGGTCGTGAAGACCCGAAGAAGCGAGCGCTGCGCACGCGCAAAACGCAGTTCGTAGAAATTCACGAGCAGTTCAAGCCGGAAGAGGCGTCCGACCAATCACATCGCTGCCTGGAGTGCGGTAATCCCTATTGTGAGTGGAAGTGCCCTGTGCACAACTTCATTCCCAACTGGCTGAAGCTGGTATCTGAAGGCAACATTCTGGAGGCGGCCGAGCTGTCGCACCAGACCAATACCTTGCCGGAAGTCTGTGGCCGTGTTTGTCCACAGGATCGGCTGTGTGAAGGCGCCTGTACTTTGAACGACGGTTTTGGTGCTGTGACTATCGGCAACGTCGAGAAGTACATCACTGACACTGCGTTTGCCATGGGTTGGCGTCCTGATCTGTCGGCTGTTGTGCCGACCGGTAAGCGTGTTGCCATTATTGGTGCCGGTCCAGCGGGCCTTGGTTGTGCAGACGTGCTGGCACGTGCAGGCGTTAGCCCGGTAGTGTTTGATCGTTACCCTGAAATCGGTGGCCTGCTGACCTTTGGCATCCCCGAGTTCAAGCTTGAAAAAACGGTAATGTCCCGTCGTCGCGAGATCTTCGAGGGCATGGGTATCGAGTTTCGTTTGAACACCGAGATCGGCAAGGACGTCAGCATTGACGAACTGCTGGCAGAGTACGATGCGGTATTCATGGGCATGGGCACCTACACCTATATGAAGGGTGGCTTCCCCGGTGAGGACTTACCTGGCGTGTATGATGCGTTGGACTACCTGGTTGCCAACGTCAATCGCAACCTGGGGTTTGAGAAAGCGCCAGAAGATTTCATCGGCTTGAAAGGCAAGAAGGTTGTTGTGCTCGGTGGTGGAGATACCGCCATGGACTGCAACCGCACCTCAATCCGTCAAGGCGCCTCCTCGGTTGCCTGCGCTTATCGTCGCGACGAAGCCAACATGCCTGGCTCGCGCAAGGAAGTGAAGAACGCCAAAGACGAAGGCGTTAAGTTCATGTTTAACCGTCAGCCAATTGCGATTGTTGGTGAAGATCGGGTTGAGGGTGTGAAGGTTGTAGAGACGCGCCTGGGTGAGCCCGATGCACGTGGACGTCGCAGCCCCGAGCCGATTCCCGGTTCTGAAGAGGTGTTGCCAGCGGACGCGGTTATCATTGCCTTTGGCTTCCGCCCAAGCCCGGCTGATTGGTTTTCCGATAAGGAAGTGGGTATCGACAGTCAGGGTCGTGTTGTTGCGCCGGAGGAAGGTCAGTATAAGTTCCAGACCACTAACCCGAAGATTTTCGCCGGTGGTGACATGGTGCGCGGTTCTGATTTGGTGGTAACGGCAATCTGGGAAGGTCGCCAGGCTGCTGAGGGTATTATTGAGTACCTCGAGCTGTAATTCAGTCGTACTCAAATGCTATATCACAAGGGCGCCTGCGGGCGCCCTTGTTGTTTCTGGGAACCTGTTGGACTTAACCGCCCGTAGGGAGGAAAAGTCCGATTGGAGTCGTTTTTAGTGATCTTTTGAGCGAATAGTCATTCTATTAAACAAAAAAGAGCGCAGAACATGACCCCATATGGTTGTTCCGAAGCAGGGTAGTGTGAAGTCCGACAAGCTCCTAGGCTCCTGACCTTTGTCGGCAATCCCGGTACAATGCCAGCTGACTTTGTAACTGGATAACCTCCCCATGACTGAACTCAAGAATGATCGCTTCCTTCGCGCCCTGCAGCGCCAACCAGTCGACGTTACGCCGGTATGGATGATGCGCCAGGCCGGGCGTTACTTGCCTGAGTACCGCGCGGCGCGGGCAAGAGCGGGTGACTTCATGGGCTTGTGCACCAACCCGGAGATGGCCTGTGAAGTTACTTTGCAGCCATTGGAGCGCTACCCGCTGGATGCTGCCATTTTATTCTCCGATATCCTGACCATTCCGGATGCCATGGGGCAGGGGCTGTATTTTGAGGCTGGTGAAGGGCCGCGCTTTCGTAAAGTGATCAACACCGCAGCCGATATTGAGGCGCTGCCAATACCTGATCCAGAGAAGGATCTTGGTTACGTCATGGGCGCGGTGCGCACTATCCGCCGCGAGCTTAATGGTCGAGTGCCGCTCATTGGTTTTTCTGGCAGCCCCTGGACACTCGCGACTTATATGGTCGAGGGCGGCTCATCCAAGGATTTCCGCAAGACCAAAGCGATGCTCTACGATCAGCCCGAAGCGATGCATCTATTGCTCGATAAGCTGGCTGATTCAGTGATTAGTTACCTGAACGGTCAGATCTTGGCCGGCGCACAGGCAGTGCAGATTTTCGATACCTGGGGCGGTAACCTGTCGGCCGACGCCTATCAGAAGTTCTCGCTCGCCTATATGCGCAAGATAGTGGCAGGTCTGATCCGCGAGAATGATGGACGTAAAGTGCCGGTGATCCTTTTCACCAAAAATGGCGGTTTGTGGCTGGAGAGCATTGTCGAAACCGGCGCTGACGCGCTAGGGTTGGATTGGACCATGGACATCGGCGTGGCGCGCTCACGAGTCGGCGCCAAGGTGGCATTGCAAGGCAACATGGATCCAACCGTGTTGTACGCCAAGCCCGCGGCCATTCGAGAGGAAGTAGCGCGCATTCTGGCCAGTTATGGCAAAGGCAGCGGGCACGTATTCAATCTCGGCCATGGCATCACCCCCGAGGTTGATCCGGCGCATGCAGGAGCCTTTATTGAAGCAGTTCACGAGATGTCAGCTATTTATCATGATTCGACTGCTATCGTAGGCTGACAAAGGTTGCGCATCTTTCCTGCGCGACCAGGCACTGAACGGGTTGCTCAACAACAGGCTATGGAAACAAGGAGAGATTTATGCGCAGGGTGGTATTCAACCAGAAAGGCGGCGTTGGTAAGTCGAGTATTGCTTGTAACCTAGCAGCAGTCAGCGCTGCCGCTGGATACAAAACACTGGTTATCGATTTGGATCCGCAGGCCAACTCCAGCCACTATCTGCTGGGTGAGGGGATGGCGGAGATCGATACCACCATTGCGGAGTTCTTTTCGCAGACCCTGTCCAGCGGACTGTTTGGCAAGAAGGCCGAACAGTTTGTGGTAGAAACCCCTTTCGAGAATCTCTGGTTGATGCCTGGCAGCCCTGAATTGGCTGACCTGCAGCACAAGCTGGAATCGCGTTACAAGATTCAGAAGCTGCGAAAGTTGCTTAAGGATCTTAAAGATAGCTACGAGCGTATCTACATTGATACTGCGCCAGCGTTTAATTTCTACACTATGTCGGCGTTGATTGCTGCGGACCGTGTGTTGATCCCCTTCGATTGCGACAGCTTTTCGCGGCAAGCACTGTATGGGCTGTTGGCCGAACTGGAAGACGTGCGTGAAGAGCACAATGAAGATCTGCAAGTAGAGGGCATCGTGGTTAACCAGTTCCAGCCGAGAGCCAGCCTGCCACAGCAAATTCTTGATGAAATGATTGCCGAAGGGCTGCCGGTCTTACCGGTGTATCTGAATAGCTCAGTGCGGATGCGCGAATCGCACCAGGCGGCAACGCCGCTGATTTTCCTTGATGGGCGGCATAAGCTAACGCAGCAGTTTATTGCGTTGCACGATCATATTGAGGGTCAGTAAGCGACAGCGTTGGTGGGTTATAAGCCAAGGGTAGTTTGATTGACCAATTGAGCGAGCTTGCGCATGCTCGGCGCTGGACTTCATAACAAGGAAAGCGCCATGAAACTGGAAACGCTCGCCATACACGCCGGTTACACTCCTGACCCAGCCACCCATGCGGTGGCTGTGCCTATTTACCAAACCACGTCCTACTCGTTTGACAGCACCCAACACGGGGCCGATCTATTCGACCTCAAGGTGCCGGGTAACATTTACACACGGATTATGAACCCGACTAACGACGTGCTTGAAAAGCGTGTCGCGGCCCTCGAAGGTGGCGTCGGCGCTTTGGCCATGGCGTCCGGAATGGCAGCGATTACCGCAGCGATTCAAACCCTGGCCGAAACTGGAGACAATATTGTCTCGGTAGCCAAGCTCTATGGCGGCACTTATAACCTGTTCGCCCACACCTTTCCTCGCCAAGGGATTGAGGTGCGCTTCGCGGAACATAATGACGTGGCGGCGCTGGAAAGGTTGATTGATGGCCGCACCAAGGCGGTTTTTTGTGAGTCGATAGGCAACCCGTCTGGCAATATTCTCGACATTCAAGCGCTCGCCGATGCAGCACATCGCCATGGTGTGCCATTGATTGTCGATAACACGGTGGCAACTCCAGCGCTGTGTCGTCCTTTCGAGTTTGGTGCCGATATCGTGGTGCACTCGCTGACCAAATACATGGGTGGTCACGGCACTACGTTGGGCGGCATAGTGGTGGATGGCGGTAGTTTTCCGTGGGCTGAACAAGCCGAGCGATTTCCGCTGTTGAACACCCCAGATCCTTCGTATCACGGCGTGGTTTATACCGAGGCCTTCGGTCCTGCTGCCTTTATTGGTCGCTGCCGAGTGGTGCCTCTGCGCAACATGGGCGCCGCCTTGTCGCCCTTCAATGCGTTCATGATCTTGCAGGGTATGGAAACGCTGGCATTGCGCATGGAACGTCACTGCGACAATGCGATGGCGGTGGCTCGCTACCTGAAGGACCATGACCAAGTGGCCTGGGTACAGTACGCCGGCTTGGAGGAGCATCCCGAGCATGCCTTGGCACTGCGCTATATGGGCGGAAAACCGGCTTCGGTGTTGTCGTTTGGAATTAAGGGTGGTCAGGCGGCGGGTGGGCGCTTTATTGATGCGTTGCAGTTGGTAGTGCGGCTAGTGAATATAGGTGATGCCAAGTCGCTGGCCTGCCATCCGGCTTCAACAACCCATCGACAGCTGGATGATGAAGAACTGGTCAAGGCGGGCGTGCCCCGGGATATGGTTAGGTTGTCCATCGGCATTGAACACATTGATGACATTTTGGATGATTTGAAGCAAGCGCTTAACGCGGCGAGCTAAAGCAGGCTGCGTAAAAAAGGCACCCAGTTGGGTGCCTTTTTTGTGGGTCAGGGAAACAGCGGCCAAATCATCGGGATAATGAAAGACGCAGCTGCCCACATGATCAGGTTGAGCGGCACGCCGATGCGCATGAAATCGCTGAAGCGGTAGCCGCCGGCGCTGTAAACGAAGGTGTTGGTCTGATAGCCGATGGGGGTTGCGAAGCTGGCGCTCGCGGCAAACATCACGGCGACCACAAAAGGACGCGGATCAGCTCCCAGTTGATGGGCCACGCCGATGGCAATGGGAGTTACCAGCACTGCCACGGCATTGTTGCTGATCACTTCGGTCAGTATCGACGTGAGTAAATAGATGAAGGAAAGCATAAATAGCGGACCCAGCAGCGGGGACAGGGTCATCACATGGCTGACCACAGTGTCTACCAAGCCTACCTTGTTCATCGCTATGCTGATTGCCAGCATGCCGAAGATCAATGTGAGGATACGCCAATCAATTGCTTTATAAGCGTCCTCGGTGTCCAGACAGCCGGTGGCCACGACGAGCGCCGCAGCGATCATCGCCAAGCCTTCGATAGGCATGACCTTCGCCGCAGCCAGCACCATTACCGCCACTACTGCAGCAATAGCTATTGGCGCTTTATTGCGGCGATAAGCTCGTTCTTGAACCGAGTTGAGGCTAATCAAATCGCCGTTGTCAGCGAACTTCTTGATCTGCGCTGGGGTACCTTCCACCAGCATCACGTCACCAAACTGCAGCTGAAACTCGTCCAGGTTATCCTGGATGTTCTCGTTCTGGCGGTGAATTGCCAGAACGTGAATGCCATAGCGCGCGGTTAGGTTGAGGTCGCGCATCGGACGGTGACTATAGCGTGAGCTGCGGCCTACTATGGCCTCAGCCAGCATCACGTCGCGGGTTGAGATGGTTTCGAAGCTGGCGCTGTCTTCGCGGTTGAAGGCAAGCAGGCCATTTTGCCTGAGCTCAACAAAGTCGCGCATAGTTGTATGCAAAATCAGTCGGTCACCCGCGCGCAGCAGGGTGTCGTTCAGGGGCGTCGAGAGTTCATCATCGCCACGGAATATTTTCAGCACGCTGATGCCGCTGTTGCCGTTAAGGCTGGCCTGACTAATAGTCTGTCCGACGACCTGTGAGTTGTGCGGCACCAGCAGTTCTGTCATGAAGGTGCGTGCCTGATCTGGTCGCAATTGGCGCGACAGGCTCTCGCGGTCAGGCAGTAGGCGATAACCGATCAACAGAATGAAAGCCATGCCAATACCCGCGAGTATGGCGCCCGGCAGGGTTATCTCGAACATGCCAAAGGGTTCCATACCCATTTCGCGAGCCACGCCATCAACCAAGATGTTGGTCGAGGTGCCAATCATGGTCATGGTGCCGCCGAGAATGGTGGCATAAGACAGCGGGATCAGCATCTTTGAAGGTTTGCTACCGACTTGGGTAGCAAGGGCTATAGCAACCGGAGTAAGAATGGCGACTACAGGGGTGTTGTTGATGAAGGTCGACAATAGCATCGCGGTCATCATCAGACTGAACAGCGTGCGCCATGGGCTGCCACCGCCCATGCGTGAAAGCCAGTTGCCCAGGGTTTCTACGCAGCCAGTGCGCTCCAGCGCGGCGGACAGAATGAACATACACGCGATGGTGATGGGCGCGCTGTTCGACAGCACGCTGAGCACATCAGCAGGCGATAATAGTTGGCTAACCAGCAGTACGGCGACGGCAATGCCGACGACTACATCCGGGCTAAACTTCTCGCGCGCGAAAGCGTAGAACACCCAGCACAGCAGCAGCGCGACGCCGATCAATGGCAACGAATCCCAGCTCATGGACACCTGAATCTCGTGTGAGGTTATTAGGTTCCAGTTGGCGGAACCCGTCTGGGCGCCACATTAAGAGGGATTTTTAAGTTTGTCCAAGTACAAAAACTGATTTTTATATGACTGAAAAGAATAACAGGACAGATGCACCCATTCCTCTTCAGGACGAACAGCTAATCTCTATATGACGTCCCCAGTCGGGAGGCACTGCAGCATATTCCATTGCGTCTGGCCGTTCGCTAAAAGGCGCCGCTAAAAGGGAATGCAGCTGCCTCACTTCGCTGAAATCGCCTTGTTCCGCAGCGGCAATTGCGTTCTGTGCCAGGTAATTGCGCAACAAGTAAATCGGATTGGCCTGTAGTGCTTGATCTTGATCTGCATTGTTTCCTTTGCGGTGCAGGTGTTCTGCAAGCCAATGATCAAAGGCGTCGCGATCAATGAAATGATCACGTACCTCGGATTTGCCCTCGGCCAGTAAGCGCAGGCTCAGATTGAAGTCGCTGCCGCTATCTTGCATCAATTGCAGTAACTGCTCGATCTGTTTGCTATCGCCGCGCTGAGCGCCCGCCCAGCCCAGGCGTCGGCGCATCAGGCGTAGGTAGTGTTGCTCAAAGATCGGCATGAAATGGGCTAACTCGGCTTTTAGCGTTTCCGCCTCTATATAAGGCGTCAAGGTTTGTGCCAAACAGGCCATATTCCACTGCGCTATCGCGGGCTGTCGGTGGAAGGCGTAGCGGCCCTCATGATCCGAGTGATTGCACACATGATTGAGGTCGAACGCATCAAGAAAGGCGTAGGGGCCAAAGTCGAAGGTAATACCCAGAATCGACATGTTATCGGTGTTCATCACGCCGTGGCAGAAACCATACACCTGCCAGCCAGCGACCATTGCAGCCGTGCGTTGCAGGACCTCGCGGTACATGGCCAGATCCGGGTTCGCTTCCTTGAGGCACTCGGGGTAGCAACTGCGCAGGGTAAAATTCAGTAACTCGCGCAGCTGAGTATGCTGGCGGGTGTAGTAGAAATATTCGAAATGCCCGAAACGGATATGCGACTGCGACAGACGCAGGAGCATGGCGGCACGCTCTTCTCGCTCGCGGTATACCGGGTTGTCGCCCACGGTGACACAGAGCGCTCGGCTGGTAGGTATGCCGAGCGCATACAAGGCTTCAGAAGCAAGAAATTCGCGAATAGATGAACGCAGTACCGCGCGCCCGTCGCCCATGCGCGAGTAGGGCGTGCTGCCGGCGCCCTTCAGGTGCAGATCCCAATGCTCTCCGGCGTGGTTAACTACTTCGCCTAGCAATAAGCCTCGGCCATCTCCCAGTTTGGGATTGTAGGAGCCGAATTGGTGTCCGGAATAAACCATTGCTCTTGGCTCGGCGCTGCTCCAGATTTTATGCCCGGAGAACAGCTCGGTGAACAGCGCGCCATCGGCTTCCTCAGGCGATAAATCCAGCAGTTGCATGGCGCTGGGACTGCTGATCACCAACCGCGGGTTACGCAGCGGTTCCGGTGTGACTCGCGTAGAAAAATTGTCTCCCAACTGGGCGAAGCGATTGTCGAATTGAAAATCAGAGAGCAGGGCCAAGATAGATCCTTCTGCGGGCTAGCGCAGGGGTAAAGTGATGAGGACATGCTAGGGTCTGTTGACCTGTTATCGCAAGCCGCACTGTTGCGTAAGTTCTCGCGGGGCTGTAGCAGCTTGCGATGAGCGGCAATTATGTTTGCCACATGACCGACTGGTCATGTTCCCTGTGTTATGGCTCTGCATCAAGCGAGGTAATGGTCGCGGGGAAATCTTGACCTTGACGCCGCACATCCCTAGTGTTCAAACACCTGTATGAATAGTTGCCGCCGGTATGGTCCGGCCGCCCTTTTGGAGAGCCAACATGCCCGAATACAACGCCCCCCTGCGTGACATGCACTTTGTTATGGATGAAGTGCTCGATTTTGCTGCTGGCTACGAAGCCTATGGTCTTGAAGATGCCTCACCTGACCTGGTGCGAGCTATTTTGGAAGAGGGTGCCAAGTTTACCAAGGATGTATTGTCACCTTTGAACCGTACCGGTGATGAAGAAGGCTGTCACATCGAAAACGGTGAGGTGACTACACCTAAAGGCTTCAAAGAAGCCTATAAGCAGTACTGCGAAAACGGTTGGGGCTCGATGACTGCGCCGGTCGAGTATGGCGGACAGGCATTACCAGCCTCCTTGGGCTTAGCGGTCAGCGAAATGGTCGCTTCCGCAAACTGCGCCTTCGGCATGTACCCAGGACTTTCACATGGTTGTGCGGCGGCGATTCGTGCTCATGGATCGCAAGAACAAAAAGATCTTTATCTGAGCAAGCTGACCCCCGGCACTTGGACTGGCACCATGTGTCTGACCGAATCCCATTGTGGTACGGATTTGGGTCTAATCAAGACACGTGCTGTACCCGAGGCTGACGGCAGCTACAAAATCACCGGTACCAAGATATTTATCTCTTGCGGTGAGCACGATATGGCCGAGAATATTGTCCATTTGGTGCTCGCCAAACTTCCCGATGCACCCGCCGGGACCAAAGGCATCTCACTATTCATCGTGCCGAAGTTTCTACCTGATGCTGCCGGTGAAAAAGGTGAGCGTAACAATCTGGCTTGCGGCTCAATTGAGCACAAGATGGGCATTAAGGCCTCGGCTACCTGTGTGATGAATTTTGATGGTGCGACCGGCTTCCTGATCGGCGATATCAACAAAGGTCTGAATTGCATGTTCACCATGATGAACCATGCACGTTTGGGTACCGGTATGCAGGGCCTGTGTAACGGCGAAACTTCTTATCAGTCAGCTCTTGCTTACGCTAAGGACCGTCTGCAGATGCGTTCTTTGAGTGGCCCTGCGGCACCTGAGAAACCCGCTGACCCAATCATTGTGCATCCTGACGTGCGGCGCATGCTGCTAACCATGAAAGCCTTTAACGAAGGCAACCGCGCCTTGACCTATTACACCGCGCAGCTGCTAGATCAAGCGCATTACGCGAAAGATGAGGCGGAGCGTGCTGCCGCTGAAGAGCAACTGGCTTTTCTGACGCCCATCTGCAAAGCCTTCATGACCGATACCGGCATGGAAGTGACTAGCTTAGGTATGCAGATATTCGGTGGTCACGGTTACATCCGTGAGTGGGGCCAAGAGCAGCAAATGCGCGATTGCCGCATTGCACCTATTTATGAAGGCACTAACGGCATCCAGGCGCTAGACCTTCTGGGCCGTAAGGTACTAGGTAGCCAAGGTAAGTTGTTGGCAGCTTTCACTAAACAAGTGCACAAGTTTTGTCAGGCGAATGAAGGCAACAGTCAATTTGCAGACGATATAGCTAAGTTGAGCCAGCTCAATGTTCAGTGGGGTGAAATCACTCAACGCATCGCCGGTCGTGCGATGCAGAACCGCGAAGAAGTAGGCGCTTGTTCTGTCGACTTCCTGATGTTCTCCGGTTACGTGGTACATGCCTTCTTGTGGTTGAAGATGGCTACTGTCGCTCAGAAGCAGCTGGATGCAGGCTCCTCCGAAGAAAATTTCTACAAAGCCAAGTTGGCTACGCAGAACTTCTACTTCAAGCGCCTACTGCCACGTGCGCAGGCTCACGTTGAGGCATTAGATTCCGGCGCCGATAACCTGATGGATATTACGGTAGATCAGTTCTAAATCTGGCCTGAGAAAAACCCCGACTGGTTCGGGGTTTTTTTACGCCTGTAATTTGTAACGCGTTGCGCAAGCGACATGACTAACGGCTAGTCTTAAGCGGTGCAGAGAAATAGGCTTATATTTGCGTGACTGATTTGTAAATAAAAGTCATAAAAAGACGCTATAGGTTTATTCGTTGCCGCGCTACAATCCCGGTCCTGTTCCGGTATGGTCCGGGCGCACCTGTTGAAGAGGAGATTTCCATGGCCGATTATAAAGCCCCCCTGCGTGACATCCGTTTCGTGCTGAATGAAGTATTTGAAGCCGACGCGCTCTGGCAGAGCCTGCCTGGGCTGGACGGTGCCATCGATGCGGAAACCGCCGATGCCATGCTGGAAGAAGCCGGCAAAATCACCTCGCAAACGATTGCCCCGCTTAACCGTAGCGGCGACGAAGAAGGCGCCCAGTGGAACGACGGCGAAGTCACCACGCCTAGCGGCTTCAAGGCCGCGTTCAAGACCTACGCCGAAGGTGGCTGGGTAGGTCTGGGCGGTAACCCTGAGTTTGGTGGGCTGGGCATGCCCAAGACGTTGGGCGTTCAAGTTGAAGAGATGGTTTACGGCGCCAACAACAGCTTTGCGCTGTATCCCGCATTGACCGCCGGTTGCTGTCTGGCGCTTGACGCCCACGGCAGCGAAGAACTGAAGCAGGCCTATTTGCCTAATATGTACGCTGGCGCATGGTCTGGCACCATGTGTTTGACCGAATCACATTGCGGTACCGACCTGGGCATCATTCGTACCAAGGCGATCCCGGAGGCTGATGGCAGCTATTTGGTTAGCGGTACCAAGATATTCATTACCGGTGGCGAGCACGACCTGACCGAGAACATCATTCACATGGTGCTGGCTAAACTGCCCGACGCGCCAGCTGGCCCTAAAGGCATTTCGCTGTTTCTGGTACCCAAGTTTCTGGTTAATGAAGATGGCTCATTGGGCGAGCGTAACCCAGTCAACTGTGGCTCTATTGAGCACAAGATGGGCATCAAGGGTTCGGCTACCTGCGTGATGAACTTTGATTCCGCACGCGGTTATCTGGTCGGTGAGGTCAATAAAGGCCTTAATGCCATGTTCACCATGATGAATTACGAGCGTCTGTCGATCGGTATTCAAGGTATCGGCTGCTCCGAGGCTTCTTACCAGAGCGCGGTGGATTACGCCCGCGAGCGCATCCAGAGCCGTGCGCCTACTGGTGCTGTGCAGCCCGATAAAGCAGCCGACCCGATCATCGTGCATCCTGACGTGCGCCGCATGCTACTGACCATGAAAGCGCTTACCGAAGGCAGTCGAGCCTTTTCTACCTACGTGGGTATGCAGCTGGATATCAGCAAATATGCCGACGAGCCTGTGGCCAAGAAGCAGGCTGAAGACCTGGTCGCGCTGCTGACGCCAGTGGCCAAAGCCTTCTTCACCGACGTAGGTCTGGAAAACTGTGTGCATGGCCAACAGGTATTCGGTGGGCATGGTTATATTCGTGAGTGGGGCCAGGAGCAGCTGGTGCGTGACGTGCGCATTTCGCAGATATATGAAGGTACCAACGGCATTCAAGCGCTGGACTTAATGGGCCGCAAGACCGTGGCTAACGGCGGCGCCTTCTTCAAGGTGTTTGCGGAGCAGATACGCGGCTTTGTGGCAGATAACGGCGGTGACGCTATGGCCGAGTTCGTGCAGCCGCTATCCAAGGCACTGAGCAATCTGGAAGAGCTGACCGCTGGTGTAATCGAGCGTAGCAAGGGCAACCCGAATGAAGTGGGCGCGGCTTCGGTTGAGTACCTGCATGTGTTTGGTTATACCGCTTACGCCTTTATGTGGGCGAAAATGGCCAAGGTTGCATTGGCCAAGACGGGTACAGATGAGGGCGGCTTCTATAGCGCTAAGCTCGGCACTGCGCGTTTCTTCATCAAGCGTTTGTTACCGCGTATTCACTCGCTGAGCGAGTCGGTAGGGGCTGGCAGTGAGTCATTATACGAGTTGGATGCTGCACAGTTTTGAGCAATCGCCCTGTCTTTGGCGGGCAGGGCCGATCAAATGTAAGCAAATGCTTACATGCTGTGGTGACAATGGCTTATGGGCACTTTCTGAGAACTTGCGTAGTATCAGTCGTGCTAGGAGCATCGCAGGAAGCGACTCAAACAACAGGGAATAAGGATAGTGCCTCGGAGGCATTGTTATTACGGATGATCAGGAAACTATTCTGCAAAACCCCGCCTCGGCGGGGTTTTTTCTTTTCTGCAGTAGCCTTTTTCAACGTTTTAATAGCGCCTCAAGCTGCTGAGCTGAAGCGACAGCTAACCTCTCCCAGCTCACCCATACGCAGGACCAGGTGGTCGCCTGGTGCAATCGGGTGTAGCCCCGTCAAAGCGCCGGTCAGGATGATGTCGCCAGCCTTGATGCTCACGCCTTGTCGCAGTCGATCGCGAACCAACCACAGGCAAGCCTCGATTGGATCACCCATAGCACTGCTGGCTTTCCCCTCGGCTATTTGTTCGCCGTTGAGCTCAAGCGTGGCCGTCAGCGCGCTAGCGTCTATTTTGGCTGGCTCGCACTGCGGAGTGCCCAATAGGTAGCCGCCGGAAGACAGATTGTCAGCCACCGCATCAAACAGGGTTTTCGGCCAGCCAGCTATGGCGGAATCACAGATCTCCAAAGCAGGCACCACCGCGTGTAGAGCTGCAAGCAGTTGGCTGCGGCCCAGCTCAGGGTCAGTCAAATCCTGGGCGAAAACCATGGCCACCTCGATCTCAGCGCGTGGCGCGATGAAGTCGGTGTAGGCCAGCGTGGAGCCGGCGGGGTATTGCGCATTGGCCATAAGTACGCCCTGCAACGGGCCATCCAGCCCCATGGCGGCCTGCGCGGCCGGGTTGCTGAGTCCTAGCTTGTAACCGGCGATGCGATCACCCCGTTCAATACTCAGGCGCTGCCATTGCTGCTGGGCTGCGTAAGCTTGCTCCATGCTGGCAATCTGGCAGCGCTCCACGATCGAGGCGCAGGGTGTTTTTAGCGCGCGGGCTTGTAATAGCAGTTCTGCCGCTTCGGTTGGCTCGCTGGTAGAGCTCATTTGGTGCTTCCTCTGAGGGGTTTTTCGCCCACTACTGTAGTGCGAAACATCTCCCGGCGCGCGCCAAAATAGTCGGAGATTGGCTGATGCCATACACAGCGATTGTCCCAAATAGCCAGGGTGCCCGGCGTCCAGCGCATGCGGCAGGTAAAGGCGGGAGCTTGCGCCACGCTGAACAGGTAATCGAGAATCGGGCGTGACTCTTCGGACTTCATGCCGGCGATGCCCAAGGTATAGACCGGATTGGCGAAGAGCACGTCGCGGCCGGTTTCTGGGTGACGGGTAATCAGCGGGTGGCTGCGCACATCGTGCTCTACGCTCTCGCCAAAGACGATCTTCATGCTCTCCAGGCCGGCGTTGTGCTTGGCATTGGGGCCGTAACCGAATTCCGGGCTATGTATGCCGTCTAGCCCGTGCAGGGTGTCGCGCAATGTATCAGACAGCCATTCGCAGGCCAGATACATATTATTGAACAGGGTGTCGCCGCCGCTGGCTGGTACATCCTTGCCGTAGAGCAAGGTGAATGCGGGCGGTTGTTCCTGGAACGACCAATCTGAGTGCCAAGCGCCGCCGAAAACGACCGGCGTTTGCTCACTTGCCTCTTTGACCACATGCACTACATGCGGATGATCCGGCATAGGCTTGACGTAGGGTTCTACCCCAAACTGTCCGAAACGCTGTGTGACCGTCTCTAGCTGCTCGACACTGAGGTCTTGATCTCGGATGAACAGGACGCCGTGATCCATCAGCGCCTGCCGTAAAGCGGCTTGCCCCGGCTCGCTGAGGTTGTTGAGGTCGATGTCATGGATGTCGGCACCGAGTGACCCAGCGACCGGGCTGACCCTGAAGTGCTCGCTGGCGCGGGCTTGATTGTTGCGTGCATGGGTGTAGAAAAATTCAGGCATAGTTTCACCTCTGTGTTGTCGTTTTTGTTTTTGTGAACGTGGTGCTATGTCCTCAGCTTGCAATAACTAGCCTCGCTCGACCATGATCAAAACCGCCAAAACATGATAATTTCTGCCAAACATAGTTTATCTGGAGCCATTAACAATGAACTGGCGTGAGCGGCGCGACAGCACCAATGTGCATTATCTGTTGGCCATCGCAAGGCAGTTGGAGGTGTCGCCGGAGCAATGCCTGCAAGCTAGTGGACTGCGTTCAGCAGATATGCAGGCTGGTGAGCCTATTGAGCTATGGCAGGAGCTGGCAGTCATCCGCAATCTGGTGGCGGCCTGCCCCAAGCGCGGGTTGGGTTTGTTGTTAGGCCAGCAGTACCACCTCACCAGTCTTGGGTTGCTTGGCTATACCATGCTTGCCAGTCGCTCGCTGGCGGACGCGCTGCAGATCAGCAGCCAGTTTCGGGCCCTGTCATTGTCTATTTGCCCCGTCAGTTTGCAGCAGGTAGAAGAAGGCGTTTACCTGAGCCTGGATCAAAGTGTGCTACCTCCGGATGCCTGTGCGCTGGTCATTGAACGCGGCTTGGCAGCATGGCTGCGGGTTTTCAGTGAGCTGCTGCAACGGCCTTTTGTACCCTTGCGAGTCGAGTTTAATCTGGCCCAACCAGCCCCACTTGCCGAGTACCTTGACTACTTCGGATGCACCGTTGAGTTGCAGGCTGAGCGCAACGCCATGTTGATCGGGGAAGCCGATTTACACGCGCCGCTACCGCTGGCCAATACCATGACACAGGCCGCGTGCGCAAGTTTGTGCCAGCAGTTGTGCGCCGGAGTGGAGGATGTGCACACCCCGCTGGCGCGGCAGGTGATGCAGGTGCTGATGAGTCACGCTGGCGGCAGCAAAGGCGCGGCGAAGGTGGCTGACATGTTGGGGCTATCCGAGCGTAGTTTGCATCGTCGGTTGGCTGAAGAGGGGTATCCGTTTGGCATGCTGGATGCGCGAGTACGCAGCAATTTGGCCGAGCGCTTGCTGCGGGACACTGACCTGCGGTTGGACGGCATTGCACAGCAGTTGGGGTATGCCGAAGCGGCGAGTTTTTCCCGCGCATTCAAACGCTGGAATGGCTGCTCGCCCAAGCAATGGCGTAACCGACAAGCACTGGAGACTCGGGTGACCTTGGTCGTTTGAGTTTTGATGAGCTTTAACTTGTGTCATTTCGAGACGATTTCTCCACCCTGACTATACTGCCTTGAGGTGCCCGCAAGGGCAGTTGTCAAAAAAAGGAGTCAAGTTATGGCGGGATGGTATGAGTTAAGCAAAAGCACTGACGGGCAATTCCGTTTTGTACTCAAGGCGGGTAACGCAGAAACTATTCTCACCAGCGAGCTATACACAACTCGCGCCAGCGCTGAAAACGGCATCGCCTCGGTGCAAAAAAACTGCGAGGACGATGGGCGCTACGATCGCAAGGAAGCCAAGAACGGCAAGCACTACTTCAACCTCAAAGCGGCGAATCACCAGATCATTGGCACCAGTCAGATGTACGCCGAGGCGCGTAATGCTGAAACTGGGATTCAGTCGGTCAAGAGCAATGGCGCCAGCAGCGTCACCAAAGACAAGACCGCTGAGTGATCGGTAAACCTCAGGGCTGATCGCGGGCGAAATCGAGTACGCGCAGGCTGGCTTGTGCTGCGCTGCCGCCGTGATCAGCTCCGGGCAACATCATCTGTGCGCTTTCCAGCCCGAGTGAGCGCAACGGCTGCAGGGCAGCGAACAGCTCATTTAGATTACTGATCCTGCGGCGTTGCTGCATCAACCGCTGGCGTGGGTTGGGGTTTCCCTCAGTGATCACAGGTTCTTCTAGCGAGCCAACGCTCAACAACAAACGCGCCTGTGTACCGGGTTCGGCAAAGCGCTTATTCAACTGCGGTAGCTGTTCGAACAGGTTGCGCTCATTCCACCAGAGTGACGGACTGGCTGCCACGCAGT
Organism: Halopseudomonas sabulinigri; assembly: GCA_011053055.1. Taxonomy (GTDB): domain Bacteria; phylum Pseudomonadota; class Gammaproteobacteria; order Pseudomonadales; family Pseudomonadaceae; genus Halopseudomonas; species Halopseudomonas sabulinigri_A. The sequence continues at coordinate 190,235 of DRHT01000031.1, read as the reverse complement.
GCTGGGTGCGTCTAACCGTGTAGCAGGCTGGTGGCGTGTGCGCTGCGCTACAGGCAAGATAGGCGCATGTGAACAGCCGAGGTGCTCCATGAACTCATGCCCAGACGATTTTGTCGTAGTGTCCAGTCCTGAAGAGGCGGTGGATCGCCTTGCTGCCCTGTATCAACAGGCCACCGGTGCTCTGCGTCAGGCGCTAAAGAACTACATGCACAACCGCGAGCGGCCTGATGTCAGTCGTTGCGCCTTCCGTTATCCCGAGCTACGGCTGACCTATCTCTGCCAAGGTGAGGTGCCCAGCACCGTGCGTGCTTACGCCAAGGTCCAGGTACCCGGCACCTACAGCGTTACCGTCACTCAGCCAGCGGCTTTTCGGCGCTATTTGTTGGATCAATTGCGACCGCTGATGAGCGACTTTACTGTCACCATCGAAGTGGGATCCAGCCAGGCCAATATTCCTTATCCCTATGTGGTTGAGCAAGGCGATGAACTGGGCGCATCAGGCGTGACCGCAGCGGAGTTAGCGCGGGTATTTCCCAGCACTGATTTGTCCGCCGCCAACGACGGTACCGCCGACGGTCTTTACGACTGGGAAAATATCGACCCGCTACCGCTCGCGCTCTTTGATGCGGCGCGTACCGACTTCTCCCTGCGCCGTCTGGTGCATTACACCGGTAGCGATTGGCAGCATGTGCAACCGTGGATTCTACTAACCAACTATCATCGCTATGTTGATCAGTTCATCCGTCATGGGCTGGATATGCTGCAGACCGACACGCGCTTTCAGCGTCTGGTATTCCCAGGCAATGTGGTGATTGAGCGTGGCATGGCCGAGGGTGAGATGCAGGCCATCATCGAGACTGTGGTCTGGCACCGCTATCAGATGCCGGCCTATCACCTGCAGGCTGAAAACCCTGCGGAAGGCATCACTCTCGTCAATATTGGTGTGGGGCCATCCAACGCCAAGAACATTACTGACCACTTGGCAGTACTACGCCCGCATTGCTGGCTGATGATTGGCCATTGTGGTGGTTTGCGTCAGTCGCAGACTATTGGCGACTACGTGCTGGCGCACGCCTACATGCGCCGTGACGGCATTCTCGACCGCGTGCTGCCACCGAACATCCCGCTACCAGCGTTGGCCGAAGTTCAACAAGCTTTGCAGCAGGCTGCCGCCGAAGTCACGGGAGAGCAGGGCGACGCACTCAAGCGCCGGCTGCGTACCGGAACCGTGCTGACCTACGATGATCGCAACTGGGAGCTGCGTTGGGCGCAGGAGCGCCCGCTGATCAACATGGCGCGCGCCATCGCCGTAGACATGGAAAGCGGCACCATCGCAGCCCAGGGTTATCGTTTGCGCGTACCTTACGGCACCTTGCTGTGCGTCTCCGATAAGCCGCTGCATAGCGAAATCAAGCTGCCGGGCGCGGCGGGCGTGTTTTATGAACGTGCGGTTACCCAACATCTGCATATTGGTATTCATGCGTTGGAGCTGCTGCGTAGTCAGCTGGATTCATTGCATTCGCGCAAACTGCGGAGCTTCGACGAGCCGCCCTTCCGCTAGACGCTTCGGCGATACAATCTATTTGTGAAGCTGCTGAAAATGCAGCTTGATTGCGCCTGATTGCAAATCCGCAATCAGAGGCTATCTTTGTTCTACGTATTGACCTACACAGGGACAAAGGTAGACCACCATGCCATTCAAGCAATTTGGAATTATCGCGTTATTTGCATTCGTCAGTTTGACTGGCACTAGCGTTGCTCAAGCGGAGGCCACGGACCCGCTACCATCCTGGAATGACGGGGCGTCCAAAACCGCTATTATCAGTTTTGTCGATAAGGTAACCGAGCAGGGTGGTCCTGGTTTTGTGCCCGAGCCGGAACGTATCGCTACCTTCGATAACGATGGCACTCTTTGGACCGAGCAGCCGCTCTATTTTCAGGGGCTGTTTGCACTGGATCAGATTCGTCTGCAGGCACCGCAACACCCTGAGTGGAAAACCACAGAGCCGTTCAAAAGTGTACTGGCAGGCGATACCGAAGCGGTTATGGCGTCCGGTATGGAAGGCCTGATGAAAATTCTCGGTGTATCCCATACCAACATGACGGCAGAAGAGTTCTCTGCTTCCGTTAAGACGTGGTTGGCGAGTTCAGAGCATCCCACCAAAAAACGCCCCTACAACGAACTGGTTTACCAGCCAATGCTGGAGCTGCTCGACTATTTGCGGGCTAGCGGCTTCAAAACCTTCATCGTATCGGGTGGTGGGATTGATTTTATGCGCGTGTTTGCTGAAGAAGCCTACGGAATCCCGCCAGAGCAGGTCATTGGCTCGACGCTGGATGCCAAGTTCGAAATGCGCGATGGCATTCCGACCATAGTTAAAACCGGTGACCTGCTGTTGAACGATGACAAAGTCGGCAAGCCGGTAGGTATCTACCGCCATATCGGTCGTCGTCCGATCTTCGCTGCGGGTAATTCCGACGGCGATCTGCAGATGCTGCAATACACCACCATCGCTCGGGGTACAGAAGATACCTTGCCGCGCTTTGGGATGATCGTGCATCACACCGATGCTGACCGGGAGTGGGCTTATGATCGCGAGTCGCATATTGGTCAGCTGGATAAAGGCATTGGAGAGGCAAAACAGCGCAACTGGACGCTGGTCGATATGAAGGCAGACTGGAAAACGGTGTATCCAGGCGAGTGATCCTCTGTGTGCGTGGAGATGCAATGGAGAGCTATGAGCGGGCTGTTTTTTTAATGTAACCGCTCTGTCTCGCTGCCTTCACGTGCGCGCTGTAGCTTTTCAGGCTTGATAAACCAAGTCTGAAAAGGAATTAAGATGTTTATTCGTACGGGGATTGTGTCTCTTATTGCCGGTAGCTTGCTGACCGGTTGTCTGTCTTCCAGTAGTAGCAGTGATAATGACGACGTCAGCACGCCGGAAACACCGGTGTCGCAGACGCTGAGAGTCGGTGTCATTCCCGATACCCAGGGTGGTGGTCAGAACTCTTCCATCATTCCGATGCGTGCGTTGATGGAGTTTTATCGCGAGCAGAAGGTAGATCTTCTACTGGTTGTTGGCGACCTTTCCGAGGAAGCAACGCCAGCGGAATATGCCCAATGGCTCAGTGTGGTGGATGACTATCGCGATGATTTTGTGATGTTGCCACTGCAAGGCAATCACGATATCAAAGGTACTGACCAGGATTGGTACGACAACGTTAGCGACCTGATTCCCGCTGATGCAATTCAAATGGCTGGACAGCGCGACAAGAACTACGCGGTGGTGCGCGACAACGTGCTGATTATTACGTTGTCTTACGGCCAGCTGCCGTTCACCTACGACTTCACCCGCGAAATGATCGAAACCTACCGTGAACAGGTGGATCACATCATTGTGTCTACGCACAACACCATGGTGGGTTCGCGCTACGGCAATATTCGCGAGCGTGTGGTCGAAGCTTACGATACCTCCGAAGGTGATCAGCAGTTCATTTTGGTACACAACGATTATCGGCAATTGTTCGCCGACAACGACGTGATTTACGTAGCAGGGCATGAACACCAATATCTGCGCAGTCTGGTGGCGGGCTACTACGGCGGCCATTACACCGAACTGGTAAGCGGCAATGCCTCCTACAAAGGATACGACTCGCGCTTCGGCGAGAGCGAACTTATCCAGGATATGGTCATGGTGAAGGTAAACGACGGCAGCAGCGGTTCATTGGATGTGAACGCTTCGATCCTTACGTTCAATGGTGACCTGGTCGATTACCGCTCCTACTACGAGAGTCATACTGTTACCAGCAACGAAGACGGCCAGCGCGAACTGGCAGACCCGCAATGGAAGCTGATCGACCGCTTTACGCGGACCGCTGAACGCTGCGACAAAATCGTCTATCCGTCGAGTATTCCGGCGAGTAACCAGCTCAACATGACGCACGACAAGAGCTACCGCACCAGCGCTTGTGTATCGGAGAACGGCTTTTCCGCGCGCATTCTGGACGGCGAGAACAGCATCTTCAACCGGTATGAAACCCGCACCAGGACGACCAATTTCGAGCCTGGTGTATCAACAGCAAAAAGTAATGCGGAACTGGCTGCGCGCTACTTCCGTTATCTGCACATTCCGCACGCAAGCTACTCCCCAAACCTGAATAACAGCCAGCGCGTGCGGTTGATCAACGAAGGGACTGCGGACGAGGAAGTTGAGATCCGCGAGACCACCATTGATTTGAAAAAACAGGTGTCGTTAAGTTGGGTCGCGAAACGTGAAGGCGCCGAGTCGGATGTATTGATCATCAGTGGTATTCAAGGGCAAGACGGGACCTACAATGGCGCCAGAGGCGTTATGAAAAACATCCAGACGGATGTCGGTTTCGCTGGTAGTTTCGGGGATGGTAGTGAAAGAGGGAAACAGCCGGTCGTTTTGCCTGCCGGTCGGGTCAACAGTAACTGGGTGTTGGATGACGATGAGCGCGGTGACGACTTCGTGCTGCAGTTCAATCTACCGGCCAGCGCTGATGCCACCAGCCTGACCTTGGGACGTTGGAACGAGGATGCTGAAGGCTGGGAAGCGGTGGTGACAGAAGAGTGTCTCAGCGCTGCCAGTTACGACAGCAGCTATCTGAACGATGTGCCAGCAGATGTGCCGGAAAGTTGCGCCACCTCCGCGGGCATGGTCAGTGTGGGTGGTGAACATGTGTGGGCACGGTTGGACCAAGATGGTGCTTACGCGTTGATCGCACGTTAAAACGTCCGGGAAGCCGGGCTGCCAGGCTCGGCTTCTCTCTCTTTGTGATACGCCGTATTCGGCTCAGGGCTAGCGTGGGCTCTGGCTTTTTTCGCAAATCTTTCGGGGTAATGTTCTATCGCCCTGCTCACCGTTAGCGCTACCCTGCCTTCTATCCTTAGCCTTTATTCGAATAGCTGTCGCTGTTTCGCGTCTATCCAATGGCTCGTTGGTGAGGCGTTGTCGATCAGCTTGGTTTTTTGTGCTTGCGCCTCGATGCCGAGCCAACTGCTAAAGTGTATAAAAATATAACTAATTCCGTGCCGTGATGAGGTCTCTATGAACCTGCTGTCCATTAATGGTGAACAACACCAACTTGATGTTCCTGACGATATGCCTTTGCTTTGGGTTTTGCGTGATGTGCTGGGGCTAACAGGAACTAAATTTGGTTGTGGCATCGCACAGTGTGGTGCGTGCACCGTGCACCTTGACGGCGAAGCCGTTCGTTCCTGCGTGCTCCCGGTTAGCGCCGTTGCGGGCAAGGCGATTGTCACCATAGAAGCCATCGCTGAAAACGCTGTGGGTGCCAAAGTGCAGCAAGCCTGGCTTGAGCATGAGGTGGTGCAGTGCGGTTACTGTCAGTCGGGGCAGATCATGTCTGCCACTGCGCTGCTGCAATACAAACCCTCTCCTAGTGATGCTGAGATTGATGCCGGCATGGCAGGCAATATTTGCCGCTGCGGCACCTACACGCGCATTCGCGCGGCCATCAAAGACATCGGCCAGGCCTGAGGAGAAACAGTTAATGGATAAGTCGAGATTTGCAGTATCGCGGCGTGGTTTTCTGAAGGGCTCGAGTGCTGCCTTGGGCGGTCTGGTGCTCAGCACCTGGTTGCCTGGCTTTGTACCGCGCAGTGTTGCCGCAGAGGCCACCGCGGCAGGCCGTTTGGGCGATCAGTCACCGCGTGCTTACGGCGCCTATGTGCGGATTGGCCACGATGGTCTGGTGACGGTGATCTCACCTAAAATCGAGATGGGCCAGGGTGCGCATACCGGTATCGCGATGATGGTTGCCGAGGAATTGGAAGTGCCGCTTTCTGCCGTAACCATCGAAGATGCGCCGCCAGACAGTGAGCTGTATGCAGATTCACTGATGCAATTCCAGGCAACCGGTGGGTCTACCTCTACACGGCATAGCTGGAAGCCGCTGCGCGAAGCCGGTGCCACGGCCCGATTGTTGCTGATACAAGCCGCTGCCGCACGCTGGGGCGTTGACGCCTCGCAGTGCCATGCCAAGAATGGTGAGGTGTTTGGCCCGGCTGAGCAGAAGCTCGGTTACGGCGAGTTGGTCGATGCGGCCAGTGAGCTGCCGCTGCCAACCGAGGTGGTGTTGAAAACACCCGAGCAATTCACCTTGCTGGGCACGCCGGCGCGGCGTATTGATACCCCTAACAAGGTCAACGGCAAGGCGCAGTTCACCATCGATTTATCGGTGCCAGGCATGCTGATTGCCTCGACTATGACTTGCCCAGTCTACGGCGGCACGTTGCTCAGCGTAGATGATACGACGGCCAAAAAAGTGCCGGGTGTACGCGATGTGATCAAACTGGACAACGCGGTTGCAGTGACCGCTAGCAACTATTGGGCCTGTCAGCAGGGCTTGAAAGCGCTGAAAGTTGAATGGGATTTGGGCGAGCACGCTAGCATCAATTCGGCGCAAATAGATGAGGCATTGCTGCAAGCCAGCTCTCGTGATGGGGTTGTTGCGCACAGCACGGGCGACATTGGTAAAGCGTTGGAAAGTGCCGCGAGCCGCTTTGAGGCGGTGTATGAACAGGCCTTTCTATCGCATTCTCCGCTGGAGCCGATGACCTGCGTGGCCCATGTGCGTGCAGATGCCTGTGAGTTGTGGGTGGGCACACAGGTGCCGGTATTTGCTCAGCAAACGGCGGCAAAAATCAGTGGCCTACCGGCGGACAAGATCATTGTTAACAACCAACTGATCGGTGGCGCATTTGGTCGGCGGTTGGACTATGACTTCATTACCCAGGCAGTCGATGTGGCGCGGCATGTCAGCTATCCGATCAAACTGATCTGGAGTCGTGAAGAAGACATGACCCACGATCTTTATCGCCCGCAGTACGCCGACCGGTTGACCGCAGCGTTAGATGCAGACGGCAAGCCGACCGGCTGGCAACACCGTATCGCCGGTGCTTCGGTGCTGGGACGCTACATGGGCAGCCTGCCTGAAAACGGCGTTGATGCTGATGCGGTAGAGGTCGCCATCGAGCCAATTTATGAGCTGCAGAACCTGCTCGTTAATTACGTGCGTGAAGAACCCAAGGTTGTACCTGTGTCATGGTGGCGCGGCGTTGGACCCTTGCGTAGTACCTATGCGCTCGAGTGTTTTATCGACGAGTTGGCGCACAATGCCGGCGCCGATCCGGTGGAATTCCGTCTTAGCCTGCTGGCCGAGCAACCGCGTGCCCAAGCCGTATTGCGCTTGGCCGCGGAGAAAGCCGGTTGGGGTAACACTCTGCCGGCAGGGCAGGGCCGCGGCGTAGCAGTCAGCGCGGTATTCGGCAGCTATGTGGCTACAGTTGTGGAAATGGAGATGTTGGGCGACAAGGCAGTGCGCATTAAACGCCTGGTCAGTGCTATCGACTGTGGTTTGGTAACCAATCCGACCTCAGTTCACGCACAGATTGAGGGTGGAACGTTATTCGGTCTCTCGGCCTCTTTGTTCAATGAAATTCTGATTGAGCAAGGCGTGGTGCAGCAGACCAACTTCCACAATTATCGTCAGCTGCGTATTAACGAAGCGCCGGGGGTTGAAGTACATATTGTCCCCAGTCTGGAAGCGCCGGGCGGTGTGGGTGAAACCGGTACTGCGCTGATTGGCCCTGCGCTGGTCAATGCGCTACATGCTGCATCCGGGACGCGTTTGCGTCGTCTGCCACTGAGTCGTGCCGGTTATTACCCGGCGTAAGGAGACTGACCAATGCGTTTCAACCAATTTGCTATTGTGTGCCTGGGGCTATCCGGGCTGTCGAGCGCTGCTCTGGCTAATAATGCTGAGCTGATCGAGCGCGGAAAATATCTGGCGACTGCAGCGGACTGCGTAGCGTGTCACACCACGCCCGAGGGCAAGCCTTTCGCCGGCGGTGTTGAGTTCAAGCTGCCGTTTGGTTCGCTGTATTCGCCGAATATTACTCCGGATAAAGAAACCGGGATCGGCAGCTGGAGCGATGAAGACTTTGTCAGCGCGCTGCATTCCGGCGTCGGTAAGGACGGCAAGCACTACTATCCGGCTTTCCCTTATACCTCCTACACCTTAATGCCAGAGGACGAAGTGCTGGCGATCAAAGCCTATTTATCGAGTCTGGACCCGATCAACCAAGCGCCGCCGGAAAACACACTGTCTTTTCCGTTCAACCAGCGCTGGGGAATGGTCTTCTGGAATATGCTATTTCTTGATGATGGCCGTTTCGAGCCTGAGCCCGAGCAGTCTGAACAGTGGAACCGCGGTGCTTATCTCGTGCAGGGGCCAGGCCACTGCGCAGAGTGTCATACCCCGCGTAACCTGTTCCAGGCGCTCGATAGCGGTGAGCCGCTGGCGGGTAACCTGATACAGGGTTGGCAGGCTTACAACATTAGCTCAGACGAGACCCATGGCATCGGTGCCTGGAGCGAGGCAGAGTTGGTCAATTACATGAGCAAGGGTTATGCCCCGGGTAAAGGGGTTGCAGGCGGCCCCATGGCTGAGGTGGTCAACAAGAGTTTGCGCCATTTGGAAGAGACCGACCTGACTGCGATAGCGACCTACCTGCTAAGCACCGAGCCACAACAAGCGGGTATCGCACGACCCGAGACCAAACAGCTAAGCATGCCCACGGAAATGGGGTTGGGTAGCAACCTGTTTGCTGGTGCATGCGCTAGCTGCCATCGTTGGGATGGCAAGGGCAACCAGAGCCCAGTCGCCTCACTCATGGGGCTGAAAACAGTCAACGATCCGGCCGCGACCAACCTGCTTGGCATACTCCTGACCGGACATGCTGGCCAAGAGCAACAAATAGATCAGCGCATGCCCCGCTTTGCCGAGGGCTACAGTGATCCTGAATTGGCCGCGGTAAGCAGCTTTGTGTTGCAACACTTTGGTCAGAGTGGCGGCAGCGTCAGCGCTGGAGATGTGGCGGCCAAGCGCGGCAATACAGGGCATTGAATATGCGGCTTCGCAACATTCTCGGGAGGGCACCTAGTGGCCGGGTTTGAGCAATTGCTTAGCGCTGTTGACGCTGCTTCTGGGCAGGGCGAAGAGGCTGTGTTGGCAACCGTAGTTAAGGTGGAAGGTTCTGCTTACCGCCGGCCCGGCGCACGTATGCTGATTAGTGCCTTGGGTCAGACCGAGGGCACTATTAGTGGTGGCTGCCTGGAAAGTGAGGTAGCGCGAACGGCTTGGTGGTTGACTGAAAACGGTCCCGCGCTGCGTAGCTACAGCACCGCCGAAGACGATGAGGATGGCGACGTTGCGGTGAGCTTCGGCCTCGGCTGCAACGGCAAAGTGCATATCCTGTTCGAGCGCATTGATGCGCCCGCCGGGCGTATGTTAATGAAGGGTTTGCGCGCGCTGCAGGCCGACGGTCAGGGCAGGGCGGTTGCCACGCTGATCAGTCCGTCTGCTGGCCTTGGCCAACGACTGTTGCTGACCGCTGCCGGCGAGCTGCAAGGCGAGCTGCCGGCGTCATTAGTCTCGCCGGTACGCAGTGCGCTAAACGAGGCACTGACGCAGCGGCGTACCAGCTTGCATTATTTTCAGCAGCCTGAAGGCGAAGTGCAGGTACTCATCGAATATCTCGCGCCGGCACGTCGGCTGGTTATTTTTGGCGGTGGTCATGACGCCCAGCCTTTGGTGCGCATGGCCAAATTACTTGGCTGGTATGTGATTGTACTCGACAGCCGAGCCCACTTTGCGCGTGCTAGTCGTTTCCCGGAAGCGGACACGGTGCTACTTGGGCAGTTGGATAGCAGCTTCGATCCACTTCCCTTAATGCAGGATGCATCGGTCGCGATCATGACTCATAGCCTGCAACAGGACGCCTACTGGCTGGCGGCAGCGTTAAGCTCGAACGCCGCTTATATCGGCCAGCTTGGTCCGCGTGATCGTACCGAGCGTTTATTACGTGAAGTGTCAGCGCAGGGGGGCGCAACGCACGGCCTTAAGCGTTTGTACTACCCCATTGGTCTGGATCTGGGCGGTGATACTCCCGAGAGCGTTGCCATGGCTATGCTTGCGGAGATGACGGCCGTACTCAATGGTCGTGAGGGTGGCATGCTCAAACTCCGTAACGCATCGATTCATGACCTGCCATCCACCCGTGTACATCATCAGGATGCCACCGAACTCAGTGTGCAGCCTGTTCCTTTGTCATCTACCGAGATTGTTTAAATGTCCGATAACATTACCGTTGTAGCTGTACTGCGCGCCGTCGAAGGCGAAGCATCGAAGGTTAAAGAGGTTCTTCAGAGCGCGGTTGCTCCATCGCTTGCCGAAGCGGGCTGCCGTGGCTATGTGCTGCATCTTGATCGCAGTGACGACCACAAGTTTGTGTTTGTTGAACAATGGGCCGGCATGGAGGCGATTGAAGCGCACCGCCAGGCGCCGCATTACAAAGCAATGGGCCAGGCATTGGCCGGTCTGATTGCTGAGCGTGATGTCATGTTGCTGGATGCTCAGGACTAACTGACGTTGGCGAGCCTTTCGCAGCTAGTCGCGCTGGTGCTGGCTGCCGGCAGCTCCCGCCGTTTCGGTAGCGACAAGCGGCTGGCCAGATTATCGGATGGGCGAACCCTGCTGGCGGCTAGCTTCGAGAATGCTCACAATGTATTTTTCGATGTGCGGGTAGTGTTGCGCCTAGAGGATGAACCCTCGCATCTAGGGTTGCCGACGGATGGCAAGGTAGTGCGTAGTACTCGTAGCGGTGAGGGTATGGCGCATAGCTTGGCTGCTGGCGTGAGCGCTGTGCTTGATAGTAACGCTTTAGCAATAGCCGTATTGCTGGGCGACATGCCGCGGATCGACAGTGCAACCTTGCGCGCGTTGGCTCGCCTCAGTACGGCAGACAATATTGTGGTGCCTTCTCAGAACGGCAAGCGCGGTCATCCTGTCATCTTTGGCCGTAATTTCTGGCCAGAACTGCTGGTCTTGCAGGGCGACACCGGAGCTCGCGACTTGCTGCTCCGTCATCCTCACCATGTGATTGAGGTCGCTGTCCCGGATGCAGGTATTCACTTAGATATAGATCACCCAGACCGGCTGGAACAATAGGAGATCTCCTTGAAAACGGTTTATCTGGCCGGTTTTGATGTTTTTTGCGCCGACGCCATTGCGCGCGGGGAACAGCTAAAAGCACTTTGCGCCGCACATGGCTTGCTTGGCATTTACCCGCTGGATGCTCAGCCGCCACAGAATGTAGAGCATCTGGCGCAGTGGATTTGCCAACGTAACCTGCAAAGCATTAAGCAAGCCGACGCTGTGTTGGCAAACCTCGGCAACTTCAGAGGGGCCGAACCCGATTCCGGCACCGTATTCGAAGTGGGTTACGCGAGCGCGCTAGGCAAGCCAGTGTGGGCTTATTTTGCCGATCATCGGGCGATGACTGAGCAGTTGGTCATGGACGATCAGGGCAACTGTAACGAGGGCTATCAGGTAGAGGCTTTTGGTTTGCCCAAGAACCTGATGCTGTCGTGTAGCTGGGCTGGCGCGAGCGACTCGGCGGCAGCTGGAGTCGCAGCGTTAGCGGCGTATCTGCGCTAAGCATGTCAACTCGGATGCTTTAACGAATTACGCCTTATTCACAAGCGGTGGGTTGCATTGGTTACCGGCTTGGTCTGGAGCATAGTGCTGTGACAGCAGACATCAGGAGATGGTCATGAAGCAGCGGGTTCTGTCGAGTAGCAGCGAGTACCTGGTCAGCGGTCATGCAAAAACCTTTCTTTCCACGGCGGGGAGCCAGAAGGCTATCGATCCAGCCAAACTGGATCAACTGTCCCAGCAGCTGGCCCGCGACGGTTACGTCATACTGGAGTCTGTTGTACCAGTGGAGCAAATAGAGCGCATCGAAAACGAGTTGCGCGGTCTGCTTCCAGCCAATGGCGGTCGTAATGATTTCGAGGGTGTTAAGACCCAACGCTTGTACGGCGTGATAGCCAAAACCTTTGCATGTAATCCGCTGATTGAAGATCCGTTGGTTCTGGGGTTGTTAGATCGGGTACTGGCACCCAATTATTTATTATCCCAGCTCCAGGCAATCAATATCCTGCCAGGAGAGAGCGCACAGCCGTTGCATTATGACGATGCTTTTTACCCTATAGAACGCCCGCGACCACCCTTTGGCGCGGCGACCATCATCGCCATGACGGACTTCACCGCGAATAATGGTGCCACCGTCGTCATACCCGGAAGCCACACCTGGGGACAGCGCAGCCCTACAGAGCAAGAATGCGCCCAAGCTATTCCGGTGATTATGCCCAAGGGCTCCATGGTGTTGTTTCTCGGTACGCTATGGCATAGCGGCGGAGCCAATAGCAGTGATAGCCCGCGCTTAGCCGTTACTGCTCAATACTGCGCGCCTTGGGCTCGCCAACAAGAGAACTTTAGTCTGTCCGTTCCACTGGAACGTGCACGGCAATGCAGTGAGCATATTCAGCGCATGCTGGGCTACTCGATACACCCGCCTTTCATGGGAATGGTCGACGGAATGCATCCGCGTCGGCTGTTAGAGGTAAAAAGTGGCGCAGATTGTTCAGAGGTTTAACGTGCTTAAGCTTGCCTAAGTAAGCTTGTTCGCTAAACAGTGGCTGAGCCGGCGTTCAAGCCGGCTCGTCTCCTGCCGCTTTTAAGCGATAAAGCGCAGTGGTTTTAATATCACTACTTACTGACCACTAGCGTGTCTTCATCACGGAATGCAATCAGCAGAAGGCTGGCGGCAAAGATAATCAGCGACGGATAGAACAGAGCGTTGCTACCCTCGAAGAACCAGCTCCATGGGTCTACCACCGATTGAAATACCGCGAACAGTGAGGCTGCGTTCAGCAGTAGCTGTGCTGGATAGGTCCACTTTCGGGCAAAGCCAACGACGACTGCCAACCCCAATAGCACTTGCGCCACGCCTGCGGCTTGCAGTACCTGCTCGACGGCTAAGAAGCCAAAATAAAACTTGTTCGCAACAGCTAGGCCATGCTCAACGTTAATTACTTTGTCTGCGCCCCAGATCACCAGTAACCAGCCCAGCGACACGCGCAAAAACAATAGAGTCCAAGCTTTCATTCCATCTTTCCTGTTCGTCAGTCGACCATAAAGGCCGACCCGTTTGTTCACGCTTTATGGCAAAGCGCACGTGGATGGTCTCTACAAGCCGCTTGGTTGCCGCTTGTTACGACCTGTATATCGGGTCTTCCAGCTTCCCAAGATGAGCCCCCGCAGCTTTCTATCATCCCGGCTTCTTTACCGCTGGCTGAGGGGAGATTACCGGTCCTGACCGGCAAGTGCAGCCGGTAAGTTGAGACATAGCATTTCAGTAAGGGGCTGGTGCAGAATTCCTCCAAGTGGAAGCGAGTTTATCTGTGCAATAATTATCTCGCGGCATTCGCTGCCCTTTCTGGCCTTGGGAGCGAGCGGCCGACACGGTGTTTTCCGTGCCCGCTTAGGGCGGCTTTGGCCTTCTTGTAAGAGGCTTGCAGAATGTCCGACAGCAATTGTGCTGCCCACATCGTGGGTGTTCAACTTAACAACAAGCACGTTTTTAGCAAAACACCCCAAGAATTCATCAGGCTTATAGAGGATTTTGGTGTGGAAGGTGATGCCCATGCGGGAGCAACCGATCAGCATCGATTTCATATCAAACGCTTTGGGCTACAGCCAAACCTTCGTCAGGTGCATTTGATCCAGGCGGAGCTTTTCGACGCATTGCTGAAAATGGGGCATCAGCTATGCCCGGGCGAGCTGGGCGAAAACATCAGCACCCGTAACCTCGACTTGATGAAGCTTCCAGCCGGCACCCGGCTGCACCTGGGCGCTGATGCGGTGATCGAGCTTACAGGCTTACGTAACCCTTGCGTTCAGATTGAGCAGTTTCAACCAGGACTGCTGCGGCATTTGGTTGCGAAAACGCCGGCAGGGCTAATTCGAAAAGCAGGTGTAATGGGTGTCGTGCTATGTAGCGGGGAAGTGCGCTCAGGTGACCTTATCGCTGTTGAATTGCCACCAATGCCCCATAGCGCCTTGATATACCGAGTGCCAGCGAAGTAGGTCTTCGAGGGTGGGTAAGGTGTCTGAATGCAATCAATGGGAGTAGAGGTAATTCAACGTACCTAAGCTGCCCAGTGATGATTTGCATCGGAAAGTCGTTGGCTTGATTGTCAAAAAGGGGAGTGTGTGCTGATAAAAATGGTGGGCCCAGTAGGACTTGAACCTACGACCAAGCGATTATGAGTCGCCTGCTCTGACCAACTGAGCTATAGGCCCACGTTTTTATAACAGGGCGGAATTATACGGGCTGAGAAGGCCTCTGACTAGGCGCGCGTTGCAGGAAGCGCGAGGAAAATGCATCAGCTGGTAAAGGAGGGCTGATGTGGTAGCCCTGTACCGTATCGCAACCCTGCTCAGCCAGCATCGTCTGTTGCGCGCTGTTTTCTACTCCTTCAGCCACGACGCTCATACCCAGATTATGGGCCAGCACAATTATGGTCTTGCTGATGGCTGCATCGTGATGGTTGTTGGGTAGACCGGATACGAAGCTGCGGTCGATTTTCAGGGTGTCGAGCGGCATTTCTTTGAGGTAGGCAAGCGATGAGTAACCGGTGCCGAAATCGTCTATCGAAAGATGGATGCCCATGTCATGAAAAACGTCCAGCAGCTTGATAGCTTCGCGGTTCTGGTTCATCACGAAATCCTCGGTGATCTCTAACTCAAGCAGCGAGGAGGGGATGTTGTGTACTTCCAGTGCATGGCGAATATCGTCTACCAACTTGTTGCCGACTAACTGCGCGCCGGATACGTTGATTGCCATGCGTGGTGGGCTCAGCCCCTGTTGACGCCATTCGGCGAGCTGAATGCAGGCCAGCTCAAGGATGTGTTTGCCAAGTTCAACGATTAATCCAGTCTCTTCGGCTAGTGGAATGAACTGGTCTGGTTCTACCATACCGCGCTGCGGGTGATTCCATCGTACCAGTGCTTCCATGCCATTGAGTTTTCGTTCGGCCAGGTCGAGCTTGGGTTGGTAGTAAAGAATAAACTCGCTGCGTTCCAGGCCGCGCCGCATGTCGGTCTCCATTTCCATACGCTGATGGGCGTCGATGGTCAGTTCGCGCGTGTAAAACGCGTAGCGGTTGCGACCTTGTTTTTTGGCGCGATACATCGCGGCGTCAGCGTGCTTGATCAAGCTATTAACGTCACTCGCATCAGTAGGAAACAGACTAATACCGATGCTGGCGCTAACAAAAAATTCGTGGCCGGCCGCCAGAAACGGCTGGTGGAATACGGCCAGTAGTTTGTCCGCAACACTCGCAGCGTCTTCGTCAGTGTGCAGATTGGGCAGCAAGACAATGAATTCGTCGCCGCCGTGACGGGCTACCGTGTCTATGTCACGCAATACGGCGCACAGCCTTTGGCTTGCCGACTTCAACAGCATGTCACCGACGGGATGGCCGAGGCTATCGTTGATCTGTTTAAAGCGGTCTAGGTCGATGAACAGCAGAGCACCCACGCCGGTGCTTTGGTTGCTCTGCTGGGCGTGGAGCGCCTCGCGCAGGCGAGCTTCAAACAACGTGCGATTGGGCAGGTCGGTCAGTGGATCGTGATGCGCCTGATGGTCCAGCCGCGCCTGGGTATGTTTGAGTGGGGTGATGTCGCTGAATACGGCGACTAAGTGGTTAAGACTTCCGTCGACATTGAGCACCTGACTGATGTTGATCCAGGCAGCATAGAGTTCGCCGTTCTTGCGTCGATTCCAGGCTTCTCCTTGCCATTGACCTTCGTCGCGAAGCGCGTGGGCTACTTCGCGGATCAGGTGGGAGTCCTCGGTGTATTCGCCAAGCTTGCTCATAGGTTGCCCCAGCAGTTGATCTTCCGGGTGACCAGTGATGCGCGCAAAGGCTTTGTTGACGGCGAGAATCGTGCCTTCGCCATCAGTAATGATGACCCCTTCGTTGGTGTTCTCGAACACGGTGGCGGCCTGACGCAGCGAGCTTTCCATCTTAAGACGGTCCGTCACGTCTCGGGCGATGCTTAGCATGCAGTCTTCGCCGTTGACGACTACCGCCTCGGTGCTGATTTCTACATCGCGAAGATTGCCGTAAATATCAGTTACCTTTGACAGCATGTCACGCACAGTACCTTGCGAACGGAGCAGTTCGACCATGCGCTCGCGGTCTTTGATATCGTTCCACAGACCCAGTTCGAACGTCGATTTTCCGAGTGCGTGGGCACGGCTATACCCGGTTATGCGGGTAAAGCCTTCGTTGACGTCGAGCAGCTTGCCATCGCCTCGTCGGGTAATTAGCAGGCCGTCTGGAGAGGCATGGAAGGCGCTTGAGAACTTCTGTTCAGAGAGTTCAAGCTGCTGCTGGGTTACCTTGAGAGCAGATATGTCGCGGATTACTACGACCAGGATATCCTGTTGATTTAGCTGCACGCTGCGGGATGACATCAGGCCGGTAAACTCACTATCGTCCCGTCGCTTGAAGCGAACCTCCAGGTTGCTCTGAGTCTGTGTGCTCAGGCGTTCCAGTAGACCGGGCCCGACGCCTTGTTCTGCCCAAGTGCCTAGTTGTGTGGACGTTTTCCCTATAGCCTCGGCCGCGCAGAATCCAAACTGCTGCTCAAAAGTTTGGTTGATAGACAGGAGCTTGCCGCTTGCCGCGTCGGCTAGCGCAATGCTGTCCGGAAAGTTGTGAAATACCGATGCGAATTTTTGTTCCGAAGTGCGCAGCGCCAATTCGCCTGCCTTTTGCTCTTGAATATCCACCAGCAAGCCATTGAGCGCAATGGCCTCATACTCTTCACTGCTGACGCTATTGATGATGGCGCGAACCCAGCAAGCCTGGCCGTTACGGCGTAGCAGGCGAAAGTCAAAGCTTTGGCCGTCACTGTTATTGGCTTGTTGTTGCAGGAGTTGGGTTACCCGAACGAGATCTTCAGGGTGCAGCTGAGTGTGGAAAAAGTCGGGTTGAAGCCATTCTTCTGCGGCAATGCCCAATAGATCCTTGGCGTGTGGAGACACATAGATGAAACGCATCGAGGGCAGGGACATTTCCCACGTCACCACGTGCAGGTTCTCTACCAGGGTGCGGTAACGGTGTTCCTGCTGATTGAGTAGGGAGAGCGCTTGTTGCCTTTGAGAGTTAGCCCGGCGGCGCAACTGATTAAGTCCGTGGGCAGCCAGCAGCAAGACGCAGGAAAGCAGCAGCACGCCCACCTGAGTGAATTGCATATTGGCAATCGGGGTGCTGCCGTCGACATCGCGGCAGCCACTGCCGAGCAATGCCAAGGTACTGAATAAGCTTGCTCTTGCAGCTGCCTTCATTCAGTTGAAACCTGTATCCATGGCGAAACGATATTATTTTGACAGTGTAGCGCTTTGGACAAAAAAATGCCCAGCATAGCTGGGCATTGGTACCGATTTGCGGTGCGGCGGCTTACTCGTCGAGGAAGCTGCGCAGGTGATCACTACGGGTTGGATGACGTAGCTTACGCAATGCTTTGGCTTCGATCTGACGAATCCGCTCACGGGTGACGTCGAACTGTTTGCCGACTTCCTCCAGTGTGTGATCGGTATTCATGTCGATGCCAAAACGCATACGTAGCACCTTGGCTTCGCGCGCGGTCAAGCCAGACAATACGTCGCGGGTCGCTTCTTTCAGATTCTCCACAGTGGCAGAATCGATTGGCGATTCCATGGTGCCGTCTTCAATAAAGTCGCCCAAATGGGAGTCTTCATCGTCACCAATGGGAGTTTCCATCGAAATGGGCTCCTTGGCGATTTTCAGCACCTTACGGATCTTGTCTTCAGGCATTTCCATGCGTTCGCCTAGCTCTTCAGGTGTGGGCTCGCGGCCCATCTCCTGCAGCATTTGACGCGAAATGCGGTTCAGCTTGTTGATTGTTTCGATCATGTGCACCGGAATACGAATGGTGCGAGCCTGATCGGCAATCGAACGAGTGATCGCCTGGCGAATCCACCAGGTAGCGTAGGTCGAAAACTTGTAACCACGACGGTATTCGAACTTGTCCACTGCCTTCATCAAGCCGATGTTGCCTTCCTGAATCAGATCGAGGAACTGCAAGCCACGGTTGGTGTACTTCTTGGCGATAGAGATAACCAAACGCAGGTTAGCTTCGACCATCTCTTTCTTGGCGCGGCGGGCGCGGGCTTCACCGATCGACATGCGACGGTTGATGTCCTTAACCTCAGAAACCGTCAGCTGGGCTTCCAGCTCCATAGCAGCCAGTTTCTTTTGTGCGCGCAGGATGTCAGGTTTAACCGCTTCTAACGCTTCGGCATAACGCGGCTTACCTGCCAGTAGGCTATCAACCCAGCCTTGATCGACTTCGTTGCCGGGGAAGCTGCGCAGGAAGTCAGTACGCGGCATACGGGCGTCGCGAACACAGAGCTGCATGATGGCGCGCTCTAGTTTGCGAATCTGATCCTGTGCGCCACGAACGCGAACCACCAGAGCTTCGTACTGCTTAGGTATAAGCTTGATCGGCATAAACAGCAATGCGAGTGCATCCAGCTCGGCAATCACTTTACTGCTGCTGCGCGGGTTCTTCTTCAGTACCTTCTTGACCTTCTCCAGCTGATCGCCAATCGCGGTGAAGCGCATGCGCGCCACTTCCGGATCGGGGCCAGTATCGACTTCGTCTTCGCTGTCGTCGTCATTACTGTCATCGTCTTCGCTGTCGTCGTCGGACTTCTTCTTGTCGTCCTTGGAGGCGGCGCTAGGGATGGCTGCGTTATCGGTACCGGACAAACCATCGTCGTCAGGATCAATGTAGCCGCTGAAAATCTCGGACAATCGTCCGCCATCTTCGGTAACACGCGCGTAATCGGCGAGAATGCCGTCAACGGTGCCGGGGAACATCGAGATGGCCGCCATCACTTCGCGGATGCCTTCTTCGATGCGCTTGGCGATTTCAATCTCGCCTTCGCGGGTTAGCAGCTCGACCGTACCCATTTCGCGCATGTACATGCGGACTGGGTCGGTGGTGCGGCCAATATCGGTTTCAACCGCAGCCAGTGCAGCTGCAGCCTCTTCGGCGGCGGATTCATCAGCATCGTTATCGGCCAGCAACAGAGCGTCAGCGTCCGGTGCGGTTTCGAACACGTTGATGCCCATGTCGTTGATCATGCGGATGATGTCTTCCACCTGCTCCGGATCAGAGATATCCTCGGGCAGGTGGTCATTGACTTCCGCATAGGTCAAATAGCCTTGCTCCCGACCGCGGGCAATGAGCTCTTTGAGACGGGATTGCTGTTGCGCTTTTCCGGACATAACAACCCTTGTGGATGCATTGGTGTGCAAAAAAGTAAGCTGCGGATTATACCCTGAATTCCGGGGTCCGTGCCAGTTGAGACCGCGTTACCTGTCGGTTTTTGGCGCTCGTTGTCGCCGGTATAAGTCACGCAGTTGCTGCTTCTCTTCGATGCTCAGCGGCTCATTGGCCGATTTAGCGAGAAGTTTATCGATGTGCCGTTCGGTTTGTTCGGCGGATAATCTATTTATAGTGTCGAAAAACTGTTGTTCAAGGTTGTCGCTGGGATTATTCAGCAACCACTCTTGTTCGGCCAAGCGACTCAATTGCTCGCCAAGCGCCGTACCATGCCACCTGGCGAGCAATTCTATGGTGCTCAAGCCCTGATTTTTTTGTGCTGCATCCAGTAGTGCGACTAATAGTCGCGCCTCGTCTTCGTCTTCGCCAGCCAGTTCGTTGGCTTGCTGGGCCAGTCCCGCCAGGTGGGGGTGGTGTAGCAGGGTGCGAGTGGCCTGCAGTAGTGGGCTGTCTACGCCTTTTTTTTCCTTGCGGCCAGGCTTGCGAGGCGCTGGTGCGGGGGCGCTAGGCTCGTAGGAAGGCTGGTAGTCGTCCATCGCTGGTTGCCAGTCATCGTCCCAATGGGGTGGTGCGTCATGTTGTTCTTGCGGCGGCGTTGTTTCGGCGGCCGGGCTGGGAGCAGGGTTTCTTTCTTCGCTTGTGACCTTGTCCAGATCCATGCCAGTAATCTGCGCCAACGATTGACGTAGTAGGCGCCGCAACAGGCTGCCCGGCACCTTGTTGATCAGTGGCAGGGCGAGGGCGGCCAGGTGTGCTTTGCCTTCAAGGCTGCTTGGATTGGCCTCTTTGCTCAGGTAGCTGAGCAGATATTCAGTGAGTGGCTGCGCCTGTTCGTTGATGCGCTGCTGAAATGCTAACTGGCCTTCTTCGCGTACCATGCTGTCAGGGTCTTGCCCATCGGGTAGAAACAGAAAGCGCACATGGCGCCCATCTTCCAGTACGGGTAGGGCGGAATTCAGTGCGCGCCAGGCCGCCTGCTTGCCGGCTTTGTCGCCATCGAAACAGAATGTCACGCTGTGAACCAAGCGGAATAGACGTTTCAAATGATCCTCGCTGGTTGCTGTGCCGAGCGTGGCGACGGCATTGGTGACGCCGTGCTGGGCGAGGGCGATGACATCCATATAACCCTCCACTACCAGGATGTCGTCGAGCTGCCGGTTCTGTTGTTTGGCCTCATAGAGGCCATAGAGTTCCTGGCCCTTGTGAAAGACGGGCGTTTCTGGTGAGTTCAGGTACTTGGGTTTGTCGTCACCCAGAACACGCCCACCAAAACCAATAACACGCCCGCGGCTGTCTCTGATCGGAAACATGATGCGGTCGCGGAAGCGGTCGTAGCGCTTTCCGCTGTCCTCGTTTTCCACCACCAAGCCAGCTTCGATTAGCGCCTTCTCTTCGGAGCTATCACGACTCAGGTGGGCTATCACATTGTTCCAGCCAGGCGGCGCCAACCCTATATCGTAGGTTTTGGCGATATGTCCGGTGAGTCCGCGTTGTTTCAGGTAGCTGACGGCCCGCTGTTTTTTTGGATGCTGGCGCAATTGTTGGCGATAGTAGGCTGCAGCCTGTTCAAGCAGGGCATACAGCGGACTGTCTTTACGGGGCGTGCTCGATTGGCGGCGGTCGCTGCGCTCTTCGCGCTGCACTTCGACGCCCGCCTGCTTGGCCAGGTCCTCGACCGCCTCTGGGAAGTCGAGGCGTTCGAAGTCCATAACAAAGCTAAGGGCATTGCCGCCAGCGCCGCAACCAAAGCAGTAATAAAACTGTTTATCTGGGCTGACACTGAATGAGGGCGATTTTTCGTTATGAAATGGGCAGAGCGCCGAGTAATTTTTCCCGGTTTTCTTCAATTTCAGGCGTGCGCCAACCACCTCAACGATATCGGTTCGTCCGAGGAGGTCATCGATAAAGCCCTGAGGAATCAGCCCGGCCATGTATCTGCCTTGCACTAGCGAAAGGGAGTCGTAGCGCGGGCAGTAAAGCCGGACGCAAAATCGGTAGAGCGCACTATAGTATCTGAAGGACGCAGGGACGCAAAAATCCAGCCCATTCCTAAGTCGGAAGGCCGGAAAAGTGCGTACTTCAAATTTTCTTCAGCTCTGCTGTGCGCCAAAACTTAGACGCTGGTTGGGCCTGTGATCAGGCCCTACAGAGCTGAGTGCCGGAACTCAATACAGACGTTCGCGACGACGCTGTTCGCGTTGAATTTTCTTAGCGTGACGCTTTACAGCGGCAGCAGCCTTGCGCTTGCGCTCGGTAGTGGGCTTTTCATAAAACTCACGACGGCGCACTTCAGCCAGAACGCCTGCTTTTTCGCAGGAGCGTTTGAAACGACGCAGGGCCACGTCGAAGGGTTCGTTCTCTTTAACTTTGACGTTAGGCATTTCGTACCTTTCTCAAACGTTGTAGTCGTAGCCGGAGGCGATATTGCCTGCGGCGATTGCATTTCAAGGGACGCGGATGTTACCGCCTCTATTTGAAAAATGCAAAGCCTACGGCACCCAAAAGGCAAAAAACTGGCCTGTGGGCGCCGGGCTGATTATGATGCGCGACTTGAACAACTAATGCGAGCACGTTCGCAATTAACTACACAAGGCAAAGCATGCGCGTTCTAGGTATCGAAACCTCCTGTGATGAAACCGGCGTGGCGCTGTACGACAGCGAGCGGGGACTGCTGGCGGACGCGTTGTTCAGTCAGATTGATCTGCACCGGGTATACGGTGGTGTGGTGCCAGAGTTGGCGTCACGTGACCACGTAAAGCGATTAGTGCCCTTGATGCGCGAGGTGTTTGAGCAGGCAGGCCTGCAGCCGGGTGACGTTGATGGCGTAGTTTATACCGCAGGCCCTGGTTTGGTAGGCGCGCTGCTGGTGGGTGGTGCCTGCGCTCGTGCGCTGGCGTTCGCCTGGGGCGTACCTGCGCTGGGCGTGCATCACATGGAAGGTCACTTGCTGGCACCTATGCTGGAAGAGAACCCGCCTGAGTTTCCGTTCGTCGCTTTGCTGGTGTCGGGTGGCCATACCCAATTGGTGCGCGTAGATGGCATTGGGGAGTACCAACTATTGGGGGAGTCGTTGGATGACGCCGCGGGCGAGGCATTTGATAAAACGGCCAAATTGATGGGGCTGCCTTATCCCGGCGGTCCAGAGATAGCTCGCCTGGCTGAACATGGCGAGGCCGGTGTTTTTGTGTTCCCACGGCCAATGACAGATCGGCCCGGGCTGGATTTTAGTTTCAGCGGCCTGAAAACCTCGGTGCTCAACGCTTGGCAGAAATGCACCCGCGAAGGTGAAATCAGTCAGCAGATGCAAGCTGATTTGGCACTGGGGTTTGAAACCGCTGTAGTAGAAACACTGACGATTAAGTGTAAGCGTGCGCTTAAGCAGACTGGACTCAATCGTCTGGTTATTGCTGGCGGTGTGAGCGCCAATCAACGTTTAAGGTCCAGTCTGGAAAAAATGACCGCCGGTCTGAAAGGCGAGGTGTATTACGCGCGCCCGGCGTTCTGTACGGACAATGGCGCCATGATTGCCTACGCTGGCTGTCAGCGTTTGATGGCCGGCCAACATGATGTGGCAGGTATTGAAGCGCGTGCGCGCTGGCCGATGGATCAGTTGCCACCGCTTGTGGTCAAGGCTTGAGCGGTCAGGGCTCGAAGCGATTTTCCTGACCGTTTAACAAGCGGCCGATGTTCACCCTGTGGCGTAGTAGAATCAGGCTGACCATCAAGCTAATGGGCAGCAACAGTTCCGGCGTTTGCCAGGCTAGCCACGGCAACAAGGATAGGCTAGCGAGCAAAGAGGCAAGCGAGGCGATGCGTTGCCAGTAGAAGGTTAACGCCCAGATCAGCGCTGCCAGCAATGCGGCGGGCCAAGCCAGAATCAACATAACCCCGGCGGCAGTGGCAACGCCTTTTCCGCCCTGCAAACCGTGGTAAATCGGTAAGACGTGACCGCAGACCGCAGCGAGTCCGACCCAGCCTTGTTGGGACAGCGGTAACTCAGCCTGACGCGCTAGCCATACCGCCAGCAAGCCCTTGCTGAGGTCGCCAAGCAGGGTCGCCAGCGCCAGTGAACGGCTCCCCAGGCGTAGCATGTTGCTGGCGCCTGGGTTGTGTGAGCCGAGCTGGCGCGGGTCGGGCAAATGACGCAAACGGCTGATCAGCACGGCGAAGGATATCGAGCCGAGCAGGTAGGCGATACAGGACCATAGCAACAGGTTAGCGGACATAATGCTGACCATAATGAAAACGACGATTGTAGTCGACACTGGAGCAATGCGTGGATCAGGTTTTTATCAAGGGGTTAACAACGGACGCTGTGATCGGGGTATACGATTGGGAGCGCACCATTCGTCAACCGCTGATCTTTGATCTGGATATGGCTTGGGATATTCGCCCAGCCGCCGCGAATGAAGACCTGTCTGCCACCCTGAACTACGCCGCGATCAGCGAGTACATCACGACTTTTGTAGAGGCCAGCGAGTTTTTGCTGGTCGAGACGCTCGCCGAACAGCTGGCCGCGCTGTTGCGCAAAGAATTTGATATCCCGTGGTTGCGCCTGCGAGTCACCAAACCCGCTGCGGTGAAGCAAGCGACGGGCGGCGTGGGCGTGCTAATTGAGCGCGGGGTGTTACCGTCGTGAACCGCGTTTATCTCGGTCTAGGCAGTAATGCCGCACGGGACTACCACCTGCAGCGCGGGCTGGATGCGCTGCAGCAGCTGGGCTGTAACTTGCAGTTATCACCGGTTTTTGAGAGTGATGCTGTGGGGATGCTCGGCAAGCGCTTTTACAACATGGCCGCTGCCTTTGATACCACGTTGTCGTTGGTCGACCTGAACGCTGCGCTTAAAGCGGTTGAGGCTGCCTGTGGGCGGCGTGAGGCTAAGGTGCCGGGCCGCATTACACTGGATATCGATATTCTGACCTACGGGGATTTGACCGGTATGCACGCTGGTTTGCTATTGCCGCGCCCCGAAGTGCTGCGCAATGCGTTTGTGCTGTGGCCGCTAGCGTTGTTGGCGCCCAATGTGCGATTGCCTGGCAGTGAGCAGAGTTACGCGCAACATTGGGCTGCATGGCAGGGTGCGCAGCAGCTCTGGCCGGTGGCTCTGACGTGGCAAGATCAAGATCTGACGCCAGATTCGCTATTGCAGGCCAGTCAACCCAGCGCGGCTTTGTAATCGGCGATAGCCTGCTGCCGGCTGAGCTCCAACGCTTTGCCCAGATCTGCTCCCTGTAGTCCTTTGTCCAGCAGTGGCTGAATACTGACGTTGCGTGCGGCATCGGCAGCGCCGCGCAGGTAATCAGCTTGCGGGTAATCACTTTGCTCGCGTCCGGTGCGACCTTGCGCATCGGCACGGCATACCGCCAAAAAGGTTTCAAAGCGCTCAGCACGGCGATAGATATCCAGCGCCTTGAATAGCTTGATCAGCGTCTGTGGCCGCAGCTCCAGGGCGCGGTGGCAATGCGTGTGGTATTCGCAGCACAGCAGCGCCAGTTCTTGGCAGTCTTTTGGTGCCTTGCAGCGTTGATTAACCGCTTTTACTGTTTTAAGCCCCTTCTGCTCATGGCCGTGATGTTTCGGCCACTCGGCTTCTGGCGTTAGTCCTTTGCCCAGGTCGTGCAGCAGGCAGGCCCAGCGGGCCGTGAGCGGGAACTGATCGCGTGCGGCGATCTGCAGCACTTGCAGGATATGCTCTCCGGTATCGATTTCCGGATGATGGGCTTCTGGCTGCGGAACGCCAAACAAGGCGTCGATTTCGGGCAAGAGTTCGACTAAGGCGCCGCACTCACGCAGAACGCGAATGAATACGTCAGGATTGGGTTCCATCAACGCGCGGCTGATCTCCTTCCAACTGCGCTCGGGGGTGAGCGCTTGAAGCTCGCCGGATTCCGACAGTTGCCGCATCAACGCCATGGTTTCCGGTGCAACCTGAAAACCCAGATGCGCGTAACGCGCGGCAAAGCGGGCTACCCGCAGCACGCGCAGTGGGTCTTCGGCGAACGCCGAAGAAACGTGGCGCAGCAGGCGTTTCTCCAGATCCTTCCGCCCGCCGTAAGGATCAATGATGCTGCCGTCCGGCGCTTGCGCCATGGCGTTCACGGTCAGGTCGCGGCGAATCAGGTCGTCTTCCAGAGTGACATCCGGGCTGGTGTGGAAGGTGAAGCCGCCGTAGCCCTTGCCGCTTTTGCGCTCGGTACGCGCAAGAGCGTATTCCTCCCCCGTTTGCGGCTTGATGAACACGGGGAAGTCTTGCCCGACCGGCTGAAAGCCCTGCGCGAGCATGGCCTCCGGGGTGCTGCCAACCACTACCCAGTCTCGCTCGGTGACCGGGCGGCCTAGCAGTTGATCGCGGACGGCACCGCCGACCAGATAGGTTATTGTGTTCTCTGTCATGCCCTGCGCTTCTTGCGGAATATCAGTGCGCAAGCTTCCCGCCTTGGCGCGGTGGCTTCAAGTGTTTATTCAAATCGGCGGAATATTCAGATCAAAACGCGGTAGCCGCTCCTCCTCGGGTTGCGGGCGCGGGGGGATGTGCGCCTCGGCAACTAGCCGATTGTTGTCGCGGCTCTCCAGGTGAATGTCGAACCCCCAAAGTCGATGCAGATGTTTGAGCATCTCATCGGTCGACTTGCCCAGCGGCTTGCCTTCGTGGCGCTGATGCCTAAGGGTAATTGAGCGGTCCCCTCGGCGATCCACCGACCAGACCTGAATATTGGGTTCGCGGTTGCCGAGGTTGTATTGCGCGGCGAGCAGCTCGCGCACCGCGCGGTAACCGTTTTCGTTGTGGATAGCCGTCACTTCCAGGTGATCGTCAGTTTCATCGTCGACGATGGCGAATAATTTGAAATCGCGGATTACCTTTGGCGACAGATATTGCAGGATGAAGCTTTCGTCCTTGAAGGTGCGCATAGCGAAATTGATGGTTTCTAGCCAATCACTGCCGGCAATGTCGGGGAACCAGTGGCGATCCTCCTCAGTGGGTTTTTCGCAGATGCGGCGAATGTCCTGCATCATGGCGAAGCCCAAGGCGTAGGGATTGATGCCGCTGTACCAATTGCTGTCGAACGCTGGTTGGTGAATGACACTCGTATGCGACTGCAAAAACTCCATGATGAAGCCGTCGGTTACTTTGCCTTCGTCGTACAAATGGTTGAGCAGGGTGTAGTGCCAGAAGGTCGCCCAACCCTCGTTCATTACCTGGGTCTGACGCTGCGGATAAAAGTACTGGGCAATTTTACGGACGATACGCACGACTTCCCGCTGCCAAGGCTCCAGCAGCGGCGCGTTCTTTTCGATGAAGTACAGCAGGTTTTCCTGCGGTTCGGAGGGAAAGCGCAGGCTGGGCTCGTCGTCCTCTGGCGCGCCGTGGCCCAGAGGGATGGTCTTCCAGAGTTCATTTACCTGGCGCTGCAGGTGTTCTTCGCGTTCCTGTTGGCGCTGCCGCTCCTCGGCGGCAGAGATCGGGTAGGGGCGTTTGTAGCGATCAACGCCGTAATTCATCAACGCGTGGCAGGAATCCAGCAAGTCCTCCACGGCATCGATGCCGTAGCGCTCCTCACACTCGGTGATGTACTGCCGGGCGAAGACCAAGTAGTCGATGATAGCGCTGGCGTCGGTCCAGCTGCGGAATAGGTAGTTACCCTTGAAAAACGAGTTGTGGCCATAGCAGGCATGGGCGATGACCAGTGCCTGCATGGTCATGGTGTTCTCTTCCATGAGATAGGCAATGCAAGGGTCCGAGTTGATCACGATCTCATAAGCGAGCCCCATCTGACCGCGCTTGTAGCCTTTTTCGGTGGCCAGAAAATGTTTGCCGTAGGACCAGTGGTGATAGCCCAGCGGCATGCCAACCGAGGCGTAGGCGTCCATCATTTGTTCGGCGGTGATCACTTCGATCTGATTGGGGTAAGTGTCCAGCCCGTAAATGTCGTGGGCGATGCGGCCGATCTCCCGGTCGTATTCGCGGATTAACTCGAAGGTCCATTCCGAGCCGGTGGAAACGGGGGTTCGAGTCATGTTGCCATCCTCTTCTGAAACAACTGGCGAAAAACCGGGTAGATGTCGCCGGCGTCGGTGATCTGCTGCTGTGCAAAGCTGTCGGCAAAGTGCTCGGCCACCGCCTGGTATTCCTGCCAGAGCGTCTGATGTTTGCGCGGAGTGATTTCCACATAGCAGTAGTACTGCATGGCCGGCATGATCTTGTTGATTAGGAGATCGCGGCAGATGGGCGAGTCGTCATTCCAGTTGTCGCCATCCGAGGCCTGGGCGCAGTAGAGATTCCATTCGCTGACCGGGTAGCGATCCTCGATAATTTCCTGCATGAGACGCAGGGCGCTGGAGACAATGGTGCCGCCGGTCTCGCGTGAATAGAAGAACTCTTCCTCTTCAACTTCTTTGGCGCTGGTGTGGTGGCGGATAAACACCACCTCGATGCGCTCGTAATTCCGTCGCAAAAACAGGTAGAGCAAGATATAGAAGCGCTTGGCCAAATCCTTGGTGGCCTGAGTCATGGAGCCGGATACATCCATCAGACAGAACATCACAGCCTTGGATGAGGGGTTGGGTTGTTTGACTATCAGGTTGTAGCGCAGATCAAAGGTATCCAGAAAAGGAATACGTTCAACCCGTACGCGCAGTGCCGAAATTTCCTCTTGCAGTGCTTGGATGGCTATCAGGTCGTCTGGACTGGTTTGACGCAGTACTTCCAGTTCTGCGAGGGCGGCGCGCAGCCGTTTTCGGCTGCCGCCGCTGAGAGCGATGCGGCGTGCATGGGCGGCGCGCATTGAGCGCACGATATTGATGCGCGAGGGATTGCCTTGCTGGCTAATGCCGGCGCGCACCGGCTTAAAGGTGTCTGTGCCGGTCAGTTGGCGTTTGATCAGGTTGGGCAGGGCGAGGTCTTCAAACATGAAGTCGAGGAACTCGTCCTGGGTGATCTGAAACACAAACTCATCCATGCCTTCGCCGTTGTCACCAGCCTGATTGCCGCCGGTGCCACCCCCGCCTCCCTGGGGGCGTGCGAAGCGGTCGCCCGGGGAGAACTCCTTATTGCCGGGATGCACTTGAGTCTGGCGGCCACCTTGACCATGGTGAAACGTGGGCTCATCAATGTCGCGGCCGGGAATGCTGATGTTTTCGCCATGCTCAATGTCGGTAATCGAGCGGCGCCCGACGGCGTCCTCCACGGCCCTTTTGATGTGTGACTTGTAGCGCCGCAGAAACCGCTGGCGGTTTACGGTGCTCTTGTTTTTGCCGTTAAGACGTCGGTCAATTACATAACTCATGGCCCCTCCGGGGCCAGCCGCAAGCGATAAGCTGGCAGCTGGCCGTGCTCAGTCCAAACTTCTGCCTGCTCCAGCGGTGCCGCGCTACTGGCCCCTTGAAGCTGGCAGCCGGGCAAAGCGCAGTAACAGAATTGCCGTTACTGCGCTTTGCGAACGCGCAGATACCATTCCGATAAGAGCCGCACCTGCTTTTCGGTATAGCCGCGTTCGACCATGCGGGTGACGAAGTCGTTGTGTTTCTTCTGGTCCTCGTTGGAGGCCTTGGCGTTGAAGC
Organism: Halopseudomonas sabulinigri; assembly: GCA_011053055.1. Lineage (GTDB taxonomy): Bacteria > Pseudomonadota > Gammaproteobacteria > Pseudomonadales > Pseudomonadaceae > Halopseudomonas > Halopseudomonas sabulinigri_A. The sequence continues at coordinate 161,334 of DRHT01000031.1, read as the reverse complement.
TGATCACCGGCAACAGGTCTTCGGTGTTGGAGAACATCTTCTTCTCAATCACTACCCGCAATTTCTCGTATGACAGCCAGCTGGGATTTTTGCCGTTATTCTGCGCCCGTGCGCGCAGCACGAAGTTGACGATCTCGTTACGAAAATCCTTGGGGTTGCTGATCCCAGCCGGCTTCTCGATTTTCTCAAGCTCTTCGTTAAGCGAGACGCGATTGAGAATCTCGCCGGTTTCTGGGTCACGGTATTCCTGATCCTGAATCCAGAAGTCGGCGTAGAGTACGTAGCGATCAAAGATGTTCTGACCGTACTCGCTGTAGGACTCAAGGTAGGCCGTCTGGATTTCCTTGCCGATGAACTCGACGTAGCGGGGTGCCAGATATTCCTTGAGAAAACGCAGGTAACGCTCACCAATCTCGTTGGGGAACTGTTCCTGCTCGATCTGTTGCTCTAGTACATAAAGCAGATGTACCGGATTTGCGGCTATCTCGGTTGTGTCGAAGTTGAATACTTTGGAGAGGATTTTGAAGGCGAAGCGGGTGGACAGGCCGTTCATACCCTCATCTACACCGGCCGAATCACGGTACTCCTGAATCGATTTGGCTTTGGGGTCGGTATCCTTGAGGTTTTCACCATCGTAGATGCGCATCTTGGAGTAGACGTTGGAGTTTTCCGGCTCCTTGAGGCGCGAGAGGGTGGTGAATTGCGCCAGCATTTTCAGCGTATCCGGCGCGCAATGCGCGTTGGCTAGCGAGCTGTTGCTGAGTAGTTTTGCGTAAATCTGGATTTCATCGCTGACTCGCAGGCAATAGGGCACCTTGACGATGTAGATGCGGTCGATGAAAGCCTCGTTGTTTTTGTTGTTGCGGAAGCTGTGCCACTCGGATTCGTTGGAGTGCGCCAGTATCACTCCGCTGAACGGAATAGCGCCCATGCCCTCGGTGCTGTTGTAGTTACCCTCTTGGGTGGCGGTCAACAGCGGATGCAGCACCTTGATGGGGGCTTTGAACATCTCGACAAACTCCAGTAAGCCCTGGTTGGCGCGGCATAGGCCGCCAGAGTAGCTGTAGGCGTCCGGGTCGTTTTGCGGAAATTCTTCCAGCTTGCGAATGTCGACTTTGCCGACCAGGGATGAGATGTCTTGGTTGTTCTCGTCACCGGGCTCAGTCTTGGCCACAGCGATCTGTTGCAGTATTGAGGGGTAGAGTTTGACTACGCGGAACTGTGAGATATCACCATTGAACTCGTGCAGACGCTTGACCGCCCAAGGCGAGATGATGCTGTTGAGGTAGCGGCGCGAAATGCCGAAGTCTTCTTCCAGAATGTCGCCATCTTCCTCGGCATTGAAAAGCCCGAGCGGTGATTCAAATACCGGTGAGCCCTTGATGGCATAGAAGGGCACTTGCTGGATCAGCGACTTCAGCTTTTCTGCCAAAGAGGACTTGCCGCCGCCGACCGGGCCCAGCAGATAGAGAATCTGCTTACGTTCCTCCAGCCCCTGCGCGGCGTGCCGGAAGAAGGAAACGATGTGCTCGATGGCGTCTTCCATGCCGTGAAAATCGGCAAAGGCGGGGTAGCGCTTGATCACTTTGTTGGAAAAGATACGTGAATAGCGCTGGTCGAGTGAGGTGTCGACCAGTTCGGGTTTGCCGATTGCCATCAACAAGCGTTCGGCGGCAGAGGCGTAGGTTGTGGGGTCGGTTTTGCAGAGCTCCAGGTATTCCTGAAGGCTGTACTCTTCTTGTCGGGTGGCTTCGAAGCGGTTCTGGAAATGACTGAATATGCTCATGACACGACCTCGCTGTTACCAGGGATGAGGTCTGAAACTTCCGGGCAACAGCCCGCCTGACGCGCTTTACCGGGCGACGGCATATCCAGATGCGTGATTCCCCCAAAACGCAAAGACGGGCATGGTCGGGGAGTCTGTCGGAGGCACCGGGCGACCAGAATGGCTGGCCGGACGACGGATCCGGCAGGCTCCCGTTGTTATCGGAAGCCAGCAGACCGACTTGCTCTTTATGAATCTCCTGAAATCAGGATAGATGCATATCGCGGCGCAGGGAAAGGAGAAAACCGAGTTTTTTTCGTAACCGACGCTTCAGTCGTGGCTGACCTGGTCCGGATACTGTTGGCGCCACAGTTCAAAGCCGCCGTCCAGGCTATAAACCGCGGTAAAGCCCTGGCTGGCCAAATAAGCGGCGGCAGGCTGGCTGGAGTTGCCGTGATAACAGCAGACGACCAGAGGGGTCTGCTTGTCAGCGGCGGCGACAAATTGGCCGAGGTTGTCGTTGTCTAGCCGTACAGCGCCCGGTATGTGGCCCTGCGAATAGCTCTGCGGGTCGCGGATGTCTGCCAGTGCTGCGCCGTCTTGCAGCAGGCTGCTAGCCACGCTCGGGTCAATACGTTGAAAATCGCTCATGGTGAAGGCTCCGCAATAGGTTAGCTAGAACAGTTGCAATGATGCAGTTCCTGGCTGTCGAGATTCATCAGTGTCATGCGTCCGCCCCAGACACAACCGGTGTCCAACGCGTGCACACCTTGCATGTCGGTACGGCCTTCCAGTGCCGCCCAATGGCCAAAGACTACCTGGGCTGCAGGATCTTTGCGCGGGTAGCGGAACCAGGGCGCATAGCCCTTGGGTGTGGTTTCCAGACCTTCTTTGGACTTCAGGTCCAAGGTGCCATCGGGCTTGCAGAAGCGCATGCGGGTCAGGTAGTTGGTGATGGCACGCAACCGCGGCATACCCTTGAGACTGTCCTTCCAGCGCGCCGGCTCATTACCGTACATTTCATCAAGAAAGCCCGGTAGGCGTTTGTCGGATTGCAGGACGCTCTGAACCTCTGATGCCAGTTCCAGGGTCTGCTTGATGCTCCATATCGGCGGGATGCCCGCGTGGCTCATAACATAGCCACGAGCTGCATCGTAGTGTGCGAGCGGGCGTTGGCGCAGGCTGTCAATCAGCTTTTTTCGGTCATCCGCTTTCAGTAGGGTCTTCAACGTATCGGACTTGCGTAGCCGCTTACTGTCGTAGGCCGCTGCCAGCAGATGCAGGTCGTGGTTTCCAAGCACCGCGACGCAAGCGTTATCCAGACTGTTCAGATAGCGCAAGGTTTCGAGCGACTCGGGCCCGCGGTTAACCATGTCGCCCACAGACCAGAGCACGTCTCTGGACGGGTTGAAATCGACTTCGGCCAGCAGGCATTTGAGTGGCTTGAGGCAGCCTTGAATGTCGCCAACAGCGTAAATCGTCATACCGGTATCTATTTACTCGATTCAGTTTAATGCGTTGGGTTTGGCCAGCCGAAAGCGATCTATCTCGGCAACAAACTGATGGCCGTCGCTGGCGCGCATGTCATAACTGCCTTCCATGGTGCCCACTGGCGTGTCCAACAGGCAGCCGCTGGTGTAGGTATGGCTGGCGCCGGGCGCTATGGTTGGCTGCTCGCCGACCACCCCAGGGCCCTGCACTTCCTGTACTTTGCTGTTGCCATCGGTGATCAACCAGTGGCGACTGAGCAACTGCGCAGGTAACACGCCCTGATTGGCAATCGTGATGGTGTAAGCGAAGGCGAAGCGTTCAGCGTTTGGGTCGGACTGCTCGCGTAGATAGCGTGTTTGCACGCTGACTTCGATGGCGTAGGTGTCGGCTTTGGTCATGATGAGGATGCCTCCAGTCGAGCCAAGTGGTTTGCCAGCCGCACGAACCCGCCCAGGTCAACTTGTTCTGGGCGAATGCCTGGGTCGAGCCCTTCGGCTTCGATCTGCTCAGCAGTGAGCAGCGGCTTGAGTGTGTTGCGCAGGGTTTTGCGACGCTGATTAAAGGCTTCACGCACCAGGTTCTCAAGGATTTTCACGTCGTCTGCCGGGTGTGGCAAGGTGGCGTGCGGCGTTAAGCGCACAATCGCAGAGTCAACTTTGGGTGCGGGTTTGAAAGCGCCTGAGCCGACATCAAACAGATGCTCTACGGTGCAGTGGTATTGCACCATGATGCCCAGGCGGCCGTAATGGTTCATGCCCGCAGTGGCGGCCAGTCGTTGCACCACTTCCTTCTGCAGCATGAAGTGCATGTCGCCAACACAGTGAGACTGCGCCAGTAAATGAAACATCAACGGCGTGGAAATATTGTAGGGCAGGTTGCCGACGACGCGTAGCTTGCGTTCATCGGTGGCCAGTTGGCTGAAATCGAACTTGAGTGCGTCACCCTTGTGCAGTTTAAAGCGCTCATTAAAGCCGAATTGGCCCATCAAAATAGGGTGCAGGTCGTGGTCAAGTTCAACTACGTCCAGCTGCGCTCCGCTGGCCAGTAGACCGGAGGTGATAGCGCCCTGACCTGGACCGATCTCGACCAGATGATCGCCTTCACGGGGCGCGACGGCCCGGATGATGCGATCGATCACGCCGGCATCGTGCAGGAAGTTTTGGCCAAAACGCTTGCGCGCCTTATGTTGCGGAAACTGATTCATAGTGCTCTCCGAGCGTCGATCATTTGCGCGGCAGTGGTCAGCGCGACCAAGAGGCTGCCGGCATCTGCTTTGCCGGTGCCAGCCAGATCCAGCGCGGTGCCGTGATCGACGGAGGTGCGAATAATTGGCATGCCCAGGGTGATATTCACTGCCTGGCCAAAACCCTTATGTTTGAGTACTGGCAAGCCCTGGTCGTGATACATGGCAAGTACCGCGTCAGCCTGGTCCAGGTGCTTGGCTGTAAACAAGGTGTCCGCCGGCAACGGTCCGATAAGGTTGATGCCTTGGCTGCGCAGGGCATTCAAAGCGGGAATGATGATATCCAGCTCTTCGCGCCCAAGGTGTCCATCTTCGCCGGCATGTGGATTCAGGCCACAGACCAGAATACGCGGCGCGGCAATACCGAATTTGCTGATCAGATCGCTGTGCAGAATGCGGATAACTCGCTCCAGCAACGGACCCGTGATGGCGTCTGCAACGGCGCGCAACGGCAGGTGTGTGGTGGCCAGTGCGACCCGCAGACCGGGGCAAGCTAGCATCATCACTACCTGCTCGGTATGGGTCAGCTCGGCAAAGAATTCGGTATGCCCGGAAAAGGGAACGCCGGCTTCGTTGATGATGCCTTTGTGTACCGGTGCGGTAACCACTGCCGCAAAGTTGCCAGACAAGCAGCCCTCACCCGCAAGACGCAGGGTATTGAGCACGTACTCAGCGTTGCGGCTGTCCAACTGGCCTGCTTGGCAGGGCGCTGCCAGAGGTACGGGCAGCACGTGTAGCTGCCCGGCAGCCTGGGGTACTGCGATGGCGTCAGGGTCGTAGATGGACAGCTCTATTGGAAGCCCGAGCAACGCAGCTCGACTGCGCAGCAGTTCGGGATCGGCGATCACCACGCGTTGCAGAGTGCTGGGTTGCTGAGCTATCTGGATACAGAGATCGGGACCGATACCCGCCGGCTCACCGGCGGTTATCGCGAGGCAGGGCTGGCTCACTAGATCTTGGTCTCGACGTAAGCTTCGTCGCGAATTTTTAACAGCCAGGACTGCAGTTCTTCTTCGTACTTGCGGCTCTGGATCAGGTTCCTGGCTTGCTGTTCGCGCATCTCATCGGTCATGTCGACCTCACGCTCGCCGGTTACTTCCAGAATGTGCCAGCCGTATTGGCTTTGGAATGGCACCGAGACCTGGTTCTCCGGAAGGCTGGTCATTACCTCAGCGAACTCTGGCGCCAGTGCGTCGGCGGTAACCCAGTTCAGGTCGCCACCATTGAGCGCGCTGCCCGGATCTTCTGAATAGGATTTAGCCAGTTCAGCGAAGGATTCACCTGCCGCAATGCGATCATACAAACGCTGGCTCAGCTGAGCCGCTTCGCCTTCAGAGCGTATTTCACTGGGCTTGATCAGGATGTGGCGGACGTTAAATTCCTGCACCAGCTGACCTTCACCGCCGCGCTTCTCGAGTAACTTGAGAATGTGGAAGCCCGCAGGCGAGCGCATCGGTTGAGTGATCTGACCTATGTCCAACTGACTGACGGCGTTGGCGAATGGGCCTGGCAGTTGTGCTGCCTTGCGCCAGCCTAACTCACCGCCTTCCAGTGCTGTGTCGCCCGCAGAGCGGCTGGCGGCCAGGGTGTTGAAGTCAGCGCCCTGGTTCAGTTGCTGGTAAATGTCGCCTGCAGCCTTGGCTGCTTTCTCGACGTCTGCCGGGCTCGCGCTTTCTGCCAGCGGCAACACAATCATGGCCAAGCGGAAGTCCGCTGAGGTCTGATATCTGCCGACTTCTGAACTGAGAAAGTTGCGCACTTCTTGATCAGTAACCTGAATGGTGTCGCGTACGCGGCGCTGACGCACTCGGTTGATGATCATCTCGCGACGAATTTGCTCACGTGCCTGGTTGTAGCTAATGCCGTCGCGTTCGAGGGCGGCGCGGAATTGATCCAGGGTGACATTGTTGCGAGCGGCGATTTGCTGCATGGCCTGATTCAGGGCGCCATCGTCGATACGGATACCGGCGCGTTCGCCCATTTGCAGCTGAATGCTTTCAAGTACCAGGCGATCAACCACTTGTGATTGCAGCTGATCTTCGGGCGGCAGCTCTGTGCCGTTTTGGCGCAACTGCTGACGAACTGCCTGTATGCGCTCTTTTACCTGACTCACCATGACCACGTCGCTGTCGACGATGGCCGCAACCCGGTCCAGAGGTACAACTTCGGCCTGAGCGGCAGTGCCGAACAGCATGGCAGCGCACAGGCTGAAGACGGCCGGTATAAACTTACAATGCATTATTTTCACGCTCTCTATAGCCTGGGATTCCATCGTCGAGAAGACTGTCGACGTCGTTGCCGGTCACGCTGCCAAGGCCCTTGAGGACGATTTGCAGGAAGATACCGCGATTGGTTTCGTCCTGAGCGACCGATTCAAACTCGTTGTAGTCGACCCAGTAGCGGTTGACTACGCGCAGCTTCCAACAGCAGCTGTCGTATTCCAGACCACCGAATGCTTCAAGGGTTCGATCTTCGGCGAAGTCATGCTGCCAGCGGCCGATGACGCTCCATTGTGGGCCTAGTGGCCACATAAACGACATGTCGGACTGATCAATGCGCTGGTCGGCGTCGCGATCAAAGCTACCGGTCAACGCGTTGAAGGTGTTGATGTTGTTGCGGTAGCGGTAGCCCATATTGAGTATCTTGCGCGGCTCGGGCTGGTAGTTAGCCATCAAGCTACCGGCGTCATTGGCACTGTCATCCGGATCCCAAAGCGCATCGGCATTCAGGCGCCAAGCATCGCTGACTTTATACATCAACTCGCCCGCGTAGGCTGACGATGAAGAGGTGTCAGCTTCCGGCGCGGTACCGTCCGGCTCTAGCAGCTGGACGTTGCGGTCGCGAAAGTAGAACACCTGGCCAAAGCTGCCACGGGCTCGCTCGCTACCATCATTTTCCAGCGCGCGACTGGTTACACCAAGCGACAGCTGGTTGGCGTCGCCCACACGGTCGTTGCCGCTGAAGCGGTCGTCGCGGAATAGCGAGTTATAGCTGAAGGTGTTTTCGTTGGTATCGAATAACGGCTGATCGTTTTGGTCTTCATCCGGTGCATACAAATAGAAGGCTCGCGGCTCCAGCGTCTGGCGCAGGCTGTTACCGAACCAGTTGGTTTGGCGGTCGAAGTACAGACCGCCGTCCAGGCTCGCGACCGGAATGGTGCTTGATGGCGTGGTGTTAGCGCCAGCGTAGTCAAAGCCATCAGTTTGGGAGTCGAAATCAAGGTCGTAATAGGTCGACTGGGTACGCACGCTGGGAGTAACAAAGGCCCAGTTGTTGCGCCACGGATAGCTCAGACTGGGGCTGACGCTGACGCGGTGACCAGTAGCCCGCTGTAGGCCAACCAGGTTTTCGTCGGGCGTCAAAATGGGATTGCCCAAGCTGTCGAACTGGATGCCGTCTTGGCCGGTGATGAAGCCGCTATCCAGATCACGATCAAAATACGTGTATTCGGCTTTGTAGCCAAAGCGCAGGCCGGAGTTACCTAGCCAGTCCGCTCCATCGAGGCGCAATTGTGGCAAGCGCTCGTAGGGAGTCAGCGATGTAATGGTCGCTAGCTCGTAGCCGTGTACCGCCGCATTAAAGCGCCAGCCGTCACCACGGTAGGTAACGCCTGCGCGCTGATCAACGTAGGTATCGCTGCGTACGTCGAGCGCTGAGTTCAGGTCTTGAAAGTAGAAAGGATCGCTGATGTCGGTGTAGTCGACTTCAGTGCTCCAGCGGCTACTCAAGCCGCCTTGATGCTGCCAGCCATACAGCCAGCGGTTTTCATCGTATTTTGTGTCGTTCAGGTAGGCAGCAGAAACGCTGCCTGCATTGTCTGGCTTAAGGTAGCGGAATTCGCCTTCCAGCTGCATGCCGCGCTCAGACATATATCGCGGGTAAATAGTGGCGTCATAATCGGGGGCGATATTGATGTAGTACGGCGTCTCGATCTCGGTGCCGTTGTCGGTCGAGTGGCTGAACGAGGGTGGCAGCAGACCGGTATGACGACGGTCATCCAGGGGGAAATAGATGTAAGGGGTATAGAAGACCGGTACGTCTTTGACCTTAAGGGTTACGTGTTTTGCTTCGCCCCAGCCCTTTTCACGGTCCAGCTCAATGTCTTTGCTGTGCAGCGACCAAGTGTTTTGGCCCGGCTCGCAGGTGGTGTAGCTACCGTTAGTCATGACAATTACTGCGTCATCACGGCGCAGCAATTTTTCCGCGTCGCCGCGGGCCCCTGCCTCGTGCACTACATACTGCACGTTGTCGATGCGAGTTTCGCCATTGTCGATACGCATGCTGGCTTGGTCGCCCAGTACCAAAACGCCTTGGTCGCGCAATCGCACATTGCCTTTTAGCTGCGCGCTACTATTAGTCTGATCAAAGCTTGCTTGATCAGCGCTGGCCTGCAGGCGGCCTTGGCGTAGTAGAACGTCGCCTTCCAAAACGCCAGTCTGGCTGCCTTGTTCAAATCGACTTGAGTCAGCAGAAGCTTGTACCGGCAGCTGATCAAAGGGCGTTTCGTCATCACGACCGCTGCGCTCAGGCTCCACGTAGGTGCCGCCGCAGTACGGCGCGATAGCCGCCTGCTGTTCGCTAGTCAGTTGTTCGCGTGGCACCCAGTCGAGTTGGCTGAACTCATTAACACGGGGTGCGGTCACGGCAGCTGCGGTAACTGCCGGCGCTGCGATGCCGACGGGTGCGTTGCTGACCGGTGCGGGGGCAGGCGTGGTTTGTGGCGGTCTTGGCGGCAATTCGCCGCGCGGCTGCATGGGTTCGCAGCTCCAGCTGGTGCCGCTGGCGCTGCACCGTACCTGTTCGGCAGCAACCGCACTGATAGGCTGAGCAAGCAGCAAGGAGCTGGCGAGCAGCATGGGAAACGAAGAGCGAAACGGAGGAGTTCGGTAGGCCATTATGTAATTATCCGGGCTTCCAGTCGGTGCGTGCTCGCGCGCCTTGTGCGAGGAGATAGCAATCTGCATGCTGTGTCTGTCCAGCAAGATACCGGATAATAAAGCATAGGGCGCCGCCAGAGCTAGGAAACCTCGGAAAAAGACCTCAGTCTAAGGAACGGTAATGGGGCGGGGCGACTCGATAAAGAATAGTTGACGGCAATTAAGGTGGCTATTGGGCACAACCTGGTGGCTGCGATGAGAAAAGAGCGAAAATGGATATAAGAACCACGCAATTGCAAAAATGGCTGCCTGGCGCGCTCGCAGAGAGCTTCGCTCAGATGAATTGGGGGGCTGTGTGCGAAGGTACGCTGGCTCCAGCTAGTGCGGATGCAAGCTTTCGGCGCTACTTTCGTTGGCAGGCGGGTGAACGCAGCCTGATTGTGATGGATGCGCCGCCCGAGCATGAAGACAGTGCGCCTTTTGTGCGCATCGCCGGCTTGTTACAGGACGCTGGCGTGAGAGTGCCGCGGATACTGGCCAGTGATTTGGGGCAAGGCTTTCTGTTGCTGGAAGATATGGGCAGTCGAACTTATCTGCAGAGTATTGAGGCTGGCGTCACTGTGCAGCAGCTGGAACAGATGTTTAACGCTGCGATCGAGGCACTGATACGTTGGCAGCTGGCTAGCCGCCCTGGCGTGCTGCCGCCCTACGATGGGGCGGTGCTGCAGCGCGAACTCGCGTTATTCCCAGACTGGTATGTGGCGCGCGAGCTGGGCCGCGAGTTTACCGAGCAGCAGCAGTCTTGCTGGCAGCAGCTGCAGATGCTGTTGTTGGACAGTAATTTGGGTGAAGCGCAGGTCTTCGTACATCGGGACTACATGCCGCGCAATTTAATGACCGCCCAGGGCGAGCCGGGTGTGTTGGATTTTCAGGACGCACTCTATGGTCCTGCAAGCTATGACGCCACCTCGCTGTTTGCCGATGCGTTTTTTAGCTGGGCTCCAGCAGAGCGCACGGCATGGCTCACTCGCTATTGGACGAAGGCGAATGCTGCTGGCATTCCGGTGCCGCAGGCGCTGGATCTGTTTCTCGATCAGGCGCGTTTGATGGGCGTGCAGCGCCACCTAAAGGTACTGGGTATCTTTGCGCGTATTTGTCATCGCGATGGCAAGCCGCATTACTTGCAAGATGCACCGCGTTTTATTGGTTATTTACGCGATGCTTGCGCCGAAGATGGTCGTTTGCGGCCATTACAACAATTGCTCGACAGTTTGGGTCTGCAGGCATGAAGGCGATGATTCTTGCAGCCGGAAAAGGCGAGCGGATGCGCCCGCTGACCTTGCGTACACCTAAACCCCTGCTGCCGGTTGCGGGTAAGCCACTGATCCAGTGGCATATCGAAGCGCTGGCGTGTGCGGGCGTGCGCGAGCTGGTTATTAATCACGCCTGGCTTGGTGAGCAGTTACAGCAATATTGTGAAGATGGCAGCAAATTTGCTGTGCAGATTCAATGGTCTGCAGAAGATGAAGCGTTGGAGACCGGTGGTGGGATTCGTAAGGCGCTGCCGCTGCTGGGCGATGGGCCTTTCATTCTGGTTAATGGCGACATCTGGACCCGCTATGATTTCGCTGCGCTGACGTTGCCGCAAGGCAAGCTGGCGCACCTGGTGCTGATTGCCAACCCTGCGCATCACATACAAGGTGACTTTATGCTGAAAGACGGCCTGGTCAGCAATCCCGCGCCGGGCGAGACCGGCCTGACCTACAGCGGTATTGCAGTGCTGCACCCCGCGTTGCTGGCAGAGCAACCGGTTGCGGCGTTCAAGCTGGCACCGCTGTTGCGCGTGGCCGCGGAGCAAGGGTTGGTTAGTGGCGAGTTTTTTGCTGGAGACTGGATTGATGTGGGTACGCCGCAGCGTCTTGCCGACGCTGATCGGCTGGTGGCGGGTTAGCTTATGCTCTGGCCAGTGACGGTACTCGGCACGGTGGTGGGAAGCCTGGCGGGGGGCGTGCCAGGTGCGCTGCTCGGTGCAGTGCTAGGGCATGCGCTGGACAGGCATTGGCGGTTGCGCCGTTGGAGTGACTTGTCGAGTAAGTTGGGTGAGTTACGCGGGCGCAGTACACGCTTCGAGCATGTGCTGTTTTTGTGCATGGGGCGGCTGGCGCGAGCCAATGGTCGCGTGACGCCAGCTCATCTACAGCTGGCGCGGGACTTGATGCACCAATATCGGTTGGATGAGTCGGCGCGTTTAGCCGCGATGCACGACTTCAACGCCGGTAAAAACGCGGGGCCAGAGTTGACTCGGTTAGTGCGCACATTTTGCCGCCGCGAGCCGGGCAGGGCTGCTGAGCTATTGGATTGCTGTTGGCGGATGGCCTTGTTGCCAGGGCAGTTGAGCGCTGATGCACGCGTGCTACTGGATGCTTGGTCGAGCAAGGCGGGCGTCGGCAACGCCGAGCAGCAACGCATGCATCAGAAACACCAGCAGCATCAACGCCAGCGCAGCCCGGCGCGGCCGCCGGTTGCCAGTCACGATCGTTTGCACCAAGCGGCAGCGCTGCTGAAGGTTGAGCTGGATGATAGTCCTGAGCAGATCAAGCGCGCCTATCGCCGGCAGCTGAGCAAGCACCACCCGGATAAGCTGATTGCTCGGGGGGCTGGTGAGTCGCAGCTATCCGGTGCCGGAGAGCAAATTCACCGTATCCAAGAGGCTTACGAAACGTTAAGGCGTTATCGCGGGTTTCGGTGAGGCGCCGACTTCAGTCGTTTGATTGAGCAAGCGTCGCTCCAACCAGCCCTGTAAGCGTTTACGTAGCATGTCGTCAGCGAGCATAGAGTCCCGCAGGTAGTCGATATCCCATTGTTGATACAGGTTGTGGCCGGTGCGCCGGGCAATACGCTGATGTTCTGTGCCCTGAATGGCGCCTTGTGGGCTGCCAGCATTGAAAAGCTCAAGCAACGGCTTGTCCCACTTTTCCAGCAGCAAGTTGATGTTCGGTTGCCCTTCAATGCCTGGGTCTTTGGGTTTGAATAAAATCAGCGCCTGCGGAGGTTGGCCGCTGGCTGGCGGGCTGGCGGCACGCAAGGCCCAGTAACCCGCTTCGGAGCGCGCGATGATGGTGATGTGTTCATTGCCCTCTGCTGCAAGCACTTGCCAAGCTGCTTGGATCAATTGCATGGCGCGGGTGGCATAGTCAGGATCGCTGTTGGCTGGTTTCAATTCTGGTGTGGGTGGCTGGTCCGGCTGGTTGTCTGCCGCTTGCAGCCCTTGTTCTTCCTCACTCAGCTCCTCATCCGGTGTGTCCGCTTGGTTATCTTCGGCTGGAGGGTTGGGCGGGCTGTCTGATGCGCCCGATGAATCAGGCAAGCTGATCGATAGTGTATTCCAGCCCGCATCGCTTAATTGACGTCTTACCGGCGCAATCAACTCCGGCCAATCAGCATGCTCACCCGGCCCGGCAATCAGTAACACGCCGCCGAGCGCCTCAGGGCGTGCAGCCGGGAGAAACAGGCCGAGTTGCGATTCACCATGAAAGTCCAGTTGGCGTTGCTCTTCGGTCGGTAACTTACGCTCCAGTGCTTGCTCGTAGAGGGCGCTGCGCGTGGGTGCATCTACACGGGTGTTCGGCTCCACTGCTTCCGGGGCAGCGTCAGCTTCGGTTTCGGGCGTTTGCGCCTGGGCGTGGAAGGGCAGCAACATGGCTAATAAAAGCAGCGTGGCGCGCATTCAGAGGAGTCCTTTTACGGTGTCGATTTGAGTATAACAGCGCAGCTGTAGCGCGCTTGGGGTAAACTGGACGGCATTTCCTATCGTTGCCGCAGCTGAGGTTTGCTATGCCAGATTACGCCATTGCCCCTTCCATCTTGTCCGCTGATTTCGCGCGTTTGGGCGCAGAAGTCGACAACGTATTGGCTGACGGTGCGGATATCGTGCATTTCGATGTGATGGACAACCATTACGTGCCAAATCTGACCATCGGCCCCATGGTTTGCTCGGCGCTCCGCAAATACGGCATTACAGCTCCCATTGATGTGCATTTGATGGTCAAGCCGGTGGATCGCCTGATCGGTGATTTTCTTGAGGCCGGTGCCTCTTACATTACTTTTCATCCTGAAGCGTCGGAGCATGTTGACCGCTCACTGCAGTTGATTAAACAGGGTGGCGCCAAAGCTGGCCTGGTGTTCAATCCAGCCACTTCACTGGATGCGTTGAAGTATGTAATGGACAAGGTCGACATGGTGCTGTTGATGAGCGTTAACCCCGGTTTTGGTGGGCAGAAGTTTATTCCAGGCACGCTCGACAAGTTACGCGAGGCCCGCGCGCTGATTGATGCCAGTGGCCGCGATATTCGTCTGGAGATCGACGGCGGCGTCAATGTGGATAACATTCGTTCGATTGCCGAGGCCGGTGCCGACACCTTTGTTGCCGGTTCTGCGATCTTCAATGCCCCGGATTACAAAGAAGTGATTGATCGCATGCGCAGCGAGTTGGCCCAGGTCGCACGCTGAGATGCAGGTTTTACGGCAACTGTTCGCTGGCGACCTTCCGCGGCTGGTGATGTTTGATCTGGATGGCACGCTGATGGACTCTGTGCCAGATCTGGCCGCAGCGGTAGACCAGATGCTGGCGCTGCGTGGCCGTGCCCCCGCAGGTATAGAGCGCGTGCGTGACTGGGTCGGCAACGGCGCGGCGATACTGGTACGCCGTGCGCTAGCCGGCAGTATGCAGCATGCTGGTGTGGATGAGCATGAGGCGGAGTCTGGCCTTGCTGATTTCCTGCGTTGTTACGCGGGTGATCATTCCCGCACGCGGCTTTATCCCGGTGCAGCCGAACTGTTATCGGCCTTGCGTGCAGGCGGCGTTAAGCTGGCGCTGGTCACCAATAAGCCAGAGCGCTTTTTACCCGAACTCTTGGCGGATAAAGGCTTGGCCGACAGCTTCGACTGGTTGGTAGGCGGCGATACGCTGCCCACGCAAAAGCCTGATCCTGGTGCGCTGTTCTGGGTGTTGCAGCAAGCGGGTGTTAGCGCTGCTCAGGCACTCTTTGTGGGCGACTCGCGCAGTGATGTAAGAGCGGCGAAAGCGGCTGGTGTGCCGGTAGTCGCGGTCAGTTATGGCTACAACCACGGCGAGCCCATTGCAGCGGAAAACCCTGACTTGCTGGTTGATTCACTTGATGCGCTCATATAGTCTTGCTGCGTTATCCCTTCTGATAGATGGATCAGCCGTGTTTGTCAGCAACCGCAAACTGATGAGAGTTATCAAGGCGCTCGCCCGCTGGCGTTGGCGTGTCTGATGTGCGCTCGCCTGCGTAATACGCGGGCACCCCTGGTTTGTGTGTGACAACAATTTTTGCCCATGAGGCTGATCATGACTCAAGACGAATTCCTTCGCCTGGCTGCCCAGGACTACAACCGCGTACCCGTAGTGCGCGAAGTACTGGCCGACCTTGAAACCCCGCTGTCTACCTACCTGAAACTGGCCGATGGTGCTTACTCCTATCTGCTGGAGTCGGTGCAAGGCGGCGAAAAGTGGGGTCGTTACTCAATCATTGGCTTGCCAGCGCGTACCGTGCTGCGGGTGGATGGTCATACCGCCACCGTGTTGACCGATGGTGTTGAGCAGGAGCGTCACGAATGCGCTGACCCGCTGGCCTTTGTCGAAGAGTTCAAGGCGCGTTATCGGGTGCCCTCAATCCCCGGCTTGCCACGTTTCAATGGCGGACTGGTTGGTTATTTCGGTTATGACTGCGTGCGTTACGTCGAACCGCGTCTGGCCAACAGCGTCAACCCGGATACCTTGGGTACCCCGGATATTTTGTTGATGGTCTCAGATGAGGTTGTGGTGTTCGACAACCTTGCCGGCAAGCTGCACGCCATCGTGCTGGCGGATCCTGCACAGGCGGATGCCTTTGCACAGACCAATGCACGTCTTGATCAATTGCTGGAACAGCTGCGCCAACCAATGCAGCCGCGCAAGCTGCTCGATCTAAATGCCTCCGTTGACATGGAAATGGACTATCGTGCGAGCTTCACCCGCGAGGATTACGAGCGCGCTGTAGACACGGTGAAAGAGTATATTTTGGCCGGTGATTGCATGCAGGTTGTGCCGTCGCAGCGTATGAGCATCGATTTTAAGGCTGAGCCTATCGATCTGTATCGTGCGCTGCGCAGTCAGAACCCCACGCCTTATATGTACTTCTTCAACTTTGGCGATTTCCACGTAGTGGGTAGTTCGCCTGAAGTGCTGGTGCGGGTGGAAGAGGGCGAGGTGACTGTTCGCCCGATTGCCGGTACTCGCCCGCGCGGCGCGACCGAAGAGGAAGATCTGGCGCTTGAGCAAGACTTGCTGTCGGACGCCAAAGAGATTGCCGAGCACTTGATGCTGATCGATTTGGGCCGTAACGATGTGGGCCGCGTGGCGGAAATCGGCAAGGTGCAGCTGACCGAAAAGATGGTTATCGAGCGCTACTCCAACGTGATGCACATCGTTTCTAACGTGCAGGGCGAGCTCAAAGCTGAGTTGAACGCGATGGACGCTCTGCGCGCGATTCTGCCGGCCGGTACATTATCTGGCGCGCCAAAAATACGCGCCATGGAAATCATTGATGAGTTGGAGCCGGTCAAGCGCGGCGTATACGGCGGCGCGGTCGGTTACTGGGCTTGGAATGGCAATATGGATACCGCGATTGCGATCCGCACTGCGGTAATCAAGAACGGCGAGCTACATGTGCAGGCCGGTGGTGGGATTGTTGCCGACTCGGTGCCAGCACTGGAGTGGGAAGAAACCATCAACAAGCGCCGTGCCATGTTTCGCGCCATCGCACTCGCCGAACAAGCCGCCCGGTAAAGGAGCAATACCATGCTGTTAATGATCGATAATTACGACTCCTTTACCTATAACGTGGTGCAGTATCTGGGCGAACTGGGTGCTGAAGTGAAGGTCATCCGCAACGATGAGCTGACGCTGGCCGAGATTGAAGCGCTGGCGCCAGAGCGCATCGTGGTATCGCCGGGACCTTGCACGCCGAATGAGGCGGGCGTATCGGTCGCGGTGCTTAAACACTTTGCCGGCAAACTGCCGATTCTCGGTATTTGCCTAGGCCATCAGAGCATTGGTCAGGCCTTCGGTGGTGACGTGGTGCGTGCTCGCCAGGTCATGCATGGCAAGACCAGCCCGGTCTACCACCAGAGCCTGGGTGTTTTCGCGGGTCTCAATAATCCACTCACGGTAACTCGCTATCACTCGCTAGTGATCAGTCGCGAAACCTTGCCTGATTGCCTGGAGCTGACAGCCTGGACGCAGGATGATGGGGGCAACGTGGATGAAATCATGGGTGTGCGCCATCGTGAGTTCATGATTGAGGGAGTGCAGTTCCACCCCGAATCTATCCTTTCAGATCAGGGCCACGAACTACTGGATAACTTTCTCAAGCAGCAGGGCGGCCTGCGCGGCTGACAGCGAGCATAGGAGCATTTATGGACATCAAGACAGCGCTCAGCAAGGTAGTTGATCAGCTCGACCTGAGTACCGAAGAGATGCAGGACGTCATGCGCCAGATCATGACGGGTCAGTGCACCGATGCACAGATCGGTGGTTTTCTAGTCGCCCTGCGGATGAAAAGTGAAACGCTCGATGAGATCACTGGCGCCGCCATGGTCATGCGTGAGCTGGCAGCAGGTGTCACCATTGATGCTGAGCGTCTGGTAGATACCTGTGGTACTGGCGGCGATGGCGCCAACATTTTCAATGTTTCCACCGCCGCGGCGCTGGTAGTCGCTGCCGCGGGTGGCAAAGTTGCCAAACACGGCAATCGCGCGGTTTCCGGCAAGAGCGGCAGTGCCGACCTGCTGGAAGCCGCGGGGGTCAATCTGGATCTCACGCCTGAGCAAGTGGCGCGCTGTGTCGAAACCGTGGGTGTTGGTTTTATGTTTGCCCCAGCTCATCACGGGGCAATGAAGCACGCGATTAATCCCCGTCGCGAGCTGGGGCTGCGCACTATTTTCAACATGCTGGGGCCGATGACCAACCCGGCTGGCGTCAAGCATCAGGTGATTGGCGTTTTTACCCAGACCCTTTGCCGGCCGATTGCCGAAGTGCTCAAGCGTCTCGGTAGCGAGCATGTGCTGGTCGTGCACTCTAAAGATGGGTTGGATGAGTTGAGTCTCGCTTCCACCAGCCACATTGCTGAACTGAAAGATGGTGAAGTGCGCGAGTATGATGTCAGTCCCGAAGAGCTGGGCATCAAGAGTCGTAGCCTGATTGGTCTCACTGTTGAAGATCCGCTGGCTTCGCTGGCACTGATTCGCGATGCGCTCGGCAAGCGCACCACCGAAGCAGGTGACAAAGCCGCAGATATTATTATCTTGAATGCCGGCGCAGCGCTCTACGCGGCGGATCACGCCACCTCTTTGCAAGAAGGTGTCAAGCTGGCCTCCGATGCACTTTATTCGGGGTTGGCACGGGAAAAGCTCAACGAGCTGATCGCCTTTACCGAGGTGTTTAGAGAGGAGGCCGCGCAATGAGTGTGCCGACGATTTTGCAGAACATTGTCGCCCGCAAGCATGAAGAAGTGGCCGAGCGCAGCGCGCGCGTATCACTGCAGGAACTAGAACAACAGGCCGCTTCGGCACCAAGCACGCGGGGGTTTGCTGCTGCGTTGCAGAGCCGAGCCAGTGCCCGCAAGCCGGCGGTCATCGCCGAAATTAAAAAGGCCTCCCCTAGCAAAGGTGTGCTGCGCGAAAACTTCGATCCCGCTGCGATTGCGCTCAGTTACGAGGAGGGTGGTGCTGCTTGCCTGTCAGTGCTCACCGATGTGGACTTCTTTCAGGGCCATGATGAGTATTTACAACAGGCGCGCAATGCGTGCTCGCTGCCGGTTATCCGCAAGGATTTCATGGTTGATCCCTATCAGGTGGTAGAAGCCCGTGCTCTGGGCGCCGACTGTATTCTGCTGATTGTGTCTTGCCTGGATGATGTGCAGATGGGCGAATTGGCCGCCACCGCGCGGCAGCAGGGGCTGGATATATTGGTTGAGGTGCATGATGCAGCTGAACTGGAGCGCGGCCTCAAATTAGATACGCCGTTGATAGGTATCAATAATCGTAACCTGCATACCTTTGAGGTGACGCTGGACACCACTCTTGAGCTTCTGCCACAAATTCCCAAAGGTAAGACGCTGATCACTGAGAGCGGTATTTTGCATCGTACCGACGTAGAGTTAATGCTGGCCCATGATGTGTACGGATTTTTGGTGGGGGAGGCCTTCATGCGTGCCGGTGACCCTGGGCATGAACTGAAAAGATTATTCTTTTAGCCTACCCTCCGGCTGCTAAAAACCTCCCCGCGCGCAGGCGCCGGGAGGTTTTTTGTAGCTGAAACATAAGGAAACCTGATGCTTTAGAACCAAATATTGCGCTTTTTGTCTCTATCTCTCGATGGGATCATGCGTGTTAATGAATTGGAGCCAGTCATGCCTTTGCGAAACACCGCCCACCGTTATGGCTGGATCAGCATTTTTCTGCACTGGTTGATGGCGATTGGCGTGTTTGCGCTGGCCGCATTGGGTCTGTGGATGACAGATCTGACCTACTACAGCCCCTATTACACGAGTGCGCCTTTCTGGCACAAGAGCATAGGTCTGCTGTTAGCCGCGCTACTGGTATTGCGCTTGGGTTGGCGGCTGGCCAATCTTAAATTAGAGGCGGTCCCTGGGCATAAGCCATGGGAAATCGCCCTGTCCGCGTGGGTACACCTGCTGTTGTATCTGTTGCTGGGCATTATCGTGATGAGTGGCTATCTGATTTCGACGGCTAAAGGACAGGGCATCAGCTTGTTCGGTTGGTTCGAGGTACCAGCGCTGGTTACCGGGCTGCCTGAACAGGCGGATCGAGCTGGTGCAGTGCATTACTGGATGGCGATGGGAGTACTCGGGCTGGTGGCCTTGCATGCGCTAGGCGCTTTCAAGCACCACCTGCTGGATCGTGACGATACATTGCGCCGCATGCTGGGCATGCGGCTTAAAAACGCCAAGGAGAGTTAGTATGAAAAAGACATTTGCAGGGTTGGCACTGGGTGGTTTGATGGCGCTGTCGGGTTCATTGCAGGCAGCGGATTACGTTATAGATCAACAGGGGCAACACGCCTCGGTCAACTTCAAAATTAGCCACCTGGGCTACAGCTGGATCTATGGGCGCTTCAACGATTTCAGCGGCAACTTCAGCTGGGATGCGGATAAGCCAGAAGCCAGTGCAGTCAAGGTCAGCATCAACACCACCAGCGTAGACTCCAATCACGCTGAGCGTGACAAGCACCTGCGCAGTGATGATTTCCTGAATGTTGGCGCACATCCTACAGCGACATTTGAGTCTACCAAGGTTGAAATGACGGGCGACGATACAGCTAATATTACCGGTAACCTGATGCTCAATGGCGTCACTAAACCGGTCGTATTGGATGCCAAGTTTATCGGCGAAGGTGAGGACCCCTGGGGTGGCTATCGCGCTGGTTTCTCTGGCACCACCACGCTGGCGCTGAAGGATTTTGATATTTCCATGGACCTGGGGCCTGCGTCACAGGAAGTTGAGCTAATCATCACTGTTGAAGGTGTGCGTCAGTAACCTCCCCCAGGTTTTTTATGTTGTGCTCGGGCCTCTTCGGAGGCCATTTTTTTATGCATTTTGGCCGAGTTAGCAAAAAAACGCGTCTACTCTGGCCGCAGGTGCGCATTTATGAGCCAACAAAAAAGGGGCCGAAGCCCCTTTTGTTAAACGATTAACCCTTAGGTTTTAGCGTGGCCCGAGTAAAGCTGGCTTCTCACGCTGTGGTCCGCGGCTGTTGGGTCCACGGCTGTTTGGCTTGCGCGCCGGGCGGTCCTGTGTGGCGGGTTCGGCGCGATTGCCGTTGGCCTGGCGACGACGCTCGAGGGTCACTGCATCCTCCGGCTCTCTTGATACATGAGCAGGGCGCTTGGGTCCGCGTGGGCGTTCGGTGCGGGGTTTGTCATTGCGACCCTGACCACGACCTTGGCCGGCACCTGCACCTGCACCAGAACCAGTGCTCTTACTGGCGCCCTGTCCGGCACCCTGGCTACGGCCGTTGCTGCTACCGTTGCTGGCACTGCGCTGTTGGTTGCGACCGGTGCTAGGGCTGCCGCGCGGACGCTCTGGGCGATCACTGTTGAGCTCGGCTTGCGCTGGTGGCTCAAAGCCCTCGAACGTGCCTTCTTCGATGCGCTGCTTGGTCATGCGCTCGATGGCGCGCAGCAGCTTGTCTTCGTCCGGGGCGACTAGCGATACAGCTTCACCGCTGCGGCCGGCACGGCCAGTGCGGCCGATGCGATGCACATAGTCTTCGGAGACGTTAGGCAGCTCGAAGTTGATGACGTGTGGCAGTTGATCGATGTCGAGACCGCGAGCGGCGATGTCGGTGGCGACCAGAATGCGCAGCTTGTTGGCTTTGAAGTCAGCCAGTGCCTTGGTACGGGCGCTCTGGCTCTTGTTGCCGTGGATGGCGGCTGATGGCAGGCCGTTCTTGTCGAGGTACTCGGCCAGACGGTTGGCGCCATGCTTGGTGCGGGTGAAGATAAGCACCTGCTCCCACGCACCCATGGTGATCAGGTGAGCAGCCAGCGCGCGCTTGTGACCAGCCGCTACGCGGTAGACTTTTTGATTGATCCGCTCAACGGTAGAGTTCGGCGGCGTGACCTCAATGCGTGCTGGGTTATTTAGCAGCTTGTTGGCCAGGTCGGTGATGTCTTTAGAGAAAGTGGCCGAGAACAGCAGCGTTTGACGCTTGCCGGGCAACTTGGCAATGACTTTCTTTACGTCATGTACAAAGCCCATGTCGAGCATGCGGTCGGCTTCGTCAAGCACCAATACTTCTACCTTGGAGAGGTCAACTGCACGTTGACCGACCAGATCCAGTAGGCGGCCAGGGCAGGCGACCAGTACGTCCAGACCCGGAGCAATGGCTTTCATTTGCGGGTTGGCGCCGACGCCGCCAAACACACAGGCGGACTTCAGTGGCAGCTCGGAGGCGTAAGCGCGGATGCTGTCATGCACCTGTGCAGCCAGTTCACGGGTTGGCGTCAAAACCAGTACGCGTACCTGCTTGGATGCGCGTTGGTGGCCCGCGTCCGGGTGACCGGCCGGGAATAGGCGCTCAAGAATCGGTAGTGCAAAGCCGGCGGTTTTGCCGGTGCCGGTCTGCGCGGCAACCATAAGGTCGCGGCCTTCGAGTACGGCAGGAATAGCTTGCGCCTGAACAGGCGTGGGCTTGGTATAACCGGTGGCTGCAACCGCGCGCACGAGTGCGTCGGACAGGCCCAAGGAAGCAAAGGACATTCAGATAACCTTGTGATGGCCGTTGCGAACAGACAGGTAACAACCGGATTCCTGCGAGCTGGTGTCAGGGTGACACTGCCCGCCAAGGGGTTGCATACCTGCCGCTTGTCCGTGCGGCCTGGAATGAAGGGGCGTGAGTATAACAGAAAGCGTGTTGCGACACAGCCCAGCCTGCTCAGCGGTTGTGTTGCCCACCAAAAAGCCTGGCACCGGCGGTTCTCAGCGTTCACTGAGGCCGTAACGCTGGAGTATCTGTAGATACTCATTGCTGCCCTTGAAGGTGCTTAATGCAGTGCTGAAACGCTCGGACAGCTGGCGAAGTTCAGGTGTTTGATGGAATGCCAGAAACAGCGGCCCACTGCTGACAACCAATGGATGGTGGTCGATCTTGTCTTCTAGCGCCAGCTGGCGCAGCGTGAACAGCCCGGCGCGTTTGTTCATCATCACCATGTCAATACGACCAAGCATTAGCATCGACAGGCACGCCTGCGCAGAAGCTGTGGGCTCGCGGCTAAAGTAATCTGCGCTCATGAACTCTGGGTTACCGTAAACATAGCCGGCTGATACACCGATTTTCAGCCCTTTTAGATCATGCAACTCGGTAAAGCGGTGTGGACGATCCTTGCGATAAAAGAGTACGGACTCGCTGATGGAGAGTGGCTCAGAGGAGAAAATGTATTCTTGTCGGCGCTGTGGGTTTGGGGATATATCGAGGATGGCGTCGGCGCGGCCGATTGAGGTGTTATAGAGTGCGCGGCGCCAAGGCATAAGTCGCCAACGGGCTTGATAGCCCAGTTGGCTGAGCACACGGTTGGTGACCTCGTAATCCACGCCGCGCAATTGTCCGCGGTCTTCGTAGATATAGGGAGGCCATGCCTCACTGACAATATCCAAAGGCTCCGCTAATGCACAGCGGCACATCAGTAGCGGGAACAGGAACAGCCAGAGTTTTGCTTTCATTGAGTCAGTCTAGCCTGCTTATGGATTGTAAAAATAGTCTCTGCGGCAGGCTTTAGGCGCTAGTTTTCCGATTCTTGCAGGCCGTACTTGGTCAGAATGCGCTGGTAGTTTTCACTGCCCTTGAATTGCGTCAGCTCAGCGCTGAAAGCCTGACTCAGTTCGAGTTTGCCCTCGCCCCTATGGAAGGCCAGATACAGCTTGCCGCTCCCTATGGGTTGGGGGTCGAAGCCGATTTGCTCTTGCAGGTTCAGTTGCTTGCGCACATGCAGACCCGCGCGACGGTCAACCACTGCTAGATCGATGCGCTGGCTGAGCAATTTCAGCAGGTTGGCTTCAATGCTCGGGGCGGCCTCGCGGGTAAAGTAATCAGCCGCCATGAACGCTGGACTGCCGTAGCTGTAACCGGGCGCGACACCGAGGGTGAGTCCGCGCAGGCTCTGCAGGTTATTGTAGGGATGCGGATGCTTGCGCGCATAGAACAGCACTGAGTCGTTGCGCGACAGATACTCAGCCGGAAAGATCAGCTGCTGGCGACGCGCGCTGGTTGGCAGTATGTCGAGAATGGCATCGGCGCGGCCGCTGCTGACGCTCAGCATGGCGCGCTTCCAGGGCACTAACTCCCACTCACTGCTGTGTCCTAACCGGGCGAGAACCTGCTGCACGGTTTCGTAGTCGATCCCGCGGAGCTCGCCGTCCTGCTCAAAGATGTAGGGCGCCCAGGCTTCGCTGACGACCTTGAGGCTGGTCGCCAGTGACAGTTCGGGTATAAGCAGCAATAGCAGAAAGAGTTGAGCACGCATTGCTGCAGTCTAGCCGTTAATCAGTTTGTGCGTAGGTTGCGCAGTATGTCGAGACTAGGTTCGGCCTGGTTCAACGTATAGAAATGCAGGCCCGGCGCGCCACCTTCCAGCAGGCGTTCGCACATCTGGCTGATCACCTCGGTGCCAAATGCGCAGATGCTGTCACTGTCGTCGCCGTAGGCTTCCAGTTGCTTGCGAATCCAACGCGGAATCTCGGCACCACAGGCGTCGGAGAAGCGCGCTAGCTTGCTGTAATTAGTTATTGGCATGATGCCCGGTACTATGGGTATCTCGACTCCCGCTTTGCGCGCACGCTCGACAAAGTGAAAGTAGCAATCGGCGTTGAAAAAGTATTGGGTAATGGCGCTGTCGGCACCGGCCTGTACTTTGCGCACGAAGTTTTTCAGGTCGGCTTCAAAATGCTGAGCCTGTGGATGCGCTTCTGGGTAGGCGGCCACTTCGATAGTGAATTGATTGCCGGTTTCCTTGCGAATGAACTCGACCAGCTCGTTAGCGTAACGCAGCTCGCCGGAGGCCTGACCCATACCAGAGGGCAGGTCGCCACGCAGCGCTACAATGCGCTTGATGCCCGCTTCTTGGTACTCGCCGAGCAAAGTGCGAAGGTCTTCCAGTGAGTCGCCAACACAAGACAGGTGCGGCGCGGTAGCGACCTTTACTTCGCTATCCAGCTGCAGGACTGTTTTACGGGTGCGGTCGCGGGTAGATCCCCCGGCACCGTAGGTGACGGAGAAAAACTCCGGGTTTTCCGCGGCCAGCACATGGCCCGCGGCAATCAGCTTGGCATGTCCGGCATCGGTTTTGGTGGGGAAAAACTCGAAGCTGATCGGTTTGTTTAATGCTGTATTCATGGTGTGTCTCTTAATTCGAGCGGCAAACTGGCTCGTCAGGCCGCAGCTGCTATTAGCAGCGTACGGTCTGAAACAAGCGGTCTGCGGCTGATCAGTAGCGGTAGCTATCCGGTTTGAACGGGCCTTCCACTTCAACGCCAATGTAGTCGGCCTGGGTCTTGGTGAGTTTGGTGATCACGCCACCAAAGCCCTTGACCATTTCCAGTGCGACTTCTTCGTCCAGTTGCTTAGGCAAAACCTCAACGCGCAGGTGAGCGGTTTTTTCTGTAGCGTTGAAATTGGCAAAGCCCTGCTTGAACAGGTGAATCTGTGCCAGAACCTGGTTGGCAAATGAACCGTCCATGATACGGCTCGGGTGACCTGTCGCGTTGCCCAGGTTCACCAAACGGCCTTCGGCCAGCAGGATCAGATAGTCATCGTTGGTGGCGTCGAAGTTGTCCTTGCCGGTGCGGTGCAGCTTGTGAACCTGCGGCTTGACCTCTTCCCAGTGCCAGTTGGCGCGGGTATAGGCAGTGTCAATTTCGTTGTCGAAGTGACCGATATTGCAAACCACAGCGCGCTTTTTCAGTGCTTTGAGCATGTTAGCGTCGCAGACATTGACGTTACCGGTTGTGGTCACGATCAAATCGATTCTGCCCAGTAAGTCGCGGTTGACGCTAGCTTCGCTGCCGTCGTTCAGGCCGTCAATGTAAGGTGAAGCCAGCTCGAAACCGTCCATGCAGGCTTGCATCGCGCAAATCGGATCGACTTCGGAGATCTTGACGATCATGCCTTCCTGGCGCAGTGACTGGGCAGAACCCTTGCCGACGTCGCCATAGCCGATAACCAGCGCTTGCTTGCCGGACAGCAGGTGGTCGGTGGCGCGCTTGATGGCGTCATTCAAGCTGTGGCGGCAGCCGTACTTGTTGTCGTTCTTGCTCTTGGTGACCGAGTCGTTGACGTTGATCGCCGGTACTTTCAAGGTGCCTTTTTTCAGCATGTCGAGCAGGCGGTGTACACCGGTGGTGGTTTCCTCGGTAACGCCGTGGATCTGCTCCAGCATGGCTGGGTATTTGTCGTGCAGGATCTGGGTCAGATCGCCGCCGTCATCCAACACCATGTTGGCTTCCCATGGCTGGCCATCTTTAAGGATGGTTTGCTCGATGCACCATTCGTACTCTGCATCAGTCTCGCCTTTCCAGGCAAAGACTGGAACGCCGGCAGCGGCGATAGCGGCAGCAGCCTGATCCTGAGTCGAGAAAATGTTGCAGCTCGACCAGCGTACTTCAGCGCCTAATGCGACCAGCGTTTCGATCAGCACTGCGGTTTGGATGGTCATGTGAATGCAGCCAAGGATCTTGGCATTCTTCAGTGGCTGTTCGTCAGCATACTTGCGACGCATGGCCATCAGAGCCGGCATTTCCGACTCAGCGATGATGATTTCGCGGCGGCCCCAGTCGGCCAGTGACATATCGGCGACCTTGAAATCAGTAAAATTGGCAGTATTCATAGTGGCACTCATGTGGTTTCTCCATTCGTGGATGCGAATGGGCGCGGTTAAATGTCACATGCCCCGTGCGAGCCTGGCAGCCGCTGAATCGGCTGCTGCAGCGCCCCTCGCAGGGGTTCGAATTCTTCCAACCAAGGCTGCGCATGCAGCGCAGCCTTGGCCAGACCCAGTCAAGCAGCGATACTATCGCCCCTCATTTATAGCTGTCTGGATGAAACATGATTGTTGTTCCATACCGAAAATTCTTTGTCACCGCGCTGTTGGGCGCGGCGTTGGTCGGCTGCAGTAACGAAGCCGACCCCAACTCGCCCGAAGGCAAACGCCAGGCTGTGTTCAAACAAATGCTCAAACAGAGCGAACCCATGGGCGGCATGCTGTCTGATCGCCTGCCCTTCGATGGCAACATTTTTGCCGAGCATGCCAAAAAACTTGCCCAACTAGCTGATCAACCCTGGTCTCACTTCCCTGAACCGGGCGAAGACCCTGAAACCAATCGTGCCAAAGCTGACATCTGGTCCGATCCTCAAGGCTTTGCCCAGGCAATTGATACCTATAAAACCGCTGTGGTTGATCTCACTGATGCAACCCAGGGCGGTGTTAGCGGCCCTGCGCAGGTCTCGGATCAGCTTCGCGCGGTACAGCAGGCTTGCAAGGCTTGTCATGATACTTACCGCCGCTGATGGGCGATAAGTATTAGCTCTAAACCGCACGTTAAAAGCCAGCCCTCTGCGTGAGCGAGTCCAGCTTGCCGCTGCCCTTAAATGCTAGCCTTTAAAGCCTCCGCCTTGTCCGTCTTTTCCCACGGGAAGGTTGTAAAGGTGTCACCCTTGACAGTGACTTGCTCTGGCGTGCGACCGAAGTGACCATACGCAGCGGTAGCTCGGTACATTGGGTGCAGCAAATCCAGCATGCGCGTAATGGCGTATGGACGTAGGTCGAAATGCTCGCGAACCAGTTTAACGATCAGGTCGTCGCTGATCGTGCCGGTGCCGAACGTGTTAATCGATACCGAGGTGGGCTGGGCTACACCAATAGCGTAGGAAACCTGAATCTCGCACTTGTCGGCCAGCCCGGCTGCGACGATGTTTTTGGCCACATAGCGACCGGCATAGGCTGCGCTGCGGTCAACTTTGGACGGATCCTTGCCGGAAAACGCACCGCCACCGTGACGGGCCATGCCGCCGTAAGTGTCGACGATGATCTTGCGGCCGGTCAGACCACAGTCGCCCACCGGGCCGCCGATCACGAATTTGCCGGTCGGATTGATGTGGTACTGGGTATCGGCATGCAGCAAGTCGGCGGGAATCACCTTCTTGACGATCTCTTCCATCACCGCTTCACGCAGGTCAGCCAGGCTGATCTCTGGGTTGTGCTGGGTAGATAGCACGATGGCGTCGATGCCCGTCACAATGCCATTTTCATAGCGGCAGGTGACCTGTGATTTGGCGTCCGGACGCAGCCAGTTAAGGGTGCCGTCCTTGCGCGCTTCGGCCTGGCGCTCGACCAGGCGGTGCGCAAAAGTAATGGGCGCGGGCATGAGCACGTCGGTTTCGTTGCTGGCGTAGCCGAACATCAGGCCTTGGTCGCCAGCGCCTTGATCTTCCGGCTTCTGCCGATCCACGCCTTGCGCGATATCCGGCGACTGCTTGCCAATGATGTTGATTACGCCGCAGGTGTCAGCGTCGTAACCGACCTCGGAGGAGGTGTAGCCGATGTCCTTGATCACGCTGCGTACCAGATCTTCCAGATCAACCCAGGCCGTGGTGGTGATCTCGCCGCCGACAATTGCGACGCCGGTTTTCACCATGGTTTCACAGGCTACGCGCGCGTACTTGTCCTCGGCGAGGATGGCATCCAGTACGGCGTCGGAAATCTGGTCGGCCAGCTTATCGGGATGACCTTCGGAAACCGATTCGGAGGTGAAAATCGAATAATCGCTCATGGTTTATATCCTTTCCTCGGAGGGAGATGGTTCGGGTTTGGCCAGTTGCAGCAACTGCAATTGAAAGCCGTTGCGCAGGCCAATGTATTGGCTGAGGCCGAATTCCAGACCGGCATCAGTCGCCCAGCGGGCGATATCGTCTTGATCAAAACCCAGCCAGAGGTCGCCACAGCTGTCGCGTACCCAGCTTTGGTCGTGGCTGCAGAGTTCAGTAAGTACCAGGCTACCGCCAGGTTTGAGTAGATCAGCGAAGCGCTTAATTGCTTCAGCGGGCGCCGGCATGTGGTGCAGCACCATATTGCAGACCAGACAGTCGGCCAGCGGCAGTTGCTGCGGCGCCAATGCATCGGCGAGCAAGCATTCGACATTGCTTAACCCGGCGTCGCTGCATTGCTGGCGCGCGCGCTCAAGCATGGATTCGGCGTTATCCAGCGCAATTACTTGCTTAAAACGCTCGGCCAGGCTGGGCAGAAAGCCGCCTTCGCCCGGGCCCACTTCAATGGCCAGCTCGTGCGCGGGCAGTGGCAGTGTCTCAATCAGCGCTAAGAGTGGTTCGCGATACAGGCCAAAGTGGGCGATCAAGTCTTGCTGTGCGGGCGTGCCCTCGGCAAAACGAGCGAAGAACTGGCGCGACAGCTCGGCACGTTGGTTGTGCACCAAGGCAATCGCAGATTGCAGTCTGGCTTCGGGTGGCAAGGCATCCAGCTCGTTGAGCAGCTGTGCATGCAGTTGATGCCAGCTTACTTCCAGTGCGGGCAGGCTGCGCCGATAGAAGATCGAGTTGCCCTCGCGGCGCGCAATGACCAGTCCGGCATTAGCCATTACTTTAAGGTGGTGGCTCATGCCCGATTGGCGCATGGCGAAAATCTGCGCCAATTCCAGCACGCCGAAAGAGTCGTTGCGCAGCACCCGCAGAATAT
This sequence comes from Halopseudomonas sabulinigri, assembly GCA_011053055.1. Classification (GTDB taxonomy): domain Bacteria; phylum Pseudomonadota; class Gammaproteobacteria; order Pseudomonadales; family Pseudomonadaceae; genus Halopseudomonas; species Halopseudomonas sabulinigri_A. The sequence goes on along the minus strand of DRHT01000031.1, from coordinate 132,633 downwards.
CCAGCCGCAAGCCATCGCCGGTCGCCTTGCAGAAGGCAGCCAGTGCATCGGTGGGGCTGGGGAGGGCAGCGTCAATGCGCGCAATGTGGTTCATGTAGGGCAGTGTAGTGTTGATGCTGAGTGCTCGCAAGTTCTATATCAAAAGTTTTTGATATAGATTGAAGGGCTGCCATTCGTCTGCCTGTTATTAGCTTTGCGCACGGGTTTAGGGGGTTTTCATTGCCCGCTGGCGTTGTTTGCGCGAAAATGCCCGCCTTATTTTCTGGCCAGTCGCTTGCTGCGGCTGCTTGCCTATGCCTTGTCAGCCACAGGAGTTGTTCATGCCCAGCCGTCGTGACCGAGCGAATGCCATTCGAGCCCTTAGTATGGATGCTGTGCAGAAAGCCAATAGCGGCCACCCCGGAGCGCCCATGGGTATGGCGGATATCGCCGAAGTCCTGTGGCGTGATTTCCTCAAGCATAATCCGGCTAATCCTAATTTTGCCGACCGTGATCGTTTTGTTATGTCTAACGGTCACGGCTCGATGCTCATCTACTCACTGCTGCACCTGACCGGCTACGACGTGAGCATTGATGACATCAAAAGCTTCCGTCAATTGCACAGCAAAACCCCGGGTCACCCCGAATACGGCTATACGCCAGGCGTCGAAACGACGACTGGCCCGCTGGGTCAGGGTGTCGCCAACGCCGTGGGTATGGCGATTGCCGAGAAGGTGCTCGCTGCTCAGTTCAACCGTGATGGTCACAAAGTGGTCGATCACCACACCTATGCATTCATGGGTGACGGTTGCATGATGGAAGGTATCTCCCATGAAGTCTGCTCGCTGGCGGGCACGCTGGGCCTCGGTAAATTGGTCGCGTTTTATGACGACAACGGCATTTCCATCGATGGCGAGGTGGAAGGCTGGTTTAACGACGACACGCCCAAGCGTTTTGAGGCCTACGGTTGGCAGGTGATCCGCAACGTGGATGGCCACGATGCCGACGAGATCAAAACCGCCATTGAGACCGCACGCAAGAACACAGATCAACCAACGCTGATCTGCTGCAAAACCATCATTGGTTTTGGCTCGCCGAACAAGCAAGGCAAGGAAGAATCGCACGGCGCGGCGCTTGGCGATGCCGAAGTGATTGCCACACGCGAGGCGTTGAACTGGCCGCATGCTGCCTTTGAAATTCCTGCTGACATTAAAAGCGAATGGGATGCTCACGAAGCCGGTGCCAAGGCTGAAGGCTTGTGGAACGACAAGTTTGCCGCTTACCAGAGTGCCCACCCTGAGCTGGCCGCTGAGCTGCTGCGCCGCATGGCGGGTGATCTGCCGGCCAATTTCAGCGAACAGGCTTCTGCCTATATCGCTGATGTTGCCAACAAGGGCGAGACTATTGCCAGCCGCAAGGCCAGCCAAAACGCCCTGAATGCGTTTGGCCCATTGTTGCCTGAAATGCTCGGCGGGTCTGCCGACTTGGCCGCTTCGAATTTGACCTTGTGGAAAGGTTGCAAGGGTGTTGAGGCGGGCGACGCTTCGGGTAATTATCTGTTTTACGGCGTGCGCGAATTCGGCATGACCGCGATCATGAACGGCATTGCTTTGCATGGCGGCTTCGTACCTTACGGTGCCACCTTCCTGATCTTCATGGAATACGCGCGCAACGCGGTGCGCATGTCGGCGCTGATGAAGCAACGGGTGATTCATGTGTATACCCACGACTCCATTGGCCTCGGCGAAGACGGCCCTACTCACCAGCCTATTGAGCAGTTGGCTAGCCTGCGTTGTACGCCAAATCTTGATACCTGGCGCCCGGCCGATGCGGTCGAGTCAGCGGTGGCATGGAAGTACGCGCTTGAGCGTTCAGACGGTCCGAGTGCGCTGGTCTTCTCGCGCCAAAACCTGCAGCACCAAGAACGTGATGCCGGCCAGCTGGCCGACGTAGCCCGCGGTGGTTACGTGCTGAAAGATTGCGCCGGTGAGCCGGAGCTGATCCTGATTGCTACCGGTTCAGAAGTGAGCTTGGCGGTAGACGCTTGGACTGCACTGACCGAGCAGGGCAAGCAGGTGCGCGTGGTCTCTATGCCATCCACCAGCGTGTTCGACCAGCAGGATGCGGAATACAAGCAGGCTGTGCTGCCGCTGGAAGTCGGTTCGCGCATTGCTATCGAAGCGGCTCACGCCGACTTTTGGTACAAGTACGTCGGCCTCGACGGTCGTATCATCGGTATGCAGACCTTCGGCGAATCGGCTCCGGCCAACCTGTTGTTTGAAGAGTTCGGTTTTACCTTACAGAACCTGATGCTGGTGGCTGAAGAGCTGTTGGAAGACTGAAGCTACTGCCTGCTGGTTGGCCGCGGCCGACCAGCAGGCAAGCGCCAACTTTGCGTAGGGTGGAAATCTGCCCGCGGTTTTCCATTCTCAGTATCGACGGATAGCTCATGCTTAACGCCCGCCCCTATCGAATCGCTCTGAACGGCTACGGCCGTATCGGACGCTGCGTGCTGCGTGCCTTGCACGAACGCGGTGACGATGGTCTGGAGATAGTGGCGCTGAATGATCTAGCGGATCGCGAGAGCATTGAGTATCTGACCCGTTTTGACTCAACCCACGGCCGCTTTCCCGGCGAGGTAAAGTTGGCTGGCGATAACCTGCTGGTTGATGGTCGAGAAATTCAGGTGCTGCGCCAGGCTGAGCCGGAAGGTATCGATTGGCAGGGTTTGGGTGTGGACCTACTGTTGGAGTGTTCCGGCCAGTACACTACGCGCGAGCAGGGCTTGCGCTTTGTGCATGCCGGTGTGCCGCGAGTGTTGTTTTCGCAGCCCATGGCCAATGAACAGGCGGTAGATGCAACGCTGGTTTACGGTGTTAATCACCAACAGCTGCCGCCTGACGCGCGTTTGGTTTCCAACGCTTCCTGCACCACCAACTGCGGTGTGCCTTTGCTCAAGTTGCTGAACGAGCAACTGGGGCTGGATTACGTCTCTATCACCACTATCCACTCGGCGATGAACGATCAGCCGGTGATTGATGCCTATCACCATACCGATTTGCGTCGCACTCGCTCGGCCTTCCAGTCGATCATCCCGGTGTCTACCGGGCTGGCCCGCGGTATAGAACGTCTGCTACCAGAACTCACTGGGAGAATTCAGGCCAAAGCCGTGCGTGTGCCGACGGTGAATGTATCGGCATTGGATATCACCTTGTTGGTGACCCGCGATACCACGGCCGCAGAGGTTAATCAGCTGCTGCGTGAAGCGGCGCAAGGGCCTTTGGCAGGCCTTCTGGACTACACCGAATTGCCGCACGCCAGTTGCGACTTTAACCATGACCCGCACTCGGCGGTCATTGATGCTAGCCAAACCCGCGTGTCTGGCCCGCGGCTAGTCAACATCCTGGTCTGGTTTGATAACGAGTGGGGCTTCGCCAATCGCATGCTGGATGTGGCGCGTTATTGGTTGCAGCGCGAAAACTGAGCGCTATTGCACAAACGAATTGCAAGAATTGACTGTTAACTTATTCAAGGAGCGGGCTATGACCGTACTGACCATGAACGAGCTGGACCTTAAGGGCCAGCGTGTACTCATTCGTGAAGATCTCAACGTGCCGGTCAAAAACGGCCAGATTAGCAGCGATGCACGCATTCTCGCTGCGCTGCCGACCATCAAACTGGCGCTGGAGAAGGGCGCGGCGGTGATGGTTTGCTCGCATTTGGGCCGCCCGGAAGAAGGTGTGTTCAGCGAAGAAAATAGTCTGGCACCGGTAGCCGCCTACCTGAGCAAGGCATTGGGCCGTGAAGTCCCTCTGGTGCGCGACTACCTGGGGGGCGTGAACGTTGAGCCGGGTGAGTTAGTGCTGCTGGAGAACGTACGCTTCAACAACGGTGAGAAGAAAAATAGCGACACACTGGCGCAAGAATATGCCGCGCTGTGTGACGTGTTTGTGATGGACGCCTTTGGTACCGCGCACCGTGCACAAGGCTCTACCCACGGCGTAGCTAAATTCGCTACCGTCGCCTGCGCGGGCCCGCTGCTGGCAGCTGAGCTGGACGCGCTGGCCAAGGCGTTGCACAAACCTGCTCGGCCGATGACGGCCATCGTTGCGGGCTCCAAGGTGTCGACTAAGCTGGATGTGCTAATGGCGTTGGCAGACAAGTGTGACCAGCTGATTGTTGGTGGTGGTATTGCCAATACCTTCCTCGCTGCTGCGGGTCTGCCGGTCGGTAAATCGCTGTACGAAGCCGATCTGCTGGAAATAGCAAAGGCCATCGCCGCCAAGGTCAGCGTGCCGCTGCCGGTTGATGTGGTTGTTGCCAAAGCCTTCGCCGAGGACGCTGAAGCAACCGTTAAAGCAGTGGCCGATGTGGCTGAAGACGACATGATTCTGGATATTGGCCCGCAGACCGCAGCGCAGTTTGCCGAGTTGCTTAAATCCTCCGGCACCATTTTGTGGAACGGTCCGGTCGGTGTGTTTGAGTTTGACCAATTTGGCGAGGGCACTAAAACGCTGGCACTGGCAATCGCCGATAGCGCTGCGTTTTCTATTGCCGGTGGTGGCGACACCCTGGCGGCCATCGATAAATACGGCGTTGCCGAGCGCATTTCCTACATTTCCACCGGTGGCGGTGCCTTTCTGGAGTTTGTCGAAGGCAAAGTCTTGCCGGCGGTTGAAGTACTGGAATCGCGCGCTCAATAAGTTCAGCTGTAAGCTACAAGCAATACCGACCCCTTCACGGCAGGCTGCCAGCAAGGGGTACCAAGTTTGAGTGACACGCGTAAACTGTCGGAATTTACCGGGCAGCTTGCCGCTACGATAATTTTTATGGAGAGATAACCCATGGCCCTCATCAGCCTGCGCCAGATGCTCGACCACGCCGCCGAATTCGGTTACGGCGTCCCCGCATTCAACGTTAACAACCTGGAACAGATGCGCGCCATCATGGAAGCGGCGGACAAGACTGACTCCCCGGTGATTGTGCAGGCGTCAGCTGGCGCCCGCAAATACGCGGGTGCGCCTTTCCTGCGCCACCTGATTCTGGCGGCGATTGAAGAGTTTCCGCACATTCCTGTGTGCATGCACCAGGATCACGGCACCAGTCCTGGTGTTTGTCAGCGCTCCATTCAACTGGGTTTTTCCTCGGTGATGATGGACGGCTCGCTCGGCACAGACGGCAAGACGCCGACTGACTATGAGTACAACGTTGACGTTACCCGTCGCACGGTCGAAATGGCGCACGCCTGTGGTGTGTCCGTGGAAGGCGAGTTGGGCTGTCTGGGTAGCCTGGAAACCGGTCAAGCAGGTGAAGAAGACGGTATTGGCGCCGAGGGCATTCTCGACCACAGCCAGATGCTGACTGACCCAGAAGAAGCGGCTGACTTCGTCAAGCAGACCGGTGTTGATGCTCTGGCAATTGCCATCGGTACCAGCCACGGCGCTTACAAGTTCACGCGTCCACCGACAGGCGATATTCTGGCTATCGAGCAGATCAAGGCAATCCACAAGCGTATTCCGGACACGCATTTGGTTATGCACGGTTCTTCTTCCGTGCCCCAGGAGTGGCTGAAAATCATCAACGAGTTTGGTGGCGAGATTCCTGAGACTTACGGTGTGCCGGTTGAAGAAATCGTCGAAGGCATCAAGTTTGGTGTGCGTAAGGTCAATATCGATACCGACCTGCGCCTGGCCTCGACAGGTGCCGTTCGTCGCTTCCTGGCAGAGAACCCCAGTGAGTTCGATCCGCGCAAGTTCTTCACCAAGACAGTGGATGCGATGCGCGACATCTGTATCGCTCGTTATGAAGCTTTTGGTACCGCTGGTAATGCGTCCAAGATCAAACCGATCTGCCTGGATGACATGTTCGAGCGTTATGCTCGCGGTGAACTAGACCCCAAGATTAACTAAGCGTTTTGAACAGGGCGGCGTAGGCCGCCCTGTTGCTATCTGCTGACGAGAAAAGTATATGCAGCCAATCGATGAAGAGCCGGACGAGGCGTTTGCCCAGAGCAAGTTGATCGAAGCCGTTGAGAATCAGCTGGCAGCGGGTGAGCCAGCCGCCGCACAAGCCACGTTGAACAAGTTAACGTTGGTTGGTTACGGCCGTGATGAAAGCCTGGAGTTGATGGCACAGGTGCTCGCGCACTGCATCGGCGTCATGCTGGATACCGACCAGCCGTTCGACAACCCGGCTTACGAACAAGGTCTACGCAACCTGCCCGAACTTCCGCAAGCCAGCGTTGAAGACTGACACCACATCCCTACCGTCTGATCAGGAATAACAATAATGAAGCTCGTATCCGTCCTGCGGATCATCCTTTTTTATCTGCTTAGCGTCGTGCTAGCCACGGTGCTGGGTAGCTTGGTGCAAACCCAGTTCAACCTGCTCTTTTTGCAGGAGATGAACGTACCTGTAGAGCTGCCGACCCGGCTGGCTACCAGCTGGCATGATTTGCTCAACTTCACCCCGCTTTTCGCCATTATGGTCGCCGCGACCCTATTGCTGGCGTTGCCGGTTGCTGAAGGGCTTGGGCGCATCTTTAAACCTTGGCGCGGTTTGCTCTACCTGCTAGCAGGCGCTGCCGGCATCTGGGTAGCCTTTACACTGGCCAATTACCTGTTGCCGATGCCTACCTTTATCGCGGCTACGCGTGTTACCGCTGGCTTGCTGTGCATGATGCTGGCGGTCGGTGTGGGCAGTTGGTTGTTTGGTCGTTTGACCAAGCCTAAAGCGCGGCGCGGGCTGCGGGTGCTGGGCTGATGACTCGCTCAAGGAGAATGACCTATGTTAAATAAAGCTCTTGTGAGTGCCGTCCTGTTGCTGGCGGCTAGCGCCAGCGTTCAGGCCGCAGACTATAAAATTGAGGCCGTTGCCGAAGGTTTGTCCTTCCCTTGGTCATTAGCCTTTTTGCCTGATGGCGGCATGTTGGTGACTGAGCGGGCTGGCCGGCTGCGTTTGATCAACGCGGCGGGTGAGCTGCAGGCCGAGCCGATCAGCGGCGTACCTGAGGCGTTCGTTAATAGCCAGGCGGGCCTGATGGGGCTGGCTTTGGCGCCGGACTTTGCTGAGTCAGGCGAGCTATTCATGAGCTATGCCTGTGGTACGGCCGAGGCTAACCATACCTGCCTCGCTTCGGCGCACTTCAATGGCAAAGCGCTGGAAAACACTCAGGAAATTTTCCGCGTGCAGCCAGCCAAAAAAGGTAGCGCCCATTACGGCGGTCGCATAGCCTTTCTACCAGACAACACTCTTCTGCTGACCTTGGGCGACGGTTTCGATTATCGCGAGCAGGCGCAGAACACCGCCAACCACTTGGGAAGCATTGTGCGTCTGAATCGCGATGGTTCTGCCCCTCAAGATAATCCCTTTGTTGCGCAAGAAGGCGCGCAGCCAGAGCTGTTCAGTATTGGTCACCGCAGCGTGCAAGCGATCCTCTACGATGCGCAAACACAACGGATATTCAGTAATGAGCACGGCCCGCGCGGTGGTGACGAGGTTAACCTGATTGAGGCTGGCAAGAATTACGGCTGGCCAAAAATCACCTATGGCATCGATTACGACGGTGCCCAGGTGTCGCCATACACCGAACTGCCGGGGCTGGAGCAGCCGCTGCTGCACTGGACTCCCTCTATCGCACCTTCGGGCATGACCTTGTATCGCGGCGAGCTGTTCCCGCAGTGGCAGGGTAATTTGCTGGTATCGGCCTTGGCCGGTAAGGAAGTACGCCGGGTAGTGCTGGATGGCACCAAGGTGGTTGAGCAGCAAAGCCTTTTTAAAGAACTGAACGCTCGTTTCCGTGATGTGCGCACCGGTCCTGATGGCGCAGTTTATCTGCTGACCGATAGCGCCAATGGCAGCGTGTTGCGGGTTACGCCTCAGTAACCGACGTCGGCCGGTGGGGCGCTGCTTGCCTCACCGCTGATACTGGGTGCGGTATAACCTGGGCGTACAGCCGTGCCAACGACGAAAGGTGCGGCTGAAGTTGCTGGTATCCTGATAGCCCAGCCGCTCGGCAATGCTCTCGATACTCAGCTCGGTGTGCACCAATAACCAGCTCGCCTGCTCGCTACGCAGGTTGTCCAGAATGTGTTGATAGTGAGTGCCTTCGTTGCGCAGGTGACGAATCAGTGTACGCGCGGTGACATGTTCGTGTTCCGCCATCTCAGGCAGCGTGGGAAAGCCTTGTCCGGTCTGCAGTAGACGCTGTTTGATACGCTCAGTCAGGGTGCCGCCTCGTTGCTGGCGGTGTAGCTGGTTGGCGCAATCGCGCAGAGCCTGTTGGCAGGCTTGGGCATCAGCGCCGAGACAGTCTTGCTGCAGTAGTCCAGCCGGCAGGTAAATGCGCAGAGCGTCTGCGCCATAGCGCCATTCTCCAGCATAACCTTCAATCTCTTTCGCCCAGCAAGGCTTCGGCAACGGCCAGTCTATACGGATGGCGCTGTTCAGCGGTTGCCCGCCGAGGGTTTCAAGCAGCCGAAGCAGCGCGGTAGTGAAATGCCCCAGCAGATATTCGCGGATGGCTTCGGGCATGCGTAATTCGTCGAGAACCAATACGGGGGGCTGGCTGCTTTCCAATCGAAACGCCGCAAGGTGCTGACGCAAGCTGGTGTATTGCTCTGTGAGGCTGATGGCCTCGCCAATCGTGGGCGCGGTGACTGCCGCGTAACCAGCCGGGCCGTGTGCGCTTACATCTGTATGCATACCCACAGCAAAACCCAGCCAAGGACAGTCGCTGAGCGCCATGGCATTGAGCAGCAAGCTCTGCAGGTTACTGAGGCTGAGGAACTGATTGCTGTGTAACAGCGCGCTCCAGTCTAGCGGAATGTCGGTCTGTATCTGTTCGGCGCTCAAGCCTTGGCGCAACAGCTCGGCGTAAACCAGGCGTGCGTACACGGGGTGAACCGCTGGGCTGAGCCAGAATTGTTGGGACGGCATACTGAACCTTGTTGTGGTTAGGGGATTGGGGCAGTAGCTGATGTCACAATATGACGATAATTTGCCGGTTGCAACGGGTGTTGTTATTGATTGCTGAGCAGAAGATGTCAGGGTCATAACCACAACAATAAAAGGATGATCACATGACCGCTATTGCTGCACCGGACAATGGCCTCTTCGGTTACGTCGACCGTAAGCGTCGGCTTTGGTTGTTCTCACTGCTGGTACCGTGCCTGGCGTTGGTCGGCCCGCTTCTCTATATGTTGGTTTCACCGAACGTCATGTGGCTCTGGATATCGACATTATTCGGCTACGTGGTCATCCCCATGCTGGATGGTCTGCTGGGTGAGGATTTGAGCAACCCACCGGAGGAGGCTGTTCCTGCGTTGGAGGCTGACCCCTATTACCGTTATGTCACTTACGCACTGGTGCCCATTCTTTGGGTCAGTTTTCTGGTCAACATCATTTTCCTGGGCACTCACGAATTACCTTGGCATGGCATTCTGGCGGTGATTCTGGCCACCGGAGGCTCGTTGGGCTTTGGCTTGAATCTGGGTCATGAAATGGGCCACAAGAAGAGCACGCTTGAGCGCTGGCTCGCCAAGATCACCCTGGCGCTGGGTTGTTACGGGCATTTCTTCGTAGAGCACAATCGCGGCCACCACCGTGATGTGGCGACGCCCGAAGATCCTGCTTCGTCGCGTATGGGCGAGAGCGTTTATCGCTTCGTATTCCGCGAGATGCCCGGCGCTTTCTTTCGTGCTTGGGATTTGGAGGCGCAACGGCTGGACCGCTGCGGGAAGTCGGTATGGAGCCTAGAGAATGAAATTCTGCAACCGGCGCTGATCAGTGCCCTGCTTTACGGAGGGTTGATTGCCTGGCTGGGTATCGGGATATTGCCGATTATGCTGCTGATAGCCTTCTGGGGTGCATTCCAGCTGACCCAGGCCAACTACATCGAGCATTACGGCCTGCTACGTATCAAGCAGCCGAGTGGTCGCTATGAACGTTGTCAGCCGCATCATTCCTGGAACAGTAACCACCTGTTTTCCAATTGGACGTTGTTTCACCTGCAACGCCATTCCGACCATCACGCGCATCCCACACGGCGCTATCAATCGCTACGCGACTTCGAGGATCTGCCGCGTTTGCCAAGCGGGTACCCTGGCATGTATCTGTTGGCGTATTTTCCGCCGCTATGGTTCAAGGTAATGGATAAACGCTTGCTGGACGCGGTCGATCGCGACCCTGAGCGCATCAACTTTTTGCCGGCGAAAAAGGAAATGTTGATGCGTCGTTATGCATTGAGCCCTGAAAGCCAGGTGCCGGGGATGGTGGAGGCGACAGCATGAGCCGCTATCGTTGCCCCGAGTGTGATTACGAATATGACGAAGCGCAGGGTGATCCGCATCAGGGGTTTGCGGCGGGCACCCGTTGGGAAACGCTGCCAGATAGTTTCGCCTGTCCCGATTGCGCGGTGCGTTATAAAGAAGACTTCAGTGCGGTTGCTGAGCCGTCGCCGGGTGACTAGATCACGCAGAATGACGCGCCGCGCTCTTGGTTAGGCCGGCGTTGTGCGTGCAGGCAGAAGGAACAACCGCGCTGGTGTCCTGTCACTATCACAGAGGCGGGGAAATGGGGCCAGCTCGCGCTGGCCTGGTTAATTCTCCGTTCTGCCCTCATGCGACATGACAACTGGAGTTCATTATGAAAGCACGTAACGGATTGGCATTGGCACTGGCATTGACGGCGGGAATGGCCCAAGCGGCCTCCCAAGAAGTGACCATTAACAAGGTGGGGCTGGACGGCAAGCAGGAGTCAATTGGTACTGTTGTGATCAGCGAAACCGACGATGGGCTGTTGTTTACGCCAAACCTGAAATCGCTGCCTGCCGGTTTACATGGCTTCCACGTACACGAAAACCCCAGTTGTGCCACCGCCGATAAGGATGGCAAGCCTACTCCGGCGGCTGCGGCAGGCAGTCACTACGATCCCGCCAGCACGGGTGAGCACCTTGGGCCATACGGAGAGGGTCATTTAGGTGATCTGCCTGGGCTGTATGTTAATGCTCAGGGTGTTGCCGACTACCCGGTACTGGCGCCAAGAATCAAAACGCTGGCAGAAATTGAAGGGCGTGCGTTGATGGTGCATGCGGGCGGTGACAACAATTCCGATCAACCGGAAAAATTGGGTGGTGGCGGTGCGCGTGTTGCATGCGGCCTGATCAGCGAATAAATCGCAGCAGCTGTTGCTGGTGTCGGGCTGTCTATCTCTAGCTCTGATCCTGTTTGAGTCAGAGCTAGAGAAACATGCAATTTGACCGGCGTGGTCTAGGCCTTAAAGTGGCCACACCCACAGCAGCATAGGGACGCTGACGGCAACGACCAGCAGCTCCAGGGGCAGGCCAAGACGCCAGTAATCGCCAAAGCGAAAGCCGCCGGGGCCAAGAATCAATGTGTTGTTCTGGTGGCCGATTGGCGTCAGGAACGCACAGGAAGCGCCGATGGCTACAGCCATGAGAAAACTGTCGGGATTAACCTCCAGTTGCCCTGCGACACTCAATGCGATTGGGCACATGACGGCTGCGGTGGCAGCGTTGTTCATGAAATCCGACAGCGTCATGGTGACGACCAGCATCAAAACCAAAGCAATGACTGCGTTACCCTGCGCAAAGTTATCCAATAGCGTTTTGGCCAGCAGGTCGGCAGCGCCGGTATCGGCCATCGCGGCTGCCATCGGCATAAGCGCAGCCAGCAGCACTATGATTGGCCAATCGACCGCCTCATAAATGCGCCGCAGGGGTATCACGCGGGTCAGCATGTAACCCAACACCCCGGCCATAAAGGCGACCGCCGCCGGCAGGATGCCGAAGGCGGCCAGCGCGATGGAGCACAGCATGATGCCGGCGGCAGTCAGCGCTTGACGCCCGTCGGGAATTAGAATGGCCCGTGGTGCTAAGGGGACGCAGCCGTACTCGCTGGCAAAACCAGAGATGGCTTCCGGGGTTCCTTGCATCAGCAGCACATCGCCGGCTTGGATCTCGGTCCAGCGCAGCCGGCGAATAGAGCGATGGCCGCGGCGGGATATGGCCAGCAAGTTGATGCCGAAACGCGTGCGCAGTTGAATGTGGGATGCGCTGCGACCGAGGATGTCGGCGCCGGGCTGCACTGCGAGCTCCTGTAGCGTTATTTCATCGGACAGTGAGGGCTTGCTGCTTTTCTCTTTATCTTTGTCCTTATTCTGCTCAGCCGTAGCATCGCTCTGCGGGGGTTCTTTTTCGCTGCTTGCCGACTCGTTTTTTTCTTCGCTGTCCTGCCCTTCGTCCTGCTTGTCATTGCCGTTGGTGGGTACTGCTTCTTCCAGTTTCAGGCCCAGACGGGTGAGCGAAGAGCCTAGCCCTTCAGGCTCTGCCTCGATTACCAGAATGTCGCCGGCCCGCAACACGCGGCTGGGCATGGGGGCGGTGACGCGAAAGTCATTGCGTACCATGCCGACAATTTGCGCGTCGTTCTCTTCCAGTAGTAGCTCAACTTCCGCCAGGGTTTTGCCATCGACTTTGCTGTCGGCGTCAATATGCACTTCGGTCAGGTAGGTGCCGGTATCGAAGCTGCCCACGTCGGGCTGCTCGCGACGTGGCACCAGCCAGCGGCTGGTGAAGACGACAAAGATCACCCCGGCTATGGCGACTGCGATGCCCACTGGCGTGAAGTCGAACATGCCGAAGCCGCCAAGGTCTTCGCGGGCGCGGAAGCCGGCGACAATTAGGTTAGGAGGAGTACCAATTAGCGTGGTCATGCCGCCTAGAATGGTGCCAAACGCCAGTGGCATGAGGACTTTGCCGGGCGGCATGCCTTCACGCGCCGCGAGTTGCAGCGCAAGCGGCATGAGTAGTGCCATGGCTCCAACGTTGTTCATGAACGCTGATAAGCCTGCACCCAGCAGAGTTAGCACGGCCAGGCTGAGCAAAGGGCCGCCGTTCTTGGGTAGGGCGCGCTGGGCCAGTGCTTCTACGGCGCCGGTGGTTTGCAGGCCCTTGCTCAAAATCAGCACAGCCGCCACGGTAATTACCGCAGGATGACCAAAGCCGACAAACGCATCCGCGGCTGGGGTTAAGCCGGTAACCACGCAGGCCATCAAAGCGGCCAAGGCCACCACATCGTGGCGCCAGCGGCCCCATAGAAATAATGCAATGGTACAACCAAGAATCAACAGAATCAGTTGCTGACTGGCATCCATGGACGGCGCTCGTTATCGGTATTTATCGGTTATGGGGATTACGGTTGGCGCTATGACAGCAGGCGCACCCTGAAGTTGCGGCCCTTGATCTTACCTTCGCTCAGTCGCGCGAGTGCCTGCTTGGCCTGATCGCGGCGAATAGCGACCAAGGCTTGATAGTCACTGATGCTGATCTTGCCAATTGCATCTGCCGATAAGCCCGCGTCGCCAGTGAGGGCGCCAAGCAGGTCGCCGGGGCGTAACTTGTCCTTGCGGCCACCGGCTACCGCCAGCGTGCGCATGGGCGCGATCATTGGCTGGTCGAGTCTGGCAGGCAAGCTGTCGAGCTCCTGCCAGTTCAGCGGTTCACCACTGGTTTCTTCAATTGCGCGCGAACGTTTGAGTTCGCGAGGGGCCACCAGGCTCAGCGCCAAGCCGGACTGGCCGGCACGGCCGCTACGCCCAATGCGGTGGGTATGCGCGGAAGGATCAGCCGAGAGTTCTACGTTGATTACCGCTGCAACGCCTTCGATATCGATGCCTCGGGCGGCAACATCGGTCGCGGTCAGCACGCTGCAGCTCTGATTGGCAAACAATGCCAGTACTTGATCGCGGTCGCGTTGCTCCATGTCACCGTGTATAGCTTGCGCACTGATGCTATTGGCGTTCAAAAAGTCGGCCAGTTCCTGACACTGCTGGCGAGTGTGACAAAACGCGATACAGGGTTGTGGTCGATCGGCGGCGAGCAAACGTAACACGGCATCAAAGCGTTGCTTCTCTTCAATTTCGTAGAAGCGCTGAGTGATGGGATTGCTTGGGCTGGCATCGCTTATGGTGATCTGTTTCGGCTCGCGCATGAATTCGCTGGCCAATGATTTCAAACCTGACGGGTAGGTTGCTGAAAACAACAGAGTCTGGCGGCGCTTTGGCGTGTGACCGATGATCTCGCGGATAGGGTCGACAAAACCCATGTCGAGCATCCGGTCGGCTTCGTCTAGCACCAGGCAGTTAAGGTTGTCGAGGGTCAGAGTACCGCGAGCCAAGTGATCTTGGATTCGACCGGGCGTGCCGACGATGACGTGTGCACCTTGTTCCAGCGAGGCGGCTTGCGGTCCAAAAGGAGTACCACCGCATAGCGTAATAATTTTGATATTGGGCAGCCCGCGTGCCAGGTTACGCAAGGCTGTAGCCGTTTGCGTCGCCAATTCGCGCGTAGGGCTCAGCACCAGTGCCTGGCAGCCAAAGAACTGCGGGTTTAGTGGGGTCAGCAGGCCGATACCGAAGGCGGCTGTCTTGCCGCTGCCGGTACGTGACTGGGCCAGCAGATCATTGCCCTGAAGTATCAGCGGCAGCGCTTCGGCTTGAATCGGCGTCATGCTCGCATAGCCCATTTGCTGCAGGGTATCGAGCATAGCCTGGGGCAGTTTTAGCGAGTCGAAGGTAGTCTGGGTCACGGGGCTGGCCTGAAGCGAAGAAAGGCCTTGCAGTGTATCAGATTGGACTTGCTGGCCAGCAGCGCTATCAGCGCCGAATGCGTGTCTTGCGAAAGCCGCCATGGCTGATAAAGGAGCCGGTATCACCGGTTGCCCAGTAACGAGTCGCGCGGTATAGCGCCTGCAATTTTGTAGTGTGGTAGCTGCGGGTCTTGCGATAGGCCCAGCGCCACCCGCGTGTAGGTGATTTCATGGTCAGACTGCCGTGTGTTGGTTGACTTGCTATGGCTTGGATGCTGTCAGAAAAACGTCTATCAGGCAGGTTTTATTCTATAATAGCCTCTTCCTTGACGCTTTCGATCCCTTGCCGCGCATCATACCCGGCTATTTGTGAGATGTGAAATGCTTCACAGAAATGACTTTTGAATGTGGTCTTATTCCGCAATGGTGGTGAGGTTGCGGCCAGCTTCTTTGGACTGGTAAAGCGCTTTGTCGG
Organism: Halopseudomonas sabulinigri; assembly: GCA_011053055.1. GTDB lineage: Bacteria > Pseudomonadota > Gammaproteobacteria > Pseudomonadales > Pseudomonadaceae > Halopseudomonas > Halopseudomonas sabulinigri_A. The sequence goes on along the minus strand of DRHT01000031.1, from coordinate 117,573 downwards.
CGCGCTCAATCAACTCTTTGTAACTTTCCATGCCATCCGTCAGGCGCGCAACGCCTAAGCTGATGGTGAAGGTCACGGGCGTACCCTGGTGGTCCAGTTGCTGACGCTCGACGCTTTGCCTGAGGCGCTCGGCAAATTGTTGAGCTCCTTCCAAAGGCGTGTCTGGCAGCAGCACAACAAACTCTTCGCCACCGTAACGTCCGCAAAAATCGGTTTCTCTGGCCAGCTGTTCGGTCAAGCGCGCAGTCGTGCGGATAACCTCGTCACCGGCCTGATGGCCGAAGGTATCGTTGACCTTCTTGAAGTGGTCGATATCGAACATGACCAGGCAGACTTCGTTGTCATAGCGCTGGTGACGTGCGAACTCGTGCTCCAGGCAGCTTTCCCAGTAACGCCGATTGAGTAACCCGGTCAGGCCGTCACGCAGCGCTAACTCTCTCAGCTTAGTATTGGCAGACTCGAGTTGCCGTTTGTTTACAGCGACTCCGGTTACATCATAAATAATTAAACACACGTGATCGGTTTTGCCGGTACTGCTGCGCAGCGGCAAAATGGTGACATTCTGGTACATTTCATCGGCTAGCCCGGTGATCGGCTGGTAGCTTTTGAAGCGAAACAGGTTGGGCCGCTGCTCCCAGATGGTAAAAGCGCGGGTGCCTAACATGACCGAAGTTTCGACCTTTTGGGTAAACCAGGTTTGGTCTATTTCCTGAAACAGCTCGAACAATGAGCGCTGGTTGACCTCTGCCGAGCCTAAGCCGGAGTGGTTCTCCATAAAGCTGTTCCAAACCTCAATCTTGTATTCACGGTCCATCACTACCACGCCCACATCGATGCTCTGGACGATGTCGAGCAGCCAGTGGAGTTCGTTGATGTCAAACTGAGCAGCCATGCGCCTTGCCTTTATTCAGTTGATCACGTGGTCAGTTGATCATGAAGTCGAGGGTTTCCCGTAGCCGAGGGACCGAGTCTTCGGTAAACAGCAGCAACAGGTCGAAATGAATCTCCAGGTCTTCCAGACCGTAGCTGATTTCCACAGCCAAGGTGCGCTTCCAGCGGCGTTGGTTGATGCGAATTAGGTCTTCAATAGGACAATGTTGGCCTAGCACCATCGGGTGTCCCTGTGACAGGGTGATGTTCAGCTGCTCAGACAGGCCGTTGAGGCAAGCGCCGATGATGATGCTGGCCAAATCCAGCAGCATTTCAAGCTGTGCGTTTTCATCTTCGCGCGCGTTCAGCAGTTGGGCTACATCGCCAATCTCTGAGTCATGGAAGATCAACAAGGCTTCTCCGGCAACGCCGCCGCCAATAAAGCCTTGGCAAATGGCAGACAATCGCTGCCCGCGCTGAGCGTCGGCCAGCGCCATGTGCAGCTCGCCGACTTCCAAAATATTGACGTTGGGTATGGGCAGCTTGATGAACAGATTGAGCACCCGCCCTAGCAGTTCGGCGGCACGCCCCATGGCAACATTGGATACTTCACGGAAGGCATCGCGGAAAGAAACGTTGGGCAGCGGAAATTCGCTTTCCCGGCCGTCTGTTGCAGGCGTAGTGAGCGGCACCTCGACACCCAGGGAATTCAGCGCTTCAGCTAACTGCATAGGGTCAGCTGGTTTCTTGATGAACGCGCGTGCGCCTAACGCTTTGGCGCGGCGCACGGCTTCTTCCTGGACGTCGCCAGAAACCACTATAACTTCACACTCGAGCGCTTCTTCGCGCAGCGCCGCCAGCACGCCGAAACCATCAAGCTCGGGCATCGTCAAATCGAGCAAAACTATTTGCCCTGCGCCGGCGCGAATCGCCTCCAAACCCTCCAAGCCATTGGTGGCTTGCGTAATTCGAAACGGCCAATTTGCCGGCAGTGCTCGAATCAGCTGCTTGCGAGCCATATTGGAGTCGTCACATACCAGCAGTGGAATCGCGGTCACTTCAAGATCCTTGGCGCCATTTGTCTGTTATTCTGTGCTTTATTTTGTCAAGTAAAGGCAGATGGCTATTACTTAGACTATTTTGCAAGCATGACAAGATATTGACCTCTTGAGAAGACATTCGGCACAAATGCCAGAGTTTTTTCAGCCCCGATTCGCATATTGCCTACTTGAATGGATACTATTGGGTTGTTGTTTGTTCCGAAGTATGTTGCTGCGCCCGTTGCAAAGGGTGATTTAAAAGGAAAAAAATGGCCAAGCAACTCGAACAAAATCAAAGCCATCGCCGTTCCGTTTTGCGGGCGTTGTTGTGGCTCACATTTGTCTTTGGTCTTATCTTCGCTGGCTTGAATAGCTATCGCGGGATGTATTTGCTGGCGGGGCTGGAAGTGGCGTATGCATTTTTTGCGCTGAGCTTGCAGCGCGTTGTGCCGACCACCCGGCATCTGGTTGCCTGGACGGTCGCTTATCTAGTCCTTTTTTTCTGCATGATGGTATTTGCTTTATTGCTGCCAAAAACCTCTTTCACCGTGTTTGCATGGATTCAAACCATCCCCATCATTTCCTACCTGCTGCTGGGCCAGCGCGGCGGCCTATGGATGTCGTTGATCTTTGTTACCGCGGCGGTCATCGCCTTCAATGTGCGTTACATGACCGGCGAGAATTCGATGGACGCACTCATTGCCACCAACCTTGCCTTCAGTAGTTTTGCGGTAATGCTGTTTTCACATATCTATGAGCGCAGCCGCACGAGCAATGAGGCACGCTTGATTGAGCTAGCCGGCACTGACAACCTGACTGGCATCGCCAACCGCATGCGCCTGGGTGAAGAGTTCCTTCGCTTGCGCAGCCAGGCAGAGCGCAGTGGAATGGCGCTGTCCCTGGTGGTGGTGGATCTGGACATGTTCAAGCGAGTGAATGATCAATACGGACACGATATAGGGGATCAAGCCTTGCAGCATGCGGCTCATTTGCTATCTGGTCGCCTGCGTGGCTCTGACTTGGCTTGCCGGCTGGGTGGCGAAGAATTCGCCGTTCTGCTGCTCGGCGCGGATCACCATCAGGCCGCTAGCTTGGCAGATCAGCTGCGTCAGCAATTGGCTACCACGCCATTGCAGCTGGCCGATGGCACTGCGTTGCAGATGAGTTTTAGTGGTGGCGTGGCGACCTTGAACGATGATGGGGCTGATCTGAGCGCCTTACTGAAAGTCGCCGACAAGCGCATGTATGATGCCAAAAGCGGCGGACGCAATCGGATTGTTGCTGCCACAAGCTCTTTTCCAGAAGCCGCTCCTGCAGCTGATTAACGCCCTCTCTGCACGCCTTCTCAATCTTTTGACGATCATCCTTCGCTGCCAACTACACTGATAACTCTAGAGTCCGGTCAGTGAGGAGGGCAGTGCCATGCATATTGGCGTTCCGAAAGAGATCAAAAATCATGAATACCGCGTGGGGTTGACGCCTGAATCAGTGCGCGAGCTAGTGCGCCAGGGGCATCAAGTGTTTGTCGAGCACGATGCCGGCACGGCGATTGGCTACAATGATGCACTCTATCGCCAAGCTGGCGCGGAGCTGGTGACGGTGGAGGAGGTGTTTGCCCAAGCCGACTTGCTGGTCAAGGTCAAGGAGCCGCAGGCCGAAGAGCGCGCCCGCCTGCGCCCCGGTCAGATCCTGTTCACTTACTTGCATCTGGCGCCAGATCGCGCCCAGGCCGAAGACCTGCTGTCCAGCGGGGCCATCTGTATCGCCTATGAAACCGTAACTGATGCGCACGGACGCTTACCGCTATTGGCGCCAATGTCCGAGGTGGCTGGGCGCATGGCCATTCAAGCTGGCGCCGGCTGTTTGGAGAAAGCCAAGGGTGGGCGAGGTGTGCTGCTCGGCGGCGTGCCGGGCGTACCCCGCGGTAAGGTGGTCATTCTGGGCGGTGGGGTGGTCGGCAGCAATGCGCTGGCAATGGCCGTTGGGCTAGGCGCTGATGTCACCGTGCTGGACAAGAACCCGGACGCACTCAGGCGCCTGGACGCGCAGTACGGCAATCGCGTCAGTACCCTTTATTCGACTGGCGTGACGTTGGAAGAGCAATTGCTGGGCGCCGACCTGGTGATTGGCGCGGTATTGGTCCCGGGTGCTACCGCGCCCAAGTTGATCAGCGCCGAGATGGTGGCACGCATGCAGTCGGGTGCTGTATTGGTGGATGTGGCGATTGATCAGGGCGGTTGCGCCGAAACCTCAAGCCCCACTACCCATGATCAGCCCACCTATGTGGTTGACGAGGTAGTGCACTATTGCGTTGCTAACATGCCCGGTGCAGTCGCACGTACCTCAACTCAGGCGCTGAATAATGCAACCCTGCCCTTTGTCTTGGCGCTGGCAAATAAAGGCGTCAAGCAGGCGCTGAGCGAGGATCCGCATCTTGCGCAAGGCTTGAATCTTAGCGGGGGGATTTTGTGTAATTCCGAGGTGGCCGAAGCGCTCGGCTTGCCCTCTCAGTCGCTGTCTGAGGTCATCGGTGAATTACCGGGTTAACCTTTGTGCCTGGCAGCTCAAGGTCGTTCGGCGAGTTCGCGACGCAGGGCGGCAATGCGCTGATCTTTTTCGATCCATAGCTGACTGACCCACTGCTGAAATTGGTTGCGGTACTCAAGGTCAAGGCTGTAATCGCCGTCTATCAGCTGGGTGGGTAGAGTGCGACAACGGATATCCACGGTGATCCGTGTCACCTGTCCGCTAACCAGTTGCCAGAAGCCTGGCGGGCGCTCGTCGGGATAGACAATAGTGACATCTAGCACCGAGCGCATCTGCGCGCCGAGTGCGGCGACCACAAAGGCAATGCCGCCGGCTTTGGGCTTAAGCAGGTAGCGAAAGGGTGATTGCTGCTGCCGGTGCTTGCCTGGAGTGAAACGCGTACCTTCCAGGTAATTCACTACGGTGACCGGCAGCTGTTGAAATTTTTCGCAGGCGCGACGGGTAATTTCCAAGTCTTTACCCTGGTCTTCCGGGTGCTTGGCCAGATGGGCTTTGCTGTAGCGCTTCATGAAGGGGTAGTCGAGTGCCCAGAACGCCAAGCCGAGAAACGGTACCCAGATCAGCGCGCGTTTAAGGAAGAACTTGAAATAAGGCGTTTTGCGGTTGAAGGCGTTCACTAGGGCGGGGATATCCACCCAGGTCTGGTGATTGCTGATCACCAGATAAGATTGCTCGCTTGCCAGCGTGGTGTCGCAACGTACATCCCACTGAGTTGGTAGCAGCAGATGAAAGATGCGTTTATTGATCTCGGCCCAGGTTTCCGCGACCCACATCACTGCTTTGGAGCATCCGCGACGCAGATCCGCGTTTGGAATAAGCGCCTTGAGCAGTCCGAAGACCAACATCGGGCCAATGCCGATCAGGGTGTTCAGCAGAATCAGCAAACAGGTGAGTGAACCAGTCAACCAATGGGGCATAAATGCATGTCCGTTCGGCAGCGAAAAATCAAGAGTACCGGGTTTTGTTTACCGGATTCCAGTCTGATGGCTCTGGCAAATTCACCCTAACGGGTGATGTTGCCGTGGTGGTCGCGCTTCTATTGTCGAAGCGTGATTTTATTGGCATAAATTCGTTGGATTCCTGCGTCTGATGAACCGCCGCAGATTAGCTTCTGAATAATAATAAGAGGTTCCATGTCGCAGTTTGATGCATCGCCCGCGAGTCTGGCGACGGAAACCCTGGTGCTGGCCGAGCAAGCGCGCGTGGTGTCATGGACTACTCGCGTGTTGTTGGCTGCCGTCAGCGGCGTGATGATGTTTGCGCCATGGGTTAACCCGGTGTTGTTCTGGACCGGTTGGTTAGCCGGAGTACCCTTGCTCTACGCATTGCGTGATACGCGCTTGCCGGCCGCCTTTGCCCTTGGCTGGCTGGCGGGCGTGCTGTGTTTTGCTGGCGCCAGCCATTGGATGATCGATTTTATGATTCATCTCAAAGGCTTGTCTTGGCCGGTCAGTGCTATCTTGGCGGGGTTGTTCTGGCTGTATACCGGCTTGGCTTTGGGCTTTGCATGTTTGCTCTACCGCTGGTTGGCACTGCGTGTGCCAACTTGGGACCTGCTCACCTTTCCGTTGGTTATCGCTGTCGTTATGGCGATTTTCCCACAGCTTTTTGTTACCGACTTTGCCGAAGGGCAAGCGCGTTTTCTGGTTGCCCTGCAGGGGGTTGACCTGCTGGGTGCGCAGGGCTTGAATATCATCATGTTGCTGTTCAGTGGGCTGCTTTTTCAGCTGCTCCAAGCCTATTACAGTAACAGCCGCGGGGCTGGTATGGGCATGCTGGTGGCAGGCGCTGTATTGCTGTTGTGGTTTGCCTATGGGTTTTACGCATTGTCTTATTGGGATAACCAGGTACGCAGCTGGGATACCACGCGCATTGGCTTGGTGCAGCCCAATGACCCGCCGAGGCGTCGCATTCCAGCGCCGCGCGAAGGTTTTACCCGTGAGGCGCCGGAAGAGATGGTTGCCAGTCGCCGGCTGGCGAAAGCGGGTGCCCAATGGGTGGCCTGGCCTGAAGCGCGCTACAAGGGCTATTACGATATGTTCACCGTGCGCCATGGGTACGGCAAGGAGGTCACCAGCTGGGGCGTGCCGCTGTTCTTCCACGATGTGGAAAATCGCTGGGTTAACGCCGAGCAGGTCAGCTTCAATACGGTGGCTTGGTTGGATCACAATGGCCGGCTAGCCGGGCAGTACCGTAAGGTGCAACGCATGCCCTTTGGCGAATATCTGCCAGCCTTTTTTGAGTTGCCGGGGATCACCCAAGTAACCCGCATGTTCATGGGGGATTATCTGCGCCCGGTTGGCGCGGGTACTGAGCACGTGGAGTTCAGGGTAGGTGATATGCGGGTGATACCCAAAGTCTGTTACGAGACGGCCTTTCCGCAGTTTGTGGCTGAATCCATTGGGGCTGATTCAGCAGGTAAACTGTTGCTGTTTCTGTCGCAGGACAACTGGTTTGGCGAGACATCACAGCCGTTTCAGCATCGCGATATGTCGGTCCTGCGCGGGGTGGAGAATCGCGTACCCATGGTGCACTTGATCAACAATGGCCCGTCGGTAGCAATCGTGCCCAGTGGGCGAGTGGTAGCCAGCACGCAGGCCTTCTCACGGGCGGAACGACTGGTGGATATACCCTTCTCTGCGAATGCGGGCGGCAGCTTCTACAGCCGCCATGCTGTGCTGGTGCAGCGGAGTCTTTATGCCGCGCTGGCGTTGTTATTGTTTTGGGGGTTGATAGCCGGGCGACGTTCGCACGCCGCCTGAGCTATTCACTACAGGTCGGCCGCATCAGAGGTTGCGGCTTACTGCCTTGGCAGCCAAGGCCAGCATCACATAGGCACAGCCATGCACGAGCATCTCAATCGCCACCAAGATGCCAATCAGCCATAACGCTGAGGCTGGCCACTGCAGGAAAATCATGCACGCCAGCAATAGCGAGATACCGCCGGCAAACACCAGCCAGCCCCAGTTGCTGCCGGTACTGCGCAGCTGCATGCCTAGCATGATGCGCACCAGGCCGATGGCAAAAAAGGCAGCGCCGAGCAACAGGGTAATGACGGCAGAACCGGCCAGTGGCTTGCTAATCAGCAGAAAACCACCGAGCAAGTAGAGTGCGCCCATAAGCCCGCTAATTAGGCGTCCTCCACTATTTTTGCTGCGGATAGCGTCAACCAGCTGCAGAGCGCCCCCGGCTAACAGCATGACGCCAAACAGAAATACCGTCGCGATGGTCAGGGTAACGCTCATGCCTAGACCAATCAGGCCTAGGACAATGAAGAGAATGCCCAAAGCCAGCAACCAGCCCCAATTGCGGCTAAGGTCACCGAGTAGAGCGGGAACGGCGGCTGTGCCGGTAGAGGAAGGCTCGACAGTCGGTTTCATAATGATGCTCCTTGGTTTGACATCCTATTGCGCTGCGGCCTTGTAGACAGTTTCTCCGGCTTTAATAGTTTCCAGCACCTTGACGCCCAACAACTGCTCACGATCCAGGGTGACTGGGTTATGCGACAACACGACCAAGTCGGCCAGCTTACCTTTCTCGATGGAGCCTTTGCTGCTCTCTTCGAAATGTTGGTAAGCCGGCCAGATGGTCATCGCTTTCAGAGCGGTCAGGGCATCCAGTCGTTCTTCCGGCCCGAGGATAATATTGCTGCGGGTCACCCGGTTAGTGGCGCTGTGCAGAATACGCATGGAGTTGGGATACACCACGGGGGCATCGGAGTGAATGCTGAATTTCATACCCGAACGGTAGACCGAGCCAGTTGGCGAAATGAACTTAGCCAGCTCCGGACCTGCGACTGACTGGCGATGCCAATCGCCCCAGTAAAAGGTGTGCATCGGGTAAAGCGAAGGGAATATGCCAAGCGTCGCCAGCTGCGGAATTTGATCGGGGCGCAGATACTGGCCGTGAATCAGAACGGTACGCCGGTCATCGACCTCGGGTATCTCGCGTTGCACGGTATCGGTCAGGCGGATCAGTTGGTCAATGGCCGCGTCGCCGTTGGCGTGCACCATCACCTGCCAACCGTTGGTATAGGCCATCTCCATCAACCTGCGCGCTTCGGCATCATTGGCAAACAGCGGCGCGCCGCTGTAGTCATCTGGCTCATGTTCTGGCGGCTGAAAGTACGGATGGGTGAACCAAGCGGTCTTGCCCTGTGGGGAGCCATCGAAGGTCAATTTGACGCCGCCAATACGGAAGTGGTCGGAATAGGTGCGCGACATCAACGGGCCGTCCAGCATCGGGTCTTCGAGGTTGGCGACCAGATCCGGGTAGGCCACCACGTCGACCTTGAAATAGCCGGCTTTGGCTGCCTGTGCCAAGCCATGCAGGCTGCCGGGTGAAGTACGGCCGTCCTGGATGGTAGTGAAGCCGTTGGCTAGATAGATCTGTTGGGCCTTGTTGAGCATGTCGATGCGCTGCTCAGGAGTGAACTCGGGCAGCAGTTTGATCAGCGCTGAAATATGCGCATTCTCAGCCATTAAACCGTTGGGTGTAACACCATCTTTCTCGCGGTAGATGGTGCCGCCTTCTGGGTTTGGTGTGTTGGCGTTGATGCCAAGGACTTCCAGCGCCTTAGTGTTGTACACGCCGAGATGGCCGGATTGGTGAATGGCCATGATCGGAATAGTCGTTGAGACTGCATCCAGTTCTGCTCGCGTGGGGTGGCGCTTTTCAAGCAGTTGCGAGTCGTCGTAGTTGAAACCGATCAACACGCCATAGTCCTGCGCACGGGTGCTGCTGGCCAGATACTGACGGAGTGCATCCTGCAGAGCAGCAATCGAGCTGCCGGGGCCATCAGGTGGCGGCAGCAAGTTGGCGGAAATAGCCTGCACGCCGACAAAGGAAAAATGACTGTGGGCGTCGACAAAACCGGGAATCAGGGTGTGCCCGTTCAGGTTGCGCAGTTCGGTTTCTGCACCACGAAAGTCGGCTTCCAGCATGGTCCGGGTGCCAACGCCGACGATGATGCCATTGTCTACCGCGACCGCATCCACGTTGGGGTAGGTATCGTCCATTGTCAGAATGGGGCCGCCATAAAAAATGATGTCGGCCGGATCTTCGACCGCGGCAATGGCACCGCTAGCAAGGCTGAGGGTGCTGATCAGGGTTGCCAGAGGCAGGTGGGCAAAACGGGGAATGACAGTCATGCGTGCTCCTTGTCGAAAAAACGTCAAATCCGATTGCTGTGGTCGGCGCAGCAGAGGGCTGCGCGCATGCAGCTGATGATTGTGACTCAGTGTAGACAAGGCTGGCAGGATAGGCAGAGAAATGCGCGGGCAGAAATGCCTGAATAGGCGGTTGAAATGGCCTTTTTAGTAGGTAGGCGCTTTTAGTGGCCGCTAAGCGAACTGGCCCGCGGTATAACCCGACGACCAGGCCCACTGGAAGTTGAAGCCGCCCAGATGGCCGGAAACATCCAACACCTCGCCGATGAAATACAGCCCAGGCTGGTTTTTTGCTTCCATGGTTTTCGAACTGATATCGTCGGTGTCGACGCCGCCGAGGGTCACTTCCGCAGTGCGATAGCCCTCGGTAGCTGAGGGCTTGAGCCGCCAAGCGTTGAGGCGCTGGCCAATCTCGCTGAGGCGGCGGTCGCTGAACTCGGCCAGTGCGGTGTCATCATCCTGCGGCCACCAGAGCTGCTGAAGCTCTGCCACCAGGCCTTTGGAAAGCTGCTGGCCAAGTCGGGTTTTCAGGCGGCTGCGTGGTTGCTCTTGCTTGGCCTGCAGCAGCCATTCGACGGCAGCAATACCGGGCAATAGATCAATACTGATTTCATCACCCGGAGCCCAGTAGCTGGATATCTGCAGAATCGCCGGCCCACTGATACCGCGGTGGGTAAACAGCATCGCCTCGCTGAACGACTGGCCGTTGCAACTTACCTCAATATCCAGCGCCAGGCCGGAGAGGCGCTCGCAAAAAGGTTTCATGGCATCGCTGAACATGAAAGGCACCAGTCCAGCCTGGCGCGGCACCAGCTTCAGGCCAAACTGCTCGGCCAACTCATAGCCTATCCCCGAGCCACCGAGAGTGGGCACCGAGAGCGCACCAGTGGCGATCACCAACGCGTTGCAGTTCAGGCGTTGTGCGCGTCCGTCTTGCTCTAGGTGCAGACGGTAGCGCAAAGGGCTGGCAGCATCATTTAGCGGCTCAAGCCGCTGCAGCTCGCACTGGGTACGAATTTCGACGCCGGCGTTGATGCATTCGTCCTCCAGCATAGCGACGATCTGCTTGGCGGAATCTTTGCAGAACAACTGGCTATGCTTGCGCTCCTCATAGTCAATGCCGTGCTGCGCGACCAGTGCGATGAACTCCCACTGGTTGTAACGTTTGAGCGCGGATTTGCAAAAGTGTGGGTTGCGCGACAAAAAATGGCTTGGCTCGACGAACTGGTTGGTGAAGTTACAACGCCCGCCACCGGACATGAGTATTTTCTTGCCGATCTTGTTGGCCCGCTCTAATACCAGCACACGCCGACCACGCTGGGCCGCAGTAAAGGCGCAAAACAGGCCGGAGGCACCGGCGCCCAGTACTATCACGTCAAAGTCGGTAGAAGAGTTAGACACGGCTGACATCTATTTTGGGGTGGCTGGTTTGGCGCGGATTCTAGCATTGTTGTTGGTGTCGCGGCTGCGCCGGATCAGCTCATCGCCGCGGGTATGCTGCGGGTTCTTGCAGAGACGATCGTAGAGCACCAAATTGACCGTGGCGGCGAGGTTGAGGCAACCCACCGTAGGTATGTAAACAACCGCATCGGCGCGATCAATCAGCGACTGCTCCAGAGTGCCGTCTTCAGGCCCAAACAGATAAAGCGCGCGCTCCGGGTGAACGAAGTCTGGCAGCGCTATGGCGCCTTCAACCAGTTCGATGCAGACCACCTGAATGGCGGGCGGTAAAGCGTCCAACATGCTCTCAACACGGGTGATCGGGATGTGCCGGCTGACCTGCTGGGTATCGGTGCTGTATCGCGCGGCGCGATCATGCCGTGTGCCGGTATAACGCACGGCATCGGCGCTAAAGCAGCCGGCAGCGCGCATCACGGCGCCCACGTTGGTAGGACTCTTTGGGTTACTCAGGCCAATCAGTACCTGGGGATCATTCATCTACTGTTCCATCTGCTGCGGGGCTAAATTGTCGCGCCGGGGCTGGGCAAGCGGCGAGCTGCGGGTAGAATACAGGCTTTCGCGCCCGCGCTCAGCGCGCTTGGGCGGATACCGCTTAATCAGGATGCCGTCATGCCGCAAGAACCCAGCGAAATCAAACACACAGACCCGTTGCACGGAATAACACTCAAGGCGATTGTCGAGGCGTTGGTTGAGCGGTTTGGCTGGGAGGAGCTGTCGCGGCGCATTCCCATCAACTGTTTTATCAGCCAGCCGAGCGTTAAATCCAGCCTGACATTCCTGCGTAAAACGCCCTGGGCGCGGACCAAAGTTGAGTCGCTGTACATCGAGTCGTTGCGCTAACAGGCTGATTAGCCCGCTGCGTCGGCAGGAACCCAGCCAAGCGTAATAGCGGCCAGCAGTAGGTAGCGGCCGCCCTTGGCCAGGGTCACAATCAAAACGAAACGCCACAAGGGTTCGCGCATTAACCCAGCAACTATGGTCAGCGGATCACCGATAAAGGGTGCCCAGCTCATCAACAGCGACCAGTAGCCCCAGCGGTGATAGGTAGCCTGCGCGCGGTGCAGTTGTTTGGGTTTTAACGGGAACCAGCGCTTGTGCTGCAGTTTCTCAATGTAGGTGCCCAGCACCCAGTTCAATACTGCGCCCAGCACGTTGCCGGCGGTGGCGACCAGCAACAGCATCGAGGTCGGGTAATGACCTTGCAGTAGCATGGCGACCAAGGCGAATTCTGATTGTGCAGGCAGCACGGTGGCGGCGCCAAATGCAATCAGAAAGAGTCCAGCGTAACTTGTTAGCTCCCACATGCGGCAGATTCCCGATTCAGTGCCGCCAGCATACCGGATTGCCTGAGGTTGCCGAGCTTCAGGCCACCGTCCACCGCAAGATGACCTGTGCTAGTGTCCCTAAAGCGACAAAATAGACGGTTTTCTAGCTGATTGCGCAAATTATTGCCGAATCTTTCACGCATGGGTTCACCCAAGCGGGCAAAGGGCGAATAATCGGCGGCTTTGCTAACTCCCTGACAGGAAAACTGCATGTCGGATTCATCGCTGGAAACCTATGCCCCCACTACGGAGGTGCCGGCCAAGGTAGCTTCCTGGCTGATTTTGTTGGCGCTGGCGATCGGCGGCTTTGCCATAGGCACCGGCGAATTCGTGATCATGGGTCTGATGCCGGATATGGCTGCTGACCTGCAAGTCAGCGAACCGCAGGTCGGCCACGTTATCAGTACTTACGCCATCGGCGTGATGGTAGGTGCGCCGGTGTTGGCGATTTTTGGCGCGCGCTTGCGCCGGCGTAATTTGTTGCTGCTGTTGATGGCTTTTTTTGCCGTCGGCAATGTGGGTAGCGCGCTGGCGCCGGGGTATCACAGCTTGATGGTGGCGCGTTTTATCGCGGGCCTGCCGCACGGTGCCTATTTTGGTGTTGCCGCCTTGGTAGCTGCGTCTTTGGTCGCGCCGAACAAACGTGCTGCCGCGGTCAGTCAGGTTATGCTGGGCCTGACCGTGGCCATTCTAATTGGTAACCCATTGGCAACCATGTTGGGGCAGTCGATCAGTTGGCGTTATGCCTTTGTCGCGGTGGCCGTGATCGCGCTGTTGACGATCGTGATGGTAGCGATCTTTGTACCGCTTGAAGCACAACACAAACCCAGCAATCCATTGACTGAGTTGCAGGCTTTTCGTCGGCCTCAGGTCTGGTTCGCGCTAGGTATTGGCGCCATTGGCTTTGCTGGTATGTTCTGCGTGTTCAGCTATTTGGCGATGACGCTGTTGGATGTCACCAAAGTGCCTCGCGCTATGGTGCCGCTGGCAATGGCGGCGTTTGGCGTGGGTGCGATTCTCGGTAATCTGGTGGGCGGCTGGTTGTTCGAGCGTCTGCAGTTTCGCGCAGTGGGTGTGGTACTGGTTTGGAGCACCGTAGTCCTGCTGCTGTTTCCGTTGGCGGCGCAGGCCATGTGGAGCATCCTGCTGGCCTCTGTGGCAGTGGGTAGCATGGTGGCGCTATCGCCGCCGTTGCAAACTCGTTTGATGGATGTGGCGGCTGATGCGCAGACGCTGGCGGCCTCGGCGCATCACGCCGCCTTCAACATCGCCAATGCGCTCGGACCTTGGCTTGGCGGCATGGCCATTGTTGCTGGTTTTGGTTGGACCTCGACCGGTTATGTGGGTGCTGCAACGGCGCTCGGCGGTCTGCTGCTTTACTGGCTGGCGCGTCGCCATGAGTCGCGGCATCCGTTGCACGGCGAGGCGTAGCAGGCTTTCGGCCTGACCGAGGCGCGGTTTTTGCAGGAGCAGGGTTACCCGACTAAGGTGATGTGCAGCCGGGATTTACTCTTTGTGCAAGGATATTGTCTATGCCGCTCCGCAACGCCGTGCAACTGATCTGCTATCCCAACCGTATTGGTAATAATCTCAAGGATCTGCACGCCACCCTTAACAAGCATCTGTCTGATGCCATTGGTGGCGTGCATATACTGCCGTTCTTTCCCTCGAATGCCGACGGCGGTTTTTCGCCACTGACGCACAAAGAAGTGGACCCGGAGTTTGGAGATTGGACCGATATTGAGCGGCTGGCAGCCGACTATGACCTGTGCTGCGATCTGACCGTCAATCACATCTCTGACGAGTCAGTAGAGTTTCTCGACTTTGTGGGTAAGGGCTTTGAGTCAAAGTATGCCGAGCTGTTTGTGCACGTTGAGCGCTTCGGTGAAATCACCCCGGATGATCTGGCCAAGATTCATATCCGTAAGGAGAAAGAACCCTTTCGCGACGTGACCTTTGCTGACGGCAGCACCGGGCGGGTCTGGTGTACTTTCACCGAACGGCAGATTGACCTGAATTACGAATCGCCGCTCACTTATGAGTTGATGGAAGACTACATCCGTTTTCTCACCGAGCGCGGCGTAAAACTGCTGCGTCTGGATGCCTTTGGCTACACCACCAAGCGCATCGGGACCAGTTGCTTTCTGGTTGAGCCAGATGTCTATCGTATCCTCGAATGGATCAACGACGTAGCGCTACGCCATGGTGCAGAGTGCCTACCTGAGGTGCACGATCACACCAGTTTTCAATACGCCATCGGCCGGCGCAACATGCATCCTTACGGTTTCGCGCTGCCGCCGTTGATGCTCTATTCACTGCTGGATGCCAACAGTACCTACCTGAAAAACTGGTTGCGCATGTGCCCCCGCAACATGATCACCGTGCTGGATACGCACGACGGCATCTGCATTCCTGATGTCGAGGGCGTGCTGCCGGATGACAAGATTAAAGGTTTGATCGATAACATCAACGAGCGCAGCGCCGACCCGATCCTGCGTCGCTCGGCGGCCAGGGTGAACAGCGTAGGTGCCATCTATCAGCTCACCTGTACCTTCTACGATGCATTGATGCAGAACGACGACGCCTACATCGCCGCACGCGCAATCCAGTTTTTTTGCCCCGGCATTCCGCAAGTGTATTACGTCGGTTTGCTGGCAGGCTGTAACGATGAAGAGCTGATGCGTGAAAGTGGTGAGCTACGCGATATTAATCGCCACTATTACAGTTTGTCAGAGGTGGATGACGCGATAGAGCAACCGGTGGTTCAACGGCTGTTGAAATTGATGCGTTTTCGTAGCAATTACCCAGCCTTCGATGGCCGCTTCGAACTGAACTATTCCAACGATAGCAGCGTCGCCATGGCCTGGCGGCATGGCGAACACTACTGCCACCTGACAGTGGACCTGCGTTTCAAAACAGTGCGAATCCGCTATCGGGACGAACATGACTTAAGCGAGCAGAGCCTGGTTGGTTGATCGGCGGGTTAAAGGTTGTTGAGTCGATCTGATTCGATATTAGCGGGGCGTGCATAGGCGCGTTCGACGTAGCGCTCAAAGACCGAGCGCTTTTCAATGCTCTCGAACATCATGCCCCAGCCAAGCTGAGACGCAATATACACATCGGCAGCGGTGAACAGTTCGCCGCACAGCCAAGGGCCGACCTGCAGGGCGCTCTCTATGGCATTGAGGACGTCAGCATAGCTGCCAAACCCGGCCATCTGGCTGCGGCCTTCAGGCACTTCCCAGCCTAGGGACTTTGCCGTTACGGCGGTTTCCAAGGGTCCGGCGGCGAAAAATAACCAGCGCAAATAGGTGGCGCGGCGCGGATCGTCCACCGCTGGTGCCAGGTGGTTTGCCGGGAATCGATCGGCTAGATAGGCGCAAATGGCCGCACACTCGGTCACGACCACGGAGCCGTGTACCAGCGCGGGTACCTTGCCCATCGGATTGATTGCCAGGTAATCGGGGCTCTTCATTTGCTCGCCATATTCGAGCCATACGGTTTCGTAGGGCGTGCCGGTCTCTTCCAGCATCCAGTGGGCGATGCGCCCGCGTGATTGTGGGTTGGTGTAGAGCGTCAGGCTGGTCATGGATTGGCTCCTGGCAGAGTGTCGAGTTAAACCAGCATAGACCGTTCTTGCGGTTTTTCTTTAAGCCGCGAGTATTTGCCACAGACCGATGCAGCTGATTACCAACAGGGTAATGCCCAGCATGCGAAAGAACTTGCTGGTCTCACCTTTGAGCATATGGTCGTGGAAGCGCAGGCCGATGAAATGACCCACTGTGACGCAGGGCAGCAACCACAGATGGTGGATCAGCTGCAGGTCGACTTCGGCGTAGATGAAGGCAGCCATCTTGATGGCAACCAGAATGAACCAGAGCGCGAACAGGGTATCCCGCAGTTTCTCTTTGGCCACATGTTGCGCCGCTACGGCGATGATCAGCGGCGCACCGATTAATGAGGTACCGCTGACGTAACCGCCGAGCATCAGAAACAGGGTATCCACGACCTTGCTGTTGCTGCGAAAGGGCCGGTTGAGAATGTAGGAGACTGAATAGGCGCCGACAATGCAAAAAATGATGATGCTCATCACACTGGCTGGCAGGGTCAGCAAGCCCAGCACGCCGATCATTTTCGGCACTATCATAATGCCCAGCATGCGCCACAGGTAACGCCAGTCCACGGTGCTTTCGCGCGCCTGGCCATCGGTTTGGGGCGCACGCTTGCGGTTGTTCATGAAAATAGTGAGCGAAGAGAATATCAGTAGATGCGCTGCAATCAGCGGTAGAAATACCAGCGGATCGTTGTCTACCAACAGCAAAAAGGGCAGCGAGAGTACTGCGCCGCCAAAACCCAGACCTGAGCGCACAAACCCGCTCCAGACGAAAATCAGACCAATCAAGGCGAGTTGGTACAGCGACAGATCAGACATGAGGCTCCGCGGCAGAGATGCAGGATAGGCGCGCAGTTTAACGGTCGGGTAGGGCCGGCAACAATGGCTGGCACTGCAACACACCGGTGCGACAGCTGTTAGCGGCAGTAGCCGAAGTTGCGGTTGTCGAGATGAAAATGATTGGCGTGTGGGGCGTTGTAGTCTGGACCCAGAACGGTGCCGAAGTAATCGCAGGCGGCGTCGTGAGCCTCGTGCAGAAATAGCGATTTGTTGGCGGCCGCCTGGTTGCTCCAGTCCTTGAGTACGCTGACCTGCACGCCGCTGCGGGTAGTAAAACCAGCCACATCGAAAGCGGCTGCGCTGGCGTGCTCGCTGCGCCGCGCATTTTCGCGGTGATAAATGTTGCGGCAGGCAAAGGTGCCGAAGTGTTCGATCCGGGCCAGGGGAGAGCCCAGGTGTTGCTCGGCTAAGGGCTGCAAGCGCTGGCGCTCAAACATCAACCAACTGACTGCGACCGGGCAGGTTAACGTGAAGGGCGCATTGAAGCCCACACTGGTCCGCTCTATACGCACCACATTGCTCAGTGGGCAGCCTTTAACGGGAGTGTAATCCGCTAAGGGCGTGTGCTTTAGGGAGTCGTCGGCAGCACTATCAAGCAATGCGAGGCACTCTTGAGGCGTGTTTCGTAACTGCTGCAGTTTCCAGCGAGTGACCGGCGTGACGGGGTCATTCAAGCTGATTGGTGTGCGCGGGTTCCATTCGGGAGGAAGGCTCCACCATGGTTGCAGTAATGCGAACAGGATTAGCAGCAGTAGCAGGCACAAAAAGGCATTAAAACCAGATTGGAACAGGCGCATGCCTTAGTCGCTCCGGTGCAACGCCAGATCGGTTTGGCTAAATAATTGGAATTCATCGGCTTGCTCAGCGTAATCCCAGCGCTCGACGCTGCACTCATGTAGACCCTCGTGGCACCCATGGCGTATCAGGTTTACCGAGTTGGGAATACTGCCACGTACTCGTTGCGATACCGCAGTGCCTGCTTGCGCCGTCCAGCCGGTGCGGGGGCTGTGTTGCCCGGTCAGAGGGCGTATGTAAGGCAGATGAATATGCCCGGCAAGCAGCAAATCGAGCCCCGCATCCACCCATTCCGGAATCGCCTGCGCTCGGCCGATCAGCAGGTTGGACTGGTCTGATTCCTCGATGGCACGTACCGGATGGTGCTGCATGACAATACGCAGTTGTCCCGGTTTCGCCTGTCTCAGGCGCTGTGCAACCCGGGCTATCTGCGCTGCTGTTACCTCGCCGTTTTTGTGCCGCGCCGGTTTGGTTGAATTGACGCAGACCACCAGTAGCTGCTCTGTCTCCAGTACCGGTTCCAGCTCCTGTCCAAACTCCCTTGCGTAATTACGATAGGGATAAAACAGCCGGGCGAACACATTAATGATCAACGGAATGTCATGATTGCCGGGCACGGTCAGCACCGGCGCTGGCAAGAGGTCGGTGAAGGCGCGCGCGGCGGCGAACTGGCTAGGTCGCGCACGTTGCGTGATGTCGCCGCTGAGCAGAATGTGATCAGGCTGGTGTTGCTGTGCCAGGCGCAACAGCGCGGCGGGAACCTTACTTTGCTCGGTGCCAAAATGCGGGTCTGAAATATGCAGTAAACACGTCATGCGCGCTCCCGTTGTGCGTCGTCGCGAGGCACCAGCAACGGCAAGTATTCTTCAGGCACGCGAAACTCTAGCGGCGCACGCAACCAGAATATTTCGCCATCCATTGCCACTTTGATGCGTTTGCGGGCTGGGCCCAAGCGTACTGTCATCTTCTTGAAGCCGAAGCTGATTAGATTGTCCGCTTCACCCATGCGGCTGAGCAGCCCACGCGCGACAAGCCCGTAGAGTGCGAGAGTACTGAGTGGTTTGGCGGTCATCGCGACCAGATGATCGCGCTGTAGCTCGACCTCTTCATGCACGCCAATATGCTCGAGTTGCAGCGAATTGTTACCCACGACAATCGTCTGGGTGCGCAAAGTACGGGTTTTGCCTTCAAAATCGAGCTGCACCGAAAGCTGGCGATGGGCACGAAACAGCGTGACCATGGCCGACCATAGTGCCACCCAGCGACTGCGACCGTAGCGCTGCTTATAACTCTCCCGGTCTTCCAGCAGCGTGGGATACAAACCCAGGCTGGCGTTCACCAAAAATACCTTGTCGTTGAGCATGCCGACCTGCACCGGCTGGATTACCGCGTCGAGCATGCAGCGGGTAGCGGTTTCCGTATCCTGCGAAATGCCATAGGTACGACCGAAATAATTGAAGGTACCTTGCGGCAAAATAGCAAACGGCAGGCCGGTACCCAGCACCGCGTTGCTAACGGCATTTAGAGTGCCGTCACCGCCGGCGGCAACCACTACGCCTCGATTGGCTTTGGCTAGCTCCACGGCTTGTTGTGCTGCTGCAGCCAAGCCGTCACCCCCTTTGACTTTGAGCAGCTTGAATTGACGGCCCGCAGCATTCAGCACTTTGCTGATACTGTCTTGCACCTCGTCACCTTGGTGCTTACCGGAGCCCGTATTGAGCACTATGTAGAAGGTTTCATCACCGCGCAGTTCGGGCTGTGGATTGGTGGAACGGGGGACTGCAGATGTTTTCGGCATTCCATTACCCTGAGTGAGATGAGATCGTCGGGCTGCTGGAAGTGGTTGATCCGCGCGAGCCTGAACAAAAGTGGAATTTGTTCCTGTTTAGGCGCTGGCGGTCGGTTATGGTTCCCTGCGAGTTTGGCGCATTGGAATCGGTAAGCGTGTTTTACATCAGCTCATACGTGTTTGTTGGTGTGACTGCAGGGGCATTGCTATTGATGCTTCTGAAAAGGCGGTCTGGTGGCCATTGCCGCCACTTTGTTTAACACGATACATGGCTTGATCGGCTTGTTTAATTAGTTGCTGGGCATCGTCGGCATGCTCTGGATACTGTGCTACGCCGACACTCGCACCGCCGCTAATGCGGGTCCCGTCCAATTGATAGGTTTGCCCGAGCGCAAGGCAAACCTTGCTGGCGATAGCTTCTGCACTGGTGCTGCGCTGCACGTTTTCCAGCAGTATCACGAACTCATCGCCGCCCATCCGGGCGACGGTGTCGCAAGCGCGTACGCAACCCGCTAATCGCTCGGCCGCCTCCCGCAGTAGTTGGTCGCCCATATCGTGCCCAAGACTGTCGTTGACCTGCTTGAAGTTATCCATATCCAGATAAAGCAGGGCGATGCTGTGCCTGTCGCGCTGGGCCCGCGCCAAGGCAACACCCAATCGGTCGAGCAGCAAGGCCCGGTTGGGTAGGCCGGTCAGTTGGTCGTAATGAGACTGAAATTGCAGCCGCGATTGCAGTTGCGAGCGCTGTATGGCGGCTGTGATTTGGGTGGACACGTATTGCAAAAGATCCAGATCACGGGTGTTGTAATACGGGCCGTTTGGATCACCCTGCAGCAGCAGGGCACCTAGCACGCTGCCCTGTGCCATCAAGGGTACTCCGAGCCAATTCAGTGGCGTAGCGGTGGAGCCTAAATCAACGGGGTGTTCCACTTGTTGTGCGGGGGTAAGTAGTAATGGCTGGGCACTGTTCAATATACGCGCGCTCAGTAAAACGGGATCTTGATTATCTGAGGTTAAGTCGCATGCGCTTTCCTGCTCACAGTAAGGAAAATCGAGCGTGGCTGTGCTCGCGTTGTAAAGAGCGATGCTGAACAGCTGAACAGGCAGCAGGTCGCGCACAATATGATGAATCCGTTGAAACAGGACGGTCAGGTCGCCAACCTGATTGGCTGCCTCAGAAATCGCGTACACCGCAGCACGCATGGCTTCAGCGTGGCGTTGTTCGGTCACGTCACGGGCAACGGCGATGCGTAACTGGTCCGCCTCAGACCAGCGGGCAGACCACATGATATGTGCTATCTGACCGTCTTTTCGCACGTAGCGGTTCTCGAAGTGGGTGATCTGCTCGCCGCGCATTACGCGCTCTGCGGTAGCCGATGTTGCAGCCACATCGTCGTCGTGAACCAATTCAAGCATCACCCGGCCAGCTAACTCTTCACTGGTGTAGCCAAAAACACGTTCGCAAGCAGCACTGGCGTAGACGAAGCGGCCATCAGCACTGACCATACACACGGCGTCCAGCAGCAAATCCAGTGCATTGATCGGGGGAGATGAGGGAATGTCGCTTTTCATGCGGGATACCCTTATGGGACGTGTGGCCTTACCGGAGTGCAGTAGGGCGGTATCCGGTAGAATGCGGCCTTTATGATGGCATTTTAGTTGTTAGGTCGCACTCTGTCCGTTTTTCTTGGATTTTATCGGTGGTGAGGGCGGCCGCGTGTGCTTGAATGAATAAAAGGTCGAAGTGATGGGGGCCGAGCGGCGTTGACAATGTACAACAAGAGTGCGGTGGGTAGATTTGTGGCAGGCAAGAGCCAGGGGTATCAGTTACTTATCTACCTGTCGCTGATGGCGCTGCTGGTGTTTGGTGCCTCGCTGTTCGGCGTGCTCACTCGTCCATTTGGTTTTATGGCCGCTTTTTGGCCGGCCAATGCCTTGCTGTTAGGCCTTATGCTACGCATACCTCTGCTTGTCCACCCGATGGGCTGGCTGGTGGCGCTGCTGGCTTATATGGCACCTGACCTGATGTTCGGTGGGCAGCCGTTGCTGGCATTTTCCTTGGCTTTTACCAATCTGGTCTTTGTCGCGGTGGGTGTGCTCTTGTATCGACGGTTCGGCCCGGATATACCGACGCTGGATACGCCAGCGTCGGTTCTACAATTGTTGGTGGTGTGTATTGTCGCGGCCTTTTGCAGCACGGTATCGGGCCTGACTTTGGTGCGCTGGTGCGCGCCGGACTGGTTCGCCAGTGGTGTTGGGCATATGGCCGGATTTTGGTTTACCTCCGAATTGGTCAACGGGATTTTGATTCTGCCGTTGATGCTTACTCGTTTTGAGCGCCGAGCAGACAACGCCCAGCCCACAGAGAGGAGTGATCTGCTATTTCACCTGCTCCCGGCTGCGACACTCTGTGTTTCAGTGGCATTGGCGGCTATATGGAATGGGCCTGGCTCAATTGGGGTGCCTGTACCGGCATTGCTATGGTGCGCTTTGCAATACTCGACCAGGGCGACCGTGGTGCTAACGGCACTGGCCAGCTTGGTCATGATGTCCAGTATTAGTGTCACCCTTCAAGGTTTGGAGCAGTCAGATGCCCACATGGATGCGATTATCTCGATTCGCCTGGGCATCGCTCTGGTAGCTTTGGGGCCTTTGACGGTCGCCTGCGTGAACGGCGCCCGCAACGAGTTGTTACAGCGTTTTGAGTACCTGGCCAGCCACGATCACCTCACTGCGGTATTGGATCGTGGTGGTTTTTTTGCTCGAGGTCAGCACCTGCTTGAAAATGCGAGCAGCGGCAGCTCATCCGTGGCGGTGATGGTACTGGATATCGATCATTTCAAAGCGGTCAATGACAACCATGGTCACGCGGTAGGTGACGAGGTGCTGCGCGGCTTTGCACGGGTAATTGGCGGCACCCTGCGTGACGGCGATGTGTTTGGTCGTACCGGAGGTGAAGAATTTGCGGTTATTTTTGAGGGGATCAATCGAGAGATCGCCATGGGGCTGGCTCAGCGCATGTTGGCCGCAGTAGCCGAGTTAAAAACCCCGGTAGCCAACGATCAAACGCTGCAGGTGACCGTTAGCATAGGCATGGCTTGGCACGCGCAAGCGCCCTTAAACGAGTTGGATGATTTGCTGGCTGAGGCCGACAAAGCGTTATATAGGGCTAAGGCGGCGGGGCGAAACCGTGTAGAGGTTGCTGAGCTTAGCCAGGCTGCTGCGGTTTAGACAGTGCGGTAAACGCTACCCGTAGCAAAATCGGCAACACAATGCCCAGGCAGGCTGCGACCAGCACATCGGTTGGCCAATGCACGCCTAGAACCAGCCGCGAGGCAGCCACCAATAAGATCCATAAACCGGCCAGCAAAACAGCCGGGCGTCGGGAGGCGGGCCACAGCTGCGCAGCGCACAGCGCCAGTGCGGTGGCGCAGGCCGCGGTGCCCAGCGTGTGGCCGCTGGGAAAGCTGTAACCCCAATACCAGTCGGTCTCCCAGAGTGCCGGACGGTCGCGGGCGATTCCCAGTTTGATGCTGTAAACCAACAGTCCTCCGCCGATCATTGATACCGATAACAGCAGTGCTTCGCGGTAATGGCGCGCCAGCAGCAGTATGGCTGTTAACAGCACGCCCAGGATGGTAAGGAATCTGGATGACCCGCTCAGGGTAATCCACTGGAACGCACTGACTGTGGCAGGGGAGGTGTGCTGGTGAATGTACTCCAGAATGGCGATATCCATCTCACTGGTATGCCCGCCGAGCACTTCCTGGCTGACCTTTATGGCGATCACCAATAGCGTGAACACCAGCAAAATGACTGCGCGCCGTTCTTGCAGTTTGCTGTGCCAGTTGGGGCGTCGGCGTCTGGCGTAGCTCAGGAGGCTTAGGTAAATCAGCGTAATGCTGAGCAGCATCACGCCGAGGTCGATCAGGGTGTGGATCAGCATGTGGGTCCTATGAGGTGGGACTTTTGCAAGACGGCAATACTAGCCTATTGGATAGGCGCATGCCGCTTTGGTGTCATTGTGGTTTGCTCTGTTTGGCCTGAAAGCCTTTCGGTGGATCCTGATGGGGGATTTGCAAAGAGTGTACAAAGTGGCCGTATCGCAAAAAATGCAAAGTCTGCGCTATCACCTGCTCGTCCTGCATCATGAACGGGTGGGTGACCGGCAACGTGATGTGATCGCTCATGCCTTTCAGCTTGGTACTTGCCACCGAGACCTTACCGTCATCCGGGTTGGGTAGCATGGTTGAGAGAACGAGGTTGATGCTCTGGGTGCCGGCTATGATGCCGACGCTGAAATCTGCCTGCCCAAGCTGTTGCGGTATATCCTTCGCTTCGGTGCCAAGTTCCAGCCCCGCTGGGCCATTGAGCCAAGTGAAGCCGGGAATCTCGCTGAGGGCATCAACCACTTCGCTGCCCTGATTGGGTGGCCCAAGCATGACCACACGGCCCAGCTGCGGCAACTCGTGCTTCTGAAGGTAGTAGCGCACTAGAATGCCTCCCAAGGAATGCGTCACGAAGTGCCGCGTGCTCTCCGGCGCGCAGGCTTCCAGTGCCGGGGTAATGGCCATGTCGCTGAGCTCTGCCACTGGGTACTGGCGGGAAGGGTAATTACGATTGACTACTTGATAGCCCGCTTCACCCAGCGTTCTTTGCAGGTCTTCCATCGAGTGGCTGGTGCGGGCCAGGCCGTGCAGCAGGACTACGCATTCGCTGGCGTGAGCCGTTACTGCGGTGAAGGCCAAAAGTAGAGCCGCTAAGAGCAGGCTAGAACTAACGCGACGGCGGTGCGAACGTGGCTCAGTTAACTGGCTTTTCGGCATACATTGCCTTGTCTGCGTAGTTGAACAGGAGGCTGGCGTTGGCGGCATCGTCTGGATAGAAGGCCGAGCCGATGCTGACGCCGACGCTGACCGATTCGCCGGTGTCCAGAACAATAGGTGAGCACACAGCTTGGCGTATCTTGGCGTGCAATGTGGGTATGTCAGCGGGGTCTTTTAGCGATTCCAATACCAGTACAAACTCATCGCCGCCCATACGCGCAACCACATCATTGGTGCGCACGACTGCGATCAGACGCTTGGCTATTTCGACCAATACCTGATCGCCGGCGGTGTGCCCCCACTGGTCGTTAATGCTCTTGAATCTGTCGAGGTCGGCCACTAGTAGGGCGAAACGGGAATGGCTTCTGTCTGCTCTTGCTTGCGCGTCGACCAACCGCTCTGCCAGCAATGCACGGTTCGCCAGTCCGGTTAGGGCGTCATGTTTTGCCTGCTGCTCCAGTAGTTGCTGGCTTTGTTGCAGCTGTCGGTTGGTTTGTTCGAGTTCAAGCGTACGCTCTGCGACACGCGCTTCGAGCAGGCGCTCGCTCTCACGCACGTTTTCCAGCATCTGTTGGCGAATCTGCAGCGCTTGTGCCTGCGCTTGATCACGCGCCCGCTGGATGTCGTTGATGCGGTCTGCCAGGGCCAGTGAGAGTAAAAGCATTTCTAAACCCGAGCCAATGGCCAGGGCATTGGAAGTCAGCAAATTCGAGGGCAGCAGGCCGAGGTTGTGTAATGAAATCACAGTGACACCGGACAGAAAAGAAATCCATGCCAGCACAAAGAAGCGCGCGCCGGGTTCGCGAAAATAGAGGCTTACGGCACCTAGAAAAAAAGCGCTGGCAGCAAATAGCAGCGAAATAACGTTCACCGCAATAGCGGCTAAGTGGTACGACCAAAAGAGCACGCAAATGAAGGTGGCCGCGTAAGCGCAGCTGATCACTGGCATCAACCATTGCAGCCGCAAGCGCCGCGGCGTGTCGGCCAGAAAGCGTTGCACGAACATGGCGCCAAAAAAGCCGGCGGCGGAAACGGCGGTAGTCGGGGCCAAGTTGGTCAGCCAGGCGTTGTGCGGCCAGATAAATTGCCCCACCAGCCCGGAGAGCCCGGCTTGCCCGATGGCCAGACAGCTGATGAAGGCGACGTAGATCAAATACAGCGGATCGCGCAACGACAGGTAAAGAAACAGGTTGTACACCAGCAGTGCCAGCATTAAACCGTAGTAGATACTCAACATTGAATAGCTGAACTGATCCTCGTGCCACAGGGCCGCCGGCTGCCATAGGCTCACAGGGGCAGCTAGCGTACCTTCGGATGCAATACTCAGGTACAGGGTGTAATGGCTGTTGGGCTCAAGCTGCAGTTCAAAAACATGGTTGCGATGCTTGATGGGTTTGTCATCAAATGCGATGTGGTCGCCGGAGTGCTGATGCAAGAAGGGCTCTGCGTCACGTGCGAGGTAGAGGTCCACGTCGTCCAGTGAGGCATGGGCGACTTCAAGTAGCCAGCGTGAAGGTGACGTAGTAGTGGTATCGAGCTCAACGCGTAGCCAGATTTGTGCATCTGTTAAGCCGAAGTTGCTCGCTGTAGGGCTGTCGCGGGGTGGTTCAAATGCCTGCTGCGCATAGGCCTGCCGCACTTCCTGCAG
The DNA here is from genome assembly GCA_011053055.1 of Halopseudomonas sabulinigri. Taxonomy (GTDB): domain Bacteria; phylum Pseudomonadota; class Gammaproteobacteria; order Pseudomonadales; family Pseudomonadaceae; genus Halopseudomonas; species Halopseudomonas sabulinigri_A. The sequence continues at coordinate 91,651 of DRHT01000031.1, read as the reverse complement.
GTCAGCCGGGCCGCCTTGATGCTGATAAATCGATAGCTCAGGCGAGAGATTGATATGGTCGGCAGAACTCAGCTGGTACGCCTGGGCGCCAGCACTCGACATGGCTAGCAGGCAACCAGCCAGCAGCAGCCAAATCTTGAGCAAACTGTTGCTCCGGTCGGATATCCAGGTTCTTTGCCGTCTATTGCTGGTCATCTGCAGTCAAGCTTCCAGGTTGCCGCGCGGCAGATAGATGCGCTGAATTCCGAGTGTAACGGAGTGTAAGCAGGCTGGCGAAATAATATGGCGCTACAAATGCCTAGAAGGTAAAGGTTTCCTGCCCGCCGCTGGGCTCCAATGTTGCCGGAGCGGTAGGGATTGGTTTGCTTGGGGCTGGCGGCGCAACGGGCTCTGGTATCGGTTCGCTTACAGCATACTGGCGTAAGGTATCGCCCCAGAGAGTGCCCACTTCACCGATAAAGTGTTTGAAGCTGGCGGCTTCTGACTCGGTCCGCGCGCGGTCGACTGCATCCGCACTGTCCCAAAGGGTTGTGCGTTGCACGTTGCGTTCGGTGGCCTCGGCTACGCCATAGGTATAACCGGTGCGCACATCGACTAACAAACCAGAAGTGGTTGAGGAAACAAAAGCTTGTTTGCTAGGCAGAAAGCCCAAGGTTATCGCAGTCAGCGGGCCAAGCGCTTTCCCTTCGACGTGGAAAGCCGTGTCTATAGAGTAGATCAGCAGCATATCCGCCTTCAGGCGTGCGGCGGACAGGCGCAGGTCCTTGATAGTGTCGAGCTGCTCTGGCAGTAACAAACGACCCACGGGGGCTACGCCGGCAACCATGTCCATGCTTGCCAGTTGGCTGAATTCGGCTTCGTCTTCGATGTCGCGTGTGGTCACCACGCTGTAGCGGCCGCTACCGTAACTGTCGTTGGTGCGCGAGCTGTAACCCGATGACTGTACCCGCGCTACCGCAAGGCGGGCAGGAAACTTGGCAGCAGGTTCAACGGCCATAAGCTCGGCAATGTCGCCTTCGCCCAGAGAGGGGATATTTACCCCGCCAGCGGGGGTGGTGTAAGTGGCACAGCCCTGAACGACGGCAAGGCATAGCAGCAAAATAAAGTGGGATAGTGAACGGGGCATGCTGTAAATCCTGATAATAGTGCTAGCCTCGGCGCGCGAGTGGGCGGCGCGCTCTGGGCATGGAACTGAGTAAAAGTGTGCAAAGGCGCCCTGGAACGGGACCTGCATTCGATCGCCGGACCAGTGTCTCGTGTCGGGCTCGAATCCGCGCAGGCGAATCTTATCCTGTTGCTCTGCGGGCTACAAAGGGAGAGTGGCTTGTGTGTTGCGAAACAGTTGATCGAGCTCTTGCTTTCCTAATGTATCGGCAGCGTCCCGACCGGCTATGTGCGCGGTGAGTTTGAGCAATTTTCCGCCTTACTTATCAGCGTGAGCAGCCCGCCGAACCAAAGCAAAAAGCCAGCGCTTTCGCACATGCCGCTAAAAGTGCTTCGAATGCCTTTGGTTGCCAAGCTACTTTCTGTCCCGGTGCGAATACCAATCAAGGTGATGCCGCCCTGGTTCATCACGAGCAGTCCTGAGAGGTCTCTCGCAAAACCCTAATGCAGCGATTTGCTGGTCAGTTGGAAAGAGTCGATGAAGCCTTCAATGCGCTCTTCTGCACCCTGGGTCGCGCCGGGTTGATTGGGCTGGGGACGGTTAATCCAGATAAACGCCGCGTTGTCGCCGCGCTCCAGATAGTAATAGCTGTGCCAGATATCAACCGCCTCTGCATTGAGACCGAGCGCGCTGCGCTGTGGGATATGTTGACCAAAAGTGGCGCTGGTTGCGGTGACGCCGCTGACTTCGTGGTCTTGCAGGGTGATGGGCTCCAGGGTGGTTTCGTAGCGTTCTTCAAACAGCTTGAAATATTGCGCGGTGGCTTGGCGGTATAGCTCGCCTTCGGCTGGCAGGTCGCCCTTGAATAGATGCACGCGATAAACCTCGACCGGTGCAGCGGCTGAGGTGAACTGCACTTGGCTTTCGCTGATATCCAATGATTCGGCAATGTGCATGTTGCGGTAGGCTTCGCTGCCCGGGCGGAACGGGGTATCGACGCTGAAGCTGCCGTCGGCGGCGCGATAGTGCCCGTTGTGTAGCTCGCCGCTGATCAGGCTGTTGGCAATCTCGTCACTCCCGCTTTGACTGTCATCGCTATGCTGCTGGTTGGCGCAAGCGCTCAGCAGTAAGGTAAGAGAACATACAGTGAGCAAGCGTTGGCAGGTTGTTGCACGTTGTATAAAGGACATAAGCGGGCCATTGTTGATGGGTCGAAAGGGTGTGCTTCTGCAGAGCAGTTTACCGCTGATACGGCTTTGAGCCAGAGTTGAGCAATAGTATAGCTGGCTCCACGGCTGCCTTTTACCGGCGGACTGCGTACACTTCTGCGCAGAAACAGAGCACAGAGGTGCAAGTATGGCGATTCTATTCGAGATTGAGCAGCGCGACCCGGTTATCTATCGTCGGCAGACGCGTAAAAGCACCTTTGTAGTCATCGGTCTGTTTGCGTTGCTGGCGATGGCGTTGTCGACCCTTTTGGTTGCTTTGTTTGGCCAGCCTGACGTCAGCAACTTTCGCTGGAACCTGGCAGGAGTGCTGTTGGGTGCGACGCTGACGGTACTCATCGTACGTTATGCTTTCTGGCAGCAGGCATTTATGCGCCCAGCCGCTTACGGCTGGGGCTTAAAACGCAGCTTAATGCGTATTACCAATGTTATGCATCAAGTTAAGGATGAGGTCGCGCGCGGCAATCCAGAGGCGCAGAAGCTGTTGCGCTTCTATCATCTTGGGCTGCTGGAAATGCACCAGCTAGATGGTAATACCAGCGCGTTGGACGACCTGGTTGCCGAGCGTGAACAGCTGCTCACGACCCTGCAAGGGCAAGGCCTTGAGCCAGAGCAGTACCAATTGCACAGCGAGTGGCTGGAGGCGATAAAAGCGGCAAAAGCTAAAGTGTAAACACCACGCGACCTGCGAGGCTGTTGTCGGTCCACACGGTCTCTACTTGCGCGAGTGGCTTAGCGATTGCCTCGACGTGCAGGTCGGCTTTTGCTACGGCGCCGAGAAGCTCGCCAATACAACGCACCAGTGCTGCGTTCGATACACTACCTAGTCCACTGCCCATGAGTTCCAGCCCGCTGCTGCGCAGTGCGCCGGCGGGCAAAGCAATGTTCGCGCCGCCGAGCGAGCCTATGTTCACAAACCGAATTCGGCGTGCGGCCTGCCCCGGAGCATGACCGTCGGCTGCGGTCATTATGGCTTCGGCCGATGGCCCCCAGAGGTAATCCAGCACCACGTCGATGCCACCGTCTATTTCCTCACGCAGTTGCGCCAGTAACGTCTGCGCCTCCTGCTGTAGTGCAATGAAACGGTGAGCCCCCAAAGCCAAGAGTTCCGGCTCAGTTGCTGGGTTTCGGCCTGTGACCACGATGCGGCCAGCGCCTAGATGCTTAGCTACCTGGATAGCCAGGCGACCTGAAGCGCCAGTTGCGCCGTTGATTAGGACAGCCTCCCCCGGTTTGAAATGCGCGCGTTCGGTCAGCGCTGCCCAAGATGACATTCCCGGATTGGCGATAGCGGCCGCAGTCAGGTCGTCGATCCCGTCGGGTATTGCTACTACGCAGTCGGCAGCAACGGCCACGCGTTCGGCCATGGCACCCACCGGGCCGCGCGGAAAGGCAAAATAGACGCGCTGGCCATTGTTCAAAACACCCACACCATCAGCGCCAGGTGCAAAGGGAGGTGCTGGGCTAGAGTAGTGCTTGCCTGAAGCCTGGGCGCGTACCAGCTGACTAAGCGCGGCAGCGCGCACATTGACCATTACTTCGCCAGCCTGTGCTTGTGGTTCAGGGAAGTCGGCATAGCGGGGTGGTAAATTTACGTTCTCGACGACAGCAGCTTTCATGCAAACCCCATTGAGCAGTCAAGGAAGGAGAAGGTGGATTCTAAACTTCTTGTGTTGAAAGGGCATAGTTAAGCAGTGGCGGATACGGAACGCTGCTGCAGTATCCATGTCCATTCATTATGGACATGGATACATTGATAGACCTGCTGCAATGGCCGGCGATGGTGACGACACTGATCGCCGCCTGGTTGGTTGGTTCGCAAGTTCGGCGTAAACGCAACTGGGGGTTCTGCTGTTTTATTTTCAGCAACCTGTTGTGGATCGTTTGGGGTTGGCACACCGCAGCTTACGCCCTGATTACCCTGCAGGTCGGTTTGTTTGTGCTCAATTTGCGTGGGCACAAGAAGAATGAAGCTGAGTGAGTGATTAGTCTGTTCAGCTAGTCGCGCTACGCGGCGATCAACTTGCTGGCGGCATCACCACCCATTCCGGCTCATCAAACTCCCCAATAAAACGGATATCGCAGAAGCGCGCGGCTCCCTTGATGATTTTTGCCACTGCTTCGCTGGGCTTGCCTTCCATCGCATCGCGGTCAGTCTTGTTCTCCCAATGGGCAATGGCGATCAACGTGCGCGGATCGCCTATCTTGCGATGTAGCTCGGTACCTTTAGCGCCAGGTGCTTGCTGAATCAATTGGCTGGCGCGAACCCAGGCGTCGGCATAATCCTCCGCGTGAAAACCTTCCTTGATGTGTACTTCAAAGATGTATTTCATTCTGCGTGCTCCCGTATCAATTCGCTTTGCTTGAGTTTGGAGCTCGTTGTTGCCTAAGGGTTCAGCTGGGGTCGGTTTTATCGTCTGCTAATGAGCTCAAGAAATGCCGTCACGATGATGCGCGAGGCGTCCTCAATGTGTGTTTGAAAGAGCATCAGCAGTAACACAACTAGTGCTGTGTTGAGCACGGCAAGAACGGCTATCTGCCGATGCTGCGCCTTGCTGTAGAACGGATTCGGTCGTCCGGCCCTGTTGCTCTTACGCTGCCCGGGTCTGAGGGCTATGAACAGCATGAAAAGTTCGCCAATCAGCGGCAGGGCGAACAGCCAGCAGCACCAAGCAGACCAACCGATGTCTCGGGTGCGTCGGATAACCAGTGCGAGACTGACCCAGCAGTTGAGCAGGAAGAGGATCGATATGCTCAGCATTAATAAAAACGGGTCGTGGCGCAGCAGGTAATAGGCTAGTGCGTAAAACAGCATAAAGAGATCGAGGTTGAAGGCCGCGTGATATAGCCAGTAATTGGCCAGAGATAATCTGCCTTCCATCTCAAGTACCGCGGGGCGCGTTATTTTGCGGCTCTTTTCTGCGCGTTCCCGGCTTGCATACAGGCCGCTGGTGCCTTGCTCTTTTTTACTGAAAACCGGCTCGATTCTTTCCACGCGCCACATCCCCGTTATTGACTGTGCACTGCGATAAATACGAATTGGCGCGGATGATGCGCTTTTTCTCAATGACGGCCAATAGCGTGCCACTCTCTTTTTCTGTCCTCCTAAAACGAAAAAACCCGGCGCGCGGCCGGGTCTTTCAGTGCTGCGCTGCGGGCTTACTGGCCGAACTTGGCTTTAAACTCGCGGCGACGACGATGCAGAACCGGCTCGGTATAACCGTTTGGCTGCTTGGTACCTTCGACACACAGTTCAACGGCGGCCTGGAAGGCGATGCTGTCGTCAAAGTTTGGCGCCATTGGCTTGTAGGCCGGGTCGTTTTCGTTTTGACGGTCAACCACTGCAGCCATGCGCTTCATCGTTTCCATGACCTGCTCTTCCGAGCAGATGCCGTGACGCAACCAGTTGGCAATGTGTTGGCTGGAGATACGCAGAGTCGCGCGGTCTTCCATCAGGCCCACATCGTTGATGTCTGGCACCTTGGAGCAGCCAACGCCGTGATCAATCCAGCGCACAACATAGCCAAGGATGCCCTGAGCGTTGTTGTCCAGTTCCTGCTGAATGTCTTCCTTGGACCAGTCGGTGCTGGCAGCCAGCGGGATGGTCAGGATGTCATCGACAGAAGCTGCAGTGCGCTTGGCCAGTTCGTCCTGACGTTCAGCCACGTTCACCTTGTGGTAATGCAAGGCGTGCAGGGTGGCGGCAGTCGGAGAGGGAACCCAGGCAGTGTTAGCACCTGCCATGGGGTGACCGATTTTCTGCTCCAGCATGGCGGCCATCAGGTCGGGCATGGCCCACATGCCTTTGCCGATTTGAGCACGGCCTTTCAGGCCAGTCGCCAGACCGATGTCGACGTTGTTGTTCTCATAGGCGCCAATCCAGACTGCGCCTTTGATTTCGCCCTTGCGAATGAAAGCGCCTGCTTCCATTGACGTGTGAATCTCGTCGCCGGTACGGTCCAGGAAGCCGGTGTTGATGAAAGCTACACGCTCGCTGGCAGCCTTGATGCAGGCTTTCAGGTTGATTGTGGTGCGACGCTCTTCATCCATGATGCCGACTTTCAGCGTGTTGCGCTGCATGCCAAGCATGTCTTCGATGCGGCCGAAAAGCTCGCTGGTGAAGGCGACTTCTTCCGGGCCGTGCATCTTCGGCTTTACGATATAGACCGAACCGGTGCGGGTGTTCTTGCGGCTGGTGTTGCCATTCAGGTTGTGCAGCGCGATCAGGCTGGTGACTGCGCCATCCATGATGCCTTCAGGCACTTCATTGCCGCTCTTGTCGAGAATGGCGTTGTTGGTCATCAGATGGCCAACATTACGTACGAACAGCAGTGAACGACCGTGCAGAGACAGGCTTGAACCGTCGGCGGTGGTGTACTCGCGGTCGGGATTCATGGTGCGGGTGAAGTTGCTGCCGCCCTTGCTGACGGTTTCCGCCAGATCGCCTTTCATCAGGCCCAGCCAGTTGCTGTAGACGACGGTCTTGTCGTCGGCATCAACGGCAGCGATGGAGTCTTCGCAGTCCATGATGGTGGTCAGTGCCGATTCCATCAGTACGTCTTTTACGCCAGCCGCATCGGTCTGGCCGACGTTGGTGGTCGCGTCGATCTGGATTTCGAAGTGCAGGCCGTTGTGCTTGAGCAGTACGGCGGTGGGCGCGTCAGCAGGACCATTGAAACCGATAAACTGGGCGGCATCTTTCAGGCCTGTGCGGGTGCCATCTTTAAGAGCGACGCTCAGTTGGCCGTCCTTGATGGTGTAAGCCGTTGAATCAACGTGGGAACCATTCGCCAGCGGGGCTGCCTGATTGAGGAAGTCACGCGCGAAAGCGATAACCTTGTTGCCACGGATTTCGTTGTAACCAGGGCCTTTGCTTGCGCCGTCTGCTTCGGAGATGGCGTCGGTGCCATAGAGGGCATCGTAGAGTGAGCCCCAGCGAGCATTGGCTGCGTTCAGAGCGAAGCGCGCATTCATCACCGGGACTACCAACTGCGGGCCGGCCATGGTGGCGATTTCTTCGTCGACGTTGGCGGTGGTGGCCTGGAAATCTTCGGGCTCGGGTAACAGGTAACCGATCTGCTGCAGGAAGGTTTTATAAGCAGCAGCGTCATGGGCTTGGCCCTTGTGTGCATGGTGCCAGGCGTCGATTTGAGCCTGTAGATCGTCACGCTTGGCCAGCAAGGCTTTGTTCTTCGGCGCCAAGTCGTTGATCAGCGCTTCAAAGCCGGCCCAGAAGGCGGTGGCGTCGACGCCGGTGCCCGGAATGGCCTGCTGGTTGATGAAGTCGTGGAGAACCTTGGCAACTTGTAAACTGCCAACTTGGACGCGGTCTGTCATGGGGCAACCCTCACTCTGCTGATAACCTGCGCGCATCGCGCACCAGGACGTGGAATTTGGAGAGCCAGAATGTTACACGATGATCGGTTGCAAATCATGCTCATAACGTGGAATTCTGTGGGGCCGCGCAGCCGTCTAGGCCGCTGTTGCGGGCTTGCATCCCTTTTTCTGGCTGGACATTGAATGGACCAGGCTTTTATTACTTCCTTTGTTGATCAGCTGCCGGCACTTGAACCTGGCCGGGCAGTGGATGCGGCTGCGCGTCGTTATGCTGGTTATTACGGGATCGACTTCAGCGAGCGTTCGGCCCAGCATCTCGGGCGCATTGAGGTGGATGGATTCAGTGTCGCGGTACAAATATGGAAGCCACCGGTTGCTCGCGGCACTCTGTTGATTCTGCATGGTTATTACGACCATATGGGCTTGTATCGGCATTTGATTGAGTGGGCGTTGCAGCAGCATTTCGCCGTATTGGCGTTCGATTTGCCGGGGCACGGTCTGTCCAGTGGCGAACGCGCGAGTATTGATTGTTTTATGCGCTATCAGAAGGTGCTTGATGGTGTTCTTGAGCAGGCGATGCTCTGGGAGTTGCCGGCGCCTTGGCACATGCTTGGGCAGAGCACCGGCGGCGCCATTCTAATTGATCGACTGTTGCACGGCCCACTGCCGCAAGAGCTGGGCGAAACCATTCTGATGGCTCCGTTGGTGCGGCCACGGCAGTGGGGATTCTCACAGATGGGGCTGCGCCTGCTGGGCGGTTTTGTACAGCAACTGGGTCGCAAGTTCACCGATAACTCCAGTGATCAGGCTTTTCTGGATTTCATCCGTACTCACGATCCGCTGCAGCCACAGGTATTGCCGGTGGCTTGGGTGCAAGCGCTGGAACGCTGGATTCCGCGCATCGAGAGTGCCAGCAGTGTGGCTCACAAACCCTTGATTATTCAAGGTCAGGATGACGGTACTGTGGACTGGCAGCACAACATTAAGGTATTGGAAAGCAAGTTTGCCGAGCCGGATACGCTTTACTTGCCCAAGGCGCGGCATCACTTGGCCAATGAGCACCAGAAGCTACGTAAGCAATATCTGGAGTGGCTGGCCCCGCGTTTAGGCGGGTAGCTGGCTACTGGAAGAAGGCGTCTGACTGGATAGGTTGATGCTAAAAATAAAAACGGGACACTTGGCTTAGTGTCCCGTTTTTTTGTGCTTCAGCTGAATCAGGGATTCAGTGCGTCATGCGCAGCAGCGTTCGCGGCTTTATAAAAAGCGCGGCCGTTGTCCGACTCGCTCCAGTCTGCATAACTGTTGAGTTGTGCGTCATCCAGGTCGCGGTAAACGTACAAGAGGGTCTGCGGCAAGTTCGGCTCCATTTGTGAGCGTAGTGCGCCGCGTTGCTGCGTGGCCAGCCCTTCGGGAATCTGGAACAGCCCACCGAGCATTTGGTTAGCGCTCTGAGTCGCCATGCCGGCTAGCGCCATTGAAACTTCTTCGCCCATGTCCAGGGCCGGTAATTGCTTGGCCAATCGGTCGATAGTGGCTTTGCGTTCGGCGCTGGCCTGCATCACCGGCAGGCCATTTTGCATGGCGCTAACCTCGGCTGGTGAGGTGGCTCGGGTTTCTGCAGTGACTACCTGCTGACCCAGATCACTGCGGTAGAACGTTAACGCTTGCTCTAGCTCACTGTCGTTTAGATTAACTTGCAGCGTGGCGGCCGCTCGAGCATGCATACGGCCTGACTCAAAGCGCTCGTTGCTCTTGTTCTTCAGGTTCTCAGCGACGGACGCGGGCAATTGGGCTGCATAGCGCTGTTGCGCTTTTTTCAAGGCTTGCTGAAAGTGCTCCTGATGGGTTTGCATGCCGGAGACTTGGTACAGCTCATTGGTATTGGCGAATGCGGGGATGCTGATGGCCAATAAACCGCTCATCAGTGTGGTGCGAACGGCTGAAAATAGGGTGTGACGCATAAAAGCCTCTTGTAATGACGTGCGGGCAGCTGCCCGCGCGGAAAATCTTGCCAGAGAGTTGCTATGACTTACAATGCCCGCGACCGCTTATTCGGATTGACCCGCTAGACGCGCAATGAGCGGCGGAGCGAATACAGTCTTCTCTGTAGTAAGTCTATCGCATTCTCTGATGCGGCCTCTGGCAGGCCGGCGTTCCCTCTTCGAGTATCACTGCCATGTTCGAGTTCCCCGAGGTGTCGGTCAGCCGTTATGAGCTGATAGCTGACGAGTTGGCTGAGCGCGGTTGGTCCGTGCAGGACAACTTGCTACCTGGGCCGCTAGTGCAGGCGCTGGCTGAGCAGTGCCGCGCGCTTTGGCAGCAGGACCGCCTGACCCCAGCCGCTATCGGCCGAGGCGGCGATCAAGCAGTTGTGCCGGAAATTCGCGGTGATTACACCCGTTGGCTGGATGACTGCCCACACCATGCGGCCAATGCCACTTATCTGGCGCTGATGGATACCCTGCGCGGAGCATTAAATCGCAGCCTTTTCCTGGGGCTGGATAGCTTTGAAACTCACTTTGCGCTGTATCCGCCGGGCGCTGGCTACCAAAGGCATCTGGATCGTTTTCAAAATAGCCCTTTGCGTGCGGTGTCGGTGGTTGCTTATCTAAATCAGCACTGGCAGCCAGGTGACGGCGGTGAATTGCGGCTGCATCTGGATTCAGGGGTGCGAGATTTTCCGCCGCGCGCCGGTACGGTGGCCGTATTCGCTAGCGCGGACATAGAACACGAGGTGTTGGCTGCTGGCAAAGACAGGGCGAGCTTGGCTGGCTGGTTCCGCCGCCGCCCGGACAATCCGCTGCTGCGTTGAACGCCGTAGCGGGCTTAGACTAAAGCGCCTTGCTCTAAGAATGGATGACGTTGCAATGGAAAAAATCCTGGTTAGCCGCTGCCTGTTAGGTCATGCGGTGCGCTATGACGGTGGCAGTTTCGATCCGCAGGAGCAGTTATTGCGTTGGCAGGCCGAGGGTCGAGTGGTTGCCGTTTGTCCAGAAGTAGCGGGTGGCTTACCGACACCAAGGCCCCCGGCTGAGATCCCCGGTGGGCAGGGAGCGTCGGTACTTGACGGTCTGCTGCCAGTGCTGACCGTAGACGGGGATGATGTAACGGCCGCTTTTGTGCGCGGCGCCGACCGCGCCGTGCAGCTGGCGTCAAGCCACAACATTCGTTTTGCGCTACTCAAAGCGCGCAGTCCTTCCTGCGGCAATCATGAAAACTACGATGGCAACTTCAACGGCACTCGGGTCACGGGAGAAGGCGTCACTGCTGCCGCCTTGCGTCGCTCAGGCGTAAAAGTATTCAACGAGGATGAGATTGAGCAGCTGGTTGCGCTTTTGGCTGTATAAAAAGATCGTGTGCAGCCGGTTCAAGCGGTTAAGCGTTGCCGTAAGCGCCCGAGCATGCCCATAAAGTTGCTCACCCGGCTCTGCTCTTCGGCCGCACGCGGGGCCTCAGCTTGGCGCAGTGAGGGTACGCTGGGCTGCAGCCTTGCCTCCTCTACCTGATTCACTGCGGTCTTGATCGCCCGCTCCAGCATGCCGCGCCGAATTGGCTTGGGCAGATAACGAAAAATTTGTGCCTGATTAATTAGTTTGAGCAGCAGCTGGGTGTCTTGAAAAGGCGTCACTACAATGCTCAGCAATTGCGGATGAGCTTGCGCCAACGTCATTAGTAGTGGACGCAGATCGTCATTGCCCAGGCGGATATCGCTGAGCAAAATATCAATTTCCTCTTCGTTTAACTTGGCTAAAGCCCCATCCAGTGTGCTGACTGCCTGCAATTGCACGCCGAGGCGCCCACAAATGTCGCGGCTCAGTAACAGGGTTTCTTGATCGTCATCAATTAACAACAGGCGAACGCGTTGAGCCGCAACCGCAGGCGTCGGAACCGCGACGGGTGCCTGGGCCAGAAATCGGCGCCGGTGGCGGACTATCTCGGCGGCCTGCGCGAGCGTGTCTGCCATGTCCTGCTGTTCCCAAGGTTTGGTCAGGTAGCGGAAAATGCCACCACTGTTCAGCGCATCGACAGCGGCATCCAGGTCGGAGTACCCGGTGAGTAGAATGCGTAGGCTGTTTGGGTAAGCCTGCTGTACCTGGCTAAGCAACTGGCTGCCGCTCATTTGGGGCATGCGCTGATCGCTAACGATGATGTCGACCGGTTCGATCTCCAGGCGCGCCATTACCCGCGCTGGATTGGACTCCGTTATAACCTGATATTGACGACGAAACTGCAGTGACAGGCTGCGCAGAATGCGCTCTTCATCATCTACAAACAGGATACTTACGCGGTCGGCCGTGGTCATATCAAGCGCTCCGTTGTAGCGGCAGCCGATGCTGCGGCAGCCGATGCTGCGGCTGCCGTTGCAGTGATGCGGGTTGGCTCAGCGGCAAGCTGATAACGAAGCGCGTGCCGCGCCCGGGCTCGGAAGCAAAGCGGATATTGCCGCCGTGTTGCTGCACAATTTTGTAGCTAATTGCCAGCCCCAGCCCGGTGCCTTCGCCCACTGCCTTGGTGGTGAAGAAAGGATCGAAGATGCGCTGCTGAATGGCTTTCGGGATGCCTTGGCCGTTGTCCTGAATTGAGATGTAAGCACGCTGGGTATCCGCCCAGCTCTTGATCAAAATCTGGCCGCTGCCCCGCATGGCTTGCGCTGCATTGGTGAGCATGTTCAACAGCACTTGGTTGATTTGTGATGGCGTACAGGTGATGGATGGCAATTCATCGCTGAGGCGAGTAACCACTTGCGCTTTGTCTTTTAAGCTATTGCGCGCGATCACCAGGGCGCTGCGCACGCATTCGTTCAGGTCGATTTCTTCGCTCATGGCGCGGTCCAGGCGGGCAAAGTCCTTGAGACTCACAGCCAGTTCGCCGATCTGCTCCAGCCCGTACAGGGTGTCATCCACCAGCGGTGTGAAGTCTTCCTCGAAGGTCGCGGGGGAGGCCAGCTCGGTGGCATCTTGTACGCGGGCGAACACCGCTTCGACTGTATCAGTGGGTGTGTTGGGGTCGTTCAGACACTGACTTAGCTGCGCCTGCGCTTCGGCTAGCTCCAGTAGTGGCTGCACTAGGTCGCGCAACAGCTGCACATTGTTCTTCACATAGCCCAGCGGCGTATTCAGTTCATGCGCGACTCCAGCCACCATTTGGCCTAGTGACGCCATTTTCTCTGATTGAATCAGGTGTGCTTGTGAGTTCTTCAGCTCGCGGAGTGCGCGGTTGAGCGCGCGATTACGTTGGTCTATGCGGCTCTCCATGGCTTTTAGCAGGTCCAGTACGGTGCCTAATCCCTGATAGCGCCCCGCCTCGTCGACCAGAATAAAGTCTTCGGTAATGGGGTATTGCAGCTGCGCTGTGACGATGCGCGCGGCTTCGTCCAGCGGCGTGTTGATAGGGATTACCAGGGAGTCTGGGTTGGCAGCCTCGGTTGTTGAGCGTTTACCCCACAAATCGCGGCCAAAGCGCTGCATGAAGATATCTTGCAGGCGGTAACGGCTGACCAAACCAAGCGGGCGCTGCTGGTTATCAACGACCGGCAGTGAGAGGAAAGCCTTGAAGTCGGGCAGCAGTAACTGGTCGGCGACATCACTGATGGTCATTTCAGGGCTTAGCGGATCGACCGGCTTGAGCAAGGCAGTGAGAGACTGAATGGCAGACATGGTGTGAGCCGGTTGGCGAGTGGAAGCGCCATTGAACCAGCGTCAGGTTTCCAGCGTATGACAGCGGGCGCAATGGGGTGCATTCGCCTGCCCTAACAAAAAAGGGGCGCAACCGAAGTTGCGCCCCTTTTATCACTGCAGCGCGGTGGACCGCGCTATCAGGCTTTTTTAGAACAAAACCCGTACGCGGATGGTGCCCTTGACCTGCAGTATCTTCTCAAACGCCAGGTCGGAGTTGTCTGCGTCGACATCGACAACTACGTAACCGACCTTCTCGTTGGTCTGCAGGAACTGGCCACAGATGTTGATGCCGTTCGCGGCAAACACACTGTTGATCTCGCTCATGACGCCTGGCACGTTCTCGTGAATGTGCAGCAGGCGGTGCTTGCCAGGGTGTGACGGCAATGCCACTTCCGGGAAGTTGACCGAGGTGATGGAGGTGCCGTTGTCGCTGTAACGTACCAGCTTCTCGGCTACTTCCAGGCCGATGTTGGCCTGAGCTTCCATAGTGGAGCCACCAATGTGCGGCGTCAGGATGCAGTTCTGGAACTCGCGCAGCGGGCTGATGAACTCGTCGCCATTGGCGCGTGGCTCAACCGGGAATACGTCAATCGCTGCGCCGTTAAGGTGCTTGTCGCGCAGTGCGGCGGCCAGTGCATCGATATCCACTACCGTGCCACGGGCGGCGTTGATCAGAATGCCGCCTTGCTTGATGGCGCGGATTTCCGCTTCGCCCATCATCCACTTGGTGGCTGCCGTTTCCGGTACGTGCAGGGTGACGATGTCGGCCATGCCCAGCAGTTCGGTCAGTGAACCGACCTGGGTCGCGTTACCCAAAGGTAGTTTGGTGACCACATCATAGAAGTACACTTTCATGCCCAGGCTTTCGGCCAGGACCGACAGCTGAGTGCCGATCGAGCCATAGCCGATGATGCCGAGCTTTTTGCCGCGAATCTCGTAGGAGTTAGTGGCGCTCTTCATCCAGCCGCCTTCGTGGCAGGCCGCGTTCTTTTCTGGAATGCCGCGCAGCAGCAGGATGGCTTCGGCCAGTACCAGTTCGGCGACCGAGCGGGTGTTGGAGTAGGGAGCGTTAAATACGGCTACACCCATTTCCATCGCGGCGTTCAGGTCAACTTGGTTGGTGCCAATGCAGAAACAGCCAACAGCCACCAGCTTATGGGCGTGGCTGAATACTTCGGCGGTAAGCTGGGTGCGCGAGCGCAGACCAATGAAGTGTGCATCGGCAACGGCTTCTTTCAACTGCTCTTCCGGCAGAGAGCCGGCGTGATACTCGATGTTGGTGTAACCGGCTGCCTTTAATGTATCGACGGCAGTCTGGTGTACGCCCTCGAGGAGCAGAAACTTGATTTTGCTTTTGTCCAGCGAGGTTTTGGCCATGGTGTCAGTTACCCGAATGCTGATTAAGAAGAGCCGAGCAAAACCGTTTGCGATTTTGTCCGACAGAAGTGTCCTGTTTCGGAAGCCGCGTATGCTAGCATAATCTGCCTTTTTTGATGCCTGTCGCTGCATGAAATGTACTCAGGCGCTGCATGAATTTTGTTTGAGAGCCCACCATGACCCCAGAAGCCGTGATCGATACCCTCAAAACCCTGGTAGAGCCTGACAAGGTTCGGGTTGACGCCGAGTCGCTCAACACTTGGGGAAAGGACTGGACCAAACACTTTGAGCCTGCACCGCTAGCGATCGTTTTCCCCAAGACGGTCGAACAGGTACAGGCCATTGTCCGCTTCGCTAATGAGCAGAAGCTGGCGCTGGTGCCTTCTGGCGGTCGTACGGGGTTGTCTGCCGCTGCAGTCGCTGCCAATGGCGAGATTGTAGTGTCTTTTGATTACATGAATCAGATCAGCGATTTCAACGCATTTGACCGCACCGTGGTCTGCCAACCTGGCGTGATCACTGCGCAGCTTCAGCAGTTTGCTGAAGAGCAGGGGCTCTACTATCCGGTGGATTTTGCTTCTGCAGGTTCAAGTCAGATTGGCGGCAATATCGGCACCAATGCTGGTGGTATCAAAGTTATTCGCTACGGGATGACCCGCAATTGGGTTGCTGGTCTGAAGGTGGTGACCGGCACTGGCGAGCTGCTGGAATTGAACAAAGACCTGATCAAGAACGCCACTGGCTACGATATGCGCCAACTCTTTATCGGCGCTGAAGGCACCCTGGGTTTTGTGGTGGAAGCCACCATGCGCTTGGATCGGGCGCCGAAGAACCTCACTGCGATGGTTCTGGGTACGCCTGATTTTGATTCGATCATGCCGGTGTTGCACGCCTTTCAGGATAAGTTGGACCTGACTGCCTTCGAGTTTTTCTCTGACAAGGCGATGGCGAAGATCATGGGCCGTGGCGATGTACCGGCGCCCTTTGCAACTGACTGCCCTTTTTATGCGCTGCTGGAATTCGAAGCCATCAGTGACGATATCGCCAACGATGCGCTGGCTACGTTTGAGCATTGCGTTGAGCAGGGTTGGGTACTGGACGGGGTAATGAGTCAAAGTGACCAGCAGCTGCAGAATCTCTGGAAACTGCGCGAGTTTATCTCCGAGACCATTTCACATTGGACGCCTTACAAAAACGATATTTCGGTTACGGTCGGCAAAGTGCCGGCCTTCCTGCACGAAATTGACGCCATCGTCGGCGAACATTATCCCGATTTTGAAATCGTCTGGTTCGGCCATATTGGCGACGGCAACTTGCACTTGAATATTCTCAAACCGGATAATCTGTCTAAGGATGAGTTCTTCGAGAAGTGCGCAACCGTCAATAAGTGGGTATTTGAAGTCGTTGAAAAATACAACGGGTCGATCTCTGCTGAGCATGGCGTGGGCATGACCAAGCGCGATTACCTGACTTACAGCCGTAGCCCGGCTGAGATCGCGGTGATGAAGTCGATCAAGGCAGTGTTTGATCCGAACGGCATCATGAACCCGGGTAAGATCTTCGCCTGAGCCGAACAGCATTGCATGCGGGCGCGCACTGCCGTGCCCTGCCTCCCCGATCTGAAATACAGAGGAATAACATGATCTATCAGCATCGTTATCTGGATGGCTCGGCGGTTGATTTGCCGATGGGTAAGGTCGTTTGCGTGGGCCGTAACTACGCAGAGCACGCGCGCGAATTGAATAATCCGGTGCCTACAGAGCCGCTGTTGTTCATCAAGCCGGCCACCTCGGTGGTGCCTATCGGTGACAAAATTTCGTTGATTCAGAATCGCGGCCCGGTGCACTACGAAACCGAAATCGCGCTGCTGATTGGTCAGCGGCTATCGGGTGAGGTCAGTGACGGTGATGCTGCCGCGGCCGTTATCGGTGTGGGTCTGGCGCTGGATCTGACCTTGCGCGAACTGCAAGATCAACTCAAAGCCAAGGCCCATCCTTGGGAGCGCGCCAAGAGCTTCGATGGCGCCTGCCCTTTGTCCCCCTTCGTGCCAGCGGCAGAGGCGGGCGAGCTAAGCGAGCTTGGTATGCAGTTGGATATCAACGGTGAGTGCCGTCAGCGGGGCACCGCGGCGGAGATGATCACTCCCATTCTGACGTTGATCAAGCATATCGCTACCCAGTTCACCTTGTTGCCGGGTGATGTGGTGATAACGGGCACGCCAGCGGGCGTCGGCGTGTTGCAGCCAGGTGACCGCTTGCAGCTATCCATTCCCGGTAAATTGCAGATCGACACGCGCATAGCGGGTTGAACACCCCAATTTAGAGATGCACATGAAGAAGCTGATAGCAGGACTGCTGCTAGTGTTGCTGTTAGCTGCAGTTGCGCTGCATTTTTTGCGCCTTGATAGCCTGCTCTGGCATGCATGGCGGCTGGGCGCCCAGCCCGCTCAAGCAGGTGCGCTGCAACTCGGCGATTACCGCGTTGATATTGAGGGGCAACGTATCATCGGTCTGGAAGACGACGTCTCGGCATTGACCTATAACCGTGAGAGCAACACCTTATTCGCGGTGCTTAACGGTGAGCCACTGCTGGTGGAGCTGAGTCTTGAAGGGGTGTTGTTGCGCACAGTGCGAATCAATGGTGTGCAGGATATGGAGGGTCTGACTCACGTGGCGGGTAACCGCTATGTGGTTGCCGAAGAGCGCCGTCAACGACTGCTGGTACTGGACGTACCGGAAGATGCTATTGAAGTTAATACGACGGCTGCGCCGAGTCTGGCCATTGGTCTGGATCTTAATGGCAATAAAGGATTCGAGGGCTTGTCATGGGATGGCCGCAAGCATCGCTTGTTGGTGGTCAAAGAGCGTGACCCGCTGCGAGTCCTATCGGTCAGTGGCTTCGTTGATGCGCGCGCTGGCGAGCCTATGGCGGTGCAGATTCAAGAACTCAAATCGCCCGACTCTCCGCGCTTGTTCATGCATGACTTATCGTCGTTAAGCATGCACGATGAGACGGGTCACCTGTTGTTGCTCAGTGATGATTCACACATGGTGGTGGAATACGCTGAGACCGGTGAGCCGCTCAGTTTGCTGGGCTTATGGCGTGGCATGAGCGGCCTGCAAAAGACTATCCCGCAGGCCGAAGGGCTGGCGATGGATGAGCAGCAGCGGCTCTACTTAGTCAGCGAGCCCAACCTGTTTTATCGTTTCGTGCCCGGCAACTGAATTAGGTTCAGTTGCGTTCGAGTGTCTTCACACCTGCTTTAGTGCCGAGCAGCAGAACATCTGCTGGGCGCGCTGCAAAGAGCCCATTACAGACCACGCCGACGATGGCATTTAGATCGCTTTCGAGCTGCTGCGGATCAACGATCGACATGTTGTAGATGTCGATAATGACGTTGCCGTTATCGGTAACGCAGCCCTCGCGGTAAACTGGATCTCCGCCGAGTTTGACGATCTCACGCGCTACATGACTGCGTGCCATCGGGATGACTTCCACCGGCAGCGGGAAGTTGCCGAGCACGGGCACCAGCTTGCTATCGTCGGCAATGCAGATAAAGGTTTTTGCCACAGCCGCGACGATTTTCTCGCGGGTCAGGGCTGCGCCGCCGCCTTTAATTAATTCCAACCGCTCGTTGCTTTCGTCGGCGCCGTCCACATAAAAGTCCAGATGACTCACGCTGTTGAGTTCATACACGGCAATGCCATGGCTTTTAAGGCGTTCTGCGGTGGCTTCTGAACTGGCAACTGCGCCTTCAAACGCCAACTTATGCTTGGCCAGCGCGTCTATGAAGTAGTTCGCGGTTGAGCCGGTGCCGACGCCGATGATGCTTTGGGCGTCCAGGTGGGGCAGCAGGCGGTCCACGGCGGCTTGGCCTACGGCTTGTTTCAATTCGTCCTGGGTCATGCTGGATTCCTCTCGCGGGCTGGCAAAGGGCGGATTATACGGGGTTGCGGCGGGTGGCGTGTAGTCGTGCAGGCGGGGATTCGCTAGACTGGCTGTTTTCACCCGGAACGAGCTCGTCTCGCCGATGCTGGAAGCGCCCATGTTGGAAACACCGATGCTTGAAACCTATGTAAAGAAGATCCTCTGTTCGCGTGTCTATGACGTAGCCATCGAGACCCCTGTGCACGCGGCGCCTTTTTTGTCAGAGCGCCTGGGTAACACTGTATTGCTCAAGCGCGAGGATTTACAGCCGGTTTTCTCCTTCAAAATACGCGGCGCTTACAACAAGTTGGCGCAGCTGACCGACGAGCAGCGCGCTTGCGGCGTGGTAGCGGCCTCAGCAGGCAATCATGCTCAGGGTCTCGCCTTTGCGGCGCGGCATATGGGCGTAAAAGCCACCATCGTGATGCCGCGCACTACGCCGGAGATCAAGGTAAAGGCCGTTCGCGCGCGCGGCGGTAAAGTTGTGCTGCATGGTGATGCTTTTGATGAGGCCCTGGCCTATTCGCAGAAGCTGGTAAAAGAAAAAGGCTTTGTTTACATCCACCCCTACGATGACCCCGATACCATTGCTGGCCAGGGTACGGTGGCAATGGAGATACTGAGGCAGGTTCAAGGACCGCTGAACGCGATCTTTGTCCCGGTCGGCGGTGGCGGGCTGATTGCCGGTATTGCGGCTTATGTAAAGTATCTGCGCCCGGACATCAAAGTCATTGGTGTGGAGCCGGAAGACTCCGCCTGCCTAAAGGCAGCGCTGGCTGCCGATGAGCGTGTGGTGCTGAGCCAGGTCGGTTTGTTTGCCGATGGCGTAGCGGTTGCTCAGATTGGTGAGCATACCTTTGAGGTCTGCCGTCATTACGTGGATGAAGTCATTACCGTCACTACCGATGAAATGTGCGCGGCGATCAAGGATATCTACGACGATACCCGCTCGATCTGCGAGCCGGCAGGTTGTCTGGGCGTTGCGGGTATCAAAAAGTACGTGGCGCGTGAAGGTTGCACCGGTCAGGTGCTGGTGGCGATTGATTCTGGCGCCAATGTGAATTTTGACCGTTTGCGCCACGTGGCTGAGCGGGCGGAAATTGGCGAGAAGCGCGAAGCGCTGCTGGCCGTAACCATTCCAGAGAAACCCGGTAGTTTCAAAATCTTCTGTGAGGCTATCGGCAAGCGCGCGATTACTGAATTCAATTATCGCTATCACAGCGGCAGCGAAGCGCATATTTTTGTTGGCGTACAGACGCACCCCGAGTTGGATCCGCGCGATCAGCTGGTAGCCCAACTGATCGATCAGGGTTTTCCGGTGCTGGATTTGACCGACAACGAACTGGCTAAGCTGCATGTCCGGCACATGGTCGGTGGGCATGCCGAACAGGTGAAGAATGAAGTGGTATTTCGGTTTGAGTTTCCTGAACGCCCGGGTGCGCTGTTCAACTTCCTCAATAAGCTCGGCGGGCGCTGGAATATCTCAATGTTTCATTACCGTAACCATGGTGCCGCGTATGGTCGTGTAGTGGCCGGATTGCAGGTTCCGGAGCAGGACCGGCATCTGGTTACGGAAGCGCTGGAAAGTATCGGTTATCAGTATTGGGATGAAACGGATAATCCAGCTTACCGCTTGTATCTCGGTTAGGTTTGTTCGTCCTGGTCCGCGCAGCAGGTACGGTTGCGCCCTTCCGCTTTGGCGCGATACAGGGCGTCATCGGCTTGTTTGATCAGGTCGTGAGGGCTCCACTCTGGCATGGGCTGCAGACTGGCAGCGCCAATGCTGACGCTGAGTAGGCCGCTTTTGTTGCTGGTTTCCGGGTGCGGCAAAGCCATCAGGCCGACAGCTTCGTGGATACGCCGTGCGACATGCATGCATTGTGGTAGATCAGCACCCGGCAAAATAACCGCAAACTCTTCACCACCATAGCGGCAGACGCAGTCGCCTTCGCGCATCAGACAGTTGTTTAGTGAGGTAGCCAGACGCTGTAGCGCGTCGTCACCGGCTTGATGCCCCAGATGGTCGTTGAAGCGCTTGAAATGGTCTACATCTAACATCAGTAAACCCAATGGCATGTTGTCGCGGCGCAGGCGACGCCATTCGCTGAGCAATGTTTTGTCAAAATAGCGGCGATTGTAGAGGCCGGTCAGGCCATCTTGATTGGATAGCCGTTGTAGTCGCTCGGCTATTTCCAGTTGCTCGCTATTGTTGCGACCTACACAAATCAAATAATCACGCCCCATCCGGCGTAAATGTCGCACACTTATTTCTAGTGGCGTTAGTTGACCCGCGCGGTTACGCACATGTTGCTGAAAAATGGCGTTGCCTTGGTTATGTATCAGCTTCTTCACTGAGTGTAGCCACTTGGCGACATCGGGCATGATGTCCTTGGGGGCGATGCTGGACAATTGCAGCAACTCTTCCTCACTGTAGCCAAGGCTCCGCCAGCAAGTGCGGTTTAAATACACCAATTCTTGTGGCTCAAGACCGATGATGAATAGCGCATCGTGGCTATGATCGGTCATGTCGATTATTAGCTTCAGTCGTGCCTGGTTGTGCTTGAAGCTCTCTTCTGTAGCCTGGCGCCGTGCTCCTTCGGCCTGCAGTTGGCGGTTGGTATTTTTTAATGTCTCATTACGGCGTGCGCCTAGTACGGCCAAGCACAGCGATGAGCATAGCAATAGGGCGGTCATTGTGCCGCTGATCATGATCATCAGTGGCAGATGAGTGGTGGCGGTATCGAGCAGATGCTGCGTGGGGTGAACAATTAGCGCAAAGTTGTGATTTTCGCCGAGCACTACTGGGCTGGAAACGCTCCAGCTGTTGCTCAATTGGTCGCTGGTTGGTCGGTTAACCAGAGTTTTCCCGCGTTCTTCCAATTCAATACTAAGGCGATTAACCCGCAGGTCTCTTAGCATATCTGCCAGCAACACTTCGACGCGAAAGATGCCTAGCAAGAAACCGTCAAACTCCCTGCCGGTAGTGCCCTGCCGGTAAAGTGGCACGTAATAGGCCAACCCTTGGCCGCCTTGGGCAAGTTTGAAGGTGTTACTCAGATGTGGTGAGCCGCTACGCTGTGCCATAACCAGGACGGGGTAGTTGGGGTGGTCTTTTTGATAGGTGAAATTGATGACCGCCTCGTTGCCAGCTAAAGGTTGAATCCACCGCATGCGGTAATCGCGGTCCAACCATTCAATAGCCTGGAAATTCTTGAAGTCGCGCAACAGACGATCAGCGTCAGCCTGCCAAAGATGTGGGTTCTCACGCTGCGAGTCCCAGCGTTGCGCTAAACGAACGAGGGTGGCGGTTTGCTGCTCAAAGCGCGCCTCTATCTGCGCGGCTAAACTGTTGGCTTCCAACTGCAAGCGAGCGCGTGCCTGTGCCTGTTCTGCTGCAAGTAGCGCCTGCCAGACATAAAAAATAGCAACCAACAGCAGCCCGAACAGCAAGGCTATAAGGGTGAAGGCCTGTTTGGGATTGCGCTTGGCTGATCGGGCTGGCATGACTGCACTCTGTGTGTCTAGCTGTACTGATAGCACAATGCTGTCAATGAGGCCAGTTTGCCTGGAGCGGTTGTCGTTTGGCGAGTCGCTTTCTCGATAAAGGCTAGGTTGCCGCTGTCAGTATCGCCCATTGTTGGGGAGTGACCGGCATCACTGATAGACGGTTTCCCTTGTGCAGCAAGGGCAGCCCATCAAGCCCGTTGAGTTGTTTGATGTCAGCTAGTGCCAATAGTGTCGGGAACTTTTTTGATAACGTGACGTTCACAGCCACCCAAGGTAAACGATCTTCACTTGCCTTGGCGTCGTGGTATGGGTTCTCTGGATCTAGCGCGGCTCGGTCAGGGTAGGGTTCGCTAACGATCTCGCCAATGCCCGCGATGCCCGGCGGTTTGCAGCTGGAATGATAGAAAAGAAAGCTGTCACGCGGCTGCATGTTGCGCATGAAGTTGCGGGCTTGGTAATTGCGGACACCGTCCCATGGCGCTTGACCGGCGCTACGCAAGTCGTCGATGGAAAAACTATCCGGCTCAGACTTCATTAACCAGTAAGCCATTAGGTACTCCTTTTAGTGTCCAGCCTTGACAAGGCTTTTTGAAGGGGTTAAATGGAACGCACTGTTACGCAGGTTTGAAGTATCTCAAGATCCATTGGGGTGGATCCAGCTTCAAACGCCGTACGGACTAATAATAGATTGCCGGATCCAGAGGGAGGCAACGCGTGCGACGCAAACCAGATATGTTGTGGGTTTTGGTCATAGTTTTCGGTTTAGGGGTGGTAACAACGGGATATACCCAGAGTTACCTAGATAAGTCCTCGGCGCGTGAAGTAGACGCCCGTTATCCCTGATTTAATTTAGAGCGCTGTAGACCAGGGCGCAGTAGCAACTGCTCCCGATCAGTCACTATCCCGTCTAGCGGAATGTCCCAGCCGGCTATGGGTAATGAACGGGTCTTTTGGCAATCGTGAGCAAGTCCTATCAGCACTGGCGTCTGCCAGTGAGAACGGCGGTGCTTGAAAGCAAAGGCGCGATCATAAAAACCGCCCCCCATGCCGAGACGATTCCCTTGCGCATCAAACCCCACCAACGGCATCAGCACCAGATCAAGACGCCATGGCTTGATCTGCAAGCGGCGGTTGGGTTTTGGTTCGCGTATGCCGAAGCGGTTGCGTATCCAGCGTTGTTGCGGCAGCAGGCGCTGAAAACTCATGTGCGTGCTCGGCCAGCGGTGCAATACCGGCAGGTAGCAATGTTTGCCTAGTTTGCGGCAGCGCGCGATGAGCGGGGAGGGGTCGATCTCGCCATCAGCCGCCAAATAGAAAGCAATATGGCGGCTGCGAGTAAACAGGCTGCTTTGGCCGATGCGCCGTGCTAATCGTCGGCTAGCCTGTTTTTGGGCGCCTCGACTCAGGTTTTGACGAGCAGTGCGCAGTTGTTTGCGTAGTTGCTTACGGGAGTCGGGCGTCATGAAAAAGGTCCCCGGAGTGCCGCTGTCGGGTTAGCCCTTGAACCCGAAAGTTCAAGGTGGGGGACACGGCGCTGCCTCAGGCTTTCCGTCATGCGGACATGCACACTGGCAACAACGCGTGGCCTCCTAATACAGGAGTATCGGCTCAGGGACATCTCCGACTGGCAAACACCCCAGGGATGTTGCCCACTATACAGAAATCCCGACTCGACTTCGATGCCGATAGGCCGATTGTTGTTTAAATGGGTTGGTATTCGGTGTGGCAAGGCCGCCAGCGAAGTAGATGATCGCTGGCGCAATATTCAGCTCTGGTGATTTTCCAGTGCTTGATCGAGGCGTTTAACTAAATCGCTGATTTGCGTCTTTTGCTCGTTCAGGGTGCCGCTTTGATCGTGATTGCCGGTCAGCATTTCATGGCTGATATTCAGCGCTGCCATGACAGCGATGCGTTCAACGCCAATGACTTTTCCGCTGTTGCGGATGTCGCGCATAGTGGTATCAAGATGTCGTGCAGCCTGCTCGAGGTTGCTGCGTTCTTCGGGCGGGCAGCTAACACGATACTCCTTATCGAGTATGTGTAAGGTGACGGTCAGGGGTTGGCTCATGAGTCGTGCTCCAGAGATTTGAGTCGCAGTATCATGGCTTCGACCTTCTGACGGGCCAAATCGTTCTTTTCAATTAACTGTACGCGCTCATCCCGCCATAGACGCTCCTGCGCAAGCAGGTGCTGATTCTGCAATTTAAGCTGGTCGCAGAGGTCAATCAGTTGGGTGATACGCTGTGTGAGTACGTCGATATCGGGTGCGTCCATTGGTGCCATTCTGTCTTCCCGGTGTGGAGCCACTATAGAGGCGGCCTGAAAGGTGGTCAAACCTCGCGCAATGGGCGTTCGGTTTGGGCTTGCCGACGGCGGGGCGGTAGATTTCCACCTTGCCGGGCAGGCACAATAGACTCACATTAGTTCATCTGCTTCGAGCGTCCGCGTACAGGTCATAGCATACCTGTAATCCAAACCCGCAGCAGTGTCTGTTTCTCACTTCCAGGAGGCCCGGAAACCACTATGGCTTTGATCCCTGCCGTTTTTGACTATGACCGTTACGCTGAGATCTGCAACGATGTGGGGGCGGTAGGTCGTCCGGCTGAGTTGCACGGCCACTTGGTTGGCCGCCTTTCGGCTGGCGCGCGACTCGACCACACCACTTGGCTGGCCGTCGCGAATGAGCTGCTTGACGGCTCTGGCAGTTTGTCCGAGGCCGGCAAGGTGGCGCTAATTCAGCTTTATGACGCGAGCCTGGCAGAGCTAGCCGGCAGCGGCTTTGAGCTTAATCTGGTGCTACCCGATGACAACGCCACCATTGATCACCGCACCGAGACGCTCGGTCAGTGGTGTGAGGGTTTTCTGGCTGGGTTTGGCTTGGTCGAGCGCAGCGATGAGCTGAGCGAAGAAGCCGACAGCGTGCTACGTGATTTTGTTGCCATCTCGCAGGTACAAACTGATCTGGATGAGACTGAGGCGAATGAGGTCGATTTCATGGAAGTGATGGAATACGTGCGTATGGCGGTACTTATGGTGTTCAGTGAATGCCAGCCAGCGACTTCCGAGCAGGACACACCACCCGCATCACTGCATTGAACGAGGTCTTCATGCAAATCAGCAAGCAGGATTACGCCCGCCGCCGCAAGGCACTGATGAACCAGATGGAACCCAACAGTATTGCGATTCTGCCGGCCGCGCTTGTCTATGTGCGTAACCGTGATGTAGAACACAATTATCGTCAAGACAGCGACTTTCAATACCTTACCGGTTTCCCCGAGCCGGAAGCGGTGGCCGTTCTTATTCCCGGTCGTGAGCATGGCGATTACGTGCTGTTCTGCCGCGAAAAAGACAAAGAACGCGAGCTGTGGGACGGCTACCGTGCCGGACAGGAAGGTGCGGTCAGCGAATACGGTGCCAGCGATGCCTTCCCGATTACTGACGTAGACGACATTCTGCCGGGTCTGATTGAAGGGCGCACTCGGGTTTATTATGCGATGGGTGCTAATCCGGAGTTTGATCGCCGCCTGACCAACTGGATCAACCAAATTCGCAGCAAGGCACGCTTGGGTGCGCAACCGCCGAGTGAGTTTGTTGCCCTCGATCACCTGCTGCACGATATGCGTCTGTACAAAAGTGCGGGCGAGCAGAAGGTCATGCAGCGCGCTGCGGATATTTCCTGTGAGGCGCATACGCGTGCCATGCAAGTCTGCCGGCCTGGCATGTACGAGTACCAGCTGGAAGCCGAGCTGCAGTACACCTTTATGCGCCACGGCAGCCGTTCGCCAGCCTACTCTTCGATTGTCGCAGCTGGCCGCAATGCCTGCATTCTGCATTACACCGAAAACACGGCACAGATTCGCGACGGCGACCTTATTTTGATTGATGCCGGTTGTGAACTGGACTGCTACGCCAGTGATATCACGCGTACTTTCCCGGCCAACGGGCGCTTCAGTCCAGAGCAGCGTGCGATTTATGACATTGTTTTGGCCGCGCAGTATGCCTCTATCGAAGTAATAGGGCCGGATCGCAGCTGGAACGAGTCGCACGACGCAAGCCTGCGGGTGATAACCGCCGGCCTGGTCGACCTGGGTCTGCTTAAGGGCGATGTTGATGAGTTGATTGCGACTGAAGCCTATCGCCGTTTCTATATGCACCGGGTCGGCCATTGGTTGGGCATGGACGTGCACGACGTTGGGGAATACCGCGTTGGTGGCGTCTGGCGTGCGCTGGAGCCGGGCATGGTTATGACCGTTGAACCGGGCATCTATATATCGCCGGATGACGACAGCGTGCCGCGCAAATGGCGTGGTATTGGTATCCGTATTGAGGATGACGTGATCGTCACCAAGACCGGCTGCCAAGTATTAACGGATAAAGTGGTCAAAGACCCGGACGAAATCGAAGCGCTTATGGCAGCTGCGCGCCAGCTTGAGGCCGAGCCCGCGTGAGTCAACTGATCAGCATTGTCGGCGGCGGCATGGTGGGTGCCAGTCTGGCGTTGGCATTGCAGACGCACGCGCAACAGCGTGGCTGGCAGTTACAGTTGATCGAAGCTCAGCCGCCGGGCAGCGCTGGCGCCCAGCCGAGTTACGATGCGCGCTCCACCGCGTTATCGCATGGCAGCCGGCTGTTGCTTGAGCGGCTCGGCGTCTGGTCAGCTTTGGCGCAACGCGTTGAGCCTATTGAGCATATTCACGTGTCCGACCGGGGTCATCCGGGCGTCACCCGCCTGTCGGCACAGCGCGAGGGCGTTCCAGCGCTCGGCTATGTAGTTGAAAATGCGGTGCTCGGTGAAGCCTTGCTTGGCGGGCTGGATCATTCGGTGGTCAGCTGGCAAGCGCCAGCGCGGGTAACCCGAATTACCGCCGCAGAGCAAGGCTACCAGCTAGCGCTTGAGGCAGAACAGGGTGAGGCACACCAGCGTGCGGACTTGGTGGTCATCGCCGATGGCGGGCGTTCTGGTCTGCTTGAGCAATTGGGTATCTATCGCCAGAGCCGCGCATACGATCAAACCGCGATTATTGCCAATATCACCAGCGCCAATGGCCATGCCGGTGTGGCTTACGAACGTTTTACTGAAAACGGCCCGTTGGCGTTACTGCCGATGTCGCAAAACCGCAGTGCACTGGTCTGGACGTTGCCTGTTGCGGAAGCTGCAGCGGTGGCTGATCTGCCAGACGCTGCGTTTTTAGCACGCCTGCAATCGGCTTTTGGTTTTCGCATGGGCGCGCTGAAAAAAGTCGGCGCGCGACACAGCTATCCGCTCAGCTTGATTGAGTCTGAAGAGCAGGTGCGCTCGGGGCTAGTGGTATTGGGCAACGCGGCGCATAGCCTGCACCCGATTGCCGGCCAGGGCTTTAACCTGTCGCTGCGCGACGCCATGGCGCTGGCTGATTGCCTGCTGCACGCTAAGCCGGAGCAGGCGCCCGGTGATCTGCGCGTGTTGCAGCGTTATTTGCAGCAGCAACAGGCTGATCAGCGTCAGACCATTGCCTTGAGCGACTGGTTAACGCGGCTGTTTAGCAATCAGCGACCGGTGTTGACTGCCGGGCGCAACCTTGGACTATTGGGGATGGACATAGTCTCGCCCTTGAAAACCGTCTTCGCGCGTCAGGCCATGGGGTTGAAAGGATGAGTACAGCAGCGCAGCAGCCAGGCTCAACACAGGATTTCGACCTATTGATTGTGGGTGCCGGCATGGTGGGTTCTGCGTTGGCCTGTGCCATGGCCGATACCCGTTTACGCATTGGCCTGTTGGACAGTCAGCCGTTGGAGTCCATTCCAGCGCCAACCACAGCCTCCGGATTTGATCCGCGCGTCAGCGCGCTCAGCGCTGCATCCGAGCAAATTCTCAAATCGTTGGGCGCTTGGCAGCGACTGCCGACAGGTGCAGGCGCTGGCTATCGCAGCATGTGCGTGTGGGACGCAGAGGGTACGGGTGAAGTGCATTTCGATGCGCAGTCGTTGGGTGAGTCTCGGCTCGGGCATATTGTTGAAAATTATCAGGTGCAAAATGCCCTGCTGCAGCAACTTACCGCCAGCCGCGTAACCCTGCTGCCAAAGGTCACTGTGCAAGGTCTGGTGCGTGAAGACACCGGTTGGCGGCTGGACGGCACCGACGGACAGCGACTGCGTGCACCTCTGGTGATAGCGGCAGACGGAGCGCGATCTCGGCTGCGCGAACTAGCAGGTTTTGCCATGCGTGAGTGGGATTACCTGCATCACGCACTAGTGACCACGGTGGAGTTGTCCGAATCGCATCAGCACACCGCTTGGCAGCGTTTTCTGCCCAGCGGCCCACTGGCCTTTTTGCCGCTGCCCTCGAAGGGCGAGAAGCATTTCTGCTCAATCGTCTGGTCTTTGCTGCCACAGCGGGCAGACGCGATGATGGCGCTGGATGATGTTGCCTTCTGCGCGGCATTAACCGAGGCGCTCGAGTCTCGGTTGGGACCAGTGCTCTCGGCGGATCGTCGAGTCTGCATCCCGCTGCGCCAGCGGCACGCCAAGCAATATGCTATGCCGGGGCTGGTGTTGGTGGGTGATGCCGCGCACAGCATTCATCCGTTGGCGGGGCAGGGCGTGAACCTGGGGTTTCTTGATGCCGCGGAGCTCAGCGATGTGCTGCATGCAGCGCTGGAGCGCGGCGAAAGCCTGGCCGAGCTGACGGTGCTGCAGCGCTACGAGCGCGCGCGGATGGGCAGCAACTTGGCAGTGATGGCTGCAATGGAAGGTTTTGAAAGGCTGTTTCATGCGCAAGCCCTCCCGCTGCGCTGGCTGCGTAATGCGGGTATGACGTTGTTCGATCAGACGCCCCTCGTCAAAGCGCAAGTCATGCGGCGTGCCATGGGGCTGACTGGCGAGTTACCGTCGCTGGCACGGCCCTGATCGCGATAGGTCAGGGCGTATTGCACACCAAGTCGACGCTGACGAACGCTTGGGGTGCAATGAATCGCAACACTAATGCATTGATAAGCTAAAGCTTAATCATTATCATCTAGCCTCTTTTTCCGACCAAGAGGCGTTTCCATGTCAGTGATTCGCAATGCAGCCGTCATTGGGCTCGCACTTAGCACGCTGGGTAGTATTGCTCAGGCCAAAGAACTGGTTGTCTATTCTTCCCGCCAGGATCACCTGATTAAGCCGGTATTCGACCTGTATACCGAAAAGACCGGTACCACCATCCAGTTCATTACCGACAGCGAAGCGCCGTTGCTAGCCCGCTTGAAAGCGGAAGGTGCCAATACTCCGGCCGACTTGCTGATTACGGTTGACGCCGGCAACCTCTGGCAGGCCGAGCAGCAGGGCGTGCTACGTGAGGTCAAATCCGATGTGATCGAGGCGAATATTCCAGCTCAGTACCGGTCTGCCAATGGTTACTGGACTGGTTTATCGCTGCGCGCGCGTACTATTGCTTACTCCACTGAGCGTGTCGATCCCGCTACTTTGAGTACTTATGAAGCGTTGGCCGATAGCGAATGGCAGGGCCGCTTATGTTTGCGTACTGCCAAGAAGGTGTACAACCAGTCGCTGACGGGCACTATGATCGAAACTCTGGGCCCGGAGCGCACCACGGAAGTATTGCAGGGCTGGGTCAATAATCTCGCTACACCGGTATTTCCTGATGACACGGCCCTGCTGCAATCCATTGCCGCTGGTCAGTGCGACGTGGGTATCGTCAATAGCTACTATTTCGGTCGCCTTGAAGTCGCCAACCCTGAGTTGCCGGTCAAGTTGTTCTGGCCGAATCAGGCTGACCGTGGTGTTCACGTCAACATCTCTGGCGCCGGTGTGACCCACTACGCCAAACATCGCCAGGGCGCGATTGCCTTCCTCGAGTGGCTGACCACCGAAGAAGCCCAGCGCGTGTTTGCTGATGTAAACCAAGAATTCCCTGCTAATGAGTCGGTTGCGCCTTCGGCGGAAGTCGCTTCTTGGGGTGAGTTCAAGACCGATAACATTAATGTTGAAGTGGCTGGTCGTCGTCAGGCCGAGGCCATCATGATGATGGATCGGGTAGGCTGGCACTGATCTGCTTCGCGGCAAAGCCTTGATCGGCATTTGTCGATATACTGAACGCCCGGTCAGTTGACCGGGCGTTTTTGTATCTGGGCTACCTCGCCTACTCTCTTCCAACAGCCTGCTAGCAGGAGTTGCTGTGCTGCACCGCTCCATCCCTGATAAACGTCGCTGGCGTCTGGTTGCCTACGCTGCTGCGGCCCTGGTTCTGCTGCCGCTGTTAGTGTTGGCGCTGAGTTGGAATAGCCTCGACATGTCGATCTGGACGCATCTGTTGCAGACGCAGATGGCGCGCCTGCTGCGCAATACGCTGGTGTTGACGCTGGGTGTAGTGGGCGGCGTCGTGCTGCTCGGTGTCAGCCTCGCGTGGCTGACCAGCATGTGTGAGTTTCCTGGTAGGCGCTGGTTTGATTGGGCGTTAATGCTGCCCTTTGCCATCCCGGCCTATGTGTTGGCTTTTGTGATGATTGGTTTGCTGGATTTCGCCGGTCCCTTGCAGACCCTTCTGCGTGGGTGGCTGGGCAGCGATTTTCGAATGTGGTCGATCCGCTCCACGGGCGGCGTGATCATGGTGTTGGTCTTGGTTTTCTATCCCTACGTTTATATGCTCGCCCGCGGAGCCTTTTTGGCACAAGGTCGTGGCCTCATGGACGCAGCGCGAGTGCTAGGTCATACGCCGTGGCAAGCGTTCTGGCGTGTGGCTTTGCCGATGGCGCGTCCAGCCGTGGGCGCGGGTGCTGCTTTGGCGATTATGGAAACGTTAGCGGATTTCGGCGCGGTGTCGGTATTCAACTACGACACCTTCACCACTGCTATCTACAAAACCTGGTACGGCTTTTTTAGTCTGCAGACCGCCACCCAGTTAGCTAGCCTGCTGCTGTTGTTTGTGCTGGTTGCACTCTACGCGGAGCGGCGCGCGCAGGGCAGCAAGCGTTTCCCAGGAGCCGAACGTCCACGGCAGGGGGCTCTATACCGATTGCGTGGCACCCGCGCTTGGTTCGCCTTCGGATTCTGTCTGCTGGTGCTTTCTGTGGCTTTTATTATTCCCGTTTTGCAATTGCTGTACTGGCTTATCAGTAGTGGTAAAAGTGACTTTGACAGCCGTTACTGGGGGCTGATCCGCAGCACCTTGCTATTGGGTAGTATTGCTGCGCTGGCGACGGTGACTGTGGCCTTGCTGTTGGTCTTGGCACGGCGGCTACAACCGTTGCGCCGAGTGCGCTCGGCAGTGGCGCTAGCTAACCTGGGATATGCGCTGCCGGGCTCGGTGCTGGCTGTGGGTATTATGTTTGCGTTCAGCTTTGCTGATAATCAATTGATCATTCCGCTGCGCACCTGGTTGGGCGCTGAGAACCCGGCGCCTTTGCTGTTGGGTAGTTTGTTCGCCCTGCTGCTGGCTTATCTGATTCGCTTTATGGCAGTTGCCAGCGGCCCGTTAGACACTTCGTTGGCGCGCATCAGACCGGCGCTGCCTGAGGCGGCGCACAGCCTTGGGCATACTGGTCTCAGTGTGCTCTGGCGCATCTATCTGCCGTTGCTGCTGCCGGGCATTTTCAGCGCAGCGTTATTGGTTTTCGTCGATGTGCTGAAAGAAATGCCTGCTACGCTGTTGATGCGGCCTTTCGGCTGGGACACCCTGGCAGTGCGGATTTATGGCTTGACCGCCGAGGGTGACTGGCCGCGCGCGGCACTGCCAGCGCTGAGTTTGGTGCTGGCCGGGCTATTGCCGGTGATTATCCTGGTTCGCCGCTCGGCGCAGCGGCCAGGCTAGGCTCTGCGGGCGCGTTGTTACCGCCGCGTCGGCGTCACTATTGGCACCACTAATCGCACCGTTGGGTGAAGGGCTGCACAGCGCACTGGTTTGCGGCTACAATCCCGGCTTTGAAATCCTACAGACTGAAGGACTGCTGCATGGCATTGCGGACCCCCCTGTACGAACAGCATCTCGCCGCCGGCGGCAAAATCGTCGATTTCGGCGGTTGGGACATGCCCCTCAACTACGGTTCTCAGTTGGAAGAGCACCATCAGGTGCGCCGTGACGTCGGTATGTTCGACGTGTCCCACATGACTGTGGTGGACGTAACCGGTACTGAAGCCCAGAACTATCTGCAGTATTTGTTGGCCAATGACGTGGCCCGTCTTAAGTCCTCCGGCAAGGCGCTGTATAGCGGCATGCTGAACGAGCAAGGCGGGGTCATCGACGATCTGATCGTGTATTTGACCGTGGATGGTTACCGGGTGGTGGTGAACGCCGCGACCCGTGAGAAAGATCTGGATTGGATGAACCGTCAGGCTGAGTCATTTGCTGTCACTCTGACCGAGCGATCTGAGTTGGCTATGATTGCCGTGCAGGGGCCACGCGCTATCGAGGTTGCCAGAAGCGTAGTAACTGATGCTTGCGCCGCGTTGATCAGCGACCTGAAACCTTTTCAAGGGCTGCCTGAGGGTGGCTGGTTTATCGGTCGCACCGGGTATACCGGTGAAGACGGTCTCGAAATCATGCTGCCTGGTGCCGCTGCTCCTGCCTTTTGGGACGCACTCTTGGCTGCCGGCTGTAAACCCTGTGGTCTGGGCGCGCGCGATACCCTGCGTCTGGAAGCGGGCATGAATCTCTATGGCTCGGATATGGACGAAAGCATCTCGCCGCTCGCGGCCAACATGGCTTGGACTATTGCCTGGGAACCAGCCGAACGCGACTTCATTGGTCGCGCCGCCTTGACCGCCCAGAAAGAGGCTGGTGATCAGCCTAAACAAGTGGGCTTGGTATTGTCCGAGCGCGCCGTTCTGCGCGGTCACCAAAAGGTGATTGTAGAGGGCGTGGGTGAAGGCGAAATCACCAGCGGCACTTTTTCTCCAACGCTGGGCTACTCGGTTGCGCTGGCACGGGTACCGCGTGACACGGTTATTGGCAGTAGTGCCAAGGTCGAAATTCGCGGTAAGCAGCTTGATGTGCGGGTGGTTAAACCCTGCTTTGTGCGCAACGGCCAGGCCGTCGTTGAGTAAGCCAAGTAAGCTGAATAAATCGAACACCTTTATGTTTATATTTTGAGGACATACCCATGAGCAATATTCCCGCCGATCTGCGTTACGCCTCCAGCCATGAATGGTCCCGTTTGGAGTCCGATGGCACTGTTACCGTAGGCATTACCGATCACGCTCAGGATTTGCTGGGCGATGTGGTGTTTGTCGAGTGCCCGGATGTTGGCCGTCAGATCACTGCTGGCGAAGAGTGTGCAGTGGTGGAGTCGGTTAAAGCTGCATCCGATATTTACGCGCCCATCAGCGGCGAAGTCATTGCCGTCAACGAGGCGTTGACCGACTCGCCAGAGCTGGTCAATAGCGAGCCCTATGGCGAGGCCTGGTTTTTCAAGATCAAGCCAAGCGACGCCAGCGAGCTGGATAAGCTGTTGGATGCTGACGCCTACGGTGCTGCTATCTGAGCTGTTGTTTCCCCGTTTGCAGTGAAAGCCCTGATTCGCGTCAGGGCTTTTTGCTTTCACTCTTTTGCGCCACTCGTCTTTTGCAGGTAACCATCCATGAGTAACTCCTTCAGCCTCACTGACCTGGAACAGACCGACGACTTTATTCGTCGGCATATCGGCCCTGACGCCGCTGAGCAGCAGGCCATGCTCGATACCTTGGGCGCTAAGTCACTGGAAGATCTGGTTAGCCAGACTGTGCCGCAGAGCATTCTGCGCAATGAGTTGTTGGAGCTGGGCGCGCCGCGCAGTGAAGCGGAAGTCTTGAGTTACCTGAAGCAGGTAGCTGCGCGCAATCAAGTGTTTACCTCCTGCATTGGCATGGGCTACCACGGTACCCTGACGCCTACGGTGATTCTGCGCAACGTGCTGGAAAATCCGGGCTGGTACACCGCCTATACGCCTTATCAGCCGGAAATTGCCCAGGGTCGTCTTGAATCATTGCTGAACTTTCAGCAACTGACCATCGATCTGACCGGTATGGAACTGGCCAGCGCTTCTTTGCTGGATGAAGCGACTGCAGCGGCGGAAGCCATGGCGCTCGCCAAGCGCGTGGCCAAGAGCAAGAGCAACCTGTTCTTTGTAGATGAAGATTGCCACCCGCAAACCATCTCTGTCGTGCTCACGCGCGCCGAAGCCTTTGGCTTTGATGTTGTGGTGGATGATGTTTCCACCTTAGGCGAACACGAGGTGTTTGGTGCGCTGTTCCAGTACCCGACTACGTGGGGCGAGATTCGTGATCTCAAACCCTTGATCGATCAGGTTCAGGCGCAAAAGGGTCTGGCTTGTGTCTCGGCTGATTTGCTGGCGTTGGTCATGTTGACTTCACCCGGCGAGCTGGGTGCTGATGTGGTCTTTGGTTCTGCCCAGCGTTTTGGTGTGCCGATGGGCTACGGCGGGCCCCACGCCGCCTTCTTTGCTACACGTGATGCCTACAAGCGGGCCATGCCTGGTCGCATCATTGGCGTATCGGTAGATACCCGTGGCAACCGTGCGCTGCGTATGGCGTTGCAAACCCGCGAGCAACATATTCGCCGCGAGAAGGCTAACTCCAACATCTGTACTGCTCAGGTGCTGCTGGCCAATATCGCCAGTTTTTACGCTGTTTATCACGGCCCGCAGGGCTTGAAAATTATCGCTGAGCGGGTGCACCGCCTGACCGCGATTTTGGCTGCTGGCCTCGAAGCGGTGGGCATCAGCCGTAGCAATCAGAGCTTCTTCGATACCCTAACCCTGAACGTGCCGGGCAAAGCAGGCGAGATTGTTGAGCGTGCCCGCGCCGCGCGGATTAATCTGCGCATGATCGACGGCGATGCGGTTGGCGTAAGCCTGGATGAAACCAGCACCCGCGCTAGTGTCGAGGCGCTGTTGGCCGTGGTTGCGGGTACTGTGCACGGCCAGGACGTGGTGGTATTGGATTCTCAGGTTGCTGGTAGCGAGCAGGGTATTCCTGCCGCGCTGCGTCGTACCTCCGAGTTCCTAACGCACCCGGTGTTCAACAGCTATCACTCGGAAACCGAGATGCTGCGCTACATCAAGTCCCTGGAGAACAAGGATCTGGCGCTTAACCACTCGATGATCCCGCTCGGTTCTTGCACCATGAAGCTGAACGCCACCACGGAGATGATTCCGATCACCTGGCCCGAGTTTGGCCAACTGCATCCCTTTGTTCCTCTGGCGCAAGCTGAAGGCTACAAGCAGCTGATCGATGAGCTGGAAACCATGCTGCGCGGCATTACCGGTTTTGATGCCATCTGCATGCAGCCCAACTCGGGTGCGCAAGGCGAATACGCAGGTTTGCTGGCGATCCGTAAATACCACGAAGCCAATGATGACGCGCATCGCGACGTCTGCCTGATCCCCACGTCCGCGCACGGTACTAACCCGGCCTCAGCAATGATGGCCAGTATGCGCGTGGTATTGGTGGCCTGTGATGATCAGGGCAACGTAGATGTGGCTGATTTGCGCCAGAAGGCCGAGGACAATGCTGACAAATTGTCTTGCCTGATGATTACTTACCCATCCACCCACGGCGTGTATGAGGAAGGTATCCGCGAGATTTGCGACATCATCCATCAGCACGGCGGCCAGGTGTACATGGACGGTGCCAACTTGAACGCACAGGTGGGTCTGACTCGGCCGGCGGATATCGGCGCCGACGTGTCGCACATGAATCTGCATAAAACCTTCTGCATCCCGCACGGCGGCGGTGGCCCTGGTATGGGCCCTATCGGCGTGAAGGCGCACTTGGCACCTTTCGTGGCTAACCACCCGGTAGTGCCGCTGGATGGCCCGAACCCGCAGAACGGCGCGGTTAGTGCTGCACCTTGGGGTAGTGCGAGCATTTTACCGATCAGCTGGACCTACATTGCACTGATGGGCGCGATTGGCCTGCGTCAGGCGACGGCGGTGGCGATTCTCAACGCCAACTATCTGGCCAAGCGCCTGGGTGATGCTTATCCGGTGCTGTATAGCGGTCGTAATGGCCGGGTGGCGCATGAGTGCATTATTGATATTCGTCCGCTCAAGGCTGCGTCAGGGATTACCGAGGAAGACGTCGCCAAGCGTCTGATGGACTTTGGCTTCCATGCGCCGACCATGTCGTTCCCGGTGGCCGGTACGCTGATGATCGAGCCGACCGAGAGTGAATCCAAGGCTGAGCTGGATCGCTTCGTTGATGCGATGCTGACGATTCGCGCGGAGATTCGCAAGGTTGAGCATGGCGAGTGGACAGCGGAAGACAACCCGCTGCACAACGCGCCGCACACACTGGCAGACATCACGGGCGACTGGCAACGTGCCTACACCCGTGAAGAGGCAGTGTTCCCGCAGAGCTGGGTCGCGGCTAATAAGTTCTGGCCGAGCGTTAACCGTATCGACAACGTTTATGGTGACCGCAACCTCTTTTGCGCCTGTCCACCGATTGAGTCTTACGAGGACTGATCCGGTTGCTCGCGCGGCAGTGTTAAACACACCTCGACGCCACCGGCGTCGAGGTTGTATAGCTTGATCTGACCGTGATGCAGTTGCGTGATCTCACTGACAAAGCTCAACCCCAGGCCGGTGCTCTTGCGTTGGCTATCGGGTCTGGGCAATGAATAAAAGCGCTCGAACACCCGAGCCAGCGCGTAGTCCGGCACCGCCGGGCCATCGTTGCGTACTTTCAACTGCAATGGCTCTTCACTCTCCCCGCATAGCTCCACTTCCACCCGCCCTTCGGGCAGACAGAACTCGATGGCGTTATCGAGCAGATTACTAATGGCCTGTTCCAGCAGAAACGCCTCGCCCTGGAGCAGCGTGTCACCCTGGCAACTCAACTCAAGCTGCAGTTGTTTCTTCTGTGCCAGAGGGCGTTTGGCTTCCAGCTCATGGTGCAGAATCTCGGCCAGGTCGAGCTCTTCCGGCTGCTCTAGCTGCTGACGTTTTTCTACGCTGGCGAGTGACAGCAGACGATCGACCAAGCGTTGCAGGCGCGAAGACTCGTGATCGATATTACCAAGGAAGCGTTCGCGCATAGTGTCCGGAACGCCGGCTTCCTGCAGCAGTTCAGCGGCGCCACGAATAGCCGATAGCGGTGATTTCATTTCGTGGGTAAGGGTGTGCACGTATTGCTCAACGTAGGCCTTGCCGTCGATCTCCTGGCGCATGGCTTCGGTGGCGCGGGCTAGCCGATCGAGCTCGCGGTCACCCAACACGGGTGGGCTGACGCGCTCACCATGCCGCGCGCGTTCCACGTAATTGACCAGCCGGCGAATCGAACGGGTCATCCAGATTGACATGGCAGCGCCGAGCAGCAACGCACACAGTAGGATAATACCGCCGCGCTGCCAGAAGTAGCCGTGTGCCAACGTAATGAACGGATGCAGGCTGGCAGTCGGCTTGCCGAGTGACAACACACCGAGCAGGCGGTCGCCGTCGATAACCGGAGCGCCAACGTACATATAACTGGTGTTCTCGTCGTCCGGGTCGGTGCGCGTGGTGCGCGCGCCGTATTCACCACGCAGAGTCATAGCGACGTCACGCCAGTCGGAAAAGTCGCTGCCGATCAGGCTCGGGTCACTGTGATAAATCAGCTGGCCGCGATTATCGGTGAGATACACCACCAGCTCGCTCTGGGTTTTATGCCGTGACCAGATATGCGCGTCCAGCGGCCGCTTAAGGTAACGCTGTACGGCTTGATTAAAGGGTGAACCTTCGCTGAAGCCCTCATCCCAGTGCAGGCTGGCGACTTCTGCCAACAGATTGCTGCTGTCGACCAATACCTCCTCGCTGGCCTGGCGCACGGAGGAGGGTACTTGATTGAGGATGCTGTTGAGAAACAGCACCGTGGCCAGCCCGGCAAGCAGAAACCAGGCGATCAGAATACGCGTGCTAAAGCTCACGCAGCGGGCTCGCTGCGGCTTAACTCAATGCTGTAGCCGAGCCCGCGATGAGTCACTATCGGGTCGTTGCTTGGCAGGATCTTCTTCAGTTTGGTGCGAATGCCTTTGATGTGAGTATCAATCACCCGATCCAGACTCGCCGCAGGGTCGTTCCAGGCGGCGTCCATCAACTGGTCTCGGCTAAGAATGTGTTCAGGGTGGCGCAGCAGGGCGCTAAGGATCAGGTATTCGTAGCGGGTCAGTTCTAACCACTGCTGGTGATAGCGAATACGTTTGCGCTCTTCGTCATGCGCAAATAGGGGCTCCATCAGTGAATCGCTCGTCGGGGCCGATGGACGCGCGCGGCGTAAAATGGCGCGCACGCGGGCGGATATCTCGCGTGGGCTGAACGGCTTAACCACATAATCGTCGGCACCGATTTCCAGCCCGACGATGCGATCCACCTCTTCCTTGCGCGCGGTCAAAAACATGATCGGCACTGCGGAAAATTGGCGGATGCGGCGGCAGAGTTCAAAGCCGCTCTCGTCCGGCAGACCAACGTCGAGTACCACCAAATCCACTGGGTTTTGCTTTAGCCAGCTCATGCCATCGCGCGCCAGCCCACACCAGTGCGCTTCAAAGCCCTCGGTGGTCAGCGCGTAAAGCAGAGCATCGGCGATGGCTGGCTCGTCTTCGATGATCAGTATTTTGTCGCCCATGACGGCCCTTGTGTGCTTCAACGTCTGGTTTCAGACGCTGATTGTGGCGGTTTCCCCTGCGTCAGCGCAATCATCCTTCCAGCCAGGCACTGACCACGTAACGCATCGAGCCGCCGCTGGTCAGCGCGGCAAACGGGAAGCAGGTGACCAGTTGCAGTTCGGCGTGGCTGTGTTGCAGGGCGATCTGTTCATACCGGCTATCCACCAACCGGTGGCTAGCGATGCGGTACACGTACTCTTGTCCGTCGGCGGCCTGAACGCGCAACTGCTCGCCATCCTTAAGTCGCTGTAAAAAGGCAAAGTGGCTGTCCTGGTGGCCAGCCAGTAGCAGGGTGCCGAGGTCTCCGGGTTGCACGCCGTTGTCGAGTTGTCCCGGTCCGAACGCCAGCGCCTGACCGCTAACCCCGGAGAGCACGTAACTCACCTCGCCGTTGGGGCCACTCAAGCGCGCGACGGGCCAGGTGTCGGCCCAGGCCCAGGGTTTGACCGGTTGCCCGCTGGCGAGTTGCTGCTCCCACGCGTGGGCAATCAACCACTGCGCCAGTACCGCTTTGCCCTGTAACCAGAGCCCCTGCCCGGCGAGCCCGAAGGCGCCGAGCAGCAGGCCGAGCGCGATCAGCTTACGCATGGGCTGGACGGCGCCAGAACAGTAGCGCTAACGCCGCCAACAGGAGCAGTGCTGACAGACTCCAGATGCGCGCCAAACCGAGCGAGGTTTGTGGGTACATACGATGATCAACCGGATTCAGGTTAGCAATCTGCTGTGAGTGCAGCGGCGTGTTCGAATCACGCACCTGCACCTGCTCGACCGCAACAAAACTGGTGTAGTTGCTCAGCAGTTGGTGCTGCAGCGCGACCTCCAGCACGGCAGGGCGAACCTTGCTCTCATCCGTACCGCGTTTGATTTGATCCATCAGCGCTTCGATTTTACTGCGTGCCCACAGCCGTGCGACGCCGTTGTGCTGCTGATCGGCAGGCAGCTTTAACTCCTGCTGCCAAGGCTCGGGTTGCTGGCCATGCAGGGTGATCTGTTCTGGCATCCGGTTAAGCTTCATGGCGACCACCAGCGGCTGTCCTGCATAAAGGTCGGGTAATTTCTCAGGCCAGATCTCAGCTTGAATACCCTCGGGGAGGGTGATGCTCAGGTTGGTCAGTACCGGCGACTCGAGCTTCTCGAATAGGCGGTTCATGGCTTCGGTCACGCCTTCGCTTTCGTTTATCGGGGTGAACTGCCCGCGACCCAGCTCGGCGGCCTTGCGCAGCAGGTAGTTATTCGGTGCAGCACCAATACCGACGGTGAACAGCCGTGATTGACGCAGACGCTGATGAATCATGCTGAGTACTGCTTGCTCGTTACTGACCGAGCCATCGGTGATAAAAATTAGCTGCCGCAGGTAGCCTGGCTCGTTGGGTTGGCTCAGTGCATCGCGCAGCACGGGGAGCATTTCGGTGCCGCCATCCGCATTAAGACCGGCGACCCATTGGCTGGCCTGTGCGAGGTTATCCGGGCTGGCTAGCTGCGGCTCGCGGAATAGCATGCTGTGATAACTGTTGAATTCCAGCACGTTAAAGCGATCTTCCGGCTGTAATCGGCCCAGTGCGTGAATCAAGCTGCGCCGCGCCTGGCGAATGCGTTCGCCCTGCATCGAACCAGAGGTGTCGATAATCAGCATAACCTCGCGCGGCTGACGCTCAGAGCTGACCGGTTGCGCTGCTGGCGAGAGCATCAGCAACGCGTAATGATCTTCACCCACCTGCTCGCTGAATACTGCAGCCTGATTACCGGCGGCGGGCATTTGCCATTCGAGCAGGAAGTCACGATCCATGCGCACCGGGTTCTGCGCCAGACGAATACCGTAGCCCCGGCCATCATAGTCAGCGCTAAGCTGGTGGCTTGGGCTGCGCACCTGCTCCAGCTGCATGCCTTGATCCAGATAGATATTTAGCCGCGCCTGATGCGATGCAGTATCAGCCTCATCTGCGGTAATGATGGAGCCTTCGGGGTGTGCCTGTGAGGTGCTTGAGTGCGGCGCTGGCTGATCGCTCGCTTGTGGCTTGGCGGCGTAGCGCGGTGTCATGGTGAGCGGCAGGCGCAGGCTGTACTTGTTAGCATCCGGTACCAGCAGCTCGGTGTATTCCAGCGTAACGGTGATCTGCTCGCCAGCGGCGATATTGGCCACCGAGGTGCGAAACAGATTGGGCCGTTGCTGTTCGGTCAGCCCGGTGCTCTGGCCGTTGCGTTTGGCCTGCTCGTATATCGCTTTGGCCTCAGCCTTCTCGTGAATCTGTCCGACGATTTTCCGCTCTCCTATGTCCAACGTCATGCCGTGTACGGCAGCATTCTCGCTAAGCGGCAGCACATAGCTGCCTTCGGCGAAGGCGTCGCCGGGGTTGGCAAAATGCTGGCGCACGCGTACCTGCGCAATGGGGCCGTTGATCTGTACATCCACATCGGTGTTGAGCAGTAGCGCCGGCTGCCAGTCAGACTGAGCGTTGGCGCGAAGTAGAAATAGCCCGGTTTGTGGCTGCTGGTTGTCGGGCTCGCTTGCCAGTAAGTGCTGGCAGAACAGGCTGCTGATAATGAGTATCCATGCGATCACAGGCTTCATGTTGAGTCTCCCTGGTTGAGTGATGCTCTCAGTCTGAGGAGCCTGTTTGTGCGCTTGATGTGGTTTGTGTGTGCTTTGAATTTATTTTGCGGGCGACCTTGAATCGCCATTCTGCGAGTGACCGCAATCGGCTGCGACGGTGACTACGTTCTGGTGCGGAGCGTCTGCCAAGGGTACATTAGGACGCATCTGTAACAGCACCTGCCACTCGGCGGCGTTGGCCGTCACCACTTGATCGAAGCACGCTTCGATGTTGCGCGGGGCCTTGACTGTTCGATGTCCGATTCAGCCACAGGAGTCAAACTCGCCGATGAGTGAAGCTGACAAGCACGCCATTCATACCGAACTCGATGCGATTGCCGAAGCGCTGGACAAAGGCAAGCATAAGCGTGTGCGCAAATTGTTGCGCGTGATGCATCCGGGCAAGGTCGCCAGCGTGCTGGAAGCGCTTGATCCTGAGCAGCGGCGGGTTGCGTGGCAGCAGGTCGATGACAATACCGAAGAGCACGTATTGCGGCATCTGGACGCGCTGATGGCAGCTAGCCTGCTGCGCGATCCGCATGACGATGCGCTCTCGGATGAGTTGGATGAAGACGACGAGCACGGCGCAACCACACAGATTGCGCGCGTGCGTGACTCCCTGGAGGCGGGCAAGCACAAGCGCGTCGGTAAGGCGTTCCGACAGATGCATCCGGCTAAGGCTGCTGGCTTGCTTGAGGCCTTGCCACCCGATGAACGCAGCACCGTGTGGGACATGCTCGACGCGGAGCGCGCGGGCAAGATTCTGGTGCATCTGCATGATGAAGTGCGGGCCCGGCTGGCGCTGGAGATGGACGAGCAGGAACTGGCCGCAGCTGCCCAGAAGCTGGACCTGGATGATCTGGTTGACCTTATTCAGGATCTGCCTGCAGGCAATGGCCGCCGCCTGTTGCAGACGATGGACGTGCGCAAGCGTCAACAACTACTGTCGATGCTGTCCTACCCTGAGGACTCAGCTGGCGGCTTGATGAATACCGACCATTTGTCGGTGCGTGCAGATGTGCGTGTGGGCTCGGTACTGCGTTATCTCCGTTTGCTGGAAGATCTGCCTGATCATACCGATAAGGTCATGGTGGTCGATCGTAAGAACCGCTATCAAGGCGTGCTGCGCCTTAGTCGCTTGGTCACCAGTCCGCCTGAGATGCAGGTTGGCGAGGTGATGGATGCCGACTTCAAGGCTCTGGATGTAACCCTTACCAGCAATGAAGTAGCCCGGCGCTTTGAAGATCTGGATATTCTCTCGGCGGCGGTTATCGATGATGAGGGGGTGCTGCTTGGTCGTATCACGGTGGATGACGTCATCGATATCATCCGCGAAGATTCCGAACGCGCGATGATGAAACTGGCCGGCCTCAACGATGAAGCAGACATGTTCGCACCCGTGCTAACCAGTGCGCGGCGGCGGGCGGTTTGGTTGGGCATCAATCTGGTTACGGCGTTTCTGGCGGCTTGGGTGATTGGTTTGTTTCAGGGCACGCTGGAGCAGATTGTAGCGCTGGCAGTGCTCATGCCGATTGTGGCCAGCATGGGCGGCATTGCCGGAAGTCAGACGCTGACGCTGGTGATTCGCGGATTGGCGCTGGGGCAAGTGGAGGGAGGCAACGCGCGGTTGCTGTTAGCAAAGGAGCTGGGAATTGGCTTTCTCAACGGGCTGGTTTGGGCAGCGGTGGTAGCAGCGCTGGCGTATGTTTGGTTTGGCAGTTGGCAGATTGGCGCGATTATCGGCGCCGCCATTCTGCTAAATTTGCTATGCGCTGCCTCGTCGGGGTTGTTGATCCCTTTGCTGCTGCGCCGTTTTGGGATTGATCCGGCGCTGGCAGGTAGCGTTATTCTTACTACGATAACCGACGTAGTCGGCTTCCTCTCCTTTCTTGGTCTTGCAACGCTGTTTCTGCTTTAACGGCCACTCAGGCGATTGGGTTGCTAACGCTCTCGATCTCGCGCTTGACGGCCATGGGGTCATCAATGTTCTTGAAGGTCACATCGCTGATTCCGCGACCGGTCAGTTTGATAGTGCCGTAGCCAAACATGCGCCCCCAAATGCTTTGCTCGATTTCCACGGTCTCGATGGAGGTCAGCTTCATCTCTTCGGTATGTCGGCTGATGATGCCTTTCTTCAAGATCACTCGCTTGTTGGTGACGCCTTGCTCAATCGAGCGCAGACGAAAATACTCGTAGATCGCCACCAACCAAGTGATCCCAAGGGTAGGAATGCCCAACACGATCCAGCAATACATAGGGACTTTGGCAAACCAGTGCAGCTGAAAAATGGTGCGGACCGCTTCGCCGTCGGAAAGGGATTCTTCGATATAGGACATGGAGCACTCGCTGGCAGTTGTGGGGCTATCTGGTAGACGACTTTACCCAAAAGCAGCAGCTGGCGACAGCATCAAGGGGTTATTTGCATGCTCTCGAGCAGGCGCTGCATGGCATATTGCTCGACGTGGATAAAGCCCTCACCGGGACGGTCGAGGTCCAATACTATGGTGGTCA
Organism: Halopseudomonas sabulinigri; assembly: GCA_011053055.1. Taxonomy (GTDB): domain Bacteria; phylum Pseudomonadota; class Gammaproteobacteria; order Pseudomonadales; family Pseudomonadaceae; genus Halopseudomonas; species Halopseudomonas sabulinigri_A. Next base: position 47,778 of record DRHT01000031.1, on the reverse strand, counting down.
GCGCGCCAAAGGCCAATGCCATCGGGATCACCGCGATGAGGCGGCGCGCGCCTGAGGTGCCAGCCTGCGCGCCGAGGGTGATCATGCTTAGCGCGGCGATCAATAACAGCGTTAGGCGAATGCTTTCAGGAATGCGGTCATACAGTACGCCAGCAATACGCACTTCCTGCATATCGATCATGTCATTCAGCGCATTGGTCAGCATCATGCTATTGGGGCCAGGGTTGGCTATGTCAGCCGCGGCCATTAAATTCCAGAGCTCAGTTTGCAACTCTGCGGATGCTTTGATCAGCTCCTCGACGCTGTAGTCTTGCAGATGATTTACCCGCAGGTCCACGTACTCGCGCAGCAGGGTTTTCATCGGGTCGCCATAACGCGCGTCGATAAGATCGGTGCGCAGGTAGGTTGTGCCGATGGCGTTGGCTTCCTGCAGCACGTTCTCCTTGCGCACGGAATGTTGGTTAGCTGCCATTGAGAATACAAAGGCTAATAAAAACGCGAGCATGGCCAGCACCCCGCCAACGATAGGGCCTAGAGCACCTGCTGCATCCGCATCATTGTCGGAACGTGCGGTGCGGCCAATCTGAAAGCCGATTTCAAAAAATAGGATGATCAGCAGCACCAGACTCAGATAGACCATTTCGATGGGTAGGAAGTCGAGCAATTGCAGGGCCATAGCAACTCCGAGAAAAGATGTTAGGACTCAGGTGCATGCTGCTGACAGAAGCGTTTGCTGAGTGGTTGGCGTATTTCTGCGCGGATGAATGAATTCATAGCTGATTTGCCGGTGCTGTCAAACCATGGCATACCTCTAAATAATTATTAGCTTGCTAAATAGTTTTCCAGGAGTACCATTGTTAGCAAGCTAACTATATTGATCATTGTTGTCGGAGTCTGGTTATGAGCGCGCTGAATACGGCTATTTTGCCACTGCACGAAACCTTAAAGCCGTCCATGGGAGCAGCCATGGGGCGTGTGCACAGGCTTTGGCGTAGCGCGCTCAATCAGGCGCTCGGCGAGTTGGATATGACCGAGGCGCGATTGGCCGTGATGATGCATCTCGACAAGGTAGGCGAGGGCTGCACTCAGCAAGCGCTTGCCTCTGAGCTGGCTATCGAGATGCCATCGCTGACGCGCACGCTGAATCAGCTTGAGGAAAAAAAGCTGATCGAGCGTCGTCGGGATGCGGCTGACGGCCGTGTGCATTGCCTGTGGTTTACCGCGGCAGGGCGTGAGCAAGTGTGCATGCTTGAAGCGCATATTGCCGAGGTCCGCAAGGATATTTACCAGGGTCTGACAGATCAGCAGCTGGATGCCTTCGCCGAGGTGCTTATAAGCATGGAGCACAACGTGCGGGCGTTGCTTGGCAATCAGCAGGAGGTAAGTGAATGACACCCGATCAGCTTTTTGCGCGCTGGGTACGCGTATCGCTCATTATTTTCGCGCTGGTGTTCGCTTATTTTCTCGCCGCTGACCTGTGGATGCCGCTCACGCCGCAATCACGGGTGATGCATCCGGTTATTCGCATCGCGCCGCAAGTCAGCGGCCAGATCATTGAAGTGCGCGTGAAGGACAACCAGCATGTACGGGCCGGCGATCTGTTGTTCAGCATAGATCCGCGCTCCTATGAACTGGCGGTACAACAGGCCCAGTTGGCAATGGAAGCAGCCGGGCGCGATAACGAAGGTTATGACGCATCGCTTGCAGCGGCGGAGGCCGAGGTGCGCTCAGCGCAGGTACAGGTCAATGAGTTGGCGCGGGAGCACAAACGTATGAGCACCTTGTTGGCTAGCCGTAACGTCTCGCAGCAGCTCTACGATCAAACTCAATCCAGCTATCAGGGAGCCCAATCCAGCCTTGCCAGCGCCAAGGCGCGCGCCGAGCAGTTGCGCGTGCAACGCGGCATAACCGATGAAGATAACCTGCGCCTGCGTCAGGCACGTAATGATCTGGAGCGCGCCGAGTTGAATTTGAGTTACACCGAGGTGCGGGCAGAAACCGACGGCATCGTCTCCAACCTGCAGATCAAGCCCGGCACCTACGCGGCAGTGGGTAACTCATTGGCGGCGCTGGTCAGTGATGAAGCGGATGTCATTGCCGATTTCCGCGAGAAATCATTGGTGCATATGGCTGTTGGTGAAGAGGCTGCGGTGGTATTTGATGCGTTGCCGGGCCACGTGTTTACCGCGCGGGTGACTGCCGTAGACGCCGGAACCTTACAGGGCCAGTTGATGCCCGATGGCAGCCTGGCCGCACCGGAGACCTCTGACCGCTGGGTACGAGATGCCCAGCGTCAGCGCATTCATCTAGCGCTAGACGAAACGCCCGAACTGCTGGCACAGCTGCCCTCTGGCTCGCGCGCTACAGTTCAGCTGTATCCGGTGGGTGGTCTTGCGGCGCTATTGGGTGGCTTGCAGATTCACTTGGTCAGTCTCATGCACTACATCTACTGAAGCCGGCATGAGACCTCTATTGCTGACCAGCAAGAAGCAACTGGACGCCAATGACGTGCGTCAGTGCCTGCGTATCGCTTTCGGCGGCATGCTGGGTTTTCTGCTCTGCAAGCTGATGGGCTGGAATTACGGCGCCTTCTTTGTGGTGCAGCCCATATTGCTGCTGGGCATGGTGCCGAAGCTGAACGGTCATGTGATGCGCCAATTCATCGCCAACATGCTGGTAGTGAGCTTCTCGGTGCTGATCATTCAGGGGATGTTCGGCGACAAACCGGTGCCCATGACGATCATGGTGATCGCGATGTTTGCCTTGCTGTTTCGCGAGATGAGCCGCGGGCCCAATTTCCTGTTTGGTGCCATGGCGGTGGTTAACATGTCGATGCAGCTGCACTTCGCCAGCTACCCGACGGCCGACATTGGCGACATAGTCGCCTCCAACATCGTCTCGGTCTTCACCACGCTGGGCATCGCCATGCTGATGCAGGTGCTCTTCGCCGATGTCGAACCACGCCAGCCGCGGCAAATGCCGAACAAGCCCCTGACCAATCAACGCCACGAAGTGATACTGGCCACCACCGTCGCTACGCTGTCATTCATCGTGTTTCAGGTGTTCAACTTGCAAAGCGGTCTTTCGGCTCAGGTTGCCAGCATTCTGGTGCTGTTTCCGCTGAACTGGAAAGGCGCCGGACCGGCGGGCTGGAACCGCGCCCTGGGTACACTGGTGGGCTGTAACGTCGGCCTGGTGGTGCAATTTGTATTGCTGGATCACTTTGATGTGCTGCCTTTTGTCGCGGCCGGACTCTGGGTCAGCCTAATGTTGTTTGCCCGAATTCACCTGCTCGAAGGCGGCTCCGGCGCTGGCTTCGCCGCGCTCACCACCATGGCCATCCTGTTCGGCCAGTACCTCACGCCGCGCCAGGACCTGTTCTATAGCGATCTGTATCGCTTTGCCTCCCTGTCCATTGCGGTGACGTTATCGCTGACGGCGGTGTATTTGATGCACCTGTTGTTGAACCGGTTTAGGGCTACGCGGTTTCAGTTGTAGTTCGCAGCAAAGTGCTAATTGATGATCAGTTGCTGTAGTTCCCCGCTCTAATAACGCGCTTTGTGTATAAGCTGTGTATAGATTGTTTGGCTGCGAGGCGGTAGGTTATACGCTGTAAGCCGGCTATCGGCGGAGCGCTTTCGCCCTTCGCTGTGCATAACTTCAGGCTTGTACAACTTATAGCGCCATACCCAGAACGCGAGCAGCTGATGAAACGCATCATGAACATCCCTGTTAGCCTGAGCAGAGCCGCTAGGATAAGGCCGATGCCTTGCCACTATTACCTAGGTGCACGCTGATGCTGCGCCTGCAGTCTTTCGGTGAAGGCTATAGCGCTTTAGTTATCGGTAGCAGTGGGGCATTGGGGCAGGCGTTTTGTGAGGCGCTGCGCAGCGACCCCGCGTGTGCGCAGGTAACCGAGCTGGGCAGAGAAACCCTTCCAAAGCTCGATTTAGAGTGTCCTGACAGTATCGCGATCGCGGCCGCCACCCTGGCACAGCACGCGCCCTATCAACTCATTCTATTGGCCACAGGCATTCTGCACGGGCCTGGTTTGCAACCGGAAAAATCGCTGGCAGCAATAGAGACGGAGTCTCTGCAGCGGGTATTTCAGGTCAACACATTGGGCCCGGCGTTGGTGTTGCGGCATTTTGTTCCATTGTTGGATGCCAAGGGCGCCATGGCTGTATTGTCTGCCAAGGTTGGCAGTATTGGGGATAACCGGCTGGGGGGTTGGTACGCCTACCGATCCTCTAAAGCAGCGCTAAATATGCTGATCAAAACCGCCGCCATAGAGCTCGCGCGCCAGCGGCCCAAAACGCGCTTGTTAAGTCTGCATCCGGGTACCGTGGTATCGCCGTTATCCCAACCATTCCGCGGCGCGGCCAATGCACGGCCTCCGGAGCAAGCAGCCGTCGAACTGCTCACCGTGGTAGATCAAAGTACCGCCCAAGACAGTGGCGGATTTTTCTCCTATAACGGCGAGCGCCTGCCTTGGTAAGCACGGTTTGATACGAGGGGATATGCATGGATATTCAGCAACTGCTTAAGCTCGCCACCGACGGTCAAATTCGTGAGTTGGAGTTGCTATCGCTAGAAGGTGGCTTTTATATCCTGCGTGCGCAATGGCAGGGTCAATGCTGCACGTTGCTCGATAGTCGCGGCCAAACACTGCGGCTGCGTTCTAGCGCGCAGCTACGAGACTTGCTGAGTGAGCTACCTCCATCCTCGCCTCCATTAAGCTGTGTGTTAGTACAGCACGTCGTCCATGATGAGATGTGCGGCGCTCGCCAAGGCCCCATAGAGCCGTTGCGGATGCTATTTTCGTTGTCCTCTGGTTGGTAGTTTCGAGCAACGCCAGCACTCGCTCATTTACCGAACTGGGGTCCGTCGTTACCGTTACCGGTCGTTAAGGGCCGGGTCCGCGTTAGGGCGGCTCCTGTGCGTTAGATATAGCTCGTTGTATGCGCTTTGCTGCGGGATTTGAACTGCACCGCGTTGCCCTATAAAGTCTCGCCCCGAGCTAACTAACTGCTCAGGTCGTTCGCGGTGGAAAGGGGAGAACAGTTGAACGGAAATACATTGTCCATGCGCCTGGAGCGTGTGGCAGCGCACGTGCCAGCGGGTGCACGCCTGGCTGATATCGGCTCAGATCACGGCTTCCTGCCGGTGGCGTTGATGCGGCGAGGGGCTATCGCTGCTGCGGTGGCAGGCGAGGTGGCTATGACGCCGTTCCACGCGACCGGGCGTACAGTGCGTAAAAACGACTTGGGCAGCTCGATTACCGTGCGCTTGGCTTATGGCCTTGAGGCGATCAAGGAAGCAGACCAGGTTACCGCGATCACCATCTGCGGCATGGGCGGCGAGACTATTCGCGATATTCTCGAGAATGGCAAAGCACATCTGAGCGGACATGAACGGCTGATTTTGCAGCCAAACGGGGGCGAGCAGCCATTGCGTCAATGGCTGATGGATAACGGTTACTGCATTCTCTGCGAGGAGTTGTTGCATGAAGATCGTTTCGATTACGAGATCATCATCGCCGAGCGTACCGAGCTGATGCTGTACACCGAAGAGGAGTTGTACTTCGGGCCGCTGCAAATAAAAGCACGTACCCCTGCGTTTCTCGCCAAATGGCAGCGCATGCTGCGCCATAAGCAGCTGACCCTGACTCACTTTGCGCGGGCGCGACATGCGGTTCCCGAGGAGAAAGTGCAGCACATCACCCGGCAGATTCGATTGATTAGCGAGCTGCTCGCGTAAGGCTGGCTTGGCTTTTATGCGAAAGGTCGCAGGGGCCGCTTTCGTCCGAATAGTGGCCAGCCTTTAACCACGCCGCATGACTTTCCGTAAGAGAAAAACGGCATCACTTGCTCCGATAAAAATCCTCGTTTCGCGCGGTAATCCAATGCCGAGCGTGTGTCAGCACGTCGCCGGCTAGCTTGGTCGGGAAATGGATAAGTCCGTGTGGCGATGACGGCAGTACTTTTAGCTCAACGGCTGCGGATGCGCTCCACCTATCAGCCAGGTTGAGCGTATCGTCTATTAGCGGGTCTAGCTCACCAGCGAACATGAGCGCGGGAGGAAAGTTGGTGAAGTCCCCGTGCAAGGGCGACATTGGCGGCGCGCTGCGTTGCTCATCGCTCAAATCCGGCGTCAGCATGCGCAGCGCTTCCACAATCCCTGGGCCGTCCAGCACCAGAGTTTCCGGTGGCGCTGCTCGGACGCTCGGGGTTCCCGTTAGATTGTACACACCGTAATACAGCAAAGCTCCGGTTAATCGCGCAAACGAGACTGGCCATTTCTTTAATTCAAGTAATGCCGCTACGGCGAGATGTGCTCCGGCTGACTCGCCTACGACAACCACCGGCAAATCAGCAAACTCGCTATTGTCGTCGCGCAATAGCCAGCGGGCGGCGCAGGCACAATCTTCAATCAGCGCTGCTATCGGAGCTGGAAGGGCAAGCCGATAATCGACCGATACCACTGTTACGTTGCACTCCTTCACCATGGCGATATTGAATTTATCGTTCATCTGGGCGTTGCCAATCACCCAGCCACCCCCGTGAAAATCGAGCACTACACCTTTTGTTTCTGCTTTAGGTCTGATTATGCGCACAGGCACTGAAACGTTGCCCACAGTGATTATCTGGTTTTCAACACTAAGCCCTTGTTTGTGCAACTTTCGATCGCCGCCTATTTGGCTGACGCGCAGTAGCCCCTGAATCAATCGAGGCGTGAAACGGTTGCGCATCTTAAAGCGAGGTAACCAGGCCAATTTTTTGTTAAAGGCCTGTACTTGCTCAAGGTCCTGCTTGCTAGCGGACCAGAGTGTTTTGGACGCCGAGTTGCCAGGCATCACCAGCGGTTCTTGCGCAAGATTGAATAATTAAGTGCCGCTGCTACGCACAGCCATGCGAGGTAAGGCAGCAATAACAGCCCGCTGATTACGTCGAGCCGCAATGCCATTAACACCATGGCCGCGACTACCAGCCACAGCAGCGTAATAATAATCATCCCGGCGAAAATACGTTGCGCGCCAAAAAACACCGGCGTCCATAGTGTGTTAAGGGCAATTTGCGCCGCCCAAAGCGCCAGAAGTACTTGGCTGCCGGGTATTGACGAGAGGCGATGGCCTACCCAGGCGAGTAGCAGATAAATAAACGACCATGCGACGGGGAATAACCAGTTGGGGGGAGTGAAGTTGGGTTTGATGAGGCTTTCGTACCACTGCCCTGGTTTAAAAATGATGCCGGTAGTCGCCGCGGCGCCGCAGGCCAGAAGAAAAATAAGAAAAGTCATCGTATGTCCTTGGCTGAGTTCAGCCGCCAAATGTCCTTAAGATTTAAATCCATATTTCAATGACCCCGCTGTGGACCAATAAATTCCGTGGCCATAGCAACATGCTGGTTTAGAGCACCGAGGTTAAAGATCTCGCTGGCTTGAGCACCGGCCTCAATAGTCTGGTTTGGAGCTTAGCGCAACGCGTAACAGGGCTTTGCCGAGCCTCGATACTGGATATCGCCCAAATCAGTCTCGGCAGAGGGTTTTTCGTTATGAAGCTTGTCATTGTGTACGCTTTGCAGCTCATGCAACAAAGTCGCTAAAGCTAAACCGAGTCAATTGTGGCGAGTTAAAGCGATAAATCCATGGTTTTAATGCTTCACTGTAAAATCAGAGCGATATAGATTCTCGGCGCGCAGGTTGGTGTTTGAGTATTATGTGCTGAACATTTTGGGCGGGTGGGAGCCTGAGCATGATCCGGTTTTTGCGTCCGGTATTATTTGTGTGTGGCATTTTGATTCTGATCATGTCGGGCTTGATGGCCTGCGTGGCAGTGTTTGCCTGGTGGCGGCAGGATCCAGAGATGGAAGTCTTCTTGATTTCCTGCGGTATTTCCGTGGGTTGCGGTTTGTTTCTGGTGTTCAGTTGCCGCTCTGTAGGTTTCCATCTAATTTCCCGCCAGCTTTACCTGTTGACCAGTCTCAGTTGGGTGATGATGTCGCTGGTGGGCGCCTTGCCGTTGTTTTTCAGTCACTTTCAACTGAGTGCCGTGGATGCGGTCTTCGAAGCCGTGTCTGGGATTACTACGACAGGTTCAACGGTCCTCAGCGATATTGAACACCTGGCACCCAGCCTGCTGCTCTGGCGCTCGCTACTGCAGTGGATGGGTGGGCTAGGTGTAATCGGCATGGCAGTATCCATCCTGCCGTTTCTGCGTATTGGTGGCATGCGCTTGTTCCATACCGAATCGTCCGATTGGTCGGATAAGTCGATACCCCGCATTCAATCGTTGGCGCGTTTGTTGGTGCTGACGTATCTGTCGCTCACCGTTGCCTGTATCACCAGCTATTGGCTGGTCGGCATGACGCTGTTTGACGCGATAAATCACGCGATGGCGACGGTTTCCACGGGTGGTTTTGCAACCGACGATCGTTCCATGGGACGCTTCGGCGCGCCGGTGCTCTGGGTCTCAACCCTATTCATGATTCTAAGTGCGCTGCCTTTCACCCTGCTGATTGCTTTTGCACGCAGGCCTTCGATGGCGTTATTTAAGAATCAGCAGGTGTTGGGTTTTCTTGGCATCATCCTGGTGGTGACGCTGCTACTGACGGTGGATTTGATCAACCTCAATCTGTTCTCGCCGTTCGAAGCTTTTACCAAGGCTGCTTTCAATTTGGTGTCGGTGATTACCACCACCGGTTTTGCCGCCGACGATTACACTCAGTGGGGCACATTCGGTATCGCCCTGTTCTTTGTGGTGACTTTCATTGGTGGTTGCTCGGGCTCCACTAGCGGTGGTATGAAAGTGTTTCGCTTCCAGCTTAGCTATTTGTTTTTGCGTACGCAGATTCGCAAACTAGTGCATCCCAACGGTATCTTTGTCACCCAGTACAATGGCAAGCCGGTGCAGGATGACATTATTCTTTCGGCAATCGCTTTTTCCTTCCTGTTTTTTGTCACCCTCGCATTTGTGACCTTGTTGTTGGCAATGATGGGACTCGACCTGCTGACGAGTTTGACCGCTGCCAGCACAGCATTGACCAACGTTGGTCCGGGGCTTGGCGACATTATTGGGCCGGCGGGCAACTTTGCCAGTCTGCCGGATGCCGCTAAATGGTTGCTGTCGCTTGCTATGTTAATGGGGCGGCTAGAACTGTTGACCCTGATGGTACTCTTCACCCCTATGTTTTGGCGCGGCTGAGATGGCTCGGCGGCGTAGTCAAATTGTTGGAGATAGTTGATGCGAATCATAGTGCTGGGCGCGGGGCAGGTGGGCCGCAGCCTGGTGGAAAATCTGGTCGGTGAGGCCAAAGACATCACTGTGGTGGATATCGACAAGCAGCGTTTGCAAATGCTGCAAGAGCGCTTCCCAAACATAAAGATACTGTGTGCGCCGGGCTCGCACCCCGTTACGCTGGCGCGTGCGGGCGCCGAGGATGCCGATATGCTGGTGGCGGTCACCAACAGTGACGAAATCAACATGATTGCCTGTCAGGTCGCGCATTCGTTGTTTAACGTGCCGCGCAAAATTGCGCGCGTGCGTGAAACCGGTTATATGGAGCAAGGCCAAGCGCTGTTTGCCAAAGTGGCAGTACCAATTGATGTGCTTATCAACCCCGAAGCGCTGGTTACTCAGCACCTGAAGAAGCTTATTCGCTACCCCGGTGCGCTGCAGGTGATTAATTTTGCTGGCGGTCGCGCTCAGCTGGTGGCCGTCCGGGCGTTGCATGGCAGTGCGCTGGTGGGGCATGAGATTGCATCGCTACGAGGTTTGCTACCTTCGGTAGAGATTCGCGTGGCCGCGATTTTTCGGCGCGATCGTTCGATAGTGCCGCAAGGCGATACAGTGATCGAGGAAGGTGATGAGCTGTTCTTTGTGGCCGCGAAATCGGATATACGAGTCGTACTGACTGAGCTGCGGCAGCGTGAAAAACGCTACAAACGCATCATTATCGCCGGCGGCGGTAGCATCGGCGCGCAGTTGGCCCAGGCGCTCGAAGGAGATTACCGCGTCAAGCTGATTGAGCATGACCTGCAGCGCTGCCAGTGGCTGTCGCAACAGCTGCATCGCACCACTGTGCTGCACGGCAGCGCTTCAGACCGCGAACTGTTGATCGAAGAAAGCATCGAGAGCACCGATGTGTTTTTGGCGGTAACCAATGACGATGAAGCCAATATTATGTCTTCCATGTTGGCCAAACGCATGGGCGCACGCACGGTGATAAGCCTGATCAGTAACCCGGCGTACGCCGAACTGGTGCAGGGCGGAGATATTGATATTGCTATTTCCCCGCAACAGGCAACCATTGGCGCGCTGCTAACCCATGTACGTAAGGGCGACGTGGTGGCTGTGCACTCGCTGCGGCGCGGCGCCGCCGAAGCCATGGAAGCAGTAGCCCACGGTGATGCGCAGAGCTCACAAGTGGTGGGGCGCCGGCTGGATGAGCTGGCTCTGCCGCCGGGTACTGTGGTGGGTGCGGTGGTGCGTGGAGAGGATGTGATTATCGCGCACGACAGCACGCAAATTGAAGATGGCGACCACGTCATCGTGTTTGTGCCGGATCAACGCGACGTCCCGGCGGTAGAGCGTTTATTCCAAGTGGGGCTGACCTTCTTGCTGTAATCGCACTACTATATTAAGCGTTTCAGGCCCACGCAGATGGGCTTTTGTAACCCGTGAACATCAATCTAAATGCAGTGCCCTGAGGAGGGATCGATATGTCGCATGAAGGCTACCATGAACCCGTCGCTGAACTGAGCGATGAGACCCGCGATATGCATCGAGCAGTCGTCTCGCTGATGGAAGAACTTGAGGCGGTTGATTGGTACAATCAGCGCGTAGACGCCTGCAAAGACGAAGAGCTGAAAGCAGTGCTGATTCACAACCGGGACGAAGAAAAAGAACACGCAGCTATGACGATTGAGTGGATCCGGCGGCGTGATCCTATTTTCGATGAACAGCTGCGTGAGTATCTTTTTACCGAGAAGAAGCTGGGCAAGCACTAAAGTTGATTAGTGGCTTTATACGGGGCGCGGCCTGCCGTGACTCTGCAGGCCGCTGTGAATACTGGTTCAGACGTTTAAATCGTCGGCAGCTCTTGCAGCTCCACCATAAGGTCGTCGGCGAGGTTTTCCAGCGCATCGCGCAGGGCATCCAAATCAATTTGCGGATACACGCCAAGCTGAGCTTCTGCTTTGAACAGCAAGTCAGCGCTCATGGGGGCAGGCACGCACTCAGTCTCCAGCGATTCGACGTTCACCCCATGACTCGCCAGCACCTGCGATACCTCATGCATGATGCCCGGCCGGTCGTTGCCGACCAGGTTGAGCAGCAGTGAGTGTTGCTCTGGTGCGTCGGCCAAGCCGCTGATAGCCACTTGCACATTGATACCGAGGTGGGTCAGGCCATCAAGGTCGATCCGCAATGCTTCAACCTGGTCGCTGGCAATATCGACTCGCAAAATTCCGGCGAACTGGCCAGCCATACGCGCCATGCGGCTTTCCAGCCAATTGCCGCCGTGACGGCTGATGGCTTGCGCTAGGCTTTCTACCAAGCCGGGTTTGTCGGCGGACATTACGGTGATTACGAGCGGGGTAGTCATGGGTAGCTCCTGTGGATAGGCGGATTTCAACTACGGCTAACGGACGTTCAGGCGGTTGAATCAGTCTTGGGCATTGTCAGTCTTGATAGTAACGACCTTCGCCGGTTGCGGTCAGTTCCTGGCAAACAGCCTCTAGATTCTCGAAATCGTATTCAGACAGACCAACGTATTCGAGAATGGCTGTGCCAACAGCATTCCATTCATGATCGATCTTCTGGTTACCGAGCACCCGGTAAGCCTGACAGATGTGCTCAGCCATTTTAAGGATGGCCAGCAAGTTCTTCTGCACCGCATCGTTGCTGCCAGGGGCTAGAAACAGCTGTTGAGCGTTGTGGTGGCTGGCGATGGCTTCGCACAGGTGGCCAGGCAGTAGCCAGGATTTTGCGGTGTAGTAGCCAATCACCGCGTGATTGGTGTTCATGCGCTGATTTTCCACATCAACAATGCGCGCCTGATCTTGCGCGTAAGAGTCTTCCATGACTTCGATATAGTAGGGGAAGCGGCTCAGCATCAAGGGGATGCCGCAATTGTGGAACAGCCCCAGCGCGTAGGCTTCATCCGGCTCGACGCAGCCGATGCGCTTCGCTAGTGTCATGCAGGTCATGGCGACGTCTTGCGCGCTATCCCAGAAGCGGTTGAGGTTGACGATATTCTCATCGGTCAGCTCGCCGCGAATGGATTGCGCGTTGACGATATTGATCACCCGGCTGACGCCAAGCAGATTGACTGCCTGCTGGATCGAAGTAATCCGGTTGGCCAAGCCGAAGAAGGCCGAGTTAACTATCTTTAACAGACTGCCGGCGAGTCCGGGGTCTTGGCTGATCAGGCGGGCGATGGTCTTGAGGTCGGGGTCTGGCATGACCTGTTCCATTTGTAGGTCAACCATGATCTGCGGCTGCGGGGGCACGCTGATGCCTTGTAGGGCGCGGGCTATTTGCTCATCCGTAAGGTCAGGGGTCATGGTTTTGCGATCCGTTACTGTCTCAAGGGTCTAACTGTCGAGTTTAGCCGGAGACTAGCGCGCTTGGCACCCTGTATAATTGCCCGCTAGCGACATTTTCAGCTGAATCTTACCGGGAGTACCCCATGACACTGCCAAGCCTGCGTCTCAAACATAATTCGGACAGACGCATTCGCGGAGGCCATCTGTGGGTCTTCAGTAACGAGGTGGATACCGCCCAGACACCACTGACCGAGCTGCATGCTGGCCAGGAAGTGCAGCTGGAAACTGCGACAGGCAAGCCGCTTGGGCTGGTCTGCGTTAGCCCAAACAATCTGATTTGCGCGCGTATGCACAGCCGCGATACCAGCCACATCCTGGATAAGTCGTTGTTGGTGCATCGCATCAAGGTAGCACTGAGCCTGCGGGAGCGCCTGTTCGATAAGCCCTTCTATCGTTTGGTCTACGGTGAGTCCGATTTGCTGCCGGGTTTGGTGGTAGATCGTTTTGGTGATTACTTCGTCGTACAGATTGGCACGCCGGGTATGGAGCGCGTGCGTGACGATATCGTTGCTGCCTTGGTGCAGGTGTTCAAGCCGCAAGCAGTGCTGTTCAAGAACGACAGTGGCGCGCGCAAGCTCGAGGATTTGCCTTCTTATGTAGAGGATGCCTTCGGCACTATGCCGGAACTGGTAGCGTTGGAAGAAAACGGCGTGGCGTTCCAGGCGCCGGTTCGCAACGGCCAGAAAACCGGCTGGTTCTATGATCACCGCAATAACCGTGCACGGCTGGCGCCTTACGTAGCCGGCAAGCGTGTGCTGGACCTGTACAGCTATATTGGCGGCTGGGGCGTGCAGGCTGCAGCGTTTGGTGCCAGTGAAGTCATGTGTGTAGACAGCTCTGCGTCAGCGTTGGACCGTGTTGAGGCCAATGCGGAATTAAACGGGGTGGCTGAGAAGATGCTGGTGGTTGAAGGCGACGTGATGACGGCGCTGAAGGAGCTGAAAAATGCTGGTGAGCGCTTTGACGTGGTCATCGCTGATCCGCCGGCTTTCATCAAGAAGCGCAAGGACATGCGCAACGGTGAAGCGGCTTATCGCCGTTTAAACGAACAAGCCATGCGCCTGCTCAACAAGGACGGCATCCTGGTATCGGCCTCTTGTTCAATGCACTTGGAAGAAGACAAGTTGAAAGAAGCGCTGCTGGGCGCCAGTCGCCATCTGGATCGCAATCTGGTGATTACCGAACGCGGCTATCAGGGTGCGGATCATCCACTGCATCCCGCTATTCCAGAAACGGCTTATATCAAGGCACTGTTCTGCCGCGTACTGCCCGTCTAAATCTGGGAGCTTGAAGTCGCCTGGGCAGCTATAACTGCTCAGGCGAGTAATACTGCCAATATCAGGTTTAGCGCAAGCTGATAACCGGCCAGCCTTGCTGCTGCGCATGGGTCTTGAGTGTGTCGTCCGGGTCGACTGCGACCGGGTGATCAACCATGCTCAGTAGCGGCAGGTCGTTATGTGAGTCGCTGTAGAAGTAGCTCTCCGCCAGCGTACGATTATTTTCCATTAACCAGCGCTGTAGACGAGTCACCTTGCCTTCGCGAAAGCAGGCTACATCGGTGGTGCGTCCGGTATAGCGGTCGTTGTCACGCTCGCACTCGGTGGCCAGCAGAATATCGATGTTCAGTGCACGAGCAATCGGCGCAGTGATGAAGCGGTTGGTCGCGGTGATGATCATCAACGTGTCGCCGGCGGCGCGGTGCTTCTCGATCAGAGCCAAGGCTTTAGGCAGCATGATGGGCATGATTTTCTCAGCCATGAACTGCTGATGCCAGGCATCTAGTTGGGTGGGCTCATGCTCGCCGAGCAACTGTAGGCAGAAGTTCAGGTAAACCTGGATATCCAGCTTGCCGGCAAGATACTCATTGAAAAAAGTGTCGTTCTGGGCCTGATAGGCCTCGGGATCGACAATACGCTGAGCAACAATGAACTCACCCCAGGCGTGATCGCTGTCGCCACCGAGCAGGGTGTTGTCGAGGTCGAAAATGGCAAGGCTCAAGGTAAACTCCTGGAAATCGGATTTTGGTTGAAAAAGCAGCCACTAGGATAATGCACTGGCGGCATAAATGCGCTGCTGGAGCGCTATTGCAGGATTGCCGGTTTCTGCAATTGCTGCCTCAGGCTTCTTTGTGGAACAATGCAGGAGATATAAAAGAAGGATACTGGCTGTGATTGACCCCGATGGTTTCAGACCCAATGTTGGCATTATCCTGACCAATGAGTTGGGGCAGGTGCTTTGGGCCAGGCGTATCGGGCAGGATTCCTGGCAGTTTCCACAGGGCGGCATTCATCATAATGAAAGCCCCGAGCAGGCGCTGTATCGCGAATTACATGAAGAAGTTGGCCTGCTGCCGGAAGATGTCGAAATTCTTGCCTGCACCCGTGGCTGGTTGCGTTACCGTTTGCCTCAGCGTTTGATCCGTAATCACTCGCAGCCGATTTGCGTCGGTCAGAAACAAAAGTGGTTCCTGCTGCGGCTTACCGCCGAAGAGCAGCGCGTTTGCATGACCAAGACCGCAAAACCGGAATTCGATGGCTGGCGCTGGGTCAGTTATTGGTATCCTCTGGGGCAGGTGGTTCCATTTAAACGTGATGTTTACCGGCGCGCGATGAAAGAGCTGGCGCCGCGCCTTCTCACGACTCTTCCAGGTTGTTAAATATGCTCAATACGCTGCGTCGAATTGTTCAAGAGGTCAACTCTGCCAGAGATCTGGCAGCGGCTCTGGACATTATCGTGCAGCGTGTACGCGAAGCCATGGGTACCGAGGTCTGCTCGGTATATCTGCTGAATCCCGACATCGGCCGCTATGTGTTGATGGCCACCGAAGGCCTGAACAAGGACTCGGTGCGCGCGGTTTCCCTGGCCACTAACGAGGGTTTGATCGGTTACGTGGGCACTCGCGAGGAGCCGGTTAATCTTGAAGACGCCGCCGCGCACCCACGCTTCCGCTATTTTGCCGAAACGGGTGAAGAGCGTTACGCCTCCTTCCTCGGTGTGCCGATCATTCACCACCGCCGCGTGATGGGCGTTCTGGTCATTCAGCAAAAAGAACGACGCCAGTTTGACGAGGGCGAAGAAGCGTTTTTGGTCACCATGAGTGCACAGTTGTCGGGAGTTATTGCCCACGCAGAGGCGACCGGTGCCATTGGTGGTTTGGGCTGGGGCGACGAGGTTGTGCAAGATACGCGCTTCACCGGCGTGGCCGGTGCCCCTGGTGTGGCCATCGGGCATGCAGTCGTGATTTTGCCACCGGCTGACTTGAAAGCCGTGCCAGACAAGCCAGCCAAAGATATTGAAGCAGAAGTTCGTCTGTTTCGGGGTGCGCTGGATGGCGTGCGTGCGGACATGCAGGCGTTATCAGCCAAACTGTCCAGCCAGCTGCGCCCGGAAGAGTTGGCGCTCTTCGACGTCTACATGATGATGCTTGATGACGCAGCCTTAGGCAACGAAGTGACCAAAGCCATCCGTGCTGGGCAGTGGGCGCAGGGCGCTCTGCGTGAGGTGGTCAGTGCGCATGTCGGCCGTTTCGAGCTGATGGATGATCCTTACCTGCGCGAGCGAGCCGCTGACGTCAAAGACCTCGGGCGCCGCATACTTGCCTATCTGCAGGCGGTCGGGCAGCAGGAACTGGTATTTCCCGAGCATACCATTTTGATCAGCGAAGAATTATCGCCGGTTATGCTCGGACTGGTGCCCAAAGAGAAGTTGGTGGGATTGGTTTCGGTGCTGGGTTCCGGCAGCTCGCACGTTGCTATTTTGGCCCGGGCCATGGGTATTCCTACGGTGATGGGCGCGGTCGACCTGCCTTATACCCGAGTGGATGGTCTGGGGCTGATTGTTGATGGCAACCGCGGCGAGGTTTATATCAACCCGTCGGCGGGGCTGAGCACACAATATCTTGAACTAGTGCGCGAGGAGCGTGAGTTGGTTCAGGGGCTGGAAAAGCTGCGCGATCTGCCCTGCGTTACACTGGACGGTCATCGAATGCCACTGCTGGTAAATACCGGTTTGTTGGCGGATGTAGCGCGTTCCTTGGATCGCGGCGCTGAGGGTGTGGGCCTATACCGCACCGAAGTGCCGTTTATGATTCAAGACCGCTTTCCCAGCGAGAAAGAACAGCAAGCTACCTATCGCGAGCAGTTAGAAGCCTTCCATCCGTTGCCGGTAACCATGCGTTCGCTGGATATTGGTGGCGATAAGGCGCTGACCTATTTTCCGATCAAGGAAGACAATCCCTTCCTTGGCTGGCGGGGGATTCGGGTAACGCTGGATCACCCGGAAATCTTTCTGGTGCAGACGCGTGCCATGCTCAAGGCCAGCCAAGGCTTGAACAACCTGCGCATTATGTTGCCCATGATCAGCAGCTTGTATGAGGTTGAAGAGGCATTGCACCTGATTCACCGTGCCTACAGTGAAGTGCTGGATGAAGGTTTTGACGTACCCATGCCACCGGTCGGGGTGATGATCGAGATACCTGCAGCGGTGTATCAGGCGCGTGAATTGATTCAAATGGTCGACTTTTTGTCGGTGGGTACTAACGATTTGACCCAATATTTACTTGCGGTAGATCGTAATAATCCGCGTGTAGCCGATCTGTATCATTCACTGCATCCGGCGGTCCTGCAGGCGCTGATCAAAGTCGCAACGGCGTGCCGTGAAGCCGGCAAGCCGATGAGTGTTTGCGGCGAGATGGCCGGTGATCCGGCGGCCGCGGTCTTGCTGATGGCGATGGGCTGCGATGTGTTGTCGATGAATGCGACAAACCTGCCCAAGGTAAAATGGCTGTTACGCCAGATCAGCATGAGCGATGCCAAAGCGCTGCTGGATGAAGTAATTGAGCTGGACAACCCGCATCTGGTGCTCAGTACCCTGCATCTTGCACTTCGCCGCATGGGCCTTGGCAAAGTACTCAGGCAGGCGCGCTGATTTCAGCCGCTAGCCGCCAGCGGCTTTCTCCCTCCGCTTCGCCCAATGGGCCGAAGCGCTGCTCCACCAACTCAACGTCATTATTGGCATGCAGGCGTAGCAAGCTGCTGGCGCGCGTGCCGTAATCCTGGTTGCCGCGAATAAAAGCAGCTGACAGCATGCGTTCCAGATCTGGGTTAACGCCGGTTTCGGGTAGCAGCGCATCAGCATAGATATGATCGTCATGTAGCAGTGCTAGCAGTTGTTCTGCCGGTGCCAGCGGCTGCGCTGCCAGCTGTTCGCGTAATTTGGTTAGTTTCGGCCAGTTGGAATCCAACTCTGCATTGGATAGGCCATACACGCCCGGTGGCAGGGGCCGTGGCTTGCCTTCCAGACTGTTCAGATACCAAAGCGACTTGCGATCGCCGACCAACAGGTTGAAGCCGGCATAGTCGCCAGCCTGCGTGCTCAATGGCGTGAGATAGTCTTCCGGCGTGCTATCGGTGGTTAGATAGTCGAGCACCAGTTTGCCGCGCGACAGCGCCCCGCGCATGGCACCGGGCGTGCGGATATTGGTCAACGCTGCAAAGCGGCCGCGGCGCGTTATGCCGAGCCAGGTACCTCCGGCTTCCAGATCCTTGCCGGCCAAGAGGCCAGGCATTCCCTCTTCCTGCCAGGGCTGCGCTGGGCGAGTAGGGCGTTGATGGAATTCGTCGCGGTTGCCGATTAAGGTCAGTGGGTAGTCAGCGGCCACTTGCCAGGCCAAGGCGATCAAACACATGCGGTTCTCCTGTTGAATCAGTCCAGTCTACCTGTTGTCGCAACCAGCGGGGTGAGACATATCCTGTTGGCTTTGCGTGGTTATGGTGACGGCGGGTTTTCCGCTAAACTAGCGCACTTGCCGGATGCCAACAGTGCATCTGAATCAGTTTCAGTTGGGGGCGTTGTGGAATTTCTGATCTATCTGATACTGGGCGGCTTCGCCGGCACGCTTGCCGGACTGTTTGGTGTTGGCGGCGGCATGATCATAGTGCCGGTGCTGGTCTACAGTTTCGCCCTGCAGGGATTCTCTCCCGGGGTATTGACCCACATGGCGGTGGGTACTTCGCTGGCGACCATTGTCTTCACCTCAATTAATGCAGTGCGCGCGCATCATCGACTTGGCGCAGTACGCTGGCCACTGTTTGTCTGGATGACGCTGGGCATTGTCGTGGGCAGCGTATTTGGAGCGCTCACCGCATCCTATATTTCCGGGCCCGTGCTGCAGAAAGTCATAGGTGTGTTTGCTATTGCGGTCGCAATGCAGATGGCCTTTAAGCTACAGCCCAAGGCGGCCCTAGATGTGCCTGGTAAGCCAACGCTTACGCTGGCGGGCGCTTTCATTGGTTGGGCCTCGGCCATATTTGGTATCGGCGGCGGTTCGCTGACGGTGCCTTTTCTGGTGTGGCGCAGCGTGCCAATGCAACAGGCTGTGGCGACTTCTTCGGCTTGCGGTATGCCGATTGCGCTAGCCGGTGCAGCCAGTTTTACCTGGACCGGCTGGGCTGCCACGCCGCTACCGGAGTGGAGTCTGGGATATATTTATCTGCCGGCGATGATTGGCATCGCGGCGACTAGTATGCTGTTTGCTGGCTTTGGCGCGCGGTTGGCGCATCGCCTATCGCAGACGCTTTTGAAGCGACTGTTTGCTCTGCTGTTGTTGTGCGTGGGTATCAATTTCCTTGTTTAGAGATCCGTTATGCTGACCTATCCGAATATCGATCCGGTTGCTGTCTCGTTAGGACCATTACAGATTCATTGGTATGGCCTGATGTATCTTATCGGCATCGGCGGAGCCTGGTGGCTGGCCAAGCGCCGGTTGCCCGACCACTTCCCGGAGTGGAGTAAGGAAACACTCTCTGACTTGGTGTTTTGGGTCGCGCTGGGGGTGATTGCCGGGGGGCGCCTCGGTTATGTGCTGTTTTATGACCTGCCCGCCTATATCAATAATCCGCTGCTCATTCTGGAAATATGGAAGGGCGGAATGTCGTTCCACGGCGGCCTGTTGGGCGTGTTGTTGGCAGTATTGTGGTTTTCTTACAAGAACAAGGCGCCGTTCTTCCGTCTGATGGACTTTGTTGCTCCACTGGTGCCTATTGGCCTGGGTACTGGGCGCATCGGCAACTTTATTAATTCCGAGTTATGGGGCAAGGCGACTGACGTGCCTTGGGCTATGGTATTCCCTAACGACCCGGCGCAATTAGCGCGGCATCCGTCGCAGCTGTACCAGTTTGCGCTTGAGGGTGTGGCGCTTTTCACCATTCTTTGGATCTACTCCAGCAAGCCTCGCCCGACGATGTCGGTCAGCGGTTTATTCGCCATCTGTTACGGGGTATTCCGCTTTGCTGTTGAGTTTGTTCGAGTGCCGGATGCGCAGCTGGGTTACTTGGCATTCGGTTGGCTGACCATGGGTCAGCTGCTGTGTATTCCGATGATTCTTTTGGGGGCCCTGATGATGGGGCAGGCTTACCGTCGTGAGGGGCGCTACGCATGAAACAGTATCTCGATATGATGCGCTTGGTGCGTGAAAACGGAACCTATAAAAGTGACCGCACGGGCACTGGTACCTACAGCGTCTTCGGCCACCAAATGCGTTTTGATCTGGCGGCGGGCTTCCCGATGGTTACCACCAAGAAATGCCATCTAAAGTCCATCGTGCATGAACTTCTGTGGTTTTTGCAGGGCGATACCAATATTGCTTACCTGAAGGAAAACGGCGTTTCCATCTGGGACGACTGGGCTGATGAGAACGGAGATCTGGGTCCGGTTTACGGTTACCAGTGGCGTTCCTGGCCAGCGCCTAACGGTGAGTCGATTGATCAGATTAGTAATCTGATCAAGATGATCAAAAGCAATCCTGACTCACGCCGATTGATTGTCTCCGCCTGGAACCCCGCGCTGGTTGATCAGATGGCTCTGCCACCTTGTCATGCGTTGTTCCAATTTTATGTGGCTGATGGCAAGTTGAGTTGCCAGCTGTATCAGCGTTCGGCGGATATATTTCTTGGCGTGCCCTTCAATATTGCCAGCTATGCATTGCTGACGTTGATGGTGGCACAGGTCTGTGACCTGAAGCCCGGCGACTTCGTTTGGACTGGCGGCGACTGCCACTTGTACGCTAACCATATTGAGCAGACTGACCTGCAATTGTCGCGTGAGCCATTGCCGTTGCCGAGCATGCGCCTGAATCCTGAGATCAAGGATCTGTTTGCTTTTACCTTCGGCGACTTCACGCTGGAAGACTACCAGTTCCATCCGCATATCAAAGCGCCGGTGGCGGTATGAGTCGCTCTGGGCAAGGCATCAAAGTCGCCATGATTGCTGCCATGGGGCGCAACCGGGTGATTGGTTGCGACAACAAGATGCCCTGGCATCTGCCTGAAGACCTTAAGTACTTCAAGGCGACGACCATGGGCAAGCCGATTGTGATGGGCCGCAAGACGTTCGACTCGCTTGGTCGGCCTTTGCCTGGCCGCAGCAATATTGTTATCAGTCGTCAGGCTGACCTGAGTATCCCCGGTGTGCAGGTGGTGGATAGCATTGAGCAGGCCCTGACACTGGCGCGGCATCAGGCCGAGCTGGATGCGGTGGATGAGATCATGATTATTGGCGGCGGCAATCTCTATGAGCAATGCCTTGCGCTGGCGGATCGATTGTATCTAACTCGCGTCGAGCTGGAGCCACAAGGCGACGCCTGGTTTCCAGCGTTCAGTGATGCAGAGTGGGAGCTACGCGAGGAGCGGGCGGTAGCCGAAGGTGAGGCTTATCCAGCGCATTGCTATCAAGTGCTGGATCGACGGTTGGTAGCCTGATCCGAAAGCCTGCCGGTTAAGTGATGAGCGGCCCCGCCGTGGCGAAGCGGGTCCTCTTTAAAGGGTTTGCTAGGTGCTGGGGACGCCGGAGATGATGGCATCTAACGGCCGTGGTTTACCGATCCAGTAACCCTGCAGAAAGTTGCCACCCCAACTTGAGAGCTGGTCGGCGCTATGCGCATCTTCCACATAGTTAGCTGTCACTTGCTTGCCCATGCTGCGCGTTAGCGTGATCAGATTCTGTACGTAGCTGGCATGTGCCGCGTCTCGCTGCGGATTTAGCTCATTCGTATTGATCTTCACGCCCTTGATCGGTAGCCGGCTCAGGTAGCCGAATGCGCCATATTCCGAGCCGAAGTGATCCAGCCAGATATCGACTCCGAGTGCAGCGAGCGCATTGCACAACTTGCCCGCTTGGCCTGCGTGTTTCAATAGCGCATCTTCGCGTAGCTCAAGCTGCAGTAGATGTGGCGAGACTTTGCTTTTGATGAGTAGTTGTTTTAGCTGATCAGCAAAGCGTGGCTGCTTCAGCTCGCGATCGCTCAGGTTAATTGACAGCCTGCAGTCAATCCCAGCGTCCTGCCACTGACTCACTGCTTCTAAAGCCTGTCCAATCACCCAATGCCCCATAGGCAGAATGAGCCCGCTGTGCTCTGCCAGCTTGAGAAAGGCGTCAGGCGTGAGCAGGCCTAGGGTGGGGTGCTGCCAACGCAGTAAGGCTTCCCAGGCGACCGTGTCGCCATGCTGGGTATCCACTATGGGTTGGTAGTGCAGGCGGAATTGTCCTTCCAGCAGGCCATGCCGCAGACCTTGCTCCACATCCAGATTGTGCTTTGTTTCGGCCTCTTCATCTGGGCTGTAAAAAGCGTAGGCGTTGCGGCCATTGGCTTTGGCTCGGTACAAGGCTTGATCGGCGTGCTGCAATAACTCTGCGGCGGTAGTGCCGTGAGTGGGAAAGGTGGCAATACCGATGCTGGCTGAAATAAGCAGGTGATGACCGCTGAGGGTAATGGGCTCACTCAGGGTATGAATAATTTTGCTGGCGATCAGCGCGGCGTCGTTCGGATCATGCAGGTCATTTAGCAACGCGACAAACTCGTCGCCGCCGATACGCGCGATCAAATCATCCTGGCGCATGGTTCGGCGCAGTCGATTGGCAATGACCGCCAGCAGTAAATCGCCGAGGCCGTGGCCGAAGCTATCGTTGATCTGTTTGAAATAGTCGAGATCGATATACAGTAGCGCGAAGCCGGTGGGGCTGCGTTGACCACGAAGAATCATGCGCTCCAGCTCGTCTTCCAGTAGTGCGCGATTGCCTAGCCCGGTGAGCGGGTCCTGGCGCGCCAACTGCGCCAGCTTCTCGCCGCCGCTGCGCCGCAGCGCGGCGTGAATCAGCGCACGGTGCAGTTGTTCGGCATCCAGGCTGGCGTAGGCTAATACATCGTCGGCGCCATCTTCTATCGCGGCGCTGTCTTGCTCTGGTGTGGTGCCATCGCTTATCAACAGATAAAGCGTACTGGTAGCGGCGCGGCGCGCTTCGCGCAGAAGAGGGAGGTCATTGGGTAACAGGCAGGCCTGGAAATCGCCTTTGGCGAGCCGGGCGACAGCTTCACGAGGACGCGTACAGATTTCAACATCCAGCGGAGCGGAAGTCTGTGCATGACACAGCTCCAACAACTGCTCGCGTTTCGCAGGGTCGGTTTCAACCAATAGCAGTTTGGTTACTGTGATTTTAATCTGATCCGTGCCAGGCATCTTTGGTTTTGTTCGTCCATGCACAATTCAATGACGCTCTGATGTTAACGTCATCACAGACAACTGGCAGCATTCTGATGTAGCGGAAGGACTGAATCTCCGACCGGCGGTATGGCACAAGGCCTTTAGTGGCGGCAGCTTGACGGATCGGCGCTAGGATTTCAGATATGACTTAATATTGGCGCGGATAGGGTCGCCTAACCGCGCTCTAGGACGTGCTGGCTGTATCAGCCGTCGAGCATCGCTTTGTCGCGCACGGCGCCTTTGTCGGCGCTAGTGGCGAGCAAGGCGTAAGCCTTCAGTGCCGTGGTCACTTTGCGAGGGCGGTGCTCAACCGGTTTCCAGCCGAGCTTGTCCTGCTCAATGCGGCGATGCGATAACTCTTCATCGCTGACCAGCAGGTTGATGCTGCGATTGGGGATATCGATCAGCACCTTGTCGCCATCGCGGACCAAGCCAATGGCGCCGCCAGCAGCTGCTTCCGGCGAAGCGTGGCCAATGGACAAGCCCGACGTGCCGCCGGAGAAACGTCCGTCGGTCAGCAGCGCACATTCCTTACCCAAGCCCTTTGATTTCAAATAGCTGGTGGGATAAAGCATTTCCTGCATGCCGGGGCCGCCTTTTGGGCCTTCGTAGCGAATGATGACGATATCGCCAGCTTTTACTTCATCAGCCAGAATGCCTTTTACGGCAGTGTC
Organism: Halopseudomonas sabulinigri; assembly: GCA_011053055.1. GTDB lineage: Bacteria > Pseudomonadota > Gammaproteobacteria > Pseudomonadales > Pseudomonadaceae > Halopseudomonas > Halopseudomonas sabulinigri_A. The sequence continues at coordinate 23,963 of DRHT01000031.1, read as the reverse complement.
CTGGCTTTCAAAAATCTTGGCGCTACCTTCGAATACGTGAATGGACTCATCCACGCCGGCGGTTTTTACCACGCAGCCATCCTGCGCGATGTTGCCGTAGAGCACAGCCAAGCCGCCTTCGGCCGAGTAGGCATGCTCTACACTGCGGATACAGCCGTTCTCGCGATCGTCATCCAGGCTATCCCAACGGGTAGATTGGCTAAATGCGGTTTGCGTTGGGATGCCCGCGGGGCCGGCTTTGAAGAAGGTGAGTACTGCTTCATCATCGGTCTGGGTGATATCCCATTTGGCGATTGCTTCTGCCATGCTTGGGCTGTGAACGGTCGGCAGGTCTGTGTGCAACAGACCACCGCGTGCCAGTGAGCCGAGGATGCTGAAAATACCGCCGGCGCGATGCACATCTTCCATGTGGTACTTCTGGATATTGGGCGCCACTTTGCACAGTTGAGGCACTGTGCGTGAGAGGCGGTCGATATCGCGCAGATCGAATTCGATCTCGCCTTCCTGCGCGGATGCCAGCAAGTGCAAAATAGTATTGGTGGAGCCGCCCATGGCAATGTCTAGCGTCATGGCGTTTTCAAATGCTTTGAAATTCGCGATATTTCGCGGCAACACGCTGTCGTCGCCATCGGTATAGTATTTTTTGCACAGGTCAACAATGGTGCGGCCCGCGCGCAAGAACAGCTGCTCACGGTCGCTGTGGGTTGCCAGCATGGAACCGTTGCCCGGCAGAGCCAGGCCCAGCGCCTCGGTCAGGCAATTCATTGAATTGGCGGTGAACATGCCGGAGCAGGAGCCGCAGGTCGGGCAGGCAGAGCGCTCGTATTCGGCGACTTTTTCATCTGAATTGCTTTCATCTGCAGCGACCACCATCGCATCAACCAGATCCAGACCGTGGCTGGCTAGCTTGGTCTTGCCAGCTTCCATAGGTCCGCCAGAGACGAAGACCACAGGAACGTTGAGGCGCAGTGCGGCCATCAGCATGCCGGGGGTAATTTTGTCGCAGTTGGAGATACAGACGATGGCGTCGGCGCAATGCGCGTTGACCATGTACTCGACCGAATCGGCAATGATCTCGCGACTAGGCAGCGAATAGAGCATGCCGTCGTGGCCCATAGCGATGCCGTCGTCGACCGCGATGGTGTTGAATTCTTTGGCTACACCGCCGGCTTTTTCAATTTCGCGCGCGACCAGTTGGCCCATGTCTTTCAGGTGCACATGGCCCGGTACAAATTGGGTGAAGGAGTTGGCGACCGCGATGATCGGCTTCTTGAAGTCTTCATCTTTCATGCCGGTGGCGCGCCACAGCGCGCGAGCGCCGGCCATGTTGCGGCCAAAGGTGGATGTTTTTGAGCGGTAATCAGGCATGACAGTAATCCCGTGGTGTATTGCAATCGGACAAGCATACCAATTCGCCGCGCGGCATGCAGCCGCTCGGCGCTGGTGTGATGCAAGATTGGTTCAGAGGGCTTTTTCGAAGACCTTTGAATTTCTCTGGTAGTTGTACAGCTCGGCGCGTTTGGCCGGTAAACGTTCTACGCTGCTGGGCACAAAGCCGCGTTCGCGGAACCAGTGTGCAGTGCGGGTGGTGAGCACAAACAGCGTATCAATTTTCATGCTACGCGCTTGCGCCTCGATGTGCTGCAGCAACTGATCGCCACGACCACCCTGCCGGTAGTTAGGGTCGATTGCAACGCAGGCCAGCTCCGCCGAGGTCGAGCCTTCCAGCGGGTACAGTGCGGCGCAGCCGATAATAGTGCCGTCGCGCTCAACCAAGGCGAATTGGCTGATCTCGGTTTCCAGTACTTCGCGTGAGCGCCGTACCAGAATGCCTGCATCCTCCAATGGGCGCAGCAGATCTAGCAGGCCGCCAACGTCTTCTATGGTGGCTGCGCGGGTTTGCTCGAAGGCTTCCTGAGCAACCAGCGTGCCGCCGCCGTCGCGGGTGAACAGTTCATTGAGCATGGCGCCGTCTTCGGCGAAGCTGATGATGTGCGAGCGGCGCACACCAGCGTTGCAGGCTTTGCAAGCGGCGCGCAGCAAGTTACCCGGCATCGTATTACCAAGGCTATTGAGCAAGGGCGCGGCGCGGGTCGGTTTAAGTTCGCGCAACAATTGCCCGCTCTCATCTTTGATGCCGGTATCTTCGCCGAACAGAATGAGTTTATCGGCACCCAAGGCGGCCGCTACGCTGGTCGCAACATCCTCAGAAGCGAGGTTGAATACCTCGCCGGTGGGGGAGTATCCCAGGCTCGACAGCAACACTATGTCGTGCTCATCCAGATGGCGACTGATGGCCTTGCGATCAATGCGTCTTACTTCGCCGGTGTGATGAAAGTCGACGCCGTCAACCACGCCAATCGGTTTGGCAGTGACCAGATTGCCGCCGGTTACCCGTAAGCGCGCGCCCTGTTGCTGCGTGCACAATTGCGCCTCAATGGCTATACGTAGCGCGCCAACGGCTTCAGTCACGCAGGTCAGCGTGTCGATATCAGTGATGCGCAGATCATTGTGATAACGCGAGGTGATGCCGCGAGCATTCAAGCGCTCTTCAATCTGTGGGCGCGAACCGTGTACCAATACCAGGCGCACATCCAGGCTGTTAAGCAGCATGATGTCGTGGACGATATTGCTGAAGTTAGGATGCGCCAAGCCTTCGCCCGGGAGCATCAGCACGAAGGTGCAATCCCGGTGCAGGTTGATATAGGGCGTCGAGTGGCGGAACCAATTGACGTAGTCGTGCATTCGCGGGGTTTCCATGCAAAAGAGCTATTAAAGGGCCTGTCGCAGCAAGCTTCAAGTTATTGGTCGCTGAATCGGTTATTGCAGGCAGAATCGTTTGATCAATTCGCGCAGTATATCGACGGTTGGATTGAGTCTATCCATGGCCAGAAACTCGTCCGGCTGATGTGCTTGTTCGATGTCGCCGGGCCCAAGAATCAGCGTCTGCATGCCGATCTGGTTCAGGTAAGGGCCTTCGGTGGCAAAGGCGACGCTACCGGCGTTATATCCGGTGAGCGCCTCGCAAGCCTTGACCAGTGGCGCGTCGGCGGCGGTATCCATGGGCGGCACGCCTGGAAACAGCGGCGCATAGACAATCTCGACCTGACGTTCGGCAGCAATGAGGTCCAACCGAGTCTGGATGTCGGCACGCAAGGCGTCCGGGTCCATGCCCGGCAATGGGCGTATATCGAACTCCAGTGCACATTTGGCGCAGATGCGATTGGGATTGTCACCACCATGAATGCAGCCCAGGTTCAGCGTGGGCGTCGGTACGCCGAACAGCGGATTGTTCCAGCGCTTCTGCCAACTGCTGCGCAACACCATCAGTTCGCTGATGACGCTGTGCATAGCTTCCATCGCATTGTTGCCGAGCGCAGGGTCCGACGAGTGCCCAGCCTGACCGGTAATGTCGATGCGCTCCATCATAATGCCCTTATGCACACGGATTGGCTTGAGCCCGGTCGGCTCGCCAATGATGGCATGCCGTGCTTTTGGCAGGCCACTGGCAACCAGCGCACGTGCACCGCTCATGGAGCTTTCTTCGTCGGCGGTGGCGAGCACGATGAGCGGCTGCTTGAAGGGCTGATGAACATAATCGCGTACGGCTTCGATGATTAGCGGAAAAAAGCCTTTCATGTCGCAGCTGCCCAGCCCATACCAGCGCCCATCCTGCTCGGTCAGCTTGAAAGGGTCGTGCTGCCAACGCTCGGGATTGCAGGGTACGGTATCGGTATGGCCGGCCATTACTAGGCCGCCAGGTCCGCTGCCCAGGGTCGCGATCAGGTTGGCTTTTCCGGGCTCTCCGGGAATCGGCTGAATCTCGCACGCAAAGCCTAGGTCGCCGAGCCAACTGGCTAGCAGATGCACTACCGGTAGATTGGACTGGTCCATATCGTCTTGGGTGCAACTGATAGAGGGTAGTTTGAGCAGGGCGTCGAATTGCGCTTTTAGCGAGGGCAAAGCCATGGAAACTCCGGGCGGCGTAAGCGAACAGGAGTGTTCAGCTTACGCCGCCGGGTGCTATTCGTCAGCTGAAAATAGCCGAAAGGATAAAGAAGTAGATGATCGCGAGAACCGCGCCAGCGGGCAGGGTGACCACCCACGAGCTGAAGATAGTACCGATTACTCGCAGGTTAAGTGCGCCGATGCCTCGCGCCATGCCAACGCCAAGCACTGCGCCTACCAGGGTGTGGGTCGTCGAAATTGGCAGGCCGATGCTGGAAGCGCCGACCACTGTGGTCGCAGTGGCCAGTTCGGCAGCGAAACCGCGGCTGGGTGTCAGCTCGGTGATGTGCTGGCCGATTGTCGCCATGACTCGGTAGCCGTAGGTGGCTAAGCCGACGACGATACCAACACCGCCGAGCAACAGTACCCAGCCGGGAACCACTGACTTCTCGACAATATCGCCGCCGGAGCTTAGTACGCCAACAATGGCTGCCAGCGGACCCACCGCGTTTGCGACATCATTGGAGCCATGGGCGAACGCCATGGCGCAGGCGGTAAAAATCATCAATATGGCAAAGACTTTTTCCACGCTGGCGAAGTGGAAGCTCTTATCTGCAACAGGGTCAGGTTTGATACGCTTTAGCAGTAACACGCCCACGGCGCAGACGATTGCGCCGAACAGCAATGCAAGGCCCAGGCTCTGCAGGCCACTCAGCTCAAGACCAACGTGCTTGAGGCCCTTGGTCAAAGTGACGATGGTGACGATAAAGCCGACCGCGAACATATAGAAAGGCACGTACCGCTTAGCATTGGCAAAGGGATCTTCGGTGTTGAGGATCAGCTTGTGCACACTCATGAAAATCATGAAGGCAACCACCCCGGACAGCAGCGGGGAAATGACCCAACTCGACACAATGGGTACCACACCGCCCCAATGCACGGCATCCATGGATACGCCAACTGCGCCGAAGCCGATGACGGCGCCAATAATGGAGTGAGTGGTTGATACCGGCCAGCCTTTGATCGATGCAATTAGCAACCAGGTGCCGGCAGCAAGAAGCGAGGCCAACATGCCGAAGATCATCTGGTCCGGACTGATCATGTCAGCGTCAAGAATGCCGCTACGAATAGTTTGGGTAACGGAGCCGCCGGCCAAATAAGCGCCGAGGAATTCGAAAACCATGGCGATGAGAATCGCCTGTTTAATGGTCAGCGCGCGGGAACCGACCGAAGTGCCCATGGCATTAGCCACGTCGTTGGCGCCTACCCCCCAGGCCATGAAAAAACCGAAGAGGCAGGCCAGAATGAGCAGGACGGTGCCGTACTCTGTAATCAGCGTCATATTTAGTACTCTGTTGGATGCATGGTTCGGCTTGCCCTTAGCGGGCCATCAGCAATTCCAGGCGGTTGCCTACGCGCTGGGCGCGGTCAGCGACATCACCAATCCATTCGATGATCTGATACAGGAACATCACGTCTACCGGAGGTAGATCCTTTTCCAGTTTGTACAGGTCAGCGCGCAGCTTGATCTGCATGTTGTCGGTGTCGTGCTCGATCGCGTCGAGCTCTTCAATCATGCGCTCCACTAGCGTCACTTCGCGGCCGGAGAAGCCGGTTTCCAGCAGCTCGTCCAGTTCGTTCATTGCTGTGAGAGCTTGGGCTGCGGCATCCACTGAGCGTTGCACAAAGGCTCTGAAAGCATCATTCAACGGCACCGGGATCATCATCTTGCGACCCAACATCAGGCCGGCGATATCCTTGGCGCGGTTGGCAACTTTGTCCTGTACACTGAGCAGCTCTAGCAGGTCTGAACGCGGCACAGGAAGAAACAGACTTTTGGGCAGGTGTACGCGTACATCCTTCTTGAGTTTGTCAGCATCCCGTTCGAGCTGGGCAATCTGCTGTTGAATACGCTCGGCCGCGGTCCAGTCATTAGCGATGACTGCTTCGATAAAAGGCATCAATTGCGCAGCACACTCGTGTGCTTTGGCAATGTGCTGCTGCATCGGGCCTATAGGGGAGCGGCCGAACAGGCTGAGAAAGGGATTGTTAGGCATAGCGCCTCCAGCGGGAGTTTAGGCCGCAAAGTATAGGTGCTGCATGTCTGGCCGTCATCTGATTGACATCAAAAGAACACATTTTTACCGCTTGCCCCTCGGGCGGCGGTATGGCAGAGAAACCCGATGGGCAAAGAAACCGAAATTAAGTTGCGCGCTAGTGCTGATGTACTGAACGCCTTGCGTGAGCATCCCTTGTTGAAGAGCCGTTTGGTCGATGACTGGCAAATCAGCACCTTGTACAACCAATACTATGATACGCCTGAGCGCGATCTGGCTGGCGCAAAAGTGGCGCTGCGCCTGCGGCGTGATGGCGATGCCATCATCCAGACCCTGAAAAGTCGCGGCCAAAGTGTCGCGGGTCTATCAGAGCGCAACGAATGGGATTGGAACCTGCAAGAGCAGGCGCTGGACTTCAGTTTGCTGGACGACAGTTGCTGGCCTGCGGCGTTGGCCGAGCTGGACAAAAGCACGCTGCAACCCGTGTTTACCACCGATTTCCAACGTACCCGCGTGCTGCTGCGTTGGGAGCGTGATGGCGAACAAGTTGAGGTCGAGGCAGCGCTGGATCAGGGTGAAGTGTCGGCTGGCGAACAGGTTGAACCGATCAGTGAGCTGGAATTGGAAATTCGCACAGGATCGCCCGTCGCTTTGCTTGATCTGGCCCTCGAGCTGTGCCGTGACCAGGTGCTGATGCCATGCGATATCAGCAAAGCTGAGCGTGGCTATCGGTTATTTGATCCAAGCAGCTACGCGTTACGCCTGGATGCACCGCAATGGCAGGCTAGCACCAGTGTTGATGACGTTATTGAAGGTCTGGTTACTCAATTGTTGGGCCGCGTTCAACGTTTGGCTGAGCAATACCGCTATGCTCGGCAGTGGAAGCTGTTTCGCGAGCTGACCGGCAGTATGACTGCTTTGCGTGCTTGTTTCGGCGTATTTGACCTAGCCTTGCCACGTTCTTCGGCACAGGCTTTTATTGTGCCTCTGGATCAACTGTTGGCGGTGTTTCAGCCGCTGGTGTTGGAGGGTTGGGCTGATGACGCTGCCGGCGAGATAGCACGTGCACAGGCGAGTGAAGCGTTCGATCAGCAACTGTCTGATGCTGCTTGGGGCCAGCTGTTCGTTGAACTGGCACTATGGCTGTTGGCCAAGCGCTGGCAGACCAAGCGTCCGCCGCGTGGTGACCGTATTGCGGCACTGACGTTACAGCGCTGGCTGCTTGGTACGGTCGGCAAGGAGATTCAAGAACTGCGCGTACCTCACCATAATGATACCGACCATCAAGTACATGAGTGGATGGATCAACTGCCACGGCTTGGTCGCTTGCATCTATTGTTGGGCAACTTCCGGTCTTTTCTTGAGGTCTCTGAGCCCGATCGCTTGTTTGGTGAATTGAACAAGCTACAAGCGTTGCTGGAGCAATACCCGCAGATAGAGGAAGAGCAACGTGAGCTACTGTTGGCCGCGCTGCGCAAGCAGGGCCAGCGAGTGCGTAAGCTAAACGCGTGGCGTGAGCTGAATCAGTAACCAGTAGCAGGCTGGTCTGGCGGCCCTTTGGCTGCCAGACTGAACAGGGAATGTTGAAAAGGGAGCGCGGTATGAAAAGTCTGGCGGATCTGGCGATTCCCGGCAGTGATCGGCCACTGGATCTGGGTGATTTTCTCAATGTGCTTATGGCGCAGGGGCGACTCACCTCCGAGACGGTAGACAACCTGGTGACGCTACGTCGCTCCGGTTCAGGCGATACCGCTAAGTTGCACCCGCTCGAATTCATCGCCAGCCAAGACGTTGAAGATGAAACCAGGCCGGGCAAAAAACTTGACCTGGATACGCTAAGCCGCTGGATGGCGGCTGAGGCTGGTCAAGCTTACTTCCGTATCGATCCGCTCAAAATCAACGTCTCGGCGGTCACCCCGCTGATGTCATTCGCTTTCGCCCAGCGTCATAAAATTCTCGCTGTTGATGTGAATGAGAAAGAAGCCATCATCGCCAGCGCTCAGCCCTTTGTCACCGGCTGGGAAGATAATCTGCGCCATGTGCTGCGCCGTGATATTAAGCGTGTAATAACCAATCCCAGCGACTTGCAACGCTACACAGTCGAGTTCTATCGCTTGGCGCGCTCGGTAACCGGCGCTAATGCGGGCGATCAAAAGCTTAGTGGTATCGGTAACTTCGAGCAGTTGTTGAACCTGGGCAACATGAGCCAGGAGCCGGATGCTAACGACGCACACGTGGTCAATATTGTTGATTGGCTGTTTCAGTATGCCTTCGAGCAGCGCGCCAGTGATATTCACGTCGAACCGCGCCGCGAGACCGGCAGCGTGCGTTTGCGCATTGATGGCGTATTGCACACGGTTTATCAGTTTCCGATCCAGGTCACGGTTGCGGTGGTTAGCCGCCTGAAAACCCTCGGTCGCATGAACGTCGCGGAGAAGCGCAAACCTCAGGATGGTCGTATCAAGACCAAGTCGCCCAAGGGCAACGAGATCGAGCTGCGTCTTTCCACTTTGCCAACGGCGTTTGGCGAGAAGATGGTGATGCGTATCTTCGACCCGGAAGTGCTGTTGCGCAGCTTTGATCAGTTGGGCTTCTCCAGCGAAGATCAGCGGCGCTGGCAGAGCATGGTCTCGCAACCGAACGGTATCGTCCTGGTTACCGGGCCAACCGGTTCCGGTAAGACCACCACGCTGTACACCACCCTCAAACAGCTGGCCACGCCTGAAGTCAATGTGTGTACTGTGGAAGACCCGATTGAAATGGTTGAAGACAGCTTCAATCAGATGCAGGTGCAGCACAATATCGATCTGAACTTTGCCAATGCGGTCCGCGCACTCATGCGTCAGGATCCGGATATCATCATGATCGGTGAGATCCGCGATTTGGAAACCGCCGAAATGGCAATTCAAGCGGCGCTCACTGGGCACTTGGTGCTCTCTACGCTGCATACCAATGATGCACCCAGCGCGGTAAGCCGTTTGATCGAACTGGGTGTGCCACCCTATTTGATCAAAGCGACGGTGCTCGGGGTCATGGCGCAGCGTCTGGTGCGCACCCTGTGCCCGCATTGCAAGGCGCCCATGCAGGTGGATGAAGAGGGCTGGGTAGATCTGACCAAACCCTGGAACGCACCCATACCCACCCAGGCGCAAGAACCGGTTGGCTGCGTGGAATGTCGTGAGACCGGTTACCGTGGTCGTGCCGGGGTGTATGAATTAATGCCAATCAGTGCCGGTATCAAGTCGCTGATCCATGCTGATACGGATCTGGACGCCCTGCGCCGTCAGGCCTATAAGGAAGGTATGCACAGTCTGCGGCTATCCGGTGCACAGAAAGTAGCTTCTGGCCTGACGACTATTGAAGAAGTGCTGCGAGTGACGCCGCAGAGTCAGCAGAGTTAAGGTTGAGCGTGCGCCCAGGTCGCCTGGCGGTCGGTGGAGTGTTGATGACGCTGACCGCCAGCGTCGCACGAGCTCTGGCGCCAAAGTTCAATAATATTTCTCCTGTTTGTGATTCAGTTCGCCAATGTGGCACTCCTTGCCTTGTAAGTGGCGCAGTGCCAGCTCAGAATCCGCCCGCGTTTTGTTCTTCCCACTATTAGTAAACAAGCAGGCCATGATTGCGTGGCTGCGTTAGTGAGTAGACTGCACGCGCTAAGGAAGCACCGCAGACATGAAGTCGCTGGCGTATGAGTTCGTCAGTTTTGTTTAGGTCCTTCGGAAAAGGAATTGACCCGGAGCCTCGTTGAATCGTGCTTCGGATCCAGAAGAGACGGAGCAACGCACCTTGAATTTTTCCAAGCCCACCCTGCTGGCCACCTTCATCAGTGCAGCCATCACCAGTACCGCAATACACGCAGCAACCTCGCTCGATATGGTCGTAGCTATTGATGAGTCAGGCTCGATGTCTGGCGAGCACAATGCCTTTATCGGCACTTACGTCAAAAACCTCGACAGCCTCCTCAATGATCAAAATGTAACATTGAACCAGTTTGGTCTTTTGGGCTTTGGTGGCGATACTGGGCAGACCGTATCCGCTAACGAAGCTGGCCGTGAAAATGGCTCTGCGCTCTACCGTCACTTGTCTCTTGATAGCGATGCAAGCCCACTATGGGGCAACGCTGCAGACTTTGATGCGGTTACTCATCAGCTGCAAACTAGCGGCGGTACTGAGGATGGCTATCGCGCAATCGATTATCTGTATCGGCATTTCCAGTTCCGGCCCACCGCCGGTTCTTCCATCATGCTGATTACCGACGAAGATCGTGATAACGACTTTTATAATCTTGATCCGAGCAATCTGCCAACGGGCATGACCGAGATCGACAAGAGCTATATTCAAAGCCAGCTTGCTCAATACAAGACAGTCGTTCACGCCGTGGTGAGTCAGCGCTTCACCGACAAGAGCGGCAACACAGCGATTGCTGTTGTCGGCAGTGATCCTGACACCGGCTACGCCTACGTGAAAGATGGCAACGGCGTAATCAGCAAGGTGCAAGGCTATGTGCTTTCGTCTGCCGACGGCACCACCGAGTCCGATTACACCGAGCTGGCTTTGCGCAGTGGTGGTACGGCTATGGATATCGATGGATTGCGCAGTGTTTACACTGATGCTACGGCGTTGGCAGCCCTCAGTGGCGAACTGGCCAAGTTAGTCGCAGATATTGCAGTTGGCCAAGTGCCGGTTGTCGGTATTGATTGCGGCGCAGCCAACGGCGTTGCAGCGCAAATATGCTCGGCTATCGCCGGATCTGGCAATAGCCAGTTACAGGCGATAGGCCAAGAGCTCGACAGCCCGGAGCAATATAGCCAATTGACTCAGTATCAGGTCAACCAGATGTTGCATACAGCGGTCTCAAACACCCGCAATGTGCGCCGCGTGGTGCTCGACCGTTTGGCGGATCTGCGGCGCAACGGGTTTGCCACCAGCGACATTGACGTAATGGATTACAACAACGGCAATGTTGCCTTGTCTTCGGATATAACTGATCGCCTTGAGTATGCCCGCGGTGGTGCGGCTTCGGCTGAGCAGGGCGAGGTCGGGTACTTTATTCGGGGGATCTACACCAAGGGTGAATACGATAGCTCTGCTGCCGCGCCCGGTTTTGACAGCAAAACCTATACTTTTGTCGCCGGTATAGACCGCTATTTGAGCGATGCTACTCAGGTGGGCGCTGCACTATCGTACTCAACCTCCGATTCTGATTACTCTGATGTGGGTGGCGACAGCGAAACCGATACCTACGGCATCGCTGCCTATGGCTCCCATGAGCTGGGTCAGGGTTTCTATCTGGAAGGCAACGTGGGCTTCAGTCGAGCTCATTTTGATACCAATCGCGACACCGGGTTCGGCATGGTTGAAGGCAACACCAAAGGCGATATATGGAATCTTTCGGCTGGTGTGACCAAAGCCTATCCGATGAGCTCCCTGACGCTTGAGCCTTTCGCTTATCTCCATTACACCGATGTGTCGGTAGATGGCTTTACCGAAAAGGGCGGCGCGGCAGCATTGAGAGTCAGCCACAGCAGCTTTGATTCGCTGATTTCCGAGCTCGGCTTTACCTCGGCTTATCAGCTAACAGAGAGCCTGACGGGTGATCTTCGTCTGGCATGGGAGCATGAGTTCAAGGATACCGAAACGACAGTACCGGTTTCTTTTGTGAGCGCGCCAGGCAATGTATTTGTCAGCCAGGGGGAGTCACAGAGCACCGATTATGGGCGGATTGGCCTGGGGCTCACCAAAGCGATGGCCTATAACCGGAGCCTCTCGTTGCGCGCAGAAACCTTGGTTGGTCACGACAACTACGACGAATACTCAATCGAGGCACGCTTCCGTCAAAGCTTCTGATGTTTGGCACCACAGGGTGCGCTCTGCGCACCCTGTGGGTCACTGGACCAACGGGCTGATCGCAGTAATGCGCTCGACCCGTTTTGCGTTGCTGTTTGCTCTGCTGGGTGGTTGCGCATCACCAGCCGAGCACGCGGATGTAGCTGCCGAGCGCGCTGGTCTGAGCACTGTCGCATTGGTTGGCGGTGGCTTTAGCCTGAAAGGTTTTGAGCGTCAGGTTGCAGGTCGCCATGCAACCGTCTTCATTGAGGGAGACGGGCGTCCATGGCGAGCGGGTGGGCGCGTTATTGCCGAAGATCCGACGCCGTCGCGGCTGATCGCTTTAGAGTGGATGGAGCAGACACCCGGTCCCGCGCTGTATTTGGGCCGGCCCTGTTACTTCCAATCCGCCGCTGCTCAGCCCTGTGATGCCATGTTGTGGACCTACGGACGTTACTCGCAAGAGGTAGTGCAAAGCATGGCAGAGGCGCTTGAGGGATGGTTGCAGAGGCGCCCGGACATTAGCTCGCTTACCTTGGTAGGGCACTCGGGCGGTGGGGTATTGGCGCTGCTGTTGGCAGAACGAGTTCTACGCACCAACGAGGTAATCGCGCTATCAACGCCAGTGGATATTGTTGCCTGGACCGAATTGCATGGGTATACGCGCCTGTTTGCGTCGCACAACCCTGTACACCAGGCAGGCTGGCGAGCTGGCGTACAGCGCAGTTTCTATTTTGGCGAAGTCGATCAGCAGGTGCCGCCCAGTCATTTCGTGTTGCCCGCGCAAGCCGTTCCCGGTGCTCAGGTCACCGTTGTTAAGGGGATTGGTCATGATTGCTGTGGGCCGGATATCTGGTTGAACAACTCGCATTGAGAGTTTTTCTCCATGCATTTTCAGAAGCATTTTTTTCTGGGTGAAGGGCGGTACTTATCAGCTCTTGGCTGTGACTCGCCTCGCCTCTTGCAAAGCATCTGCGCCCAAACTCGAAGCTTGGGACGAGTGGCGTGTTTATAGTGTGAGCCACTTTGCAATTCTGTCTTTTCCCTATTGGTATATCCAGGCTCTGCCCCAATAATGCCGGCCGCTTGATATTGGATTGCCATATACCTAGGGAAGGGAAATGATTCGGCCAGCGTTGCTATTGGTATTTTTACTCTCGTTCAATTGCGTTCTCGCTCATGCCCAAGCCTTGCCCGGCGACCGGGATCTGATTCGCGAGCGCCAGGAGCGCGTGCTGGAAGAGCAACGTCGCCGCCTTAAAGAGCTCCAACAGTTGCCCGGCAAGCCTCAAGCTCAACCTCCTGCCGTCGTCACGCCCGAAGGGCACTGTTTCGACATCCAGAGCATCAAACTGAGTGGTGCGAACCTGATCACCCAGGCTCAGCAAGACGAGCTGCTTACGCCGTTTCTAGGACGTTGCCTGGGCAGCGGCGAGCTGAACAACGTACTCAAGACCATCACCGGTTTCTATCTCGATCGCGGCTACGTTACCTCCCGCGCCTATCTACCCCAGCAGGATTTGAGTGATGGTGAGCTTGAGGTACTGGTCATTGAAGGCTGGCTTGAGGGGCTCGACAGTTCCGAGCTGGCCAGTGACAGAGAGCTGGCCATGACGTTTCCGGGCGAGGAAGGCGAGCGTCTGAATTTGCGTGAACTGGAGCAGTTGGTCGATCAACTAGGCCGACTGCCTTCCCGTCGAGCCCAGCTGGAGTTGGTGCCCGGCGAGCAGCCAGGCAGCAGCCGAGTGCGCTTGCAGGGTGAGCGCAGCAAACCCTGGCATGCCTCACTCAGCCGACATAACGATGGCCAGGAAAGTACCGGCGAACAGCAGTGGAGTGCCGGGCTGGATTGGGATAGTCCGTTGGGTTTAGGTGATCAGCTTCGGTTACGCGGCAGTGTAGATGCAGTCAGCGACCACTGGCGCCACTCTGCCAGTCAGAGCCTGTTCTACAGCCTGCCTTTTGGCTGGTGGAGTTTTGACTATAGCTATAGCCAAAACTATTACCGCACCCGCGCCTCCGCTGCTGGACTGCTTTACGAAAGCGACGGAGAAAGCAAGCGCCACCAGTTTACTGCTGAACGTGTGATACACCGGGACAATCTCGGCAAGACAGCACTAAACGTCGGCGTAGGGCACCTGCGCACTCGCAACTATCTACAAAGCACCTTATTGAGCAATTCCAGCAATCGGATCAGCGAGTTTCAGCTGGGCGGCAACCACGGTCGCCGGGTGGGCACGGCTTTCGCCAACGTCGACATCGGCTGGCAGCATGGCACCGGTGCATTCGATGCTCAGGGCAATGACCACCCGCAAGGCAGCCAACCGGTCGCCCGTTATGACAAATACAGCCTGACCGCCAGCTATCTGCAACCAATCACTTTGAAGGGGCAGCGGTTCAGTCTCGACAGCCTGATCAGTGGCCAATACAGCGAAGACGTTCTGTTCTCGCCCCAGCGCATCAGCCTCGGCGGTCTCGCCTCGATTCGCGGTTTCAAAGAGCAGACGCTCAGCGGCGACAGCGGCCTGTATTGGCGCAGTAATGTTCGCTGGCAGCAAGCAATTACCCAGCCCCAAATCAATCCCTGGCTGAATGAAGTGGGTATTGCCCTTGGCTATGACCTGGGTGTGATCAGTGGTACGCGCTACAACGCCAACCGGCATGGGCGCTTGGCTGGTAACGCTCTTGAGCTGTCTGCGCGTGGGCCGCATATCGCCGCCAGTCTTACCCTGGCGCAGTCGTTATCGCGACCCGATGTAATTGACCGCGCAGAGCACCCGGTCTACTTCCGTTTTGACCTGTTTTTCTGATCTGTTTATCAAGGAATGATGACCATGGATGTGCATAGCCCCCTGTTCAAGAATATTGCCAACCTGTTGATCGGGGTGCTGCTGCTTAACCCGGTAGTAAGTCTGGCGGCGGACCTGGCTGTGGATGCTGCCGCGGGCGGCAATACCAGTCTGGGCCAGGCCGGCAATGGCGTGCCGGTCATCAATATCGCCACGCCAAACAGCAATGGTTTATCGCACAACCGATTCAGTGAGTACAACGTTGGCCAGCAAGGGCTGATTCTCAACAACGCCACCAGCGCTACTCAAGCTACGCAGTTGGGCGGCCTGGTACACGGCAACCCCAATCTCGATAACCGCGCCGCCGGCCTGATTCTAAACGAGGTCACCGGCTCCAACCCCAGCCAGTTGCGTGGCTATACCGAAGTGGCCGGACAAGCAGCCGGCGTGATCGTCGCCAACCCGCATGGCATCACTTGTGACGGTTGCGGGTTTATCAATACGCCGCGCGCGAGCTTGAGCACCGGCCAGCCGATCATAGAAGACGGCCAGTTGCAGCGCTTTGATGTTGAGCAGGGCGAGATTGCGGTTGAAGGCGCGGGTCTTAACGCCAGCAATTTGGATCAGTTCGACCTGATTACCCGCAGTGTGCGTATCAACGCGGACTTGCATGCCAACCAATTGAACGTCATTACCGGCCGCAACGAGGTAGACGCCGACACGCTCAGCGCTAACCCCAAGGCTGACGACGGTAGTCCAAAGCCAGTGCTAGCTGTGGATAGTTCGGCCCTCGGCGGCATGTATGCCGGGTCCATCCGCCTGGTAGGCACCGAGCACGGTGTTGGCGTGCGATTGGCTGGAGACGTAGCAGCCAGCGCGGGGGATATCAGTATTGATGTTAACGGCCAACTGAGCGTTGCCGGTGTGGCTAGCAGTGGCGATCTGAATCTCGCCGGGCAGGACATCAACCTGGCCCAGGGTTATGCCGATGGCGATGTGCAGCTACAAGCTGCGAATGTGCTGGATGTAACTGGCAGCCTCGCCAGCGGCGGCAGCCAGAGTATTCAGGCTAAAGAACTGTATAACCACGGCATTATGGAAGCGGGTATTGGCCTGGACGGTAGCCGTACACCACAGGCAGATATCGCCATAACGGTTGATCATCTGGGCAACGCCAGGCTGGTTGTGGCCTCCGGCAAACTGGAAGTTCAAACGCAGACGCTGGACAACAGCAGTGCCACGCTGGCCGCAAAAGAATCGGTACAGGTCAGCAGCAAGCAAGTAATTAATCACGACGGCCAGATCATTGCCGAAGGCGAGCTGAAGCTGGATGCCGTTTCGCTGAACAATACCGAAGGCCTGCTAAGCGCTGGCCAAGCCATGAATATAGTCGTCGCAGATAGCATTGATAATCGTGGCGGGGAAGTCATCGGCAACACGCGTATGAGCATCGAAGCGGATCATATGGATAACCGCGGCGGTCAGGTAGGTGCTGTTGAGCATCTGGATATATCCGCCAGCCAGCTGGATAACAGCGGTCTGGGCACGCTATCCAGCCAAGGCAGCCTGGCATTGCAGGTGGCCGGTCGGCTGAACAACAGTGACCAAGGTGCGGTGATCAGCAACGAAGATATGCTGGTCCGCGTGGACGATCTGGACAACAGCCAGCAAGGCGCGGTGGTCGCCCGCGGCGATCTGGATCTGCAAGCCGACGGTGCAGTTGATAACCACACTGGCACCCTGGTAGCCAATGGCAATCTGAACCTGAGGGCAGACGCGCTGGACAACCAGCAAGGTGACCTCAGTGCTGGCCAGTCCCTGCAAGCCCAGATTACAGGCAAAGTAGATAATCGTGCCGGCATGCTGGCCAGTAGTAACCTGCTTGATGTCCAAGCTGACCAGCTCGACAACCGCCAACAGGGGCAGCTGGTAAGTCAGGGCGATATCAGCTTGCGCGCCACCGAGTTGACCAATGCCGATGGCGTTCTCTATGCCAAAGGTAAAGCCACCCTTCAACTGAATGGTCAGTTGGATAACAGCCAGGGCGGCCTGCTTTTGGCCGATCAGGGCCTGAACCTGGATGCCAATAGCCTTGATAACCGTGATGGCACTATTCAGGCCACCGGTGGGCTCTTGTCAATGGTATTGGCCGCGCACCTCAACAATACCAACGGCTTGCTGCTGGCGGGTGATGGCGCGCTTGATATCCAAGCCGATGAGATTGATAACCAGAGCGGTGTAATAACCAGCCTTAAAGGACTGCTGCACAGCAGCAGTCGTGCTTTCAACAACCGCTCCGGCAATCTTCAAGCGCAGGATGTCGATTTAAAGGTTACCCAGAACCTGAATAACGACCTTGGGCATATTGCCGCCATCAGTGGTGATCTCACGCTTGACGCGCAGCGTGTCAGCAACATGCACGGTGCCTTGTTTGCCCGGCAATTGCTCACCATCAGTGCCGAGCAACTCAACAATAACGACAGTCTGCTTGCCTTGTTTATGGGCACCGAGAGCGATTACCAGCTGCAAGACTGGATTGTTTTCTATCGTGAGATGCTCGAGCACAACTGGGAAGGCTTTGTCGCTACCTCTATTGCTCAGGGGCTGGAACCCTTTCTCGGAGATACCAGCGTTACCCGTCAACAGGAGCTGCTGGCAGTTCTGGATGCCATCGAGCAAGACCCCCAGGCCTGGGAACAAGCCAGTCTGATCCACGCCGAGCGCATTGAGCTCGGCGTTAATCAGTTGAGCCAAACCGTCACCAGCAAGATTCTAGCGGAAGGTCAGCTGCAGGGCAGCGGGCAGAACTGGACCAACCACGGTTTTATTGCCAGTGATGGTGCGCTTGAACTGGCCCTGACGGGGCACTACGACAGCTACGGCACTTTGGCCAGCGTGGACCAGTTGGACCTAAGCGCCGGTAGCCTCGATCTTGAGCTGGGCGACC
This sequence comes from Halopseudomonas sabulinigri, assembly GCA_011053055.1. Classification (GTDB taxonomy): domain Bacteria; phylum Pseudomonadota; class Gammaproteobacteria; order Pseudomonadales; family Pseudomonadaceae; genus Halopseudomonas; species Halopseudomonas sabulinigri_A. The sequence goes on along the minus strand of DRHT01000031.1, from coordinate 6,396 downwards.
AGGACATCGGCGGCATTCTCGGCGGCAGCGATGTGGCTGTGCAGGTAGCCGGGACACTCAACAACAACGGCCAGCTGACGGCTATGGGTGACCTGGCAGTACAGGCCACCGCTATCGACAATCTGGGCGTGCTGGGCGCGGCTGATCAGTTACAGGTAACCAGCGACCGGCTTTACAACAACCTTGGCTTGTTATTCAGCGGGCAGAATATGCTGTTGCAGGTCGATCAACTGATCAATCACGACGCGGACATCTACAGCCTCGCCGGCCTGCGTCTGAGCGGCCGCGATCCTGCTACGCGTGCGCAGCGGCTGGACAACGTCTCCGGTACTATCGAGTCGGCCGGCGATATGCTGTTGAACGTTGAGACCCTGAACAACCGCAAGGACGTTTTTCGTGAAGAGCAGGTGCAGCTTGAAGGCGAAATAACCATTCGCTGCTACGACTGCAGCGGCGACAAGCACAATGTCGATTACATAGGCCGCGAAGTGTTCGAGAGCCGAGTGGTCGAAGATTCTCCCGCAGCGCTACTGCATAGCGGCGGCAAGCTGAGTATTGAGGCGGGCGACGTCGTTAACCAATTCAGCACGCTTTCGGCCAGCGGTGACCTGCACATCCAAGCCGGTACCTTGAGCAATCTGGGTGCAGTTGGCGGCCGCACCGAGCGCACGCGCACCTGGAACACGGGGCGCATCACCGATGGGACCGATGAACGCTTCCGGCATAGTTATATCTATCCTTATGTTAGAGAGGAGCTGCCCAAGGAGCTGCCGCTTGAAGCGCTAGCTCGTTTCAACATGGTGAGCGACGTCTCCATCGTTACCCCGCTGGACGCCAATGCACCAGCGGTCATACAGGCCGGGGGCAACTTGCTCATTGAAGCAACGCAAGATTTGCAAAATAGCCGCGCCGTCGGCAACGACCTGCCCGCCTGGCACGACGACCCAACTCGTAATGAAATCGCCATCGCCCTTGAAGACATCATCAAGGTGCAGATCAACGCCCAGTTACCCCCAGACTTGCAACAGCAGCAAGTGAACCCCTTAACGCTTCCGGGGTTTAGCCTGCCTGATGGCCAACAAGGGCTGTTTCGCCTGGTGCAAACACCCTCGGGTTCTGCGCCCGATGCGGTTGTGCCATCTGGCGTCAACGTGCCCAGCGCCGGTAACCATCGTTATCTGATAGAAACCAATCCGGCATTAACTAATCTCGGCCAGTTCTTGGGCTCAGACTACTTGCTGACACAACTAGGCCTGGATCCTGAGCAAACGCTCAAGCGTTTGGGGGACGGCCTGTATGAGCAGCGCATGCTACGCGATGCGATAACCGCTCGAACCGGCGCCCGCTTTCTGGCTGGCTTGACCAACGATGAAGCGATGTATCGCTACCTGATGGATAACGCACTGGCGAGTCAAACGGCATTGAACCTGACTCTCGGGCTGGCGCTAACGGCTGAGCAGGTCGCCGCCTTGACGCACGACATCGTCTGGCTCGAAGAGCATGAAGTGATGGGCGAGAAGGTGCTGGTGCCGGTGCTGTACCTGGCACAAGCCGAAGGTCGGCTGGCAGCCAATGGCGCCCTGATTCAGGGACAGGACGTAACCCTGATCAGTGGCGGTGATTTGGCCAACCAGGGCACCCTGCGCGCCACCGAGAATCTCAGCATCGTTGCTCCGAATATCGATAACAGCGGTCTGCTGCAAGCGCACGAGCGGGTGCAACTGATCGCCCAAAACAGCATCCTTAATGCTCGTGGCGGCATCATCGCGGGTAACAACGTTGCTCTGAGCGCAGGCGATGACGTTCTCAATGAAAGAACGGCCACCTATTACGATAACGAAAGCCGGCGCGCCCGAGAGGCTGGCACTATTCTGGATAGCGCAGCCCGCATCGAGGCCGCCAACGACCTAAGTATTCAAGCCGGCGGCGACCTGATCAATCTGGGTTCAACCCTCCAGGCCGGCGGAGATGCCAGCCTCAGCGCAGGTCAGGATTTGGTGATCGGTGCAGTAGAAGAGAGCAGTGCATCGCTACGCAAAGACCGCCGTCATCACTGGGAAAACAGCCAGGTCACCCAGCACGGTAGCGAAGTGGATGTCGGTGGCAGCCTGCAAGCCAGCGCTGGCAACGATTTGATGGTAATCGCCAGCAACGTTGAAGCCGGTGAAGACCTAACACTGAACGCCCAAGGCGACCTTGTTGTTGCCGCCGCAGCGAACGAAGAGCACAGCGAATATCGTTACCGCAGCAGCGACAAGAAAATCACCAGTGAACGCAGCAACGTAGAGCAACAGGCCGCAGAACTGGTGGCTGGTGGTGATATCAGCCTGATCGCCGGTGAGAATCTTGCCGTTGTCGCCAGCCGTATCGAGGCCGCCCAGAAAGCCTATTTAGTAGCCGGCGATCAGCTGGCACTGATCGCAGCAGAAAACCTCGACCACAGCTTCTACGAGAAAAAAACCGAAGGCTCCTTCGGGCGCAAATCCTCCCGCAGCGATACCGTTACCCGCGTTACCCAGCAAGGCAGTGCAATTACCACTGGCGGCGATCTTGCGCTGACCAGCGGCGGTGACCAAACCTACCAGGCGGCGGAACTGACCAGTGGCGCAGATCTTGCCCTGACCAGCGGTGGCGCCATCACCTTTGAAGGGGTGATGGACCTGCATCAGGAGAGTCACGAGAAGAGTAAAGACAGTTGGGCGTGGGTATCGTCCGAAGGTAATGGTTTTACCGATGAAACCTTGCGTCAAACCCAGATTGTAGTGAAAGGGGAAGTAGCGATTCATGCGGTCGAAGGTCTGAACATTGATTTGCGTGAAATCAACCAGGTTACCGTCAGCGAAACCATTGACGCGATGGTTGAGGCCGACCCCGGCTATGCCTGGATCAAGGCAATGGAAGAGCGCGGCGACGTTGATTGGCGTCTGGTCCAAGAAATACACGATAGTTTTGATTACAGCCACTCCGGGCTAGGCGTGGGCGCTCAGTTGGTCATAGCCATTGTGATGGCTGCGATTGTTGGGCCGGCGATGGCGACTTGGGCTGCCGGCGCAATGGGCACTGGCGTTGCAGCAAGCGCAGCAGTAGGGGCGGTAAGTGTTAGTGCTGCTACCAATGCGACCGTCAGCGTGATTAATAATCGCGGCGATCTGGGGGCAGTATTTAAGGACGTTACCTCCAGTGACGCAATGAAGGGTTATGTGGTGGCAGGCGTTACCGCCGGGCTTACCGCAGGGGTTTATGACAATGTTCTGTCCACTAAAACCAACCCATTAACGCAAAAGGTCGTTGTTGACTTAGGTACCGCCTCGGGAGTCGCTCGCTTTGCCGCCAACCAGGCCCTGCAGGGCGCAACCAGCACCGCTCTATATCGCGTACTTGGTGAGGATAGCGATTTCAGTCAGGTCTTAACCTCTTCGTTGGTAAACACCTTTGCCGCCTTCGGCTTCAACCTGGTCGGCGACATCGGCGATACCTACAACCTAGACCCGGGCAGTGCCGAGAAAGTAGCACTACATGCACTGATGGGCGGGCTTGCTTCGGAAGCCTACGGCGGGGACTTTGCCACTGGCGCTCTGGCAGCGGGGGTAAACGAACTCTTCGTTGCTGACCTGAATGCCCAATTTGCAAGCCTGCCAGACGACCAGCGCACGGCGTTGTTGACCATGAGCTCGCAATTGGTTGGTGTGTTGGCAGCCGGAGCTCTGGATTCGGATGGTGATGGTAGCCAGCTAGAGACTGGCGCCTGGGTTGCCCGGAACTCGACGCAGTACAATTTTTTAAATCACGAAGATGTTGAGCTGTTGGCAGAAAAGGCTGAAGGCTGCGTGGATCGCGGGGATTGTGAGCAGGTAGAAGCAGACCTTCTTGTCATCAGCGATAAAAATCGTGCGCGTCTTGCAGCCTGTGAAGTGAATGGCAATTGTGCAGCCATCATGAAAGAGATTAGCGCGGGTCAGGCTGCGATGGACGGTTTGCGGGGTGAGGCGTCAGCAATCGCTGAAAACACCTTTAGCTCGCGCCAAATTGCTGACCGCATTCAAAGCCAGCAAGCAGTTGTAAGTGAGGGCGAACGTGAGTTAAGCGAATACGCCGAGCGAACCCAGCGTGACTATGCCGACGGTATGCTGCGCTTGTCGCAGAATCCAGAGGCAATAGAAGCCTGGCTTCAGGCGGCGGCGATGGACGGGTACTTGCTTGAGCTGGGTCAGCAGCTTGTTTCCGCTGAGGCTGATCTCAGTGCAATGAACGGGATGTCAGACGAATTTCTGGATATGCATGCCCCTGGGTGGCGTGAATATCGCAACCAGATGCTGGTTAGCACCGGTTACGTTAAGGACGGCGCCGCACTGGTTGGTGACATTCTCGAGCCCGACCTGCTCGATGCCATAGGCCCTGCCGCTAAAGCTGCTCGCATCCTGGGCGTTTTCGCAGCGATGGATAAAGCGGGACGAATAGTTCCAGATCCATTACTGGCAATGAAAACAAAGCTTGATGAGCTGGTTGCCGGCAAGCCACCCATTGCAGCTGAGCTGGCGCCTTTCCGCCAGAGTGCAGAAGGGCGGTTGCGTGAGGAGGTCCGGCAGGCTAATTTGGTGGTGGGTAGGGGTGCAAAAGGGGCAGATGAAGCAACGAGCCTTGCGAATGGTGCTAGGCTGCGTGGACAACTGACAGGCCAAGAAATTTCTGGCGGCCATGCATTTGAGAAACATGTGATTCAGCAAGGCGAATTTAAAAGCCTTGGCATAACAACTCGAGAACAGTTCGCCACGCACATCGAGAATGTTGTTAATAATCCGAGCTCTTTCCGACAATTGAATGGTGGGCGGACTGCTTACTGGGATGATGTTAGCGGGACGGTTGTTATTCGAAATCCTAAGGCCATCGATGGGGGGACTGCCTTTAGACCTACCAATGGAAAGGCCTATTTTGAAGGGTTGAGGTAGTTATGAAGGTAATTGAAACTCTAAACGATTCGGCTGTGCTGGCCTGCAGCAAAGATGAACTGCTAATTTTTCATTCTGCCCTGAATGAAATTTGTAACGGAATAGATTTGTTTGAGTTTGAAACGCGTATCGGGGCAGGGCGAGGTGTAGTGAACGATTTGCTTCTGGAGGTCAGTCTGATACTGGATGGTCTTGAGCAGTCCTAGCTAACTATCGCTTATAAAAAGGGGACAGATTTATTTAATTAGCCCCGATGACTGTTCCAGCCAGGCTGGCAGCAGCCGTTTTGCATCATCGGCGCATCATTTCTGCCACATGCCTGCATCACGGCTGCATCAACTTGCATCATGTCTGCATCACGCCGGTGAATTGCTTCTTTTGTGCTATCGGGCTGCTATCTATCGGCTATCTTTCTGCTACTTCTCGGCTACCGCTGCCAGCGGTCAAGCCGCTGGCGAAGGAATTGACCCTCTGGCCGGTGTTTGCCCTTAAATCGGTGCGGTTTTCGAGGTGTTTGGCTGCCCTTAAACCCCAGCCATTTTGCTATACACCAGGAAAAAGGGGACAGATTTATTTCATGAAAAAAAGGGAAAGATTTATTTTAAGAAGGATGTAGATGCCCAGGATGGGTCGCATGGTTCTGCCGAACTACCCGCACCATATTGTACAGAGAGGCCATAATCGTCAGGTTGTGTTTGCGTGTGCCGATGATTTTCAGCGCTACCTGTCGGACATCAGAGAGCTAAAAGTGCAATATGGTATCAAGCTCTATGCCTGGTGCTTGATGACCAACCATGTGCACCTGTTGGTCAGCCCGGAGGGCGCGGCAGGCCTTGGCCAGTTCATGAAAGCATTGGCTGCCAGGGCTACCCGCTACCGCAATCGACTGGAAGGACGCTCTGGTACGTTATGGGAAGGGCGTTACAAGTCCAGCATCGTTGATACCGAAGCGTATTTACTGGCTTGCTGCCGTTACATAGAGCTTAACCCCGTCAGGGCAAGAATGGTGGGGCAGGCAGCAGACTATCCTTGGTCCAGCTTCCCGTACAGGATGCAATCGTCCCCCACCAGTGACCTGCTCGATGTGCATCCCTGTTATGAATATCTGGCTCCGACGGAGCTAGGTCGGCAGGAGCAGTATGAGCAATTTGTGAATGCAGGTATTCCAGATACCGAATTACGGGTAATTCGTGAAGCTGTAAACCGATGCCAGTTGACCGGAGGGGTTCGATTCGTCGATGAAATAGAGAAAATTACTGGCGCTCGGCTCGAGATGAGAGGTCAAGGCAGGCCGAGGAAGCGCGAAAAATAAATCTGTCCCCTTTTTTAAATCTGTCCCCTTTTTTCGACTTTCTTGTCATCAGCGACAAAAATCGTGCGCGAAAACTTAGTACAGTCATACCTGTTCATTAAGGAGGTCGCGATGGAATTCCCAGATCCCGATGATTTT
>DRHT01000030.1 GCA_011053055.1 Halopseudomonas sabulinigri | reverse complement strand
TTGTTGAGGGCATCTTCGACGCCATCGCCCTGCTGCACCACGGCATTGCGGCTGTCTCGATGATGAGCTCGGCCCCCTTCCCTGACAAATTTCTGCAGGAGCTGGCCACGCTACGTGAGGCCAAAGGTCTCAAACTGCCCAAACTGGTATGGGCGCTGGATAACGAGCAATCAGCACACGCCGGCATCCGCAGATACGCACCCCGCGCAGAAGAGCTGGGCTATCGCAACAGCGCCGCCCAGATCCCGCAACGCGGTGGCCGAAAGCTGGATTGGAACGAGCTGCACCAGCTGCGCTGGGCCACCATCGATGACGACGCCAAGCGCAAAGAGAAAATTGAAAAGGATCTGCGCGAAGCCCGCCACCACGGCGATTTGCTGCTGGCTGAGAGTGCCAGCGATTACGGCATGCTCATGTACAGCTGGAAAGAGCGCCAAGAGTTCCCGTTTGTATATGCCCACTGCCTGTACTGGTTCAAGCTCGATTTAAAAAAATACAACGACGCTCGCAGCGCGTTAGACGACAGCGAGCGCCCAGAAGACAGGTTGCTTAGCGAGAAGCAAAAGCGCGACCGTGCCTTGCGCTTGGCCGGCGGTGTGGTAGAGCTGGCCAACTGCTCATTCCAGGCCCTGTACTACCAACGCAACCTGGTCACCGATGAGGCCTGGTATTACCTGCGCATCGACTTTCCACACGATGGCGGCACTGTAAAAGCCACCTTCACCAGCGGCCAGCTGGCAGCAGCTGCGGAGTTCAAAAAGCGCCTGCTGCACGTGGCCACCGGCGCCATGTACACCGGCAGCGGCGGCCAGCTCGATCATCTCATGCGCAAGCAGCTATATGGCCTCAAGGTGGTCGAAACCATCGATTACATGGGCTACAGCAAAGAGCACAAAGCCTACGTTTTCGGCGATGTGGCCGTGCGCAACGGGCAGGTGTATCACGCCAACGATGAAGACTTTTTCGATATGGGCAACACCCGTCTCAAGACCCTGCAGCGCTCGATAAAGCTGCACCTAGAAACACGCCCCACGCACTACACCGAAGAATGGCTGCACCGCGTTTGGCTGTGCTTTGGGGCCAAAGGGCTCATCACCCTCGCCTTTTGGTTGGGCTCAACGCTGGCAGAGCAGATCCGTGGCGTGCACAAGTCATTCCCGTTTCTAGAGCTAACAGGCGAAGCCGGCGCGGGTAAGTCCACCCTCATCAACCTCATCTGGAAGATGTTTGGCCGGCCAGACGACGAAGGCAAAGACCCATCCAAGGGCAGCGCAGCAGGTCGCCGCCGCTGGATGGGCCAAGTGTCTAACCAGCCCGTGGTGCTGCTAGAAGCCGACCGCAACGACCCCAACGCCGCCAGCAATGGCCGCCCCAAAAAAGCCTACGACTGGGACGAGCTCAAGCCCCTGTACAACGGTGGCAGCTTGGGTGTAACCGGCGTAAAGACGGCAGGCAACGAAACCTACGAGCCACCCTTTCGCGGCAGTATCGTCATCAGCCAGAACGCCGCTGTAAGCGCACACGAAGCGATCCTCACCCGACTGGTAAAAGTGCTACTGCTGCGCCCTGAAGCCACCCCAGCAAGCCGTGAGGCAGCGGCAGCGCTCGAGCAAATGCAAGTCGAGCAGCTGAGCCACTTCATGGTCAAGGTCATGACGAAAGAGCAGGCGCTAATGGAATGCTTCACCAAGGCATTCCGCGCGCATGAAATCGTGTTGCGCGGCGTTAAAGAGATCCGCGTCGAACGCATTATCAAAAACCACGCTCAGCTCATGGCCCTGATCGACTGCCTGGGCATGGTCTGCCCCCTCACCCAGCAACAGATCAACGATAGCCACGCCGAGTGCATCAGCATGGCCATCGAGCGCCAGTTTGCCATCAGCGCAGACCACCCCGGCGTTGCGCAGTTTTGGGATGTGTACGACTACCTCGAATCCGAGCGCGAAGACGGCATGGTCAACCACCACCGCGACGACGGCCTCATTGCCATTCACATCAACGAGTTTGTGCGCCTGGCCGCAGAACATCGCCAGGAGCTGCCCAGTGCCAGCGATCTGCGCAACTGGCTACCCGATAGCAGCAGCCGCAAGTACCTGGGCCAGCGTTCCGTAAACAGTCGAATCCGTGAGCGGCAGAACCAGCACCGCAGCGGGTTTGATAACCACAAACCCCTCACCGTTCGGTGTTGGGTGTTTCAAGCCTGACCGGCGCGGCAACGCCGGCCACCACACAAAGGAGAGCACCATGCAACCCAACCACCGCACTCAAAACCTAGCCAGCCTGGCCGGCAGCGCACTGCTGATGGCCCTGCTGATCACCCTCGGCTACTACGTGCCAGACGGCCTAATCGCCCTGGCCCACAAGTGATACACGCCCCAGCGCGGCAACGCTGGGGCAACTCAAAGGAGAGCACCATGCAAACAATCGCAAACCATTCAGAAGAGCTGGCCCAGCAGCGCACCGCCGAAAGCCTCTACAGAAAAATGCAGGTAATGCAGCACCAACGCGCAGCTGTGCAGGCATCCGGTCTGCCGGCACTGCGCCGCCTGGTCAACACCGCTCAGGGCAACAGCAGCCAGAGCGCCGTGGTCGGGCGCTTCCTACTGGGCCTGTACAACGCCCCCACGTTCCCGTTCACCCTCACCGAGCTGCGCGCACTCGACCAGGAGCTGCACAGCGACTGCATGGCAGTGCTAATGATGGATTGGTCACCAGAGCGCGAAGTGCACGAGATGATCGAGGGCGGACATTACATTTTTCAAAGCCTGGTTGCGCGCTGGGGGGATCGGTCATGAACCTGCACTTGATATCAGGCCCGGAAGGGTCCGGCAAAACTACGATGCTCCGCAACCTGATGCGTGAATCCACCGGCGAGGTCATGCAAAGCGATCCCGGCCGCTGCACGATGGCTGGACTGGCGAGGCTCGTGCGCATGAGTTTCACAGACCCGCAGGTCAAACTAGTGGTTTTCGACGGAGTGAATTCAGAGCAGTTGTTCGAGCTGACAAGACTGAGCAGGAGTCTGAACGGTCGCAAGGATCTAACCATAGCCGCCGCACTGGCCTGCTATGTACAGGCCCCGGACTACCAGTTCGAGAACCTGAAAATATCTCACCTGCCAGCTCGGCAACCCCAGCCAGTCTGAGCAAAAAAAAGCCCCGGCGAGCGGCAACTCACCAGGGCCAACCACAGAAAGGAGAGCACCATGCAAGCAACTCAACCCAACAGCGGTACCCCGCAGGCTACCACTGACAGCAATATCAAGCGATACCGCGTCAGCGAAGACTTTCGCGATTACTCGGTTATGTTCGAGGTCGACCACGGCGTTCTGACCCCGCAATTCGCCCAGCAGATAAACGAGTTCTGGACCGATCACGAAAACAGAGCAGACGAAGAGGAAGGCGACCACGTAAGGGCCGTCATCCGCATGGCCGGTCATCTGGTCATTGGCCTGATGCTCCAAAGCGGTTGGGATGTCGACTTCGCGATCGGCCAGCTAGACCAGGGCAAACACTGGTCCGAAAAATTCCGCGACGAAGAAGGCTGGGGCGCTGAGAACGGCAACCCATACGGTCGCTGCGGGATCCGCATAATCGCCGCTACGGTAGAACAAGCAGGGTTTGAATCGCTGAGTTTAGAGGAGGTGATCAATGAATAAGCCAGACAGCAATGATTTAGACCTATTCGTGACGCTTCCTGAATGGGCTATTGGCCATACCCACGGCGAATACGTTATGGGTGCGCATCTACCAACCCGCGATGGAAGGCGTTGTGGCAATGCCCACATCATCGCAGCTGAAAGAGCCAAATGGGATGAAGCCAAAACCGTCTACATCTGCCTGACTGATGCTGGCCGGGAGATGCGGTTAACTAAAAACGAACTGGAAGAAATGTTTCATCCAACAGAGTGGATATCCGATATCGACGAGGTAAAGCGGAAATTCGGGATGCAGGCCGACCTATCCAACATTGAAAAAGCAAGCCAGCAGCAAGACCCACTCGCACCGGGCCTACAATGGGCGACTAGACGCTGTGAGGCACTTTTGCAGCAGGGCTTCGACCGTGTACGCCCCGAGCTTCTTGTTAAGGATTTTAAAAATTGCTTGGAATCTGCCTCAAAGATATACACCTCGAATAGAGAGGTGCGAAGTGATGATTAATCAATTCGGCCTCACCATTTTCAGCCTACTCGCCATCTGGCTCACCCAAGAGAAGCGCATCGAGCGCCGGCGCTGGGCCAGCGTCTTTGGCCTGATCAGCCAGCCTTTCTGGTTCTGGGCTGCGATCAGCTCCCAGCAGTGGGGAATTCTCCTGTTGTCCCTGCTGTATACGGCCGTCTGGGCCAAGGGCTTTTACACGCATTGGATTGCAAAGCAGGAGGCCACCAATGCCTGATCAAATCCTATTCAAGCCTGGCAACCCAGACGACAAGCCCGTTAAACAGCAGCTGCTCGAAGCTGAGGCCCGTTCGTGGATCCGCCGAGGTTACCGCACGACAGAACGCCTCGAAGCGCTGAAAGCACTGCTCAGGGAGAAAAAACGGCCGGAATCTAATATCAGTACGCTGGTGGAAGAAATGCGCCGGCAATGGCTGCGACGCGGCGAGTGGCTCAGCTAAGAATCAAGGCGCTGTAATTCTCGGCCCCATAGGGGGCCGTTTTTATGCCAGCCAGTTATTCTGGCTACAACACATCAGCGTGGGGACGCACATGGCAGAGGGTGTAGAGGTACGCGGTAACCGCGTGCGCGTGTACTTTCGGTACCAGGGGGAGCTGTGCCGCGAGTCAATCAGCGGCGAAGCAACGCCGGCCAACATTGCCAACGCGCAGCGCCTGGTGGGCACCATCAACTATGAAATTCAGCAAGGCGTGTTCAACTATGCCCGCCACTTCCCAGATTCGCCCAGGGTACAAACCAGCACGCTGGGGCACTATCTGGATCTGCTGCTCGATATCAAGCGCAATGAAATGGCGGTTTCAGGCTATCGGGCCTACGCCAGTAAGGTGAAAAACCATATTCGCCCTCACTGGGCACACCGGCAGGCCGATAGCGTCGATAACATTGAGGTGATGGCGTGGGTGCAGCAGCTGCTGATGCCCAAGCTGCACAATAAAACCATCCGCGATATCGTCAACATCCTGCATCAGACCTATACCCTGTACCGAGCGCGCAACCGCTCGGCGCACGATCCAACACTCGGCATTGCGATTAAGCTGCCAGACACAGAAGACGTTGACCCCTTCGACCGGGACGAGATCACCAAGATTCTCACGCCGGATCTCGACCACCTGCAGGAACTCAACCTCGCCCAGTTCATGCTGTGGAGCGGCCCCCGCGTGTCTGAGGCCATATCGCTGGCATGGGAAGACGTGATCGATCTGGAAGCCGGCATCATTCGCTTTCGGCGCGGCCAGGTGCGCGGGCACTACAAGGTAACCAAAACCCGCCGTTCAAACCGCGAGCTCAAGCTGCTCAAACCAGCACATGACGCCCTGCTCGCCCAGGCCAAGCTGACAGCACACCTAACACCTATCGAAGTGGACGTAACAGATCGAGACAACCGCACGGTGCGCAAACAGCGCCTGCGGTTCGTATTCCACAAAACCAGCACGCGCGCCGCCTGGACCAGCTCTGATGTGCTGCTGAAAAACTGGTGGGTAGGCCGCCTGGCTGCTGTCGGCGTGCGGTACCGCAGCCCCAACAACTGCCGCCACACCTTCGCCAGCCAGATTTTAAGCACCGGCGTGGCGCCGGTTGAGTGGGTCGCTGAATACATGGGGCACACCAACACGGCAATGATTCACCGCCACTACGGCACCTGGATACCAAAGCGTGCACACAATCAGCTAGATATAATCGCCGAAGCCCTGAATTGCTGAACCCCAGAAACGACAAAAGCCGCCTAAAGAGGCGGCTTTTTAATGCCTGTTATTCCCGAAGTGTTCCCAACACGTTCCCTTTTCAGGGTACCGCGCTGGCTAGCACTAACAAAAACAACAACTTATATGGTGCGGACGGAGAGACTCGAACTCTCACACCTCGCGGCGCCAGAACCTAAATCTGGTGTGTCTACCAATTCCACCACGTCCGCATAAAGCTAATACGAAAACGCCAGGCCGGGAGCCTGGCATTTTCACAGAATAATGGGGTGGACGATGGGGATCGAACCCACGACAACAGGAGTCACAATCCTGTGCTCTACCAACTGAGCTACGCCCACCACTACTCACTGCAACACTAACACTCCAAACCTTCGCGCAATGGCGCACCCGGCAGGACTCGAACCTGCGACCATCCGCTTAGAAGGCGGATGCTCTATCCAACTGAGCTACGGGCACCTTTTGCACATGGTAGATGATGAAACATCATCGGCATGTCCGACTGATCTTTTGTGACGATCACTCGGTGGAGCCTGACCACCTTCCAAACCGGTATCGCTGTGTCTGTGAAGCGGGGCAAATAATACTTAGCGAGCCGCGCCACGTCAACGTTGGTTTGTAATTTTTTTAATCAGAAGAGCAGCTTATCGCTCCCGCGCGGCAAAACTTTCGAAGCTGGCGGCGAACAAACCCGCCGTTTTCTGCTTTTACGGACTCAGACCATGATCGCCCTTTTGCGTACAGGCCTGAGCGTGCGACAATGCCGCCAATTTATTCTGCGTCAGGAACCCCATGAACGCCCAGCTCATTGATGGCAAGCAGATTGCTGCCAACCTCCGTAAGGAGATCGCCGCGAAAGTTGCCGAACGCACTGAACGCGGCTTACGTTTGCCAGGATTGGCCGTAATTCTGGTCGGCAGCGACCCGGCATCTCAAGTCTACGTTTCGCATAAACGAAAAGACTGTGAAGAGGTTGGCTTTATCTCTCGCTCGCATGACCTGCCCGCAAGCACCCAACAGCAAGAATTGCTCACCCTGATCGATGATCTCAACGACGATCCGGAGATAGACGGCATTTTGGTGCAACTGCCCCTCCCTGCCCACCTCGATGCCTCGCAACTACTTGAACGCATCCGTCCCGACAAAGACGTTGACGGCTTTCACCCCTACAACATTGGACGCTTGGCACAACGCATGCCGTTGCTGCGCCCCTGTACGCCTATGGGTATCGTCAAGCTACTGAAAAGCACCGGTGTGGACCTGTACGGCCTGGATGCCACCGTCGTTGGCGCATCCAACATCGTCGGTCGCCCCATGGCCCTGGAGCTACTGCTGGCTGGTTGCACCACTACCATCACCCATCGCTTCACCAAGAGTCTGGAAGACCACGTGCGTCGCTCAGATTTGGTGGTGGTAGCGGCGGGTAAGCCTGGACTGGTTAAAGGTGAGTGGATCAAGCCCGGTGCCATCGTGGTTGATGTGGGTATCAACCGAATGGAAGACGGTCGCCTGGTGGGTGATGTGGAATTCGCTGCGGCCGCGGAACGCGCCAGCTGGATTACCCCCGTACCCGGTGGCGTGGGTCCGATGACGCGCGCCTGCCTGCTGGAGAATACCCTGCACGCCTGCGCCCATCTGCACGACTGACCCGGCTAGCAGTAAACAAAACGCCCGGCCATTGGCCGGGCGTTTTGTTTTGACACCGCTTTACAGACTACTGGTTTTGCCACCATCGACCGGCAAATTGATTCCGTTGATGTAGGCCGCCGCAGGCGAGGCTAGAAAGCCAACCGCGTTGGCAAACTCTGCCGGCTCGGCAAAACGCTGTACGGGAATACTCGCCGCCATGCCCTGAGTAATCTGCTCAATGGTCTTGCCACTGGCCTTAGCGCTATGCTTAATCAAGCTATCGAGGCGTGGTGTGCGCGTTAGCCCCGGCAATACGTTGTTTACAGTAATACCGTCTGCCGCCAGCTCGCCGGCCAACGTCTTGGCCCAATTACCCATTGCCGCACGCATGGTATTGGATACGCCCAGATTGGGTATCGCCTGCTTCACCGAGGTAGACAATACGTTGAGAATACGACCGTATTGCGCTTCACGCATGCCCGGCAACAAAAGCTGAAGTAACACTTGAGCGCTAACCATGTGCTGCATAAACGCCTCGGCATAGGCTTGAGGTTCAGCGGTATGCGCGGGGCCGGGTGCTGGACCGCCCGTGTTGTTGATCCAGATGTGCATGGCCCCGCCCTGCTCCAACTCGTAGCCAACCACTTCAGCCAACGTCTTGTGATCTTGCATATCCACGGCAAGAAAGCTGTGCTCCTGGCCATGCTCCGCCGGCAAACGTGAACACAATGTCTGCAGCTTGTCTGCCGAACGAGCCAGCAATACAACCTCTGCGCCCTGTTGTGCCAACTGGTAGGCACAGGCCTCGCCTAGCCCCTGACTGGCGCCACACACCAAGGCCCGCTTACCTGATAAATCCAGATTCATGACGAATTCCCTATCGAGTAGAGTAAAAAATTTAGAGTAGCATGCCACCGGGCCATCGCCAGACGCAGCCCGCAATGCAAGCGGTACTATTCAAAACACTGATAAGTAAAGGGCGAGCCGGCTCACAGCGACTGCAAAAAAAAGGCTACCCAGCCTAGACCGGGTAGCCCCTTGCTTCTTCCGGTACGACTCAGAACGCGTCGCCCGGCACGCGCACCCAGCCTTCCATCAGCACCCGTGCACTGCGGCTCATGACTGCCTTGGTGGCTTGCCATTGACCATCAACCAACGCGGCCTCAGCGCCAACGCGCAAAGTACCGGAGGGATGACCGAAGGTAGCAGCGGTGCGCTCGCCACCTCCAGCGGCCAAGTTGACCAGCGTGCCGGGGATGGCTGCCGCTGTACCGATCGCCACTGCCGCGGTGCCCATCATGGCGTGGTGTAATACGCCCATCGACAGCGCTCGCACCGACAGATCAATATCGCTTGCCGGTACTGCTTTACCGCTGGACGACGTGTAGCTTTTTGATGGCGCAACAAAAGCGACTTTAGGTGTGTGCTGACGGCCTGCGGCTTCAGATACATCCTTTATCAGCCCCATGCGCATAGCGCCATGGGCCCGAATCAGCTCGAAGCGCGCCAGCGCTGCTGCGTCACCGTTGATATCGCCCTGCAACTCGCTGCCGTTATAGCCAATGTCCGCTGCGTTGATAAATATAGTGGGAATACCGGAATTGATCATGGTCGCCTTAAGCGTACCCACACCCGGCACCTCCAGATCATCAACCAGATTACCGGTAGGGAACATGGAGCCTTCACCGTCGGCTGGGTCCATAAACTCAATCTGTACTTCAGCGGCCGGAAAGGTCACCCCATCCAATTCAAAATCGCCGGTTTCCTGCACTTCACCATTCGTCATGGGCACATGAGCAATGATGGTTTTGCTGATATTCGCTTGCCAGATACGCACGGTGCAGATGCCATTAGCGGGCACGCGCTCAGCCGAGACCAAACCACTGGTGATGGCAAAGGCCCCTACAGCGCCGGATAAGTTACCGCAGTTACCACTCCAGTCGACAAAGGCTTTATCGATAGCTACCTGACCAAAAAGGTAATCCACATCGTGATCAGCCTGGGTACTCTTGCCGACAATCACCGTTTTGCTGGTACTGGAGGTGGCGCCACCCATACCGTCGGTTTGCTTGCCGTAAGGGTCGGGACTACCGATCACGCGTAACAGCAATGCGTCGCGAGCTGGGCCCGCAACCTGTGCACGCTCGGGCAAGTCCTGCAAACTGAAGAACACACCTTTACTGGTACCACCGCGCATATAAGTGGCGGGTATTTTGATTTGAGGCACATAGGACATGATGACAAGATCCTCTCATGCACACCGCCCCAAGGCTGCAATACCTCGGGGCGGTGTGCAATGGGTAAAGTGGAACGGCGAATCAACCTGCCACAGTGGCTTCCAGGAAGTCCTGAGCAAAGCGCTGCAACACGCCACCGGCCTGATAGATGGCCGCTTCTTCAGCGGTATCCAAACGACAGACAACCGGCACATCCACCCGCTCACCATTCTTGCGGTGAATAACCAACGTCATGGTCGCGCCGGGCGACAAATCACCTTCCACGTCATAGGTTTCGGTGCCATCGATCTCCAGGGTTTGGCGTGTGGTGCCCGCCAAAAACTCCAGTGGCATCACTCCCATACCGACCAGGTTGGTACGGTGAATGCGCTCAAACCCTTCAGCGGCAATCGCCTCGACACCCGCCAGACGCACACCCTTGGCAGCCCAGTCACGTGAAGACCCTTGGCCATAGTCAGCACCAGCAATGATGATCAGCGGCTGCTTGCGCTCCATGTAGGTTTCAATGGCTTCCCACATACGCATCACCTTACCTTCCGGCTCAATACGCGTCAGCGAACCCTGCTTGACCTTGCCATCTACCACGGCCATTTCGTTGATCAGCTTGGGGTTGGCAAAGGTCGCGCGCTGCGCTGTGAGGTGGTCACCACGGTGGGTCGCGTAGGAGTTAAAGTCCTCCTCCGGCAAGCCCATTTTGTGCAGGTACTCACCTGCGGCGCTGTCTAGCATGATGGCGTTAGACGGCGACAGGTGATCGGTGGTGATGTTGTCTGGCAGCACTGCCAAGGGACGCATGCCCTTGAGTGAACGCTCACCCGCCAGGGCGCCCTCCCAATACGGTGGGCGACGGATATAGGTACTGTTCGGGCGCCAATCATACAGCGGCGGCGTCTTGGATTCGGTGTCATGCGTAATGTCGAACATCGGAATGTAGACTTGGCGGAACTGCTCCGGCTTAACGCTGGCTTTGACGATGGAGTCGATCTCTTCATCGCTCGGCCAGATGTCTTTCAAGGTGACTGGATTACCGTTTTGATCCAGGCCCAGCACATCCTTCTCGATATCGAAGCGAATGGTGCCAGCAATAGCGTAAGCCACCACTAACGGCGGCGAGGCCAGGAAGGCTTGCTTGGCGTAGGGGTGAATACGGCCATCAAAATTGCGGTTACCCGACAGCACAGCCGTCGCGTAAAGATCACGCTCGATCACTTCTTTCTGGATGACCGGGTCCAGCGCGCCGCTCATGCCGTTACACGTAGTGCAGGCAAAAGCCACTACGCCAAAACCTAGACTTTCCAGCTCGGGCAATAACTTAGCCTCTTCCAGATACATCTTCACGGTTTTCGAGCCCGGCGCCAGCGACGTTTTGACCCAAGGCTTGCGGGTTAAACCAAGACGATTGGCGTTACGCGCAATCAGACCCGCAGAAATCATATTTCGCGGGTTGCTAGTGTTGGTGCAGCTGGTAATGGCAGCGATAATCACCGCGCCGTCGGGCATCTTGCCTTCTTCGTTTTCAATCACACCACTGATGCCACGGGCAGCCAGTTCAGACGTGGGCAGCAGCGCATGCGGATTGGATGGACCGGCCATACTGCGGTGCACGCTGGACAGATCAAAGCGCAACACGCGCTCGTATTCGACCTCTGTCAGCTCATCGGCCCACAGACCAGTGTGCTTGGCGAAGTCTTCTACCAACTTGACCTGATCATCATCACGACCGGTCAACTTCAGGTAATCGATGGTCTGCCGGTCGATGTAGAACATCGCTGCCGTCGCGCCGTATTCAGGCGTCATATTCGAGATAGTTGCACGGTCACCGACGGTCAGCGCATTAGCGCCTTCACCGTAGAACTCCAGGTACGCACCCACCACCCGCTCGCGGCGCAAAAACTCGGTAATCGCCAGCACCATATCGGTACTGGTAATACCCGGCTGCAGCCGACCAGCCAGCTCTACGCCGACGATATCGGGCAAGCGCATATAAGATGCACGGCCGAGCATCACGCTTTCCGCTTCTAGCCCACCAACGCCCACGGAGATTACACCGAGCGCATCGACCATAGGCGTGTGGCTATCGGTACCTACACAGGTATCGGGGAAAGCCACGCCATCACGCACTTGCACGACCGGCGACATCTTTTCCAGGTTGATCTGGTGCATGATGCCGTTGCCTGGAGGAATCACGTCGACGTTCTCGAACGCAGTCTTGGTCCAGTTGATGAAGTGGAAGCGGTCGTCGTTGCGACGGTCTTCAATCGCACGATTCTGCTCGAAGGCGTTTTCCTCAAAACCGGCGTGCTCCACTGCCAACGAGTGATCAACAATCAGCTGAGTGGGCACCACCGGGTTGACCTTGGCCGGGTCACCGCCCTTCTCAGCGATGGCGTCACGCAGGCCGGCCAAATCAACCAATGCGGTCTGACCGAGAATGTCGTGGCAGACCACGCGCGCTGGATACCAGGGGAAGTCCAGATCGCGCTTGCGCTCGATCAGCTGCTTAAGCGAATCGGTCAGCATGATCGGACTGCAGCGACGTACCAACTGTTCGGCCAGAACGCGAGAGGTATAGGGCAGCGTGGCGTAGGCACCAGGCTGGATGGCTTCGATCGCCTCACGCGTATCGAAATAATCCAGCTGGGTACCGGGTAAGGATTTGCGATAGTCAGTGTTCATTACTTACGATCCTTGAGTGGTACAAAAACCACATCTTCAGGGCCGACGTAGTTGGCGCTCGGCCGAATGATCTTGCCGTCAATACGCTGTTCGATCACGTGGCTGGACCAGCCAGAGGTACGCGCGATGACGAATAGGGGCGTAAACATGGCGGTCGGTATGCCCATCATGTGGTAGCTGACGGCGCTGAACCAATCGAGGTTGGGGAACATCTTCTTGGCTTCCCACATGACGCTTTCCAGCCGCTCGGCGATGTCATACATCTTGGTGTTGTTCTGCGCTTCAGAGAGCTCGCGCGCGACGTCCTTGATCACCTTGTTACGCGGATCAGAAACGGTATAAACCGGGTGGCCAAAGCCAATAACTACTTCTTTCTTTTCAACGCGGGCACGGATATCAGCCTCAGCCTCGTCCGGGTTGTCGTAACGCTTTTGAATCTCAAAGGCGACTTCATTGGCGCCACCGTGCTTAGGGCCACGTAATGCGCCAATACCGCCAGCAATGCACGAATGCATATCAGAGCCCGTACCGGCAATGACGCGGCTGGTAAAGGTAGAGGCGTTAAACTCGTGCTCTGCGTAAAGATTCAAACTGGTATGCATGGCGCGCACCCAGGATTCACAGGGCTTTTTACCGTGCAGCAGATGCAGGAAATGACCGCCGATTGAATCGTCATCGGTTTCTACATCGATACGCTTGCCGTTGTGGCTGAAGTGATACCAGTACAGCAACATAGAGCCAAAAGACGCCATCAGTTTATCGGCAATGTCGCGCGCGCCCGGATGGTTGTGATCATCCTTCTCTGGCGACACACAACCCAACACAGACACACCGGTGCGCATCACATCCATCGGATGGGCAGACGGCGGCAGCTGTTCCAAAGCCGCCATGAGTGACGCGGGCAAGCCGCGCAGCGCCTGCAATTTGGCCTTATAACCCGCCAGCTCGGCTATAGTCGGCAGCTTGCCGTGCACCAGCAGGTGAGCAATTTCTTCAAACTCGCAGGTGTTGGCAACATCCAGGATATCGTAACCACGATAATGCAGGTCGTTGCCGCTGCGGCCTACGGTACACAGGGATGTATTACCGGCGGCAGTACCGCTCAGGGCCACGGATTTTTTTGGCTTGAAAGCCGGCGTTGGATTCTCGGGGGTAGAACTCATGGCGTTAGTCTCCTCACGGATCATTCTTGTAATGTGCAACAACCCCGCACGGACGGGGCTGGGCTAGATGATCAAGTCAATAAATAGTTACTTTTTACCGGCGGCGAATAGCGCGTCGAGCTTTTCCTCAAACGCGTGATAACCGATGCGGTCATAGAGCTCGGCGCGTGTCTGCATGCTGTCGACGACGTTCTGCTGATGCCCTTCGTTACGGATGCTGGTGTAAACATTTTCAGCAGCTTTGTTAGCAGCGCGGAAGGCTGACAATGGATACAGCTGGATAGCTACACCGACAGACGCCAGCTCATCGCGGGTAAACAACGGCGTCGCGCCAAACTCGGTGATGTTCGCCAGAATGGGAACGTTCAGCTCTTTAACAAAGCGCTCGTAGGTCGGTAGATCGTAGGCGGCTTCGGCGAAGATGCCGTCAGCACCCGCTTCAACATAGGCCTTGCAACGCTCGATGGCCGCGTCCACGCCTTCTGCCTGAATGGCATCAGTGCGCGCAATCAGGAAGAAGCTCGGATCGGTCTTGGCGTCCACAGCGGCCTTGATGCGATTGACCATTTCTTCAGTGGAGACAATCTCCTTGCCGGGGCGATGACCGCAGCGCTTGGCGCCTACCTGGTCTTCGATATGTGCCGCGCCGGCACCCGCCTTGATTAGGCTTTTAACGGTGCGCTCAATATTGAAGGCGCTGGGACCAAAGCCGGTATCAATGTCGACCAGCAACGGTAGATCGCATACGTCGGTAATACGCCGCACATCAATCAGCACGTCTTCCAGGGTATTGATGCCCAGATCCGGCAAGCCCAATGAACCGGCAGCCACACCACCACCTGACAGATAAATAGCCTTAAAGCCGGCACGCTTAGCCAGCAACGCGTGGTTGGCGTTGATAGCACCAATGACCTGCAGTGGACTCTCTGCAGCAATAGCATCACGGAAACGTTGACCTGGGGTTTTCGACATCAGACTTTCCCTCCTGAGGAAGTGGTAGCGCGCTGCTCTTGCATGCGGCGCTCGATATTGCGGCGAGATGCGCTGATATGACGACGCATCAGCATTTCCGCAAGTTCGCCATCACGATCAGCAATGGCTTGAATAAGATTGTGGTGTTCGGCAAAGGCCTGTTGTGGTCGCTTGGGCGTGGTAGAGAAGCGATAGCGATACATACGCACCAGGTGATACAGCTCGTCACACAGCATGTTGCTGAGCGTTCGGTTTTTGCTGCCCTGCACTATCAAGAAGTGAATATCCAGATCACCTTCCTGTTGATAGTAGGACTTATTTTCCTTCAGGCCACTGTGCTGCTCGTGCATGGCGAGCACATCGCGCAGGCCCTGAATCTCATCGTCCGTCATATTCTGCGCCGCTAAGCGGCAAGCCATGCCTTCCAACGCCTCGCGCACGTGATACAGCTCAATCAGCTCTTCATAGCTGAGCGACACAACCCTTACCCCGGCATGCGGGATGCGTACCACGAGGCGGCGACCTTCCAAACGACGAATAGCCTCACGCAGCGGGCCGCGGCCAATCCCAAAGGTAGTAGAAAGGTATTGCTCGCTGATGCGCGTGCCAGGGGCGATATCGCCCTTGACGATAGCCGTCTGAATCTGGCGGAAGGCTCCGTCAGATAGGGTTTTGGTAGGTTCTTCCAGTTCTATGGAGGTCAATTGTAGACAATCCTTGAGAAGGAATTGGAAATCCACTGAATTTTGCGCGCTAAAACCCGTAATTGTCAACAATGCACCCTGCAATTCTTGGGCTATGCTGCAGATAACCCCACTGATAATGGAACTTGAAGCGGAAGCGGCCGTCGGATTGTCGACAATTCACATCGACACCTTGATACCGATAGCTGAACAGAACCTGTAACCAGCCTCTACGAGGCAGCACAGGGTCATGCTAAGATGCCGCCAGCGTGCCGCGCCTCCTGCCAGATTTTCAGGGCAACGCCGACTTAAAACAGACGTTGAGAAAACTATGCATTCAATAAATCTGCACCTGAAAATCCTGATTGCCGTGCTCGTAAGCTTGGGTTTCCTCATTACCGGCTATCAAATTTACGTCCTGGATATCCCGGTAACCGAAGATGAAACCGACGACATCTGGAGCCTGGATGCCAAAGTCGAGTTCAGAGCAACGCCCGGCACGCCAATCAAGGCGCAGTTTTATATTCCACCGTTGAATCAGGAGTACGTTAGCCTCAACGAGAGCTTTATCTCCAACAACTACGGTGTGAGCGTTAACAGCCAGAACGGCAACCGCCGGGTAACCTGGTCGTCACGCCGTGCCAGTGGTAACCAAACCCTGTATTACCGCTTGGTACTGACCAAACGGTACAGCGAAGAACAAGCTGCTGCTGCCCCGCCACCGCCGCGTCAGCCGATCCCGCTGGAAGGCCCGGAGCAAATTGCTGCCGACGCCCTGATCAACCCTATTCGCCAGCACTCCGCTGATATCGAAACCTTTATCAGTGAGACCATCCGCCGCGTCAACGACATCACCGACGACAACGTCAAGCTGTTGCTCAATGGCGGCACCGGCGCGATGGACAAAGCTCGGGTCATTGATCTGCTGCTATCCAACGCCCGCATCCCGCTGGAAATGGTGCACACCATCCGCCTTGAGAACACTGAAGCCCAGTCGCCAGAGCTTTGGCTGCGCAGCTACAACGGCGAGCGCTGGATGTACTTCCACCCGGAAACCGGGCAGCAAGGTATGCCTGACAATCGGTTAGTCTGGTGGACCGGTCCGGAGCCGCTGCTATCGATGGAAGGCGGCCGCCAGAGCAACGTGGCACTGACCGTTACCAACAGCGAAATGAACGCCCTTCGCCTGGCCAAGCTGACCACCGAGAACCGTGCTTCTGCACTGCTCGAATACTCCCTGTACGGCCTGCCGTTGCAAGCGCAGCGCGTGTATCAGGTGATGATCATGATCCCGATCGGCGTATTGGTCATTCTGGTACTGCGTAACCTGATCGGGGTACAGACACTCGGGACCTTTACCCCGGTGCTGATTGCCTTGGCCTTCCGCGAGACGGATATCGTCTGGGGCATCGCGCTGTTCACCATCATCATCGCGCTGGGCCTGTCGTTACGTTCCTACCTTGAACACTTGAAGTTGCAGATGCTGCCACGTCTATCGGTCGTATTGACCTTCGTGGTGCTGCTGATTGCCGTTATTAGTCTGATCAGTCACAAGCTGGGCATGGAACGCGCACTGGCCGTGTCTCTGTTCCCGATGGTGATTCTGACCATGACCATCGAACGTCTCTCGATCACTTGGGAAGAGCGCGGTGCGGGTCACTCACTCAAAGCTGCCGTGGGCACTATGATTGCTGCCACGCTGGCGCACCTGTTGATGACCATTCCGGAGCTGACCTATTTTGTGTTCACCTTCCCGGCCGTGTTGTTAATTCTGGTTGCCTTCATGCTGGCCATGGGTCGCTACCGCGGCTACCGCCTGACCGAGCTGGTGCGTTTCAAAGCACTCAGCAAACAGGCCTGAGGAGAGCATCATGTTTTTCTGGAAAACCTGGAAGGCATTGCAGGCGCAAGGTGTCATGGGCATCAACCGCCGCAACGCCGACTATGTACTCAAGTACAACAAGCGCCATTTATATCCCGTGGTTGATGACAAGATCCTGACCAAGGAACGCGCCATTGCCGCTGGCATCAACGTGCCCGAGATGTACGGCATCATCGACACGGAAAAAGACATCGACAAGTTTGACTCTATTGTCGCGCCCTACTCCGACTTCGTGGTTAAGCCAGCGCAAGGCGCTGGTGGCGATGGTATTTTGGTCATTGCCGATCGCTACGAAGGTCGCTACCGGACCGTCTCAGGCAAGATCATCAGCCACGAAGAGATCGAGCATCACATCTCCAGTATTCTCTCGGGCCTCTACTCGCTTGGCGGTCACCGCGACCGCGTGCTGATCGAATACCGGGTTACCCCGGACGAGATCTTCAAAAGCATCAGTTACGAAGGCGTGCCGGATATTCGCATCATCTGCCTGATGGGCTATCCGGT
Organism: Halopseudomonas sabulinigri; assembly: GCA_011053055.1. Classification (GTDB taxonomy): domain Bacteria; phylum Pseudomonadota; class Gammaproteobacteria; order Pseudomonadales; family Pseudomonadaceae; genus Halopseudomonas; species Halopseudomonas sabulinigri_A. The sequence continues at coordinate 68,004 of DRHT01000030.1, read as the reverse complement.
GATGGGCATGCTACGCCTGCCTACCCGGCAATCCGGCGGCAAAGCCAACCTGCACCAGGGCGCTATTGGCGTGGGCGTGGATCTGGCCACAGGGCTGACCCTCAAAGGCACCTGGCTGAACAACATCATCAATAAGCACCCCGACACCACTAACCCGGTTGAAGGCGTACAGCTGCCAGACTGGAACGGCTTCATGACCTTGGCCGCGTCCTGCTACGAGCTGTCGGGTCTTGGTTATATTGGTGTAGACCTTGTACTGGATCAGGATAAGGGCCCGCTGATTCTTGAGCTCAACGCTCGCCCAGGCCTTAACATCCAGATCGCCAACGACACCGGCCTCACTGCGCGCTGTCACCTGGTCGAGCACCATTTGGCAGCACTGAAGAAAGCCGGAAAAACAGAAACGGTTGACGAACGTGTGGCGTTCTCGCAGTTGCATTTTGGCGCGCAACTCAATGCTGAGCCGAGCGACACCCAGCCTAGCCCAGAACCTGCATGAACCCAGGCATTGCCGTCCATGCCTGAATACCACCTCAGTGAGCTTGCCTACCAGGCTGATCCGTTACCTCGACTGATCAGCCTGCGGGGTCTTGGCTCGCCGGTTCTGCTCGACTCCGCCGACAATCGCTCACAGTTGGGCCGCTATAGCATTCTTAGCGCAGCGCCTGTTGAGCAGATTGAATCCACTGGCAATCTGGATGAAGCTTTTTCCAAGCTACGTGACGCTTTACGTACCCTTGGCCCCGCCCGCTGGCCCAACGCACAACAGCTACCTTTCGGCGCAGGTGCACTGGGTTATCTGAGCTATGACCTCGCCCGCGAGCTGGAAGACCTGCCCACGACTGCCAAAGCGGATATCCAACTGCCCAACCTGAGTCTTGGCATCCACCTCTGGAGCCTGGTAACCGACCACCTACTACAACGTTGCTGGCTGGTATGTCACCCAGCGCTACCAGCAGCGCAGCGTATTGAATTACTAGAGCACCTGAAGAGCGCTCAACCATCGCTGCAACCCTTTCAGCTACAAGCGCCCTTCCATGCGGAGCAAAGCAAAACCGATTACAGCCACGCCTTCGACCGCATCCAGCGGTACATCCACGCCGGCGACTGTTACCAGATCAACCTGGCACAACGTTTCAGCACGCGCTTTAAGGGCGATCCTCTGGACGCCTATCGGCAACTGCGGCAAGCCAGCCCCACGCCGTTTTCTGCCTATCTGGAAACTCCGCACGGAGCGCTACTCAGCCTGTCTCCCGAGCGCTTCTTGCAATTACGTGACCGTCAGATTGAAGCGCGCCCAATCAAGGGCACCCGCGCTCGTGGAAACACCCCGGAAGAGGACCAGGTGCTAGCCGCCGAGCTGCAGCATTGCGCTAAGGACCGTGCCGAGAATCTGATGATTGTCGATCTGCTACGCAACGATTTAGGACGTAGCTGTGTTCCGGGCAGCATTCGCGTACCTGAGCTGTTCGGCCTGGAAAGCTATCCCAACGTGCACCACCTGGTCAGCAGCGTTACCGGCACTCTCAGACCCGATCAAGATGCCATAGACCTGCTGCGAAACACCTTTCCCGGCGGCTCGATTACCGGCGCACCGAAGATACGCGCCATGCAGATCATCGAAGAACTCGAACCAGTAAGACGCAGCCTCTACTGCGGCGGCGTGGGATACATAGGCTGCGAAGGCCAGATGGACTTTAATATCGCCATCCGCAGCCTGATCTGCACCAACCAGCAGATTTACTGCTGGGGCGGCGGCGGCATAGTTGCCGATTCCAACGTGGATGCCGAGTACCAGGAAACCCTGACCAAAATCAGCAATTTGCTCAGCGCCCTACCCGTCAAGCCTGCCTGACTGCCCCAAAAAATCCTGCACTACCTCCTTCCGTGTCGACACGTCTAAAGCGGTCTACACCGTTCCTGGCCATATCTAAGATGAAGCATTTCACGCCATTGGATTTGCCCAGGCGTAGAGTGGGTCTTCAGTGCACGCGAAATGCTTCATTCCTACGTCTGGCTCAACTCAACCCGCATGCACGTTTATACCCATCTGGATAAGAAGTGGCGGTAAGCCGCAGAGGAATACACCAGCGAAGCCGACCTGCATGGCTCGGGCATGCTGCAGCACGATCATGCTATTGGCACGGTGCTGAAGTTCCTCACGGATTCCAACCTGGAAGACAACACCATCTTTTGTATTCAACCGACAACGGCCCAGAGCACCCAACCTGGCTACACGGCGCTACCAGCCCCATCCGTGGCGAGAAGATGACCACCTACGAAGGTGGCGTGCGGGTTATCTCAATGCTGAAATGACCAGGTGAGATCGAGCCCGGTCAGATACTCAAGGGCATTCCGGATCACCAGAACATGTTTACCTCACTGACCGCGTCAGCCGGCATTGAAGATGTCGCAGAAAAGGTCCGCAAAGAAAATAACAACATTGACGGCGTCAACAGCAACGATCGCTGGCCTGGCAAACCAGATCACTCAGAGCGCAACTTTGAGCTGTACTACTTTGAAGGCCAGTTGACCGCCGTGCGTATGGGGCTTGGAAATGGCGCTTCGCACTCCAAGAGGATTACTACGACAACATGACCGGTCGTAACTTCCCCAAAGTCTTTAACCTGCGCATGGATCCTTTCGAGAGCTACGACACCCCCGATTCCTACGGGCACCTGGCACAGAAAGTCTCATGGCAAATGGCTCCGATGAACGAGCTGATCGACGCGCACCTGAAAACATTGGCCGATTATCCGCCGGTACAACCCAACAAGAGCTTTAACATGGCCGAAATCGTTCCGGACTTCTTGAGCAAAGGACAACAATAAACTCTCTTCTCAATTCAAGAACGCAAAAAGCCCGGCAGTCGCCGGGCTTTTTTATCAGCAACGATAACTTAGGCTGATGCGGTTGATGCCGCGGCAGCCTCTTCAAGCTCTGCCTGCTCAGCGCCCAGAGCCATCCCTGCTTCCATCGCTCTGGCATCAGCAACAAAATAACGTGACGCCACCAACAAAGCCGCCATCGCCAGCAGCAGTGCCACTGGAATCAACAACATGGCATCGTGCAGCCCCTGCGCCTTAAAGACTTCACTCATCTCCGCAGCGCCAGCCGCGAGTTGTGCAGACTCGGCGAAATGATCAGACAGCAGCCCCACGACCATTGGCCCCATGCCACCGCCAAACAAGTACAGGCAGGCAAAAAACACGGCAACGGCGGTCGCTCGCAAACGCGGCTCAATAACGTCCTGAATAGCTGTGTAAACACTGGTGAAATAGTTATACGAGAACAACCAACCAAACGCGAATATACCAATAAATACGCCAATCTCAATTTCGCCAGCCAGCAACGCATAGCCAGTTGCCAACGCGGCAACTAGCATACTCAACGCGCCAAACATCAAGCGCCCTGTGGCCCAGCGCTGGTGCACTTTGTCGGCAATCCAGCCGCCGGTCGTTAGACCAATCAGCCCGGTAATACCAACGATGACCCCGGTTGATACCGCAGCCTCCTGCAAAGGCAGATGAAAATAGCGTTGCAGCATTGGCACCATAAAGGAGTTACAGGCATAAGACGCAAAGTTATAAGCCAGCCCGGCCAACGTCAGCCACCAAAACGTCCGTACCGCGAATATCTTACGTATCGGGTTACTGACCGGAGCACGACTGATTTTTACCGTCTCTGCCGCACCGCGCTCTGGTTCCTTGATGAAGAACACGAAAATCGCCAAGACCAGCCCCGGTACCGCAGCAATAAAAAACGGCGCACGCCAGCTGTCGAACGCTTCAACCATGGCCCCTACCGTAAAGAATGCCAAAAGCAAGCCCAACGGCAAGCCCAGCATAAAGATGCCCATCGCCCGCGCACGTTTGTGTGCCGGAAACAAGTCGCCGATCAGCGAGTTGGCTGCTGGCGCATAGCTGGCCTCACCCACACCCACACCCATGCGAATCGCCAGGAAGCTCCAGAAGTTCCAGGCCGCTCCCGTCAACGCAGTAAAGCCGCTCCATGCCGCCAAGCCCCAACCCATGATCTTGCGTCGCGACCCTACATCAGCCATCCGGCCTAGCTGGATACCGGCCAGCGCGTAGATCACGGTAAATGCAGTACCGCCCAAACCCAGCTGAAAATCGCTGAGATCCCATTCCCGCCGAAGCGGCTCGATGATAATGGCCGGAATGGTTCGGTCGAAGAAATTGAACATGTTGGCGAGGAAAAGCAGGAAGAGAACCCGCCAAGCGTTCTTGGCTTGTTGAGACTGCTGCATGAAAGCTACCTTTATTTTTTATTATCCTGAAAAGCGCTGCCAGCTGTCTGTATAAACAAGCTCTACAACAAGACTTTGCTGAGCAACATCAGTCGGGCATGGATAGGGCCTGTCTCGCAGTCTGAACTAATACTAGGTACCTCGGAAGCATTCGACAGCATCATGATCAATACGCCATTAGCCCGGTGAATAACAGTTCAGAGCTTAAGCAGAGACGACGCAGTCACCGCGCCTCCCACACCACTTCGACCGAACAACAAGCGTCTATTGCGCAATTCATAACCTTGGCTAACCTAGGTAATGCGTGCACCGTTTTTAAGCTTGGGGCACGCTCCAACATTGAGAAAAGGAAATCTACGCGATGATCTATAAACGCCGCCTCGACCGCGCAGCCACGCTGGCAATTACCTTCGCCAGCCTTTCCGCCAGCTTTTCCGCCTGTGCAGAGAAAAGCAACGCAGATTTGGCGAAATCTCTATCCAACCCGGTTGCAGCTCTGATCAGTGTGCCTTTTCAATACAATTATGATCAGAACATCGGACCCGATGATGACGGCCACCGCTCCACCCTGAATATTCAGCCAGTAATTCCTATCTCGATAAGCGAAGATTGGAACATGATTTCCCGCACCATTCTGCCGATTATTGGCCAGAGCGACGTATTTCCAGGGGCGGGCAGCCAGACAGGTACCGGTGACACAGTTCAAAGCGTGTTTTTTTCGCCCAAAGAACCCACTGCTAGCGGCTGGATATGGGGCCTTGGTCCGGTATTTCTGTTACCTACTGGCTCAGAGGACGAGCTGACTGCAGACAAATGGGGCGCAGGGCCAACAGGTGTAATGCTAAGGCAACATGGCCCTTGGACTTACGGCGGACTGTTTAACCATATCGTCGATTTTGCCGGTGACGATGACCGCAGCGACATCAGCAGCACCTTTATCCAACCGTTCATGTCATACACTACCCCTTCCGCCGTAACCTACACGCTTAACTCCGAAAGCACGTTCGACTGGGAGAATGACGACAGTGCAGTCCCGATCAACGCCATCATCAGCAAGGTTATACCCATTGGCGGGCAGCTTTTCAGCGTCGGTGGCGGCTTTCGCTATTGGGCAGAAAGCATGGACAACGGCCCGGAAGGTTTGGGCGTCCGTCTGCAGCTCACTGCGTTGTTCCCAAAATAATATTGTGCGATTGATCTGGCAGATAATCTGCTGATGGAAAGCGGTAAAAAAAGGATGGCCGTGAGGCCATCCTTTTTTCATCTTGCTCTGGCATACGATCCAGCGTCACGGAGTAACGATATTGAACCAGAAGTTATAGTCATCCAGCATGCCCAGGAATCCATCAAATACAGCTTGGTCGCCTGTCACTTTGATATCACCGGCCTTGATAGCATCATCAAAGGTGGTTTCACCTAGCTGAATGCTGTTCATGGTCTTGGTGGTCAAGTTGATACCTACATCTGAAGTTTCGGCCTGATGAGCGGTGTAGTTCAGTACCGCGTTCTCGACCGTCAGAGTGTAGTGCTTGTCCAGATCAGTCAGGTCAATGTTCATCGAGAACACCTTGCCTGCCGCTTTCTCAGCATTCAGACGCACCGACATGTAGTCAAACAGCATTTCCGGTGTCATCGCACGGATAGTGTCTGGCGTTGCTGTTTGAGTACCACCGGCATCAGGCACACCGTTGCGGAGCTCGTAAGCACCTTGTAAATAGACTGAACGCCATGGACCGGATTCTGCCTGATAACCCAACTGCTCGTAGGCATCAGCCAACAGCTCTTTAGCATCAGTACTGCCGGGGTTAGCAAATACTGCATGCTTCATCACTTCAGCTACCCAGCGGTATTCGCCCTTGTCGAACGATTGCTTAGCTTTGGTCAGTACCGCAGCTTCACCACCCATGAACTCCATGTACTTCTTTGCGACCATCTCTGGTGGCAGGTTGTTCAGGTCAGATGGGTTACCGTCGTACCAGCCCATGTAGCGTTGATACACCGCCCGGCTGTTGTGGCGCAAAGTACCGTAATAGCCACGTGTCGCCCAGTTCAGCTCAAGCTCTGGCGGCAAGGTGATCATTTCAGAGATTTCTTCGCCGTTGTAGCCCTGGTTCATCAAGCGAACCGATTGGTCGTGGGTAAACTTGTAAATATCGCGCTGTTTCTTGAAGTAAGGAATGATCCGATCGTTATCCCACAGAGGCCAATGGTGAGACTGGAACTTGACCTCAACCTTGTCGCCATAAAGCTCAATGGTTTCATTCAAGAAGCTCGACCACATCAGCGCGTCACGCACCTGAGCTCCACGCAGGGTCAGAATGTTGTGCATGGTGTTGGTGGTATTTTCGGCCATCCACAGGGCGTTCCATTTCGGGAACCAGGTGTTCATTTCTGCCGGAGCCTCAGTGCCCGGCGTCATTTGAAACTCCATTTCCACGCCGTCGATGGTGACCACTTCTCCGGTTTTCTTGATTTCCTTGCTTGGAATCAGCAGTCCGGCATTACCAGTGGAAGTCGTCATGCCCAAGCCGCCACTGAGACCGCCTTTGGCATCACGCGGTAGTAAAGCACCATACATATAAACCGCACGGCGCCCCATGGCGTTACCAGCAATCACGTTTTCCGATACGGCATGTTCAGTAAAGTGTTCGGGAGACAGAACCTGAACCTTGCCGGACTCCACGTCCTGCGTGGTGGCCAAACCCGTCGCGCCACCGTAGTGGTCAATATGGCTGTGGCTATAGATGATGGCTTTTACCGGGCGCTCACCCAGCTCCTTGGTCACCAGATCAAGCGCGGCTTTCGCTGTTTCAGGGGAGATCAATGGATCAAACACAATCCAGCCGGTATCGCCTTGGATAAAAGTAATGTTCGATAGATCGTAGCCACGCACCTGATAAATATTGTCCGCCACCTTGAACAGGCCATATTGCATCAGTAGCTGAGCGTTACGCCAAAGGCTTGGGTTAACTGTGTCAGGCGCAGGTTTATCAATGGCGATGAACTTCTTGTAGCTCTCCAGATCCCAAACCGGCGCGTCATTTTCACCGGTAATGGTCAGCGTGTCAGGCTTAGCAATGAAGCCGCGCTGAGCGTCGTCAAAATCCTGCTTATCACTGAATGGCAATAGCTCGAGTACCGCTTTGTTGGCATCAACGGTGTACTTGGTTGCCGGTTTCGACTCGGTTGCAGCATTGGCAGAAATAGCTAACGCCATTCCTGCAAAAAGTAGCGTGGCAGTGCGACAGCTCATATTCATTTCCCTGTATAACAAACTCAAAAATCCCCGATAATTCTGGATTATGTAAAGCATTCCTGATGATCACTTTTGCTGATCCAGATAGCTGGAAAGCTCTCATCGTTTGGATCTCCAGATACGTCTATTACGCAAACCTAAGATCAACTTACATGCCGAGCAATGAGCATAGAGAATAAATGCTCAAACATGACAATTTTAAAACTAGCCGTTAATAATAAATGCGCAACTCGGAATGAGGATAAATCTCGGGTCGATTGTTGCTTTACAGAACAAATATGTTTCAGAAGAAGACAAAACCGGGAGCTTGAGTAATCTACGGCAAACCCGAAACCCAGTAATCACTGTTGCTACTCCGACAGGCGTTGGCTACCGGCTTACTCAACAGACGGGCTTTCCTGATAAACTATTACCTCTCTACGCCGTGAAGCTATTCGAACCACCGTTTTCCTTCAGTACGTAATCGCTCCCACAGCAGTGCTACATCTTCCCGGTCGCCGCTACTTTGTAGCAACGACCGTTAGAAAACAGCTTAAAACGGCAGTAAATAGGCACTAAACAGGCAGTCACTAATGCACCAAAACCAGCACTCAAGCCCAGCAACCACGCGCCCTGAGCCCAACCGAGCCTTTTCCATTGCGCCGATGATGGACTGGACTGACCGCCACTACCGCTATTTTGCCCGCCTGATTACCCGTCACGCCTTGCTGTATACCGAGATGGTGACGACAGGCGCAGTGATTCATGGCGATCGCACGCGCTTCCTCGGCTTTAATCCTGAGGAGCACCCCCTTGCACTACAGTTGGGTGGCAGCAATGCCGCCGAGCTAGCGCAATGTGCGGCTTTGGCCGAGCAGGCTAGTTTTGCCGAGGTCAATTTGAATGTCGGTTGCCCAAGTGACCGGGTTCAGAACAATATGATAGGTGCCTGTCTGATGGGCCATCCACAAGTGGTAGCCGATGGCGTTAAAGCCATGCGCGACGCTTGTACGATTCCAGTAACAGTCAAACACCGCATTGGGATTAACGGTCGCGATAGCTATGCAGAGCTGTGCGATTTTGTTGGCCAGGTACACGAAGCCGGCTGCACTACTTTTGCTGTGCATGCGCGTATTGCCATCCTTGAGGGGCTATCGCCAAAGGAAAACCGCGACATACCCCCGCTAAAATATGACGTAGTTCACCAATTGAAAAAGGATTTCCCCCAGCTGGAAATCCTGCTTAACGGCGGCCTAACCGATCTAAATGTTATGCAGCAACACCTAGCGGAGCTGGATGGCGTGATGGTCGGTCGCGAGGCCTACCACAACCCCTACATGATGGCCGAAGTGGATCAGCGCTTTTTCGGCGATGATACGCCTCCCCTCTCGCGCCTGGAGGTAATGGCGCAGATGCGTCCTTACATAGCCCGGCATATCGAGCAAGGCGGCGTGATGAACCACGTTACCCGACACATCCTCGGCCTGTTTCAGGGGCTGCCGGGCGCTCGGCATTTCCGCCGCCAGTTGAGCAGTGCTATTCATCAAACAGACCAGCCACTGGCACTCTATGATCAGCTGTTGGAAGATATGACACAGCGTCTGCAACCGCGCGATTGCGAGCCTCAACCCGCTTGAGGTAAGGTCTAGGCAACCTGTTGAAGCATACGGAATGCCATGAGTTCAAAACTGGAAAGTCTTAAGCAACACACCTTAATTGTCGCCGATACCGGCGACATCGACGCCATCCGCACCCTGCAGCCGGTCGATGCGACCACCAACCCATCGCTGTTATTGAAAGCGGCCGAGCAAGAAAGCTACAGCCCTCTGCTCAACCGCGTGATAACCGAGGCCGCGCGCAGCGCTGACCCCGTAGCCGAAGCCTGCGACCGCTTTGCTGTGGCGGTAGGTAGCGACATCATTAAGCTGATCCCGGGCCGCATTTCTACCGAAGTGGACGCACGCCTTTCGTTTGACCGCCCCGCCACCCTGAAAAAAGCATTCGAGCTGGTTGAGCGCTATGAAAGTGTCGGCGTTACCCGCGATAGGGTGCTGATCAAAATCGCCTCCACCTGGGAGGGTATTCAAGCGGCTGCAGAACTGGAGCGCGCAGGCATTCAATGTAACCTCACGTTGCTGTTTTCTTTTGCTCAGGCCAAAGCCTGCGCAGATGCGGGCGTATTTCTGATTTCGCCTTTTGTCGGTCGCATTTACGATTGGTATAAAAAACAGGAAGGCCGTGATTTCAGCGGATTGGATGATCCAGGCGTGCAATCGGTAGCGCGAATTTACCGCTACTATAAACAGCATCTGTACAACACAGTCGTGATGGGGGCGAGCTTTCGCAACATAGGCCAGATCGAGGCACTTACCGGCTGCGACCGCCTGACAATCAGCCCCGCGCTGCTGCAAAGCCTGAAGGAAGAAGATGGCGTACTAGCCCCTTCCCCACTGCTGCACGCAGGACAAATTGACGACCGAGACGTACTAAACGAAGAGCGCTTCCGCTGGCAACACAATGAAGACGCGATGGCCACAGAGAAGCTCGCGGAAGGTATACGCGCCTTTGCGGCCGATCAGGTCAAATTGGAAAAATTGATTGCTGCGCGAATCAAATCAGGCGTCTGATTCCAAAGCACTGACGAGGTCACGGAAGGCCTCGCGGTTGCTGTCGTTGAGTTGCATCAAAATATGATGCGCCTCCAGCACCTTCCTCTTAACCTTCTCTTCAGACAACATCTGCCCTGGCAGGTCCTTCAGTTCGGCACAGGTGGGCGTGGTTTCCGAGACGATGTTGAACACTTGGTCAAAACCCATGCTTTGCAGCAATCGGTTCATGTCGTCATGGTTGGAAACCAGCGTAGGCAGAAAGCCCACCTTCTGCTTGGACAGAATCGAGAGCTTAGCCAGCAGACCAAGGGAGGTGCTGTCTATCCCTTCGGTTTCAGTCAAATCGATAACGATCGACTCAAAGCTCAGCACGCTGAAGATTTTTTCGATATAGGCATCCAGTGCCGCACAGAGCGTCAGCCTGACGTCACCAATGAACTTGAGTACAAAGGTGCCCTGCGATTCCGCAAACTGGATCTTGCCAGTAGTCATCATTCTGCGTTCCTGCCTAACACCAAAACGGAAATATCATCGGGCATGGTCTTGTTGGGATCTAACCCAAAACCTGCCAGTAACCCGCGTAATGCGCCGCCAGATTCAGCAAACAGCTGGGGCAAGCGCGCTTCTTTCTCTTTCAGAGTAGTCCCTTCAAGGCAATCAAGCACCCCATCGGAGCAAAGTGCCAGACTAAACTGCGCAGGCAGATCAATTACCTCGTTGTGATACTCGGCGTCCTCAAACAAACCAACAGGCCGCCCTTTACCCAGCAAATACCGTGCTTCGCCATCCGCATAAATCATCGGCAACGGCAAATGCCCACCAATGCTGTAGGTCAGCGTCTGCTTGTGTTCGTCAATTACGCCACCCAACATGGTTACATGTTTGCCCAGCTTGCAGGCAATCAGGCTACGGTTGATATGACTCAACACATCGGACGGCTTGAACTCGATACGCCCGGCATTTTCAGCCTTGCGCTGTTCGTACATCAAGCGCGTCGTCATGAACTTGAGCAATACCGTAACGAAAGCAGACGAAGAGCCATGCCCGGAAACGTCCGCCAGATAGAAAGCCAGTTGGCTATCGGACACCCGAAAATAATCGACAAAATCGCCGGACAGATACAAAGAAGGAATTAAGCGGTGCTCGAAAGTGTACTCTCCGCTGACCCAAGGCGATGCGGGCAGCATATTGAGCTGCACCTGGTGACCGGCGGCTTGGTCGTCGCGTAATTCTTTAAGGTGGTTTTCCAGATCGCGGTTGGCGCGCTCCAGACGTTCACGAATACGCTGGTTTTCAATACGCAGGCGAGACCGGTCGAGCGAGCGACGTACCGCGTGCTCAAGCAAAACCAAGTCATCCAAGGGTTTGATTAGATAATCACTGGCGCCAAGGCGAAGGGCTTCTACCACGTCGCTCATCAAGCCACTGTCGGAGACGACAATGACCGGGATATCAGGGGCGCTGTCGGTAATTTCACGTACCAACTCAAAACCACGGCCGTGTCCCAGGTGAAGGTCACAGAGCACCAAGCCCGGACGCTGCGCAGTGAACACGGCGAGACCTTCGCTGGCGTCACTGGCCTGCAAGACATCGTATCCGCCATGTTCCAAATGCGCTGAAATGCGTTGCCGAACGTGATCATCGTCGTCAATCACCAGCAGTGTCGTGCCTGGAAGCTGCATAGAGTCCCTACGTCAATGTCATGGAGCGCGGCTGGAGCCATGACCACAGGGTGGAGTGCCAGATCAGGAAAAACCTGATGTTTTCAAGGGGCAAACAGTACTCCCATCCGCAGCGGCAAGCAACCGTTACCCATAGCACCCGTGGCGCTTGTCTCTCAGCACAGGTCGAACTAGGATATTGCAATAAGAACAGTCGGTATTCTGTTGCGTCTCAGCCGGAGTAAAGCATGTCATTTCATGACCAGCAGTACAGCGAAAAACGCGACTTTATGCGTATGAAGATGGAGACCACAGCCACCCTGCGGGTCTTATCCGATGACCAGACCCATGGCGTGCAATGTCAGGATCTGTCTAATCAAGGGGCTCAGGTGGTATGTGCGCAGCGCATCATTGAAGGGACCTTGGTCGAGCTCGCCATCCCTTCCCCTACAGAGGGCATGCAAGGCTTACAAGCCAGAGGTCAGGTAGTGCGTTGTGAGGCAGGTGAGGATGGCGGTAGCGTCATCGGGATTCAGTTCGACACTCTCGATTGAGAATGTCGAACCTGTACTAACAGCAAACTACGCGCGTTGCTCGCCCGAGCTCAGAACTCGTCTTGGACGTTACCGTCCTTGACCTTGTATTCGCGATTTTGCAGAAAGGCATTACGCACGAAGGTGTAACGATCGCCGCGTATCAGCTTTTCACGCTCCAGCAGCCCAGCACGGGTATCAACCAGGTCCAGGGCAAACCAAGAGTTACGCACACGTACATCACTGATATAACCGGTGTAAGTGTAATTAAAGAAGTTCTCTGGAAACTTGGAGCCGAAATCACGCGCCGTGCTTGGCCCGAAGAAAGGCATCACAAAGTAGGGACCGCTCCCTACTCCCCAAGCACCCAGCGTTTGCCCCAGATCTTCATCGCTGCGCTGCAAGCCCATGCGAGTCGCAACATCAACCACACCCAGACCACCCAACAGGCTGTTGAATAGAAAGCGTGACATATCAACACCCGCATCGCGGAATTTCAGCTGCAAGGTATTGTTGACGAAGTTCATCGGCTCGCCGAGGTTATCGAAAAAGTTGCCCACTCCGTCGCTAACAAATTCCGGCGTTGCCCAGTCATAGACCTTGGCAACCGGCTTGAGCGTGTAACGGTCAAGCGTGTCGTTAAAACCAAAGGTGAAGCGGTTCAGTTTTTCCCACGGATCAGGATTCGCGTATCCAGAGTCATAATCTTCATAGGAATCATCGGCAAAAACAGGTGTAATACAGGCTAGCGTCGAAAAAGACAGCAACACCGCACCAGCACCTGTATTTAAAAATCTCATCAGCAACGTCTCCGTTTTCATCTCTGAATAACCGACAGCGTACTGATGCCGCCAGCCGGGCGTGCCAGTGTAATGCAAATTACTCGTATAGATCAGCGATTTTACTATGACCGAAAACAACAAGCCTGTGCTCTACAGCTGCGAACTGCCCGTCCGCTATGGCGATATGGACAGCAACCAGCACGTCAATAACACCCGCTATTACCAGTATCTGGAAGAGGCACGCATCATGTGGCTCGATGGCCTGGGCGCGCATCGTCGCGAGATCGGCCAGGGCTTAGTGCTCCTGACCTGTAACCATCACTTTCTTCGCCCCGTGGTACATCCCGCTACTGTAGTCGTCGAGCTGTATGCCGGTGATGTGGGTCGTTCCAGCCTGACACTCGACCATCGCATGTACGTTAAAGGTCAGCCGGAGTTGGTCGGTCAAGGTGACGTCAAAATGGTGTGGATCGACGTCAGCACCCAGCGGCCCATTCCGGTTCCGAATAGTGTGCGTATTGCCATGGGCAAGGAGCCGTTTGAGTCCGCGTGACGCTCATTGTCATCATTGTGCAATAAAACTGTCAGATCATACCGGGTCATCATGCCGCCCAGGGTCGCGCACAATGCCGCGACCGTGAGCTGCATCTTTATGGCGTAGCCAAACCAGGATATGACCCATGCCCCATGCCCGAATCGAGGCTGTCATCTTTGACGTCGTCGGTACTCTTCTGCCGTGCGATGCGTGCACTGCAGGCTCGCTGCTATCGGTTGCCGCGCCACTGTTGCAGCAATTGACTACCGAACAACAGCATGTAGGCTTGCTCAGCCAAACTCCGATCCAGTTGCCGTCTGCACTCAACACCTTTGCACACCGAGCAGCCAATGACGCTCAGCGGCCAGCGCCAGCGCCGGATTTACCGGCACTCGTCGCAATCGCGCTGGAAAGCCATCGACTAAGTGATTGCGTACTTGTCAGCGGCACCGCTACCGGCGTTCAAGCCGGCTTGAACGCCGGCATGTGGACAGTCGGGACCGCCTTGAGCGGTAGCCTGGACCGGCAAGCCATGACCGGATGGCAGCAGCTACCATCCGTGGAGCAGGATCAGCTGCGGATGCAAGCGACCATGGCCCTGCTGAACGCGGGCGCGCACTATGTTATCGATGCGGTCGACGAGCTGATGCCGTGCCTGGTGGATATCAGCCAGCGACTGCAAAAGGGCGAGCGAGCTTAAATCGAGGCGGACGAACGCGCAGCTCACAGGTTATAGTATGGAAAACCTTAACCGGAGTAAGCCATGCCCACACAGCGCCTGAAAGCCCAACTGGAAGCCTTGCAAGACACGCTCAACGATCCCAATGCGGAGCTGACTGCAGAAGAGCGCGAATCCCTGCAAGGTATGGCTAATAACATCTACGCGCGCCTGCTGGTAAAGGAAGGCGACGAGCCGGCAGAGGAGGATCCGACGCTGGTTGATGGGGTTAACCTGATGGCCGAGCAATTTGCCGTGCGCCACCCCACGCTGGCCGGCACCTTGCGCAACGTCATGCAAAGTCTGTCAGACATGGGTATCTAAGCCTTTAAATCTGGCTTTAAAAAACGCCGGCATTGCCGGCGTTTTTTTGTCTACACGTCTAGTTAATTACGCGCCAACACTATTGTCGGGCAAGCCGCAAATTCTCCGGCACACCCGCACGTGTCGAGCGGTAAGGATTGATGTCCAGCCCGCCACGCCGCACGTATCGCGCATACACAGTCAGCTCACTGCCCTCGCCTAGCAACCTGAGCAAATCCATGAAAATGCGCTCTACGCACTGCTCATGAAAATCTGCATGTTGGCGAAAAGAGATTAAATACCGAAGCAGTGCCGCTCTATCCAACTGTGGCCCACGGTAATCAATCTGCAAGCTACCCCAGTCGGGTTGGCCGGTTACCGGGCAGTTGGACTTTAACAGGTGACTGTATAGCTGTTCGCTAACCTCCACCCTTGGCATACATAGCGCCAGCAGCGATGGGTCATATTGGTAACGGCTGATATCAACATCTTGTTCATCCAGACAAACGCCAGCCATCGGCAACATGCCGCTTTTATGCAACTGCTGCATACTCAACAAGCGCACCATTACCGGCCCTTGTGCCGCAACCGAAAGGTCGGTCTCCAACGTCTGTTGTACTTCTTGCCTATCCCGAAAGACTGTCTGATTAAAGGAGTTCAGATACAACTTGAAAGATTTTGACTCGACAATCCGCGCCGCCTTGATCGGGAATACAAATTCCGCAGCAGCCACCTCAGGTTTACCAGACGCGGTCAGCCAGGACAGCTCATAGCAATTCCAGATATCCACACCATGGAACGGCAACGCTGCAACATCCAGACCCAACTCCTGCCACTTGGGTTGGCGCGGAATCGGGAACAGCAGTGACGGCGTATAAACACTCACGTAGGCACTGGATTTACCTAAAGGCGAAGTGTCTGCTGAATGTTCTGACATGCTCGGTCTCCACAAAGTCGCGCCGCTGGTAATACGCCAGCGGCCAGGCTAATTATTGTCGCATGCCGGTCCCACGTACCAGCAACCAGTAGCTCAAGCTGTACAACGCCACTGTAAACACAGCCATGATGATCAGCGCCGTAGCAATGGGAATGTCGGATACACCTAGAATGCCGTAACGGAAAGCATTCACCATGTGCAGAATCGGGTTGATCATCGACAACCCCTGCCAAAAGGGCGACAGCAGGTGAATCGAGTAGAAGACACCGCCCAGATAGGTCAAAGGCGTCAGTATAAAGGTCGGTACTATGGATATATCGTCAAAGGTGCGCGCGAACACCGAGTTGATAAAGCCGCCTAGCGAAAACACCAATGAAGTAAAGAACACCACACAGATGGTCAAACCTACATGCTGTACCTGCAGCCGCGTAAAGAACAGCGACATTAGGGTCACAATCAAACCGACCGCCAAGCCCCGCGCTACGCCGCCAAGGGTATAACCCAAGAGGATCACGTGCGGCGATACCGGCGCAACCATCAGCTCTTCAATCGAGCGCTGAAACTTGGTGCTGAAAAAGCTGGAAGCCACGTTCGAATAACTATTGGTAATCACCGACATCATGATCAAACCCGGCACTATGTAGTCGATGTAGGCAAAGCCATCCATTTCGCCGATACGCGAACCGATCATTTTGCCAAAAATCACAAAATACAGCGCCATAACGATGCCAGGTGGCAACAGCGTTTGCGGCCAAATACGGGTAAAGCGCTTGATTTCCTTAAACAGGATGGTGGTAAAGGCAATCCAACTACTACGCCAGTGCATCATCTCAAGCGGCCCCTTTTTCTGCATTCTCATCAACCAGCATCAGAAACAGCTCTTCAAGCCGGTTACTCTTGTTGCGCATGCTTAATACCTTGATACCCAAGCGACTCAGTTCAGCAAACAGGTCGTTCATGCCCTGCTCTTTGTCCACCTGCACAGCAAGGGTGTGCTCATCAATCAACTCGCAGGGATAGTCAGCAATCTCTGGCGCTTGCTCAAAGCTGGCCGCGCAATCGAACAAAAAGGTCTCAACGTGCAAGCCATTGAGCAGCTTTCGCATGCTGGTGTTATGGATAATCTGGCCCTGATCGATGATCGCGATGTGCTTACACAACTGCTCGGCTTCTTCCAGGTAATGAGTGGTTAGTACTATGGTGATGCCCTGCGCATTGATCTCTTGCAAGAACTGCCACATGGACCGGCGGATTTCGATATCCACGCCTGCCGTCGGCTCATCTAGAATAAGTAACTTGGGCTCATGAATTAGCGCACGGGCGATCATCAGCCGGCGCTTCATGCCACCTGAGAGCATGCGGGACGGTACGTCACGTTTTTCCCACAAACCAAGACGCTTTAGATACTGCTCCGCCTTAACCTTGGCTTCGCGGTGGGGAATCCCATAGTAGCCCGCCTGATTGACCAGAATATCCATGGTCTTCTCAAACTGACTGAAGTTGAACTCCTGCGGCACAACACCAATGCAGCGCTTGGCTGCCAATAAATCGGTGTCGATGTTATGGCCGAAGATGCTGACTTCACCGGCGCTCTTATTAACCAGTGAAGAGAGAATACCGATGGTCGTAGACTTGCCCGCACCGTTGGGCCCCAGCAGCGCAAAAAAATCACCTTCGCGCACCTCCAGGTCAATCCCCTTGAGCGCACGCATGCCGTTGGCATAGGTTTTTTCCAACCCACTGATACGAATAGCTGCCGTCATGCAGATGCCTTTAAGCCAGAGAAGTGGAGATCTGATATTGGGGGCGAACTGCATAAAATCAACCCTTAAAACCCCCATGGTCAGGTTTTTTGTAATACTAAGAAACACTTACAAATTTGCTACAAATGTGACCGGGTGGTCGATTGTGGCTCATACAGAGACATCGTATTCTCCCCGCCACAACAACAAACACCCCGGAGAATTACATGGCAGACACGCCGGACACCTCGGTAGACGCGACAGATATGTCCAGTCGCATCACCCCAGCTTATCGCCGTTACGCACTTATCCTTTTGGTACTCGCGTACACCTCAAGCCATATCGACCGCAATATCGTTGGCATCCTGATCGAACCGATCAAAGCTGATCTTATGCTGTCTGACACCCAGATGGGCTTCCTTTCGGGTATCGCTTTCGCTCTCTTCTACGCCACGCTCGGCATCCCGATTGCCGTATTCGCAGACCGTTCCAACCGTCGCAATATCATTGCCTGGTCCATCGCCATCTGGAGCGGCATGACAGCACTCTGCGGAACTGCGCAGAGCTTTTGGCAGTTAGCTATCGCACGGGTTGGCGTAGGCATTGGCGAAGCCGGCTCAGGCCCCTCATCACACTCAATGATTGCCGACCTTTACCCTAAAGAGAAGCGCTCAAGCGCGATGTCGATCTACGCCTTGGGCGTTTACTTCGGCATCATGTTTGGCTTCTTGATTGGTGGTTTTGTTGCCGAATGGTGGGGCTGGAGAGCTGCTTTCTTCGTGGTCGGTGCGCCAGGGCTGCTGATTGCCCTGCTCGTGCGCTTTACCATGATCGAGCCACCGCGTGGTTTTGCCGATGGCGTTAAGCCGCCGCCGATAGGCAAAGCAAACGTTCGCGCTGGCTTCGCTTCTTTGTGGCGGGTTCGCACTACCCGTCACGTGGTTTGCGGCGTCACTCTGACTGCGCTGGTCGGTTACGGCACCATCGTTTGGGCGCCCGCGTTCCTTATTCGTAGCCACGGCATGACACCCAGCGAAGTCGGCATGTTCCTCGGCCCGGTGATGGGTATCGTCGGCGGCCTGGGTGCTTATATCGGCGGTATGCTGGCAGACCATCTGGCCAGCAAAGATGCGCGCTGGAATGCCTGGATCATCGGTGTCGCCAAGATGCTGTCTATTCCGTTTATCTGCGCATTCTACCTGGTCGATAACACCTATCTGGCACTGGCCTTTTATATGCCAGCGGCATTTTTGGGTGCCTTCTACCTGGGGCCAAGCTTCGGCATGATCCAGAGCCTCACACCGCTGCGCAGCCGTGCGTTGGCTTCGGCCATCATGCTTTTTATTCTCAATCTGTTCGGTCTGGGCTTTGGCCCACAACTGATCGGTATCGCCAGCGACCTGATGCGCGTCTGGTTTGAAAGCGACAGCCTGCGCTATGCACTACTGGCTGCTACCTTCGTCAATATCTGGGCTTCCTGGCACTTCTATCTCGCCGGCAAAACCCTCAAGCAAGACACCGCCAACGTAGTCGGCTGATCTTCGCAAAATAGACCGGTGGTTCTGAGCATTCGTTCGGAACCGCCGCGCTTCTTCCCGGTCCACTGCTTAACGCCTGTCAGTTACCCCGCCTCTCCAAAGGGGCTATGCTGACTACTGGATCTCTGGAAGAAGGAAGACTTCATGCTGACTCTGCTCTGGCTACTTGGCCTAGTGCTTTGTATCGCCGCACTCGCCTATGTACGCACCAGCCTGCTTAACGCCTGTCTTGGCGTTGGTGCTTACCTCCTTGTTATGACCCTGTTGGGGCCTGTGCATTGGGTAATAGACCTGATTCTATGGGCGGTATTTCTCTGCATCGCCATTCCGCTCAATATCCCGGATATACGTCGCAACCAAATTAGTGCACCACTATTTAGCTGGTTCAAGAAAGTGTTGCCACCGCTTTCCGACACCGAACAAGAAGCGCTGGACGCTGGCACTGTATGGTGGGACGGCGAATTGTTTAGTGGTCGACCAGACTGGGGCAAGCTGCACAGCTTTCCGGCGCCAGCCCTGACTGCAGAAGAGCAAGCATTCATTGATGGTCCAGTAGAAGAGCTCTGCCGGATGACCAAAGAATGGGAAGTCACCACCGAACATCAAAACCTGCCACCTGAAGTGTGGAACTACATCAAAGAGAATGGCTTTTTTGGACTGATTATTCCCAAGGAATACAACGGCAAGGCTTTCTCTGCCTATGCGCACTCGCAGATCGTCATGAAGCTAGCCAGCCGTAGCGGCGATTTGGGCTCTACCGTGATGGTGCCTAATTCCCTCGGGCCGGCCGAGCTCTTGCTGCATTACGGTACCGACGAACAGAAGCAACATTACCTACCGCGCTTAGCCGCCGGTAAGGAAATCCCCTGCTTTGCTCTCACCGCGCCCGAAGCTGGCTCCGACGCAGGCGCCATGCCCGATAAAGGCATCATCTGCAAAGGCCAATGGGAAGGCGAAGAAGTCATCGGTATGCGGGTCACTTGGGAAAAGCGCTATATCACCCTAGGCCCCGTGGCCACTGTACTAGGCTTGGCTTTCAAGGCGTATGACCCCGAACACCTGCTGGGCGAAGAAGAATCACTGGGCATCACCCTCGCACTGATCCCCACCGATACTGAAGGCGTCGAAATTGGCCGCCGTCACTTCCCACTCAACGCTGCCTTTATGAATGGGCCAAACTCAGGTAAGGACGTTTTCATTCCCCTGAGCTATCTGATTGGCGGACAAGAGCGCATCGGCCAGGGCTGGATGATGCTAATGAACTGCCTCTCCGTTGGTCGCTCCATCTCATTGCCTGCCGGCGGTACCGGCGCGGCGAAAATGGCCAGCATGACCACCGGCGCCTACTCCGTAATCCGCCGTCAATTCAACCTGCCTATTGGTGAGTTTGAAGGTATTCAAGAAGCCCTCGCACGTATCGGCGGCAATACCTATGTAATGGATGCTGCGCGCACCATGACCGTGGGCGCAGTCGATCTGGGCGAAAAACCTTCAGTGCTCTCGGCCGTGGTCAAATACCACGTTACCGAGCGCATGCGTCAGACCATCAACGACGCGATGGACGTACACGGCGGTAAGGGCATCTGCATGGGTCCAAGCAACTACCTTGGTCGCGGTTACCAGTCGATCCCGATCTCGATCACCGTTGAAGGCGCGAATATTCTCACCCGCAGCATGATGATCTTTGGTCAGGGCGCAATTCGCTGCCATCCTTTTGTACTGAAAGAAATGGCCGCCACCCAAAACCCCGATCAAGACGCCGCACTCAAGGAATTCGATGACCTGCTGTTCCGGCATATCGGCTTCTCGCTGAGTAACGCTTCAGCCAGCTTGCTGCTGGGCCTCACCGGTGGTCGCTTGGCGGACACGCCAGACTATCCGGCGACTCAAGTCTATTACCGTCAGCTTTCACGTCTGGCAGCGGCCTTCGCCACCGTGACCGACAGCACCATGCTAATGCTCGGCGGCGAACTGAAGCGTCGTGAGCGTATCTCTGCCCGTCTCGGCGACGTGCTCAGTTACCTCTATCTGGCCAGCGCGACCCTTAAGCATTTTGATGACCAGGGCCGCCACGAAGAAGATCTACCTTTTGTGCAATGGGGAGTAGAAGATCTGCTGTTCAAGATCGAACAAAGCCTGCATGAGGTACTGTTGAACTTCCCAGATCCACGCGTAGGTTGCCTGCTGCGCGTTGTTGTCTTCCCACTGGGTCGCCGCCTCACCCCACCTGCCGATATCGTGGGTGCAGAGATCGCACGCCGCTTGATGACGCCTGGCGCGGCACGCGATCGCCTGCTGAAAGGCTGCTATCAAAGCAAGGACCCGGACGACGTCACCGGCCTGGTTAACAGCACGCTGGAAAAGGTTCTGCTGACTGATCCGATTGAAGCGCGCCTGGCCAAGGCAATGCACAACGGTGAACTGGAACACGACAGCGATGCTGACATGCTCAACGTTGCCGCCGAATCCGGCGTTATTAGCCCGGATGAAGCCGAGCTGGTACGTGAAGCACGCATTGCACGCCGGAAGGTGATCGACGTGGATGATTTCTCCAAGGAAGAAATGGACCCTACCGCACGCAAGAGCCGCAACGCCGCCAAGAAAGCGGACAACTCCAAGGGAAAGAAAGAAACGCTGGAAAAAGAGGGTGTGCTGGAAAATCAGCCATTCCCGCCGCCAGCGGCTAAGGAGTAAACCCGTAGCTGAGGGTGTCGGCAGCATCGACACCTTCAGCCTTACTTTCTGCGGCCTAGCTTTCGGCAGCCATGCTTTCTGTTAGACTCCCGCGCCAGAGAAATCAGGAGTCCACCATGAATACCCCTCTCAGCTATCACGCTTATCACCTCGCCCTGCTACAAAGCCTCTACGACACGCTGCGCGCTCAATCCGCCTTGCTTGAGCAAGTGCCTGAAGAAAGCAACGAGCTCTTCATAGAGCGCTTTGACGAGCTGCTAGCGCAGCTGGAACAGGAAGATCACGACAGCCTGTACTTGGGACAGGACATCCTCTGCCAGATCATCAGCCGCTACCCGCAGATCGGCCATATGATCCCGCGCGACCTGCTTTGGTACTTTGGCGGTGACTGCCTGCACTTCATGCCCGACGATGAGATCGCCCAGTATCAGCTGCTAGACGAGCACCGCGCCACGGCTGAAGCCAACGGCGAAGTATTTGATTGGCAGCAAGCGCGGCAGCTTATTCAGAGCAACTGAAAAACCGCTCTCGCCTACGGAAAGCTCCAGCTCCATCTCGACCAGCAGTCTCACCTGCGCCACCGCGGACTGGGATGGAACCCGGCCCTCCCAGATCAAGACCAAACTAAGTACCCGAGCCAAGCCGCACACCACCCTGGAAAGGTCGAGTTCCATCTCGGCCAGTAGTATCAACCGCACCACCGCAGGAAGGGATAAAACACTGCTCTTCCAGCGAAGCCAACAGCAGACCGCAACTTCGCCGTACCAGCCAAACCACTTTTCCTACAGGCACAAAAAAACCGCCTCATGGGCGGTCTCTTTGTTACTTCTGGAGCGGGAAACGAGACTCGAACTCGCGACCCCGACCTTGGCAAGGTCGTGCTCTACCAACTGAGCTATTCCCGCAAAACTGACGCCGTAATTGGCGTCCCCTAGGGGACTCGAACCCCTGTTACCGCCGTGAAAGGGCGGTGTCCTAGGCCACTAGACGAAGGGGACACATCCGGACTTCACATCGCTAAGGCTATTAACCTTGGCTCCTTGCTGAACATTGTTCGCTGCAAGTGGCGCGCATTTTATGCATGGTCTGAAATATCGTCAACCCCTCAACCCAATCTTTTTTCAGGTTTTTTTCACCGACGGCTGCTGGCGGAGATGCTGCTGGCCGGCAAAGGCCTATGAACCGAGGCCTAGACTCAAGAATAAGACATCTTGCCGCTAGCTGACCAACGGCAGAAAAAAGCTTGTCGCGTTCAGCCGTCTCGGCCATGATGCTAAAGTGATGCTTCACAGGTTTGCGCGCATGCGCTGTGAGCATAAACCAGGGAGCGCTGGAGTAGCAGCTATATAGATAAACTGCTTTATTCAGGCCAGCTCAGGACGATCAGACACACAACAAGAGAGATAACCAAGTGTCCCCACTCCTTATTGGCGGTTTACTGGCCGCCGGCCTCGTGGTCTTAGTCAGCATTGGATTCATCAGTCACGGCCTCGAGCGCGCCCGCTTGGAGCGCGCCAGACAGTCAGCTGAAATCTCCGCACGTATCAAGATCGGCAACGGCGTCATGGCCACTCTGCCCGGCCAGTTTCTCCCCCCTGAGCTCAGCATCCTGTTGCTGGGCATTGAAGTTAAGCTGCTTGAGAAGCTGGTACGTATAAACAAGAACGCACCCGACGCTCAGAAGCGACTCGATGCCTCCCGCGCGCAGCTTGAGCAAAATCAGCCACCGAGCAATGCACCTGTTGCGCTGGATACCGAAGTCAAAGGTAACGACGCGCGCATTCAGCTGGAGAACCTGCACAAGCAACTACAGCATGCTCAAGCCGACGGTCTGATCGACAAGGCCACGCTCAAGCAATGGTCTGACCAAATTCGCCAGTATTTGGTCGCCGCCACACTAGACACTTTCAACGCCACCGCAGCGCAAGGCATGCAACAAGGCAAACCGCGTATCGCCAAGCTGCAATACGAGCGCGCCATTGCTTACCTAACCAAGCTCAACGACCCTGCATTCAGTGAGCACCTTGCGCAGTACAAAGCGTTGTTACTGCGCTCAGAGGGCGCTGTGGTGGAGCAGAACCAAGCCAGCACCGGCGCACCCAGCGAACTGGATGCTGGCTTGGAACAACTCGAAAGCGCCGACGAACAGTGGAAAAAGAAAGCCGTCTACGACGACTAGGTCTAACGCCGCGGCGGGTAAATACCTGCCGCGCAATCTATCTACAGCCCATACGGAAAACCCAATGGCACTGACCCTCTACGGCGCCATCCTGTCGCCATATGTACGTAAGATCCGCATCCAGCTCGCAGAACAAAAAATCGAGTATGAACACAAACACATCCCACCACGCGACAAGCCTGACTGGTATTCCGATATAAGCCCGCTGGGCCGCATACCTGCGATACAGGACGGCGACTTCAAGCTCGCTGACTCCGCCGTGATCGCGCAGTATCTGCAAGAGAGCCGCGGCGGCGAATCACTCTACGGCAGCAATGCGGAACAAAGCGCACGGGTACGCTGGCTGGAGAAATACGCAGATTACGAGCTGGCGCCTTACAGCACTTTCTCGCTGTTCTTTCAGCGTGTGGTAGCACCCAACTATGGCGAAAAGCCCGATAAAGCCATGATGAAGGCCGCGCTGGAACAGCATTTGCCACCGATGTTCGACTACCTTGAAACTGAACTAGGGAACGGCCCCTACTTTTTGGGCCAACAATTCAGCATGGCCGATATCGCTGTATGCACTCAGCTAATCAATATGGCACACGCAGGTGAGCTGGTTGACGAATATCGCTGGCCCGTCCTGTCATCGCTGCTTAGCCGCGTCACTTCGCGGTCTAGCGTCTCGGCGATGCTGCCAGTGGAGCACCAGATGGTTGCCAAGCTGACTGGGCGTATTTAAGTCTTGCTGAATCTGGGCACGTCAAAACGTGCCCAGATCAAACTAATCCGCCGCAGTCGGCGCAGCGCTCTCAATTCAACCAACGACGTCGACCGCTCTTCACCTAGGCTCGCGCAACCACTTCAGACATCCCACTCTTCCATGCCCACAAATCGTGCAAAAATGCCGCGCCACTGCAGAACCTACTAGCTGATAGCCACCTCCACAGCGATAGTGCGCTAAGCTTCTGCCATAAGACTGCACAAAGGACCGCACCAAGCACGTATGGACATCCGCCTGACTAACCGCCTGTCGTTCAAACAGACCCGTCTCGGGGTACTTGCGGCCTTCACTCTAGGCACCCTGCTGGGGCTGATTCAGGTGATGGTCGATTACCATTCCGAAGACGCCGCCATCGACGAGGCAGTGCAAGCGCAAATCAACGTAAGCTTGGGCCCCGCTTCGCGCATCGCTTACAACATTGATGCCGAACTGGCGTTGGAATTGGTCAACGGTTTACTGCAAGCCCCCCCGGTTATTCGCGCCGAGATCATCGATAACAACGGCATAGCTTTGGCCAGCGTCAGCCGCCCTATGGCAAACAGCCGTTACCGCATCGTCAGTGATGCTCTATTCAAACGCCGTCGCGACTACTCACACCCCCTTTACGTTGAGCATGCCCCGAACGAGCTGCTCGGCCATCTGGTTATCGAAGTAGACACCTTCCACCAGGGCGCCAGCTTCCTGCGCCGCGCTGGCCTGACGATGCTCTCCGGCTTCATTCTGAGCCTAGTGCTTTCACTGATTCTAATGGTGTTGTTCTACGGCATGCTGACCAAGCCTCTGGTGCGCTTGATTAACGATCTACTGAACATGAAGACAGAGGGTGAGCGCAGCCGCCTACCCTGCCCCGACGGCCATGAGCGCGACGAGATCGGCGCCTTGGTAGAGGTAATCAACCGTCAATTACAAAGCATCGACGTGAATATGCGCCAGAAGCTGCGGGCCGAAGAGCGTCTACGCAAATATCTCGAAGAACTGGAAAACATCGTCGAGTCGCGCACCAACGAGCTGCAGGAAACCAACGCTCAATTGCGGCGCTCAAATCAAGACCTGGAATACTCTCGCGAAGAAGCACTCGACATGGCGCGCGCGCGCTCGGCTTTCCTCGCCAATATGAGCCACGAGATCCGCACACCGATCAACGGCTTATTGGGCATGATCGGCCTGACGCTCGATAGCCCGCTGAACAATGAACAGCAGCAACAGCTTTCCATCGCCTACGACTCTGGCAAGGTGCTGGTAGCGCTGCTCAACGACATCCTCGACTTATCTAAATTTGAAGCCGGTAAGCTACAGCTTGAGCGCATCCCCTTTGACCTCAGTGCCTTACTGGAAGAGACCGCCAGCCTGCTCTCGCAAAACGCCGGAAAGCAAGATATTGAGCTGACCTGCCGGATTGATCCGCGTCTGCCCGGCATGCTGCTGGGCGACCCTACCCGTATTCGACAGATCGTCAGCAACTTGCTGTCCAACGCGCTCAAATTTACTGAGCAAGGGCATGTGGCGCTAACGCTCGGCCTGGAGCGCGGCGGCAGTACTGATCAGCACGTACGCATCAGCGTATCCGATACTGGCATCGGCATAGCCGACGATGCCCTGGAAAGTATTTTCTCGCCGTTCACTCAAGCCGATGCGCATATCTCTCGTCGCTTTGGCGGTACCGGCTTGGGATTGGCGTTATGCAAAAGTTTGAGTGATGCGATGGGCGGCGAACTCACCGTCACCTCAACTCCAGAGCAAGGCAGCAGCTTCAGCGTGCTAATCCCACTGGCCACCCACGACCAACAACCGGGCTTCCCCAAACCCACACCGCGCTCGGTACTCATTTGGAATCAAAGCGGTCATCTGCAAGGTGAAGTGCTAAACGAACTGCTGCGCAGCTGGGGCATGACCTGCCAAATAATCGATTATCAATTGCTCAACCCTTTACCACAGGTGCCAGAAAATATTGATTTCTGGCTACTCGACAGCCCAGCAATAGCGCAACGACTACAAGCGTTAGAACCAAGCAAACCGCGCTTGCTGGTCTGTGGCTACAGTCGTCTATTGTCTGCAGAGAAGGCACAGAAGCTAGGAATACAACAACAGGTCGCCGCACCGCCGTCGCGGCGCCGTCTCGCGCAAGCGATAGATGAGCTTTTTGGCTTGGTTACCTATAACCAGATTCCCGCCGAGCACATCACTCTGCCGGCAGGTCAAAGACTCTTGTTAGTCGAAGACAATGCGGTCAATCAAATGGTGGCCAAAGGCATGCTCAGCCGCTTGGGCTACGAGGTAGACCTAGCCGAGCACGGTGAAATCGCCCTGAATATGCTGGCAGAGAATAATTACGCTCTAGTGCTGATGGACTGCAACATGCCGGTAATGGACGGCTACGAGGCCAGTCGACGCATACGCGCCGACCTACGCTGGCAAACCCTGCCCATCATTGCCCTGACCGCCAATGCGCTGCATGAAGATCGACAGCGCTGTCAGGACGCCGGCATGAGTGACTACCTAGCCAAGCCTTTCAAACGAGAAGATCTGCAAGCCATTCTGCAGCGCTGGCTGAGCAATCAGCCAGCAGAATAACCAACAGACCGGGCATAACGGTCACGCCAGCAGCGCATCAATATCGGCGCGCAGATCTTCTGGCTTGGTAGTAGGTGCGTAACGCTTAACTACCTTGCCCTGCCCATTGACCAAGAACTTGGTGAAGTTCCACTTGATCCGCTTACTGCCCAGCAAGCCGGGCGCCTCGGATTTCAGTTGCACAAACAGCGGGTGCGCCTTATCGCCGTTTACCTCAATCTTCTTGAACAGCGGAAAGCTAACGCCATAGTTTAATTCGCAGAACTCACTGATCTCGCCGCTCTCGCCGGGCTCTTGGCCACCAAACTGGTTACACGGAAAGCCCACCACCCGCAGCCCCTTTGCTTGATACTCGACCCACAAAGCTTCCAATCCTTTGTACTGGGGTGTGAAGCCACACTTGCTGGCAGTATTCACCACTAGATACGCCTTGCCATCCAGCTCACCGAGGCTGCTTTCACGGTTATCGATGGTAGTACAGGGGATCTGTAACAGTTGATCGGCCATGACGAAGATACTCCTTGAGTCAGTTGCATTCAGTAATGCCAAGCTTAGCGGATATTAATTTGCATGCAATTTATTTGCGCGCAATTTAAAAAGTTGCGACAACACTATCGGCCGCTCGAACGCAAAACCACAGTGTTTCGCGCTTCTAGAGAGCCCAAACGTTACCTCGTATAGATTTAGCTGTAACGCCGCCCCATCAGCAACACATTGCCACCTGCTGCGGTAGTGAGGCGACTGCAGCAACTCAAAACGGGACCTCATAGCCTCAGTGTCTTTATGCATTTCGGTGAAAACCCAAAAACACCAGTACAGCTACACATTTTCTGCATTTTCCCCACCAGGAATCACCAACACAGGCTTTCACAGGGGGCCACGCAAGACGTATGATGGTCGTTTTACAATCGCTCAGGGATGACTGCCATCACCCTCCTCCCTGACGTGCTCATCAGCCCTGGATCCACAAGGTAAGCACCATGCAGGTTAACAAGTCCAACAAACTGGCCAACGTCTGCTACGACATTCGCGGCCCTGTGCTGCGTCACGCCAAGCGCCTCGAAGAAGAAGGCCACCGCATTCTCAAGCTGAACATCGGCAATCCCGCGCCTTTTGGTTTTGAAGCGCCGGAAGAGATTCTGCAGGACGTTATCCTCAACCTGTCGACAGCCCAGGGCTACAGCGACTCGCGCGGGTTGTTCTCCGCCCGCAAAGCAGTCATGCACTACACCCAAACCAAAAACATCCCCAACGTCGGCATCGATGATATCTACCTTGGCAACGGCGTATCCGAGCTGATCGTCATGGCCATGCAAGGCCTGCTGAACAACGGCGATGAAGTACTGATCCCGGCGCCCGACTATCCGCTATGGACCGCCTCAGTCAGCCTGTCCGGCGGCAAACCAGTGCATTACCTGTGCGATGAGCAATCTGACTGGTATCCCGACATCGCCGATATCCGCAGCAAGATCACCAGTAACACCAAAGCAATGGTGATCATTAACCCTAACAACCCCACCGGCGCTGTGTATCCGCGCGAAGTGTTGGAGCAAATGGCGCAGGTGGCTCGCGAGCACAACCTGATCCTGTTTGCCGATGAAATCTACGACAAGATTTTGTACGATGGCGTCGAGCACGAGTCCGTCGCAGCTGTCGCGCCAGACCTGCTTTGCCTGACCTTCAACGGCCTGTCCAAGTCGTACCGCATTGCGGGTTTCCGTTCTGGCTGGATGATCATCAGTGGGCCTAAGCAGCACGCCACTAGCTACCTGGAAGGCTTGGAAATACTGGCCTCCATGCGCTTGTGCGCCAACGTGCCGGCTCAGCACGCGATTCAAACTGCGCTTGGCGGCTACCAAAGCATCAACGACTTAATTCTGCCCGGCGGCCGTCTGCTGGAGCAGCGCGATACCGCCTGGGAATTGCTCAATGAAATCCCCGGGGTCAGCTGCACTAAGCCTAAAGGCGCGCTCTACCTGTTCCCTCGACTGGACCCCAAGGTCTACCCGATTCATAACGACGAGAAGTTCGTGCTCGACCTGTTATTGAAAGAAAAGATCCTCGTCGTGCAGGGTACCGCTTTCAATTGGCCATGGCCTGATCACTTCCGGATTGTCTCGTTGCCGCGCAAGGATGATCTGGAAATGGCCATCGGGCGCATCGCCAACTTCCTCAAGACCTACAAGCAGTAAGGGCGCAGCGCATTGGCTGATTTGCATATCGAAGACTTTCACCAGGATGTCGCCCGCATCCTGGTGGCGTTGTACAACCGCTTCCCGCAGCCGGCAGCGCTCTTTGTCAGCGATCTGATTGGCGAGCACGAGCCTGATGCGTTTGGCGTACCCGCGCCGCGCCAATTGGCCTGTTTTGGCGCCATGGTGTGGCTCGCCGATGAGGGGTTTCTGCGTTATAGCGATACCATCCGCCAAGAAGCTATAGATCAAGCCTGCCTAAGCGAACGCGCCTTTGTGCTGCTATCCAAAACAGACCCCGAGCAACGCGACCCAAGCCTGCCGGCCAGCATTGCACGCCAACGCGCCACACTCGCCCAGCGCCTGCGCGATGCACTCAGCAGTGGCTCTAGCAGCCACCTTTACGACACCGTTCAATACTGCTTTTTACCCCGCGACAAATAACCACAGCGCCCAGCGCCTCTCCTGCGAAACCGGACCATGACATCTTTTGTCATAGAGTCAGCATTGAAAGCCCGCCCAGCTTGCCCAATATAGGCTCAGAATAGAGCCTCGCAGCGCAATGCCGCGCGAGCAGATATATCTCTACACAGGAACGATCGAAAACATGATGCGCATTTTATTATTTCTGGCTACCAACATCGCGGTCGTGCTGGTTGCCAGCATTACCCTGAGCCTGCTGGGCGTGGGAAATATCCACGACGGCCAAGGCGGCATGAACCTGCAGGCGCTGTTGATCTTCTGCGCGGTCATCGGCTTTGCCGGCTCGTTCATCTCACTGTTTCTGTCCAAATGGATGGCCAAACGCAGCACTGGCGCGCGCGTGATTGAACAGCCGCAGACACAACAGGAACAGTGGCTGGTCAAAACCGTAGAGGAACTAGCGCGCAACGCCGGCATCGGCATGCCCGAAGTCGCCATCTTCCCCTCGCGCGCGCCCAACGCCTTTGCCACCGGCTGGAACAAAAATTCATCCCTGGTGGCTGTATCAGAAGGCATGCTGCAACGCTTTAGCCAGTCAGAAGTTAAAGCCGTTATGGCGCACGAGATTGGCCACGTCGCCAATGGCGATATGATCACCCTCACCCTGATCCAGGGCGTGGTGAACACCTTCGTCATGTTCTTTGCGCGCATCATCGGCAACTTTGTCGACCGCACCTTATTCCGCAATGAAGGTAGCGGCCCCGGTATCGGTTACTTCATCGCCACCATTTTTGCCGAAATGGTGCTAGGCATCCTCGCTAGCACCATCGTTATGTGGTTCTCGCGTCAACGCGAGTTTCGCGCAGACGCCGCCAGCGCTCAATTGGTTGGAGCAGGCCCAATGATCGCCGCACTAGAGCGCTTGAAGGCTGAACAAGGCATTCCCGTCGAACTGCCCGGCGAAATGACCGCCTTTGGCATCAACGGTGGCCTGAAGCACGGCCTCGCCGGCCTACTAATGAGCCACCCGCCGCTGGATGTACGGATTCAGGCGTTGAAGGCTGGGAATTATCGGTAAACCTCGGAGCGGTTAGCTGAGGGCTTGAAGCTTGAAGAAAATAGAGAGGAGTCAGGTTTGGGCCTGGTTCCGCTTTTTTGTTGCTTTGTTAGCTGGTTCAAGCAAGCGATTTGAGCGTTTTAGGGCTCGCAGCACTTGCCCCTCACGCGCTTTGAGGTCTGCTTTTTTTGGCCAATGCGTGCTGGGGCAGCGTGCCTGCGCTTGTTATGTGTTTTGCTGTTTAAGGTAAGAAATAATTTCACTGAGAACCTCTTGCCCCATGGTTTTTAGGACTAGCTCATTTAGTTCACCGGAAAGAAAACCAGCCCAAGTTGCGTTTGCAGATCCTGATGAATGTACAAACCGTCCAGTTGTGCACCAAACTTTTTGGTCGGACGAAATATACACTTCGTACAACTCACCATCTGGAATATCAATAATCCATTCTCGGATTTTTTTAGGAACCTGATAGTTTTCTTTTTTCTTAACGATCACGACGCTTCCTCATGGCACATAACATGCTGGCTACATCAAACTCCAAAACGCATCGACCAACGGGTTTTTCAGGTTTTTCTTTAAGACAAACAAACCGATGTCGTAAGGCTCCAGCTCAGGCGTCACTTCAAGCACACGGATACGATCTCTCAGTGGGCTGTTGTCGAGCACGATCTTGGGCACCACACCAATACCAAAGCCCAGGCTAACCATGCTGACAATCGCCTCGTTACCGGTAACCTGAGCGTAAATGCGCGGGGTGATGTCTTGCTGGCTAAACCATTCATCCACACGGGTTCTGGAAACACCGCTTTCCGAGAGAATCAAAGGAATACTCGCCCATTCTTGCGCTGTCGCTGGTGTGCTAATCGGCACATTCGGCACTTGCTGCTCAAGCGGCGCAATAAATAGCAGGGGCGAAATGGCAATAGGCTGGAACGCCAGGCCGCGCGGCAGGCTCGCAGGTCGGGCAGCAATGCTGATGTCCTCTTTACCATCCAGCACATGCGCAATAGCGTGCTCCGGGTCGCCGGTACGCAGTTTGATTTCAATAGCCGGGTAAGCCACCCGAAAACGGCGCAGCAACTCGTACAGAAAGCTATAACTGGCGGTGACCGACCCATACAGGCTGACTTCGCCACTTAGCTGATCAGAATTATCCGTCAATTCATGCCGAATCAGGTTCCATTGGCTGCTCGTCTCGCGCGCATAACGTAGAAATTTTTGTCCCTCTTGGGTCAACGCCACGGTACGATTGTCGCGATTAAACAGCGACACACCCAGCTCATCCTCTAGATGGCGGATATTGCGCGACAAGGCCGAGATGCTGATATGGCATTCATCGCTGGCTCGGCCAAAGTGCAGCGTCTCCGCCAAGGCGAGAAACTGTTTCAGAATTTTGATATTCATAAAAGCGAGCATAGCGGATGTTTGCAAAAAACGGGACGTCTCGTTGCAAATATATCAATTTCCGAAAAGGTAAGTTTTCTGTACATTAGCGGCACTCACATGACGCTGTACCCCAGATGTAGCGGCTGTGTCACTTTTCAAGATCGGTGTGCCTCCCCCATCGATACCTTAAACATATAAGCAGGGCTTCAAAAATGGCTAATTACTTCAATACCTTACCGCTGCGCGAGCAACTGGCTGAACTGGCTAAATGCCGCTTCATGCACACCGCTGAATTTGCTGATGGCGTAGATGCGCTGAAAGGCAAAAAGCTGGTTGTTATCGGTTGCGGTGCACAAGGTCTTAACCAGGGTTTGAACCTGCGGGACAGCGGCCTGGACGTTTCCTACGCCCTGCGTCCTGAAGCCATTGCTCAGAAGCGTCAGTCCTGGAAGAACGCCACCGAGAACGGTTTTACCGTAGGCACCTACGAAGAACTGATCCCAACCGCAGATCTGGTGCTGAACCTGACCCCAGACAAGCAACATAGCGCTGTTGTGACTGCTGTTATGCCGCTGATGAAGAAAGACGCTTGCCTGTCTTACTCGCACGGTTTCAACATCGTCGAAGAAGGCATGAAAATCCGCGAAGACCTGACCGTCATCATGGTTGCCCCCAAGTGCCCGGGCTCTGAAGTACGCGCTGAATACGTTCGCGGCTTTGGTGTACCTACCCTGATCGCTGTTCACGAAGACAACGATCCTAAAGGCGAAGGCCTGGCGCTGGCCAAAGCCTACGCAGTGGGTACTGGCGGTCACAAAGCCGGCGTGCTGATGTCGTCTTTCATCGCCGAAGTTAAATCTGACCTTATGGGCGAGCAAACCATCCTGTGCGGCATGCTGCAGACCGGTTCCATCCTGTGCTTCGACAAGATGGTTGAAGAAGGCATCGACGCTGGCTACGCCTCTCGCCTGATCCAGTACGGCTGGGAAACAGTCACCGAAGCCCTGAAGTACGGCGGCGTGACCAACATGCTGGACCGTCTTTCCAACCCTGCCAAGATCAAAGCCTTTGATCTGGCTGAAGAGCTGAAGCAGATCATGCGTCCGCTGTACAACAAGCACCAGGACGACATCATCAGCGGTCACTTCTCCAAGACCATGATGGAAGACTGGGCCAACGACGACAAAAACCTGCTGCAATGGCGCGCCGATACCGCTGAAACCAACTTCGAAAAAACGCCTGCTGGCGACGTAGAAATCTCCGAGCAAGAGTTCTTCGACAACGGCATCCTGATGGTTGCCATGGTTAAAGCCGGCGTTGAGCTGGCATTTGAAACCATGACGGCTGCTGGCATCATCGCCGAGTCTGCTTATTACGAGTCTCTGCACGAAACGCCGCTGATCGCCAACACCATCGCGCGTAAGAAGCTGTATGAAATGAACGCCACCATTTCTGACACCGCAGAATACGGTTGCTATCTGTACAACCACGCGTGTGTCCCCCTGCTGGCCGACTTCATGAAATGTATCAAGACCGACGTCATCGGTAAGGGTCTGTCACTGGAAGACAACGGCGTTGATAACGCTCGCTTGATCCAAGTAAACGCAGCACTGCGTTCACACCCAGTAGAAGCAGTAGGCTCGGTTCTGCGTGGCTACATGGCTGACATGAAGAAAATCGTTTAATCGATTAGTTAATCGTTAAGCCTCAGAAGCCGGGTTTCCAACCAGAAACCCGGCTTTTTTGTCTCTGCTATTCGCAGACCCGGTCACTCGCACAGCAAAAGGCATGTATCAATGAACGCTCCCACTCGTTTAGGCCCTATTCAATTAACCAAGGCGACCGTTAACTTTGACGATCGCTTCACCCTAAGCGAGATTGATTGGACCATTACACCAGACCAGCATTGGGTCATCACGGGCACCAACGGCGCAGGTAAGTCCGCGCTCGCGGCAGTACTCGTGGGTGTTGGCGAGATCACCGCCGGAAGCGTTGCAGGCCTACCCGCACGCGTGGGCTTGGTCTCGTTTGAAGCCCAAGCGGAGCTGATCGCCAAAGAACTGAAAAAAGACGATGCCGACATCATGGATGTGATTTCGCTCGGTACGCCGGTGCATGAAATGATTTTCGAGCATTGCCAAGATCATGAGCTGGCCCAAGCACTGGTCGAGAAATTTGGCCTAAGCAAACTGCTGGATCGCGCGTTCCGCAAACTCTCCACCGGCGAAACCCGCAAAGTCATGCTGATTCGCGCGCTGGCCAACAAACCCGACATGCTTATTCTCGATGAGCCATTCGACGGCCTGGATGCAGACACGCTTGCCATGCTGCAGGCACACCTGGCGTCCATCGTCGATAGCGTGCCTATGGTCATGGTGCTGAACCGCTTTGATGAAATGCCCGACTTCATCACCCATATTGCCTACCTGGATAAAGACACCTCGGACCCAAAGAACCCGAATCAAGGCCGCTTAAAACTGACTGTCGATAAAAGCGACCAAGCCGCCTTCAACGAGCTTTACCAATTACTGCACTTGAAAAGCACCGACCTGACCGTGCCCGGGACCGACCCCAGCAACAAACTGCCAGCGCTGGATCCAAGCCAACCGCTGGTGCGGCTGAAAGACGCCACCATCAAGTACGGCGACACCGTCATCGTAAACAAGCTGAATTGGACCATTGAGCGCGGCCAGCACTGGCAACTCAGCGGCCCGAACGGCAGCGGTAAAACCGGCGTGCTGTCGTTGATCACCGGTGACCACCCGCAGTGCTATACCAACGATATATTTGTGTTTGGCTTCCAACGCGGCAAGGGTGAAAGCATCTGGCAGATCAAACAATTTATCGGCTACGTATCCACTGCGTTGCAATGGGAATATCGCGTTAGTACCAGCTGCAGAAACGTGATCATCTCCGGCTTTCACGACAGTATCGGCATGTACACCAAATCGTCCGATAACCAGAAGAAGATCGCAGACCAATGGCTCGACTTACTCGGCATGAAGAGCCGCGCCGATCAGCCGTTTAACAAGCTGTCTTATGGCGATCAGCGCCTGTTACTCATTGCCCGCGCCATGGTCAAACACCCGCCCCTGCTGATCCTGGACGAACCCTGCCTGGGCCTAGACGACATGAACCGCCAACTGGTGCTGGCTCTGATCGGGAAGATCTGCCAGGGCTCGGAGACGACAGTGTTGTATGTGAATCATCACGCGGAAGATCGGATACTAGGGATAGAGCGGTATTTGAAATTGGAGAAGAACGACTAGGCTAATTGACTGATTTTATGTGTATTGCTAACACAGCGCTTTGCGGCAACTTGGAATCTGCGAAACGATGAGAAAATCACCCAGCAGCCGTAGCTGGCTATTCCCTATTCGTAGTGACTCCAAAGCCGGAGCACCTTCACAACTCGCTGGTCGTCGAGTACTTGGTAAACCAAACGATGTTGAATGTTGATACGCCGTGAATAGGCACCCGATCAGATTCTCCAACGGAGGCGGCTTAAGGTAGGGGTCCACTGCAATCCGCGCCAATAAATCCTGGGCCTTTTGCTTGAGACCGCTGGAGACCAGTTTCTTTGCGTCTTTCTGAGCCTGCTTGGTGTTAGCCAGCTCCCATGTCACCAGCTAAGCTCCTCATCGCAGTCATCCACGGCGGTTTTCATCCCCTCGCCAATAGACTCCCGCATTCCAGGGAAGGAGAGCAGGTAAAGCGTTTCCTGAATGGCCGACCAGTCTTCTTCGGATACCAAAACAGCCTTGTTCAGCTTACCCATGATGACGATGGGCTGGTGTGACTCCGCGCAACCGATAAAGGTTACTGCGCGCCTCAGTTGCTGTAATGGCGGTCATGATACGCCTCTAATGTGTTGAGCCTGCCGTTATGGTAGGCCTATAGGTACGTACGCCAACACGAAAGTAGTACTGTGGGGGAATTTGTAGCTAAGGGGTAGAGAGCTATTTGAGGCTGCTAGCGGTCAGCGAGAGCCCAGCGCGGCATCACTCGAGTTTTACGCATTTACAGTACGGCCATTTTCCAACTCGTTTGCGTCTGGAGCCTCATACCGTGGCTCCATAAAGTTGAACATAAAGTCGGTGACCTCAAAGGAATAAACGTCCGGGTCCTTTTCAGTATTTCTCTTTCCTACACGCTGCTTACGCACGCCCTTCGGCGCATTCAGATAATGAACTTCGGGCTCCACTCCTATCGCCCTTGCCAGCTCAGAGAAACGTGCTCTCTGCTCTTTGGTGGTGAACCCCAGATCCAGGACCACATTGCCGTTCAACTGCAAAATCTGTTCGCAAACCTGCCAGATTTGCACGTAGCAGCGATTCACCCGCTCGATCATCCAGGAGTAGTCCAGTGAGGTCATGTCCTTGGAAAACAAAGTCTGCATCCAAGGATCGATAGAAAAGCGCACTGCGCCAATGTCCTTGGATAACGACAGCGAATACGTAGTTTTCCCCACACCGGTAGGACCGGTGACAATGATTACCCTAGCCATAACCTATGGTCCTCTGTTGATGCACAGCGCAAAGCACGCAGATATCTTATTTCGCGACGTGTGAAAAATAGCCTTTCAAAACCGGGGGTCCATCTCTTTGAGCCCTCAATGGACCTCCCTCACCTGATAGTGCCTTTGTACATTCGCCGTGGCCCTGCCCCAATCGGACGATCTGAGCCGACGCTGATGCTTTTCAAAGGCGGCGCGGTCGATAAATTCCTCGTACACAAAAAAGATGTTTTCTGCGTTTGGGTTCTGAGTCACTTCAAAGCACAAACAGCCTGCTTCTTGCCGAGTGAGTTGGATATGGGTGGGCAGCGCTGAGGTGACTGCAGGCAGATCGCCGCCGGCAACCACGATATGACCTTCCAGAATGATCTTCGGCATAGTGAGGTCAGTTGATCCTTACGTGAAGCGCACTGGTGACTTTGGCGTAGCGAAGCCGAGACAAAGGCATCCGTGTGACGCACCTGGTTAGCAGCCTCCAAGCATGTACGCACGAAGCTGCCGCTCTTCTCGCATGACGTAGAGAACGAGAACCCGCTTTTCATCCCCACGATAAAAAATGCGACACGGTGGAACGACTACCTCCCTGTACACGGAGTTAGGGAGTTCTGGAGGAATCCGTCCGGATTGGGGAAAATCTGCCAAGCGCTCGATCTTATCGAAAACATCCTGAACCAGATGACTTGCGGCGGCAGGATTATCCAGCGCAATGTACTCGGCGAGGGCATCCAACTCTTGAAGGGCGGGTTCCGTCCAGATTACTTCAGCCATTTACTCATTTTCTCCCTGGCCTCACTCTGGCTGTACGTTCTTCCCTCAAGTACAGCTCGCTCTCCCCGTGAGAGCCCCTCAAGCAGCTCAAGTCGACGCTGCATAAACTCGTAATCCTGCACATCAACAAGGTATGCGGATGGCTGACCATGCTCCGTAATCAGTACCGGCTCTTTGGACAAGTGCAGGTCTGCCAGAATCTTTGTGGCCTGGCGTTTAAGGTTGGTAACAAGCTCAACTTTCATGGGTTCACCCCGAACAGACTAATAGTGCCACTATAGTAGCACTTCTCAGGCATGGCAATCCCAGCTAACGTACAGGTTAAGGGGGCTGGCTTTAGCCAGTCCCAGTGAGCGAAGCGAACGACTTGAACCATTTGTTAGAGTGATTTCACTAGTTTGCCGGCATAGTGATTGTGCTTGGGTCTACTTGGTCCTTGTAGAGCTTCAAAGCGACTTTTTGCTTTAATTCGAATAAACGAACAAGTGTATTGCTGTCTACTGAGCAGGTATATACAAAAATTATAGAGACTATGCTTGAGTTATATTTTTTATCCCAAACAGTGAAAGGTTGAACTTCGCACTCTCGGTCGTAGCTTGTGAAAGAGAAATATTGACCATGGTTTTTCTTGATTGGATTTTTTGCAATTAACTTTTCGATAAGGGATTGGTGGGTGTCCGCATTAATAATTGTTCTGTATGCTAATCTGCCCTCAGGGGAGTCAATAGCGAATTTTTGGTGACTGATGAAGTGCACGTTGATGACTTTGAACGTGTTATTACTATAACAAGATACTTTTATACTTTCGTCGCTATACAAGCATGTGCCTGCGCTTAGCGGCTCTAAAAGCATACTTCCTGATGGCTAAAATATGCTTTGTAGAAGTAATGCTTGATTTTTTTTCTCGTATTCAGTGTTCGACTCTGGTTTCTTGCTTATCGTGCTCTGGCAGCCAATCAGCGCGCAAAAGGCAATTACAAATAATGGTTTGTTGAATTTAGAAATTTTTGACACTTTAGGTAAATCCTCTAACAGCTAAGTGGACCGTCAGCTTTATGATTGCATATTAGTGACTTCCGCATATCAACGCTCCTCGCCGCCGGCACATTATGAAAAATATCTTTAAATTCAATAATTTGAATATAATCACCCAACCCCATACGTATTCGCGTGACTTCCGCATTTCGTGAATCCAATAAACCTGTATGGCATGTCAGCCAGCATATTCAGGGTGGAAAGCTGGTACCCGCCAGCGTTCAATCCCAGGCAGTATAAGTATTGTTTGATTACGGACTGGAGGCCATTTGGGCAGTGAATAGCGCGCACGCGAAGGAGCATCAGACCCGTTAAAGCTGAAGCTGTGCTTAGTTGGTAGGGTATTGGGGTAGTGCTGCGCGCCATCCTTGGGCTCCTGCTTACTGGCTTACTGCCGTGAAGCCAAAATAGCGCCATGAGGATGTGCGGTAAAGCAAATCTTCATAGCGCCGCATCTCTGCCCTACTCCGCCTTCCAGCTCACCGGATACAGCATCTCTTCCCGGTAACCACTGAGCACGCGCCGCAGACCGGTAAGTTGTTGGTCCAGTTCGGCGTCGCCGCTATCAACCAGAAACGGGCGGCCATCCAGGGTGGTGAGTTTGGTTTTGGTAGCGACCACCAGCAGGTTGTTGAGGCCGACGGCGCGGATGATGCGGGGTGAGAGCTGCTGGTTGCCGCGGCCGAGGATATGGCCTTGGCCGCCGATCGCGGTGACCAATATGCGCCAGTCGCCGCCTTGCTCTAGTAAGGCCCAGAGTTGCTGCTCGGTGGCATCCTGCAAAAGCAGTTCGCCGCCGCGCAATACGTCTACGCCCAGCAAAGTGCCCTGCAGCCCCATGGCTTCCAGTAGGCCGAGGTTGGTGGAGCCGGGGCCGAGTATCCAGCCGGTTTCTTCGCTTTGTTCTTCCTGCAGCCAAGCGGCGATGTCGTCGAGCACCATGGTTTCGACTTCTCGCCCGCCCTGCTTTACCTGCTGCACAAAGCGGCCTTCTTCGGGCACTGAGAGTTCGCCGTAGTGACGGGTTTTGACCTGGCCTTGGCGGAAGGCGGTTTCATCGATGTCGCGCACATCCGCTTCACGCAGGCGCACCAGATCGCCCTTGACCAACAACGCGACCAATTCACCGGCAGCGCGTGGGTTCACTGCGTACACGCCCGAGTGAATCTTTACGCCTGCGGGAATACCCAAGACCAACTGACTCCCGCTGATCTGGTTACAGATATTGCGGGCGGTGCCGTCGCCGCCGGCGAACAGCAGTAGGTCTATGCCGGTTTTTTGCAGGGCAGCGGCGCAGCGCTCGGTGTCTTCAGGGTTGGTCTGGTTCGGGTCACTTAACTCGCCGACCACCTGGTGCTCAAAGCCCAGCTCAGTTAACAGGTCGCTGCCCATAGCGCCGGGCGCGGCAAAGAGTTGCAGTTGATCGCGCAGCGGCAGCAGTTGCTCCAGCGCAATGGCGACGCGGCGTTGCGCTTGCGGCAACACGCCTTGCGCCAACGCCTGTTCAACTACGCCATCGGAGCCCTTGAGCGCGGCTTGCCCGCCTACCCCGGCGATGGGGTTGATGATGAGACCTAATCTGAAACCTGATTGCATTGCGAATAGCCGTTTTGTCTGTTTATGCAGTGTCTGTTGCCACTGTGGCGTTATTGCGCGGGCAGCCTGTGCGCTGTAACAAAGCCGTCATGCCATTGCCATACCCTGCGTTTAGCTGGTTACCGGGAGGGGAAGCCAGCGGACTCAGCGACACGATTTAGCGACACCATAATGGGAGAAAACCATGAGTGTACATGCCTTGCAGACTTGCCGTGAAAGTGCCGAAATTCTGATCCATCCGTCTTCTTGCACCGGCGGTTACCTGCTTGATGAGCAGGGCCGCGAAATTGCTATTACCGAGCAAATGGTTCAACACGCCTGTAATGAACTGGAGCGCCAATGGGTTGCGGCGCCCCGCCAGGCTAGCCACTAAAGCCCGCCGCTAACCAGTCTGCGTGTAAGGCTTGGTTATTCGACCAGCCTAGTTGCAGATGTGAGCACTCCCGCCGCAGCGGGTAGTGCTTGCGTAGCTGATCAAACACCTTCGCAATCTGATCTTCCTGCAAGCTCAACATGGCGGCGCGAAAGCGCGCATCGTCATCCCGTACGTCGTACACCCAACGTAGCGCGCGGGCCAACGCCCAGTCTGCGGGCGTCTGCTCATCCACACTTAAATTCGCCAAGCCTGACGTGGGTGCCAGCTCGGTCAAGCTGAGTGTTGCAGGCAATTTAAAGTGAGCGCAAAACGCATGGTATATCTGCTCGGTACCGCGCAGTTTTCCATCCAGGCTGTACCCCGCCACATGGGGCGTGGCCAACGCGCACAGGCGCGCCAAAGCCAGATCAACTTGAGGCTCCTGCTCCCACACATCCAACGCGACTTGCAGGTCGGGCCGTTGGGGTAACAGCGCAGCAAGCGCCTGATTATCGACTACTGGGCCACGGCTGCTGTTGATCAGCCAGGTGCCTTGCGCCAGATTAGCCAAACGCTCGGCGTTCAAAAGGTGGCGCGTGGCGTGCGGCCCGTTTTGCTGCAACGGCACATGGCAGCTGATTACATCAGCCTGCGCCAGCACTTCATCCAGACTCACAAAACCGCCCTCGCCACGCTCGGCGCGCGGCGGATCGCAGAGCAGGCAATCCACTCCCAGCGCTTGCAGCGTGCGCGCTAAACATCCGCCGACTTCACCCACGCCGATGATTCCGACGCGCTGTGAGCGCCAGGCTTTGCCGGTGCGCTCGGATAGCGTGAGCAAACAACTCAGTACGTATTCGACTACGCCGCGCGCGTTGCAACCGGGCGCGCTGGACACGTGCACCCCCGCCGCTTGCAGACCCGGCAGATCCAGATGGTCTGTGCCTATGGTACAGGTGCCAACAAAACGCACCGGCGTGCCAGCGAGCAGCGCTGGGTCCACCTTGGTAACTGAACGCACCAGCAGCGCATCGGCCTGCATTAAGTGCTCGCGCCGAATCTCGCGGCCGGGGTAGACGCTAATCTCGCCTTGATCGGCGAAGAAGGCGTTC
Organism: Halopseudomonas sabulinigri; assembly: GCA_011053055.1. Lineage (GTDB taxonomy): Bacteria > Pseudomonadota > Gammaproteobacteria > Pseudomonadales > Pseudomonadaceae > Halopseudomonas > Halopseudomonas sabulinigri_A. Next base: position 26,491 of record DRHT01000030.1, on the reverse strand, counting down.
AGCAGGGGGATGTTTTCGTCGGCAACAATACGCATGCAGCAGCTTCCGGAATCGAGGTTTGAGGGCATTGTCAGCGGTGCTTGGCAGGCTGTCCAGCCGGGTTGCGTAAGGCCGTAAATAAACTGCAAGAATGCGCTTGCGCTGACTTAAAGGCGCTGCTTTACTGAACGCAACAAGTCCGGATGTGACTTGGCGGTCAAAACATTATTCTAAGCGTTTACTGAGGGCTTCCCACCCCTCTTTTGCAGGACCTGCCTGAGTCGACGGACAACCCGCACAACACCCATTGTGCTGCTCCCGAGACTGTCCTCACCACCCTGTCGCCATAACCATAAATAACATTGTCTGTACCAGACGATGCCTTGGCGCGTTGAGTTTCTTCAGGCCTTTTTTGCCGATAACTGCCCTGTATGGCGCGCCACTGTTGGCGTGTCTAGCCAAGACCGGAGACAGGGAATATGAAACCAGAACACCAGGTGGTTGAAGCTTTAGGGCTGTTTCGTATACACACGCACTACTACGCCAGCCCCGCCCCACAAGGCACCGTTATTCTGGTCAATGGTTCGCTTCCGACCATGGCCGCCTTCGCACAGACCGTGCGTTTTTTACAACCGCATTTCAATGTGGTGCTGTTTGATGAGCCCTACTCGGGTGAATCCAAGCACTACAACGCCAACCAGCGGCCGATTACCAAGGAGCAGGAAGCCGGCATACTGCTGGAGCTGATCGCTCACTTTGAGGCCGATCACCTATTGTCGTTCTCGTGGGGTGGCGCCTCGGCACTACTGGCCTTGGCGCAACGCCCGCCAACTATTCGCAAGGCGGTGATCATGGCCTTCTCGCCGCTGATCAATAGCCCCATGCGCAGCTATCTGGAGTCGGGCATCAACCTGCTGCTTAACAGCGAGCGCCGCCAGCTGGGCATGCTGCTGAATGACACGATTGGCGAGCATCTGCCCTCGCTGGTCAAGCGCTACAACTTCCGACACATCATCAGCCTGGATGAGCACGAGTATCAGCAGATGGCCTTTCATGTGAGTCAGGTGTTGACGCAGGACACACGCTGCTATTTGACCGGCAGTGCGAACATCAATGTGCCGCTCTTGTTCGTTAACGGCGATCTGGATCGTTATACCAGCCCAACAGACGCACGCCACTTTAGCCGTTATTTAGCCGATTGCAGCTATGCAACGGTCCGCGGCGCGGGGCATTTTTTAGACATGGAGAGCCGCGAGGCGTGGGGCCAGACGCGCAATGCCGTGCTGGGGTTTCTCGCAGAGGGCCAGCACTACAGTGCGGCCGGCGCCGAGCATGAGGCACGCCAGCTTGCCTGACTGGCGCTGTGCGCTCCTCACCGCTATTAGACTAAGCGCGAGTGGTTACAAAGCCCTTCGCGCTGCGCTTGGCTTCATACATGGCCTTATCTGCCAAAATCATAAGTTGTCTTGCCGGTAATGGCTCACCCGGCGCAGCGACCGCGACGCCGACACTACCGCCAACATTCAATGACTCCCCGGCATAGTCGATGGGGGCTGCCAGCGCCTGCAGGATAGTGTTAGCAACACGCTCGGCAGCCGGCTGATCGGTGCAATTGAGCAATACGGCAAATTCATCGCCCCCTTGGCGGGCAATGATGTCCGTTTTGCTCACCGACGCGAGTAGTCGTTCTGCGACTACCTGCAACGCCTTATCGCCGGCAGCATGGCCGAAACTATCATTAAGTAACTTAAACCGGTCCAGATCTATCATTAACAGGCTGTAAGGTATGCCCCGGGACTGGCGTGACAACTCCGCCTGGTGCAATGTCATATCCAACACTCGACGATTGGGCAACCCTGTCAGGCTGTCCAGATGCGCCATCGCATTCAGCGGCGCAACCAAACGCCGGATAACCAATTGCACTGCAAAAGCCGAGAGTACCAAACCAACCAAAATCAGCGCTGCGATGACTTTCTCGATACGCTGATAAGGCGCCATGGCGCGTTGCAACGGCACGCTAAGCACCAATTGCAAATCGGCACCTTGGGTCTCCGACAATGGCAACGCCAACAGCTGATAGTTCTCTCCGTGCAGCTGGCCACTCAGAACTTGCTCGTCGGGTTGAGCGGGCAAAAGCTGGGCTAGCGAATTATTCTGGTCGCCATTGAGCGTGCTGGCCAGGATTTGCCAGTCGCCCTCCTTATCACGCGACAACACGCTGACCCCTAAACCGTTCAACTCGCTCAGGTCCTTGACGAAGGCTTTATCTATGGCAAAACCCATCGTTAGCTGAGCACTCGGGCGTGGCGTCATAACCGGGACGGTGGCGAACTGAAAGGCGGATTGTCCATCGGAGTCGGCACTTTCTATGTGCATGCCACCCTCTTCACTCACCAATCGCCGCGTATCCAGGTCGTCTGCCGACTCGTCCATACCTGGCTCCACCTTGGCAATGAGCTGTCCTTCTAGCCCACGCACTACGCCTAAATCGGCGCCGATGCGTTTGCCGTGATTATCGAGCATCGACTCGATAGTGGGCTGGTCACCGCTTGCCACCGTCTCCCGCAGACCGTAGTCTGCCGCCAGCACAGCAGTTGATTGAGCAAGCCGCTGTTGACGCAGTTTCAGCAAGCGAGTCACGACCTGACTGGCCGTTTGCAGCTCTACTTCCACCGCGCTAATCGCGATGGCGCGATTGGACTGCAGCATCGTAAAAAACCCTGCCAGTTGAATCAAAATCAACAATACAACCAGGCTGAGAGCAATTCGCCACTCGTACGCTTTGTAGTCCATTGTTCGCCTATCAGTTATCGTTTTTTACGAAGGCTCAAGCCGTGTTAATGACAGCAGCGCAACAAAGGTTAATAAGATTCAATCGATGCGCCGCCGGCGCAGTCACTCAGATAACCAGTTCAGCATTCAGTTGCATACCAGGCCGATAAAAAGCCAACAAGGCTAAAGCAAAGCGCTGGGGACGTTCGGCTAGGCCAGCATCCAGATACGCCAACGCCTGGGCATGCACCTTGGCGCGGAAAGGCTCCGAATCCGTCACCTCGCCACTCAGGTTGTCGGTACTCACGTCAAAACGGTGCCCGCTGGCAGCGCAGAATATCCACTCCAGCGCTTGCGGTTTTACTTCTGCCTGCTCAAACACCCTTTGTTGGTCCGCCGTGCGGCCGTCGGGTGCATACCAATAACCAAAGTCCGGCAGCAAGCGTCGATCTGCGCCAGCCACGCACCAATGCGCCGTTTCATGCAGCGCGCTGCGGAAGTAATCACGGGTAAATAAAATACGATGAGCGCTATTGTTTACATCCGCCGGCAGGTATTCAGGCTCAGGGTTGCCGCCCACTAACCGGGTATTGAAATCAACCGCAAAACAGCGGTCAAACAGGCTTACAAGATCGTCGCAATGATGCTGCATCGGCTGGTAGACAATAGTTGGCAAGTTGATAGGATGAAGCGCTTTTCCCCAAGGCACACTCGGTAATGATCAGCAGACCATCTCGCTTCAACGGGCCGCGCATTCTAACAGAGTTGCGGGCGCTGATCGTACTCGTGCTGCCTATCGTGGCTGCCCAGCTGTCGCACACTCTGCTGGGCTTTGTGGATACCGCCATGGCGGGTCGCGTTAGCGCTGAAGCCTTGGCCGCCGTCGCCTTGGGCAACTCCTTCTGGATTCCCACCCTGCTATTTCTTACCGGGGTGATGATGATTATCACCTCCAAAGTCGCCGCCAGCAGCGGCTCGGGCCGCCTAGCGGACACCGGGGCGTTAGTGCGTCAGGGCGTCTGGCTTGGGCTTTTTATCGGCTTGGCCTGCACAGTGTTTCTGAATCTGACGCGCCCGATTCTGATAGTGATGAATATCGGCGATGAGCTGATTCCGACCACCCTGGATTACCTGCTGGCTATCTCGCTCGGCTTTCCGGCAGTGGGCATTATGCTCGCCTTACGCGGTTTATCTGACGGCCTCTCAAAAACCAAACCAGCGATGTTGGTCGGCTTTATCGGTTTGGCGATCAACGTACCCGCCAATTATGTACTGGTGTACGGCAAACTCGGTTTTCCGGCCATGGGCGCCGTGGGTTGCGGGGTCGCCACGGCCTTGGTGATGTGGTCGATGCTGTTCTGCCTGTTGATTCACCTCAAGCGCTCACCGACTTACCGCGAGTGCGGATTATTTGATCGTTTCGATTGGCCCAAGGCGCGCACCCAAGGCGAACTGTTCGGCTTGGGCTTACCTATCGGTATCGCGCTATTCGCGGAAACCAGCATGTTTTGCGTAATTGCCCTATTGATTGGCGGCATGGGCGCGATTGTGGTCGCCAGCCATCAGGTAGCGATCAACTTTTCCTCATTGGCCTTTATGGTGCCATTTAGCCTAGGGCTTGCCATTACGGTCCGGGTGGGCCACAACCTGGGCCGGAACGGAGCGCGCGCCGCGCTCTTCGCTGCCAAGGTAGGTACTGTGGTTGCACTGGGTTTTGCCACCATCGCGGCGGCCGGCATGTACTTTTTTGCTGCGCAAATCCCCTTGCTATACACCCAGGACGCACAAGTCATCGAGTTGGCCGCAAGCCTCTTTGTACTGGCTGCGCTATACCAGTTTTCGGATGCCATCCAGGTTGCCTGTGCGGGCGCATTGCGGGGCTTTCAAGACACCCGCATACCGATGCTGCTGACCATGATTGCTTATTGGCTGATCGGCCTGCCTGCCGGGTACGTATTGGGTATCAGCGACTGGCTTGGCCCACCGCGCGGCCCGGCGGGCTTCTGGATTGGGTTGATCATCGGCCTGAGTAGCGCGGCGCTGTTCCTCGGGCTGCGTCTATCGGTTGTGGGTAAACGCGAAAAACTACGTCCGCTGCTGTCGTCAACGGGCACCCCGTATAGCGCCACCCACTGATCCAGTTGTAGCTGCATGCGTGGCATACTGCCCGCATGCCTGCATTCCCGAGCCACACGCCCGTTACTCTACTGCTAGTTTTGCTGCTTACATTAGCAGGCTGTCAGCGCGCGCCTGAGGCTGAGCGGCAAATGCAGAACTACCTCGACCGGATTGCACGCGTACTGCAGCAGCAATGGCAGCCATTCGAGCCCGACCAACTCGCCGATTACCGCTTCCCTGCGCGCCGCGAGCGAATGATCGATATTCCGCCACTGCGTATTAGCTTGCTCGATCTGATTGTTGATACCAACGACTGCCGCCTGCTGCAGCAACGCATCAGCGAACGCAACAGCGTGCTTGGCAAGGTCATGCCCTGGAGCCACCGGCTTGCCTATGACGGCGAGTTGCTGAGGGCGCTGGAACATTGCACCACCCTGCTCAACCAGCAAGATGATCAACCAGCGCTCGGCGAGCAACTCACTGCCCTCGCAGCCAGCAAACGCGCCACCCTGTCTGCAACCTATTGGAATGCTTTGAACGCTAGCGAGGAATTTGAAGATTATTTGCGCTTTGCCAATCAACCCTTGCCCATCAGTAGCAGCCAAATAACAGATCAGGACGCCGTTGCAGCGTTGAGAAAACTGACTGAAATTGGCGCTGCACTACCCCAGCAATTACCGCCAGACAGAGCCCACATTGATGCTCTGTTACAAGCGCTGCAGCAAAACCAGCGCAGTAGCCAACTGATCACCAGCCTTGCGCAAACTACCCACGGACTGCATCAAGCTACGCACATGTTAACTGCCACAAACCCTCGACTACTTTGCCCAATGCAGGCACCCACTGCCCGCTCAAAAATTCTGCTGAACGTGTTTGTGCTGTTTTATGCCGGTGAGATCCAACCCTACCTGGCGCAGCTACAACGGCTGGGGCAGCCCTGGGCCGAGGCTGTGATTGCACTGCGCGCGGTGCCCGACATTCCAGACGCCACCGCACATGCGCTGGCTCGCCTGGCCGGCGAAAAAAACAGTCTTTGGGAGGAGTATCAGGCTGCGCTGACAAAGCACACGCAAGCCTGGCAAGATTTGCTGGGCGCATGCGAGTCACAACCAGGGCAAAGCGGTTGGCAAACACCAACAGAGGGTTGAGGGCTTGAGCCTCCAGCCCTCCGTTGGAGCAATCAATCCTTTCGGACGTTCTGGTAAAGCATCAATCGCGAGGCCTCATGCAGCCCGCGCGTCAATTCTTCCATGCGCTTAAACTCCTCAGGATGCTGATTAGCCACATCGTCCAAGGGCGTTTGCGATGCCAGGTCATGCAAGGTCGGCTGCGTGCCATCGTGCTGCATCTGCAGCAGAAAGTCTTGGGTCACTCCGCCGATCAGCGGGAACGTACCCTCTCGCAGCACGAGCGGGACCACGCGCTCGCCCTCTGGTGCCGGCTGTTGAATATCACGACCCATCGCGCCGTTATCAAATGCCATACCCGCCATACCCAACACGGTTGGCAAGAGGTCGGCTAGGCCAACGGCCTCTTCAATCACTTTTGGCTGCAGCAGTTTGGGTGCGTGGATCAACATAGGCACGGCGTTACTCTCCAGCCCCAGTTTTTCAAAGGCGGGCGGTAAGTGAGGGATTTGGCTGATGCGCGTGTTGTGGTCGCCAAACATCACAAAGATTGTGTTGTCGTACCAACCACCCTCTTTAGCAATCTCCATCAGGCGGCCGATGTTGAAATCCAGCAGGCGCACGGCATTGTATTGTTCAAGCGTGCGCGAACCTGCGTTCTGCACCTCTTCCAGTGGCAGGTCGCGCACCTCAAAGCCGTCGTTTTCCGCTGGAATAGTAAACGGCCGATGATTGCCGGCAGTCTGGATATAGGCAAAGAACGGCTTGCCGCTAGCCTGCGCGCGCAAGATGCGATCGCTCTCCTTGAACAGACTCAGGTCCGAAATACCCCACACATCCACCAAGGGTGAGTTCCAATCGCCCTCCTCAAGCAATTGAACACCATCAATACTTTGCCGAATCAGGCCGTTCATATTGGCCCAGCCGGAGCTGCCGCCGATCATGTAGTACTTGTCGTAGCCCTTTAATGCATTGATCAAGCTGTGCTGGCGGGTGATTAATGGATTACGTGTAGAGGTCTCTTCACGCGAGACGTCGGGCACCCCTGAGATACTGGCCCACACCGTTTTTGCGGTGCCGGTAACCGGCACGTAAAAGTGCTCGAAAAACCAGCTTTGTTTGGCCAGCCGATCCAGGTTGGGCGTTGGGTTCAACGGGTTGCCATAGGCGCCTACCGCACTGGTGCCTAATGACTCAAGCATAATGAAAACCACGTTCGGTGGCTGGCTAGCAGCAACGGCGTAAGGCTGCGGAGCTTGGTGACGAATAAAACTCAGCGTCTCTGCATCAGGCTGATCAACCCCCAGATACCGGCTGACCGCGTCATAGTGAGCGGCAACCTGTTCCCGGTCATAGGGCTTGTGTGGCACTTTCAAGGTATCGTAAAGGAAGATCACCGGGTTTAAGCCCAGCGCTGCGACCTGATTATCGCCCGAGTAAAAAGCATCGCTCCAGCGCAGCGGCACCGGGTTTTCCAGATTAATATTCTCGAGCCGCCCCAGAAGACCCAGGAACACCAACACGACCATCAGGGCGCTTCCCCAGACCAGCGAAAGACGGCTAATCGGTTTTGCAGCACGGTCCAGCGTTACCCGTTCAAGACGCAGCAACAACCAACTAGCCAGCGCGGTCACTAGTAACCATCCGAGCGTAATCCAGATAACCGGATAGGTTTGCCAGATCATATCGGTGGAAATTTGCGCGTCTTCAAGAAAACGCAATGCGGTCGCGTTGAGGCGCACACCCAGATAGGCGTAATGACCAAAATCAAAAATGTAGATCAGAAACACCGCGGCCAAGGCCAGTACAAGGTACAACCGCGCCAGCCAACGCAGAGCCCGTGAGCGTGTGAGGTTCCAAACGGGTAGCCAAGCGAGTACGGCAACCGGCAGCATCAGCAGGATCGCCAAGCGAAGGTCAAAGCGTAAACCTATACCCAGGGTCTCCGGAATAGTATCAACATCACCCAATGCACTGAGTTCAAACCCCGAGAAGCCAATAAAAAACACTCCCCGCAATACTGCCAGCACAACAAACAAGATCGCTACCGCACCAAACCAGTAATGCAAACGCCGCGAGTGAAGCCAACCCATCATTGCAAACCTCAACCTATCAAACAGAGAAAGTACCACTGCCAAAGCCTCAAGCCTGGGCGGGCAGCCTGGTGTCACGTTTTGCAGACTTGCCGGTCCAAGCCATCCTGACGAGGTAGCCAGTCACAGCCACGCAGCTATACAAGGCGATGAAGGGGTCAATCAGATAATCCCAATAGTTGGGCGAAGACTTAAAGCCCAGGCTGAAGGCCAGCGTGGCAAGACCGAGCATGCAAGCGCCCAGCCGGTTACCCAGCGCCAGCAAGGCGAAGGCGATCACGCCAATAAAGAGGATCAGATGACGCGGCTGGTATCCCAACCGATAGGGATCAAAGTAGGACAGCCCCAACGTCGCGGGATAGAGAAAAAGTCCTAACGCAGCCATCACCACGACTATCTGTATTGACCTTGCCCGTTCCATACACGGAACAAGCCCAACCCGTACCCCAGCCAAATACAGCAGAGCGACCAATGAAGTGATCGCCGCATCGCCGGTAAAACTATGCGTATAAGCGGCCAGCGAAAGGCCCTCTATAGGTACAAAGCTAAGGGCCAGCAATACCATCAAGCGAACAGCTTGCCATACAGCGCCAAGACCAAAGCCCGGCGTAAGAAGAAACGCAAGCAGTGCCAACGTCAGATGCGACAACCACAGATCAGCCATCATAATTGCCCCGTCAACCAGGACTCATTGAAAGTCACATGTTTAATGAAGGTGTTGTTCCATGAGTAAACCAGGTGATAGAGGCCGTCGACGCTCTTGATGAAATAAGGATACTCATACTCGAAGTCACAGCCATTGGCGCTGCACACACGCTGATCCAGGTTGGTCAGAAACTCTTCGACCAGCGCCTGACGCCGCGGCCCGCTTGAGAGCTGAAACTTGTTTCCGATGATCTCGCGATACACCTCAGGACTAAACGGATGCCCCAGCGGATCGGGCGACTCGTCCAGGTCAATGACTGGTTTCCAGGAATCCAGACCTGCGTCGGTGCCCATGAGTCGCAGGCGAAAACGTCCGTCTTCAAGGTCGTTCAAGGCAACCAGCAAGCCGTGATTCGGCATGGAAACGGCCGCCAGCGACGAGTTAGGGTTAGACGGATCTACCGGATAGGGCTCACTCCAGCTTTGCCCGCCGTCGTCTGTGCGGCTCGCCAATACCTTGTGGTGAGTCTCTCCGGCGTAACGCAACAGCGCCACTGCGTTTTGCTCGCCCATGGTGACCACGGTAGGCTGTAGCGAATGATTGCCTTTACTGATGCGGCTTTTATCCACCACCTCGCCTTCCGGGCTGATATACAGATACTCGGCAAATTTGCCTAAAAACTCGTGATAAACCGGCAAGCCAATGGTGCCATCGCTATGAAATACCGGCGCGTTGCGCACCAGCGTGCTGATGTTCAGAAAAGGGGTGGTAATCAACTGCTTGGGTGAAGACCAGTTTTCGCCAAGATCATCAGAATACATGGCATTGATCGCACTACCCGCCCAGCCGCCTATGGATACTGACACGTAGAACAGCCAAAGTCGGTTGTCCGGGGCCAGGGCAATAACTGGGTTACCCAACTTACGGATATGTCTTTGCGTAGCTTTGCTGGTGGAATCACGGGTGGCGAGTACTAATTCATCGCCCCACTCCGCTGAGCTGGGGTCGTAACGCGAAGCGCGAATCTGCACATCCGCCGCGCCCTCTCGTGAGCCGGCAAACCAAACCGCCATAAGCGCGCCGGAGGGAAGCGGCGCCAGCGACGAAGAATGAACAAACTCTTCCAGATCAGAAGAGGCAAATCGACTGCGGTAGAAGGGTTCTTGAGCTGCAGCAACGAGTGGATCATTGGCCGGAGCCGAGACTGCAAAACCCGAGATAACATGTTGCGGATGAAGCCACCACGCGGAGGCAAAAACGACGAATAAAACACCCGCAATAAAGCACGAACCAAACCAGCTGAATTTTTGAGCACGCATTGAAAAAGCCATATTAAAAAACACACGGTGCGTCCCAACGTAGGCGGGAGGCAACCAGAAACAGATCTCGATAGGGAGAGACTGAGCAAAATTATAGGTAGTTGGCTTTTTTACAAGGGCCTTACTTGACTGCGAATAGACCAGGTGATGGCCAAATGGCAGAAACTGCGATTGAGAATCATGAACTACACATCCATCAGGTGCAACTCAGGGTAATTAACCGCGACCAACGGCAACCTATCAATCCACTTTCTTTATATAACCAAGGTGCTCAGACACAGAAAATTCAGACCACGTCGGCGGCACTGGCCCTGATATCTAAAGCTGTGCGCACTAGCCGGCTTTGCGAATCACATAGCGATACACACCTTCAGCTTCCCCTTGCTCCACCAACTCATGCCCCAAAAAAGCGCAAAATCTAGGAATGTCACGTTGGGTTGAAGGGTCAGTAGCCAACACTTGCAACAGCTCACCCACTGCCATGTCACGTACCGCATTGTGCAGCATCATCACCGGCTCCGGGCACATCAGGCCCTGCGTATCCAGCATCGGAAGAGTGTTTTGCTCAGTCATGATCATAGCCCCGCGAAGAAAGTACCGATTATCCAGAATTCAGTTGGCGCTTGCCAGACGCGCGCGCAGGGCCAACACTTACGGTAGTGGTAAAAGGCAAGTCGAAAAGACGATACACCTACACCCGTCCACAGTAAGGGATGATGAATGATCAAAGTGTTGATTGAACGTGTTATTGCAGAAGGCTTGGAAGGCCCCTATGAAGAAGTCGCGCGCAAAGTGCTGTCTGCGGCGATTCAGTCACCGGGATTCATTTCCGGGGAGTCCTTCAAGGACCTGGAACAATCAAATCATCGCATTATCACGGTGACCTGGCAGAACCGGCATTCCTGGGAGCGCTGGGAAAAGTCAGCAGCGCGCAAGGACAGCATCGGCGCTTTTGCACCGATCCTGCTGGAACAAGAGCGCATTACACTGCTCGAACCGCTCTAAGTTCAACTGCCGTTTAATCAAGCCCCGCGTCAGTAGCCCCGTGGGGTAGCGCGCACGTGGCAGGTGACCTCTTCACGGTCGGAATATAACTGCTTGCAGGATATTTCCGCCTTGATGCCCGCCTCGTCCAGCGCGAACTGGATATGCTCAAGGCACTGCATGGTTTCCTGATAACGGCGCTTCATCGGCAATTTGAAGTTGATGATGACTTCACGGCACAGCCGTTGGCCAATCCATTTGGAGACCAGCGCGCTGCTGCGGGCGGGCTTATCCACGATATCGCAGACCATCCAGTCGACCATATGCTTGGGCTTGTACATATAACCGTCAGCCTGAATGTGCTCCACCTGCCCACTGTCCATCAGCTTGCGATCCATGGTGCCGTTATCGACGGCGATCACGTTCATCAAGCGATTAACCAACTGCCAGGTCCAGCCGCCCGGCGCGGCGCCGAGATCTACTGCGGTCATGCCGGCCTTCAGACGACTATCCCAATCGTCACGCGGAATAAAATGGTGCCACGCCTCTTCGAGCTTGAGCGTCGAGCGGCTAGGCGCATCTTTAGGAACGCGTAAACGGGGAATACCCATAGGCCAGGGCGCGGCGTTATCTGCCCAGGACCAACCCACAAAAATACGCTGCCCGCTCTCAAAGCACAGATGCAGGCGCGGCAGATCGGTTTTGTTGGGGCGCACAAAGCGGGTTTTGGTGAGCGAGCGCTCGAGCGGCGCGCGCAACTTTTTGGTCAAGGCAGCCAAGGCCTTGCCGTCGTTGGTGTCGGCGGTTTCCATCCAGAGTTCGGAGGCAATCGGACCCTGCGCACAGGCGGTGATGATCGGGGTGATGCGATCTTCAGGGTCAACGTCCAGCCAACTGCCCACCGCCCACTGACGAGCGAAAATAAGGTGACTGAAGCGAATGGCGCGCATCAGCTGCTCGGCATCGCCAGCCTGCGGGCAGACAAAGCGCACCACGGCCGCGCCATCCTGTGCGATAGCGTAGCCAGCGATACCCTGCTCGGCTGATAGCTCCTGCATTTCTGCGGCAGCTTCCCCTTCAAAACCTGGACGACAATGTAGCAACAGTTCTTGCATGACGCGCTCCCGCTCGTTAACCGGCCGCTACTCTACAGGCTGCAGCGTTCCGGTTGAAGCAAAACACAGGAGAACCGCTGCCGCCGGTCAGCTCGCCTCCGCTCGCAACTGCTGCGCAGCGCCGACCATCGCCGCCAAAGCCGCGCGGGTTTCCGGCCAACCACGGGTTTTTAGACCGCAGTCCGGGTTCACCCACAGGCGCTCCACTGGCACCACCGCCGCCGCCTTACGCAGCAAGCGCAGCATCTCTTCGCGGTCGGGCACGCGTGGCGAGTGAATATCATACACACCCGGCCCTACCGCGTTGGGGTAGGCGAACTCACCGAAGGCGTCCAGCAGTTCCATGTCCGAGCGCGATGTCTCGATGGTAATTACGTCTGCATCCATGTCGGCAATCGAACCCAGAATGTCGTTGAACTCGCTGTAGCACATGTGAGTATGAATCTGCGTTTCATCCGTTACACCCGCACAACTTAGGCGGAATACTTCAGCCGCCCAATTCAAATAGGCAGGCTGCGCAGCCTTGCGCAACGGCAAGCCTTCGCGGAAAGCCGGCTCGTCGATCTGGATAATGCCGATCCCGGCCTGCTCCAGATCACGCACCTCATCACCAATGGCCAACGCCAGCTGCCTTGCACTGGTTTCCTGGGTGACATCTTCGCGCTGGAAAGACCAGAACAGGATGGTTACCGGACCGGTCAACATGCCTTTCATGGGTTTGTCGGTGAGGCTCTGCGCGTAGCGCGTCCACTCTACAGTCATCGCCTTGGGCCGGCTGATATCACCAAAGATCACCGGCGGTTTCACACAGCGTGAGCCATAGCTCTGCACCCAGCCAAAGCGGGTAAACAGGTAACCGTCCAGCTGCTCGCCAAAGTACTCGACCATGTCGTTTCTCTCAGCTTCGCCGTGCACCGGCACATCCAACCCGAGCGTTTCTTGCTCGCGAACCACCGCGGCGATCTCTGCCTGCATGGCGGCAACGTAGTCTGCTTCGCTCAACTCCTTACGTTTGTAAGCGCTGCGACTAGCGCGTATCTCGCTGGTCTGCGGAAAAGAACCGATGGTGGTGGTGGGCCACAAAGGCAGATTCAGTTTGCGTTGCTGCGCCGCCGCCCGCTGTGGATACGCCGAGTTACGCTTAGCCTGTGCTGCGGTAACGCCTGCCAGGCGGGCCGTCACTTGCGGGTTATGTCGACGCGCGGAGCTGCGACGTTCCGCACATGCCGCTGCCGAAGCGCCTAGTTCCGCTTCCCAATCTCTATCCGTCGAACGATTGAGCGCAGCCGCCAGACAACCGACCTCCTCTACTTTCTGTCGTGCAAAGGCCAGCCAACTCAGTTGATCCGCGTCCAGCTGATCTTCCTGCGTCAGATCCACCGGGCAGTGCAGTAATGAACAGCTGGGAGCAACCCAGAGGCGCTCGCCCAAACGCTGCTCGGCGCTACGCAGCAGCTCCAGGAGGTCAGTCAGCTCAGCACGCCAAATGTTACGGCCGTTAACAACTCCGAGTGACAACACCTTGTATGCGGGTAAGCGATCGAGCAGCAGCAATAATTGATCCGGTGCGCGCACTAGATCCACGTGCAAACCGTCTACCGGCAAGGCACAAGCGAGGCCAAGGTTGTCTTCCAGGCCGCCGAAATAGGTAGCCAGTAACAGTTTTACCGGGGCGCGTTGCAGTTGGTTATAGGCTCGTTCATAAGCTACTTTCCATTCCTGTGGCAAATCCATCACTAACGCAGGCTCATCAATCTGCACCCACTCCACACCCTGATCTGCCAAACGCTCTAGCAGCTGATCGTAAACGGGTAACAGCCGCTCCAGTAAATCCAGACGATTAAAGCTCTCGCCTTTGACCTTACCCAGCCACAAATACGTCAGCGGGCCAAGCACCACTGGCTTAACCGCATGGCCCAGCGCTTGCGCCTCAGCTACCTCTTCAAACAACTGGGTCCATTGCAGACTGAAGGTTTGCTCGGCAGTAAACTCAGGCACAAGATAGTGATAGTTGGTATCGAACCATTTAGTCATCTCGCAGGCGAAGGTACTCTTGCCAGCATTATTTACACCGCGCGCCATGGCAAACAGGGTGTCCATGCTGGGCGCTGCATTCTCTTCAAAGCGCGGCGGTATCACTCCGACCATCAAGCTGTGGGTCAGCACCTGGTCGTACCAGGCAAAGTCCCCCACCGGCAGCAACTGCACCCCCGCGTCAGCCTGCAACTGCCAATGGGTTTTGCGTAGATCGCGACCAACGCCTTGCAGCGTTGCCAAATCACTGTTGCCTGCCCAATAGGCTTCAAGTGCCTTCTTTAGTTCGCGTTGCTTGCCGATGCGAGGAAAGCCCAGATTGTGTGCCAGCGCCATGATGTTCTCCGTTATATGAATCAATGGCGCTATGCTGAGCCTCCATCCTTGCTGAATCAAACTCATCTTTCTCATGCTATAGTTCAATTTTACTCATACAAATAGAGGCCACTGCCGTGCTGGAAATTCGCCACCTGCGCACTCTTGCCACCCTGCGCGAAGCCGAAAGTTTGGTGGAAGCCGCGGATCGCTTGCATCTGACGCAATCGGCGCTGTCACATCAATTGAAAGATTTGGAAGAAAAGCTCGGCATGAGTCTGTTTGTGCGCAAGAGCAAACCGGTGCGTTTTACCAGTGCTGGGCTGCGCTTGCTGCGCCTCGTCGACAGCGTGTTGCCACAAGTGCGCCAGGCCGAACGAGATATTCAACGCTTAGCGGGCGGCCAGGCTGGGCGCCTGCACATGGCCATCGAATGCCACAGCTGCTTTCAATGGCTGATGCCGACCATCGACCAGTTCCGCAATGCCTGGCCCGATGTTGAAGTGGATTTTGCCTCCGGCTTCTTTTTCGCCCCGCTGCCAGCCTTGGCGCGCGGTGATCTGGATTTAGTGGTCACCTCAGACCCGCTGGATATCGTCGGCATCAGCTATGTACCGCTGTTCACCTACGAAGCCCTGTTGGCCGTTAGCAATCAGCATCCGCTGAGCGGCCAGAGTTACGTACGCCCTGAGGATTTGGCCAGTGAAACCCTGATCAGTTATCCCGTAGACCGTGAACGACTCGATATCTTCAAACAGTTTCTCGACCCTGCCGGCATCGAACCTGCGACGTTACGCACTGCCGAGATGACGGTGATGATGATGCAGTTGGTTGCCTCCGGCCGGGGTGTTTGTTGTTTGCCCAACTGGGCTATGGCCGAGTATCTGAACAAAGGTTACGTCAGCGCTCGCAAACTGGGGCCAGAGGGTTTATTCGGCACGCTTTACGCGGCGGTGCGCGAGGACATGCTAGAGATGTCGTACTTACAGGACTTTCTGCTGACGGCCAAAGATACGTCGTTTGCGACGCTTGAAGGAGTTAGCGCCAAGCGAAGTGATTAACGCTTCAACATAGAGCTTCAAGCAAACGTGAGCCGCAGATCGACAGCGTTTTCGGATTTAGGCGAGTTTAGGGGGCATGCTTGGCCATGCCCACCTTAACAATCCCCAAGTCACACCGCTAAAATCTCACCCGCCAATTCCAGTAAATACGCCTGCAGCCGCGCTTGCTGCTCAGCACTCAAATGCAGCCCCAACTTGGTTCGCCGCCAGAGAATCGCCTCAAGGTCGCGCGCCCACTCACGTTCACGCAAGTACTTGATCTCGCGCTCCGTTAGCCCCGCGCCAAACTGCTCACCCATATCTGCCTGCGAACGTATACCGCGCAGAAAAACCCGACTCAGCGTGCCGTAGCAGTGTACGAAACGTTCAATCTGCTGATCGGTAAGCCAAGGATGTTCAGCCTTCAATTCACCACTCAGGCTGTCATGCGACTCAAAGTCGCCACCCGCCAAGGCATATTCCGCAGTCCAGCTCGGGTTGGCCGCAGGGAACCAGGGTTTGAGCTTCTCCATGGCCGCCTCGGCAAGGCGTCGGTAAGTCGTCAGTTTGCCACCGTAGACGGCCAGCAACGGCGCTTCTCCTGGCGCACCTTCCAGCGTGAGACTGTAATCACGGCTGACCGCTGAGGGGTCGTCTTCACTGGCATCGCTGATCAACGGCCTGACGCCGGAAAATCGATGGCGGATATCTGCGTGCTTCAATTGCCGCTTGAAGTGCGCATTAACCACCTGCAACAGATAGTCGATCTCTTCCTCTGTAGGTTGCACCTGAGAAGGGTCACCCTGAAAATCGACATCGGTAGTGCCGATCAAGGAGTACTCGCCCTCATAGGGCAGCACAAACACGATGCGATCATCTTCGTTTTGCAGAATATAAGCCTGACGCCCGTGATGAAGTTGTGGCACCACAATGTGGCTGCCCTGTACCAAGCGCACGCCATAGGGCGAGCGGGTGGACACCACCCGTTCCATCACTCGTGCGGCCCAAGGGCCCGCAGCATTCACCAGTGCACGAGCCTGCACGGTTTCACGAACATCATCACCCACCAACAAATCGACCTGCCAAAGATCACCCTCACGGCGCGCAGACTCGCAGCAGGTGTAAGGCCGGATATCTGCGCCCAGGCTATCTGCTTGCACTGCGTTGAGCACCACCAGGCGGGCATCATCAGCCCAGCAATCGGAATACTCGAATGCGTAATTGATCTCGGGGTTGAGCGGCCCTTGGCCGTTCAGCGGGCCGCCGGTGGACCCCGGCAAGGTAGTACGTTTGCCCAAGTGATCGTAAAGAAACAATCCGGCACGCAGCATCCAACGCGGCCGCAAATGGGGCCTGTGTGGCAACACAAAACGTAGCGGCCAGATAATGTGCGGGGCCTTATTCAATAAGACCTCGCGCTCACCCAGCGCCTCGCGCACCAGCCTGAACTCATAGTGCTCAAGATAACGCAGCCCGCCGTGCACCAGTTTGCTGCTGGCGGAGGACGTATGCGAACCAAGATCGTGTTGCTCACATAACAATACAGAGAGCCCGCGACCAGCTGCATCATTGGCGATCCCTGCGCCGTTCACTCCACCGCCAATAACCACCAAATCGTATATCGGGGCTTGCCCTGCTGGTCGGGCAATACGGCGCTCTTCTGGATGGGGCTTCAACATCAACATCTCCGAAAACCTGCGCAATCCCGCGCTCGCTTGTTTTACAACGTAGCCGCGCCGCCCGCAAGCGCCACACGAATAACTAGCTCTCAGCTTGGCGCAGCCCGTTACGCAGTTTAATCTGTGGCCCGTTACCCGTTGGTGAAGCGCCATGACTCCCGCGACAAAATTACTCGACAAAGCCCGCGTCAGCTACCAGCTGCATCGCTATACCCACGACCCACAGGCCGAATCTTACGGCACAGAAGCGGCTGACAAACTGGGCTTGGCACACGGCCGCGTATTCAAGACCTTGCTGGCCGCCACGGAGACCGGCGAGCTATTGGTCGCTGTGGTGCCCGTGAGCGACAAGCTCAATCTCAAGGCGCTCGCTACTGCGGCCAAGGTAAAGAAAACCGCCATGGCCGATCCAGCAGCAGCCCAGCGTAGCACCGGTTACCTTATCGGTGGCATTAGCCCACTGGGGCAGAAGAAGCGCTTGCGCACCTTTATTGATGCCAGCGCAACAAACTGGCCTACTGTGTACATCAGCGGCGGGCGCCGTGGGTTGGAAATAGAGCTGACCGCCGATGATTTGCGCCAGCACACCAGCGCGCAACTATGTGAGCTCTGCCGCGACTGACCGCACATTCGTATAACAAAACCGACAACCACAGGATTTCAGCGCTATGGCCAACCCGATTCTCGCCATCGACCAGGGCACGACCAGCAGCCGCGCTATACTTTTCTCAGCCGAAGGCAAACCCCAGTTCACCGCGCAGCAAGAGTTTGCTCAACACTTTCCCCAAGACGGCTGGGTTGAGCACGACGGCGAAGATATCTGGAACAGCACCCTGGCAGTATGCCGCGAAGTGCTCGAGAAGGCCGGTATCAGCGCCGAGCAAGTTGCCGGGATCGGTATTACCAATCAGCGCGAAACCACCCTGCTCTGGGACGCCAAAACGGGCGAGTTGCTGCACCGAGCCATCGTCTGGCAAGACCGCCGCACCGCCGACTTCTGTGCTGAGCTGAAAGCCGCCGGCCACGAAGACAAGGTAACCGAGCTCACCGGCCTGTTGATCGACCCTTACTTTTCTGCCACTAAACTGCGCTGGCTCTTGGAGAACGTAGAAGGAGCACGCGAACGTGCCGAACGCGGCGAACTGCGTTTTGGCACGGTAGACAGCTTTTTGCTCTGGCGCCTGACTGGCGGCAAAGTACACCGCACTGACGCCACCAACGCATCGCGCACCATGCTGTTCAACATCCATCAGCAATGCTGGGACGAAGAACTTCTAGCCCTGCTCGATATCCCCGCCAGCTTGCTGCCGCAAGTAATGGACAGCGCTGCCGACTTCGGCACCACAGACCCTGCGGTACTCGGCGCCAGCATCCCCGTCTGCGGGATCGCCGGCGACCAACAAGCGGCGTTGATAGGCCAGGCCTGTTTCGCCCCCGGTATGGTCAAGAGCACCTACGGTACCGGCTGTTTTATGGTGATGAACACCGGTAAGCAACCGGTGCGATCGCAAAATCGTCTGCTGACGACCGTCGGCTACCGTTTGAACGGCGAGACCACCTATGCATTGGAAGGCAGTATTTTTGTGGCTGGTGCGGCAATTCAATGGCTGCGCGACGGTCTCAAACTGATTCAAAACGCTGGCGAGACTGAAGCGCTGGCACGCGAAGCCGGCGGCAATACCGGCGTGTATCTGGTCCCCGCCTTTACCGGTCTGGGCGCGCCCTATTGGGACCCCGCCGCCCGTGGCGCCATATTCGGCCTGACCCGCGATACTGGCATCGCGCAGATTGTTACTGCGGGGCTGCAGTCAGTCTGCTTTCAGACCCGTGACCTACTGGATGCCATGACCGCCGACGGCGCGCACAGTACCGCCGCGCTGCGGATAGACGGCGGCATGGTGATCAATAATTGGGTAGTACAGGAGTTGGCGAACATACTCGGCGTGACCGTAGACCGCCCAGAAGTGACCGAAACCACCGCGTTGGGCGCGGCGTACCTCGCAGGATTACAGCTAGGCATCTTCGACAGTCTGGAGCACATCGCCAAGCACTGGGCCTGCGAGCGCACCTTCAGCCCCCAAATGAGCGAAGAAAAGCGCGATGAGTTATACGACGGCTGGCTGGACGCCATTCGCCGCGTGCGCGACTAACGCATCAGGTGACTAGTTAGGCATCGCTGGCCACACAACAGCGCTCCCCAAAGGAAGGTCGAGTTCCATCTCGACTGGCGGAGCCAGCGCCAACACCGATGGCCGGGATGGAACCCGGCCCTCCATAAACCAAAACCCAACCCCGCAACGCACAACCCACCCCAACGGAAGGTCGAGTTCCATCTCGACCAGCGGAGTCAACACCAACACCGCTGGCCGGGATGGAACCCGGCCCTCCAAAAAACAAAACCCAACCCCACAGCGCACAACCCACACAACAGCACACGCCAGTGGAAGGTCGAGTTCCATCTCGACCAGCGGAGTCAGCACCAACCCTGCTGGCCGGGATGGAACCCGGCCCTCCAAAAAACAAAACCCAACCCCACAGCGCACAACCCACACAACAGCACACGCCAATGGAAGGTCGAGTTCCATCTCGACCAGCGGAGCCAACGCCAACACCGCTGGCCGGGATGGAACCCGGCCCTCCATAAACCAAAAACCAATCCCGCAACGCACAACCCACACAACAGCACACGCCAGTGGAAGGTCGAGTTCCATCTCGACCAGCGGAGTCAACACCAACCCTGCTGGCCGGGATGGAACCCGGCCCTCCAAAAAACAAAACCCAACCCCACAGCGCACAACCCACTCCAATGGAAGGTCGAGTTCCATCTCGACCAGCGGCCTGTCCAGCAAGCACAATAATCAGTTCAGGCCCAGTAGACCACGCAGCGTAGAAAGCTCTTCAGCCAACACGGTAACCGGGCCAACCAGCGCACGACGATCCGCATCACTGACCTTGTCATAAGTAACAAAACCGCTCTCTACGTTGCCCTCTTCCACATAGTAATGAGACAGGGTTGCTTCCATTGACGCGAAGTTATCTTCTACGCGCGCCACGAAAGCAGCATCTTCTTTACTCGCCAGCGGCTTGACCAGTTCAAAGATTTTCTTCGCGCCATCCACGTTGCCCTGAAAATCCCAGAGGTCGGTTCGGCTGTAGCGGTCTTCCTCACCCGACACCTTGGTGGCGGCGACTTCTTCCATCAGCGCTGCGGCTCCCCCAACCACGGTTTCCGGCGGAAAGGTCAGGCCTTGAACGCGCTGATCCAGGTCTTCAATATCGCTCATCAACCGTTCAGCATAGGGCTGCATCCCGTCAGTGCTTTGGTCGTGAAACAGGCCGTATTCCAATCGATGAAATCCGGTAAACACCGGATCTTTAACACCTTTCTCGTAATCATCTTCGCGGGCATCGATACTGGCATCCAGATCAGCAAACAGCTCGGCGATCGGCTCGATACGCTCATAATACACACGCGATGGCGCATACAAATCCTGGGCTTTGGTCAAATCACCCGCCTTGATCGCATCGGTAAATTCACGGCTATGGCTGGTGAACTGCTCAAGGTTATCCAGCACATAAAGTTTGTAATCGGTGATCGGTGCGACCAAATCCTGCGGTGCAACGGCGGCCTGTGCCGCTGCTTGCAGACCGATCAGACCAAAAGCGCTGGCCGCTATTAAGAGAGTGCGTGGTAATGACATTGTATGTCTCCTGCCGAAATAGGCGGTGAGGTAAGTACTAATCTACGAATTGCAGGGCTCGTGCGCATGGCTAGCTGGCAGCCAGCATGCTGCTACCGAGAAAGTCCCCTTGTTGGATGCCCGGCAGGGTAAAGAAATAGCCCCCACCAATCGGCTTTATGTACTCCTCAAGTGGTTCACCATCGAGGCGTTTCTGCACCGTGATAAAACCCGCTTCAAGGTTTGCCTGATAGGCAATAAACAGCAGGCCCATATCCAACTGGCCATTGGCTTCAGCGCCGTTGGAGTAGTTGAATGGGCGACGCAGAATCAGATTTCTTTGACTGTCTGTGGTGCGCGGATTGGCCAAGCGGATATGCGAGTCCAGGGCGGTAATTTCACCCTTGGGGTCATTCGCGTACTGCGGCTCATCGCGCTCTACGCCGCCGCTCATCGGCGCGCCGCTGTCGCGCAACCGGCCAAAGATCGCCTGTTGCTCCTGCAGCGGCGTGCGATCCCAACGCTCGACGAAGTTACGAATAATGCGCACCGCTTGATAGCTACCGTGCTTGGCCCACGCAGGCTCACCTTCGCTGCCGTCAACCCACACCACGTCTTGCATCAACTTACGATCATCAGTTTGTGGGTTGGCCGTGCCGTCACGAAAGCCCAAGTAGTTGCGGGCACTCTCGGTAGAGCCATCCGCACGGGGTGCCATTACCGGGACGGTGCCCTGCTGCTTCCAGCGCACCATCAGCAGGCCAGGGGTGTTTTTGATGATGTCACGCAGGGCATGGATGGTGGTGCCTTCGGTGTTGGCACAAAACTGTAGCGAGAGATCGCCATGACAAAGTGCGGCGTCCAATGCGTCATTAGGAAACCCCGCCATGCGTTGCAGGTGGCGTGGCTTAGCCGCAACCAGAGCAAAGCGCTGATCAAACAACGAAGCACCGACCGACAAAGTAATGGTCAGCGCATCCGGCGCGATGGTCGGCCCAAGAATGCCCGAATCAACCGGTGGGAAACGCGCATCGCGCTGCTCATAGGTCCCGCCGTTAGTGAGAAAAGCGATACGTTCGGTCAACACACGCAACAAGCGTTCAAGGCCTTCGCGGTCACGCGCCAGCACATCAAAGGCAACCAACATGCCCACCGCGGGGCGCGGCGTGGTAATGCCCTGTTGGTGCTCACCAAAAAAAACGTGTGACTGATGAGTAGCTGAGCTAGAAGGTGCATCGGTAACTTCCGCCGTTTGACCAGACTGCCCAGCCAATGCCGAACCACTGACACCCGCTGCCGCAGCACCCAAGCCCGCCGCACCAAGGCCTTGCAAAAAGCGCCGGCGGTTCAGCCCGCCGAACGGGCAACCTGAAGGAATTTCGTCGTACTCGCTCATCTATCTAACCTTGTGTTAACCCAAAAGCGGCGTTCTTAGTAGGCTGGCGTTAGCGTCTCATTGACCTTCGCCAGCGCCTTGGCCAAGGCTTGGGTCTGCTGCAACAACTCCGCTCTGTTCACGTTCGCTTGTTGCAGGGCCTGCTCCAGCGCCACGGCGGATTGCTGCAGCGGCGCAGCTTCGCTCGGCGAGCCTTGCAGCAACGGCATGAGCAACGACACCACCTTCTCAGCGCCCTGCTGCAGCCCACGTACATCAGCCAGCTCGCTGTCACTCAGCTGGGTTTGCGATTGCTGATAGTCGTGCCAGGATTGCAGCACCCGCGCCATGCCATTGGCCAACTGTGACGCCGGCACGCCATCGTTGCTGAGTCGTTCGCGCAGCAGCTGCACGTCTGTGTTCAGCTGCTGCACCACTGGCGCCAGCCCGTCTAGGCTCTGCTGCACAAACAACCCTTCGGCGAGACGGTGGAAGCCAATAAAATCCGGATCCTGCTCGCGCTTGGCAAAGTAGTCAGCCCGCGCATTCAGACGCTGATCCAGATCACTGAACATCCCAACCGCAAGCGCCATGTGCTGATCGGCTCTACGAGCCTCCTGGTAAGCCCGCTGCGCGGCGGTCAGATCGTTTTCGGCAATAGCGCTTTGCAGCGTGTCTACTGCCTTTTGCAACTGCCTACCCTGCAGGATGAGATAAACCCGGTACTCGGCGAGCGGGCCAATAAAGGCTTTGGCCGATACCTTGGCAACTGCCGACTGGCCTTCAACGGCCGTTACCGTCAGCGTGCCGCGCGGATTACTCAGTAGGCCACAGGTCATCTGGTATTCACCCGGCGCCAGCGTGGTAGTGATCTGTTGCTGTAACTGTGGCGCGATATTCTCGCGCTCCTCCAGCACCATTACGCCATCGAGGATCTCCCACTCGGTCGCCCGTTCGGATTGGTTGATGACGATAAAGCGGTGGCGCCCTGCCGGCACGCTGAGCGCATTCGGCTCACAGCCCTTAGCGGTAATGGTCACGCGGGTGCCCTGCTCATCTGAGGCCGAACGCTTGCTCAATGAAAAGTAGAACAGCGCAAGCGCTGCCAGCATCAATACAGCAGCCAAGACCATGCAAATACGCAGCAACCTGGAAGAAGGCGGCCGGGAAGAAGTTGACGAATCAGACATAAAAAACTCGTTTCGGGTTTTAGCGAGCAGGCTCGACCCGCACCAACGAAGGCGCGAGACGACGGGGGCGAAAGAACAGCAACAGGGTGACCGTCAGGAAGCCAACATAAGCCACTACTTCGCTGAGGCTAGGCGCCGGTTGGTAGCCAAAAACGCCGGCGAAAACACTACCCAAAGGCGTATCTAATGGTAGCCAGTTGCTTAGATCAAATAGGATTTGCTGGGCATGATTCCACCAACCGGCCTCATGCAAGGCACGTACAGAGCCAGCAAGCAGGCCTGCCGCCACCAGCAAAATAAACAGACCTGTGACTCTGAAAAAATGCTTTAAATTCAGGCGCAAGCTGCCGCGATAAAAAGCCCAGCCCGCAAATACAGAGCAGATGACACCTAAAAGTGCGCCCAGCGGAGCGGCACTACTCTGGCTTTGCTGAAACACCGCCAATAGGAAGAAAACCGATTCGAGCCCTTCACGGGCTACAGCCAGAAACACCATGCCGATCAATGCATAGGTGTGGCTGTGACCGCTGGCGAAGGCACTGTCCAGTGCGCCAGTGAGCTCGCTTCGTAACCCCTGCGCCGCCCGACGCATCCAGAACACCATCCAGGTCAGTACGCCGACCGCAATCAAGCCGACCACGGCCTCGAACATTTCCTGCTGTCGCTGCGGGAACTCGGCACTAACCAGTTGCAACCCAGCGCCCACCAGCAAGGCCAATGTGGTCGCCAGAAAAATACCGATCCAGACAGCGGGCATCCAGGCCCCGCGCCCGGTTTGGCGCAAATAACTGGCGATGATGCCGACAATCAGCGCGGCCTCAAGGCCTTCACGTAGCATGATCAGAAAGGGAACGAGCATGAGTCTCAACCTTGTCAGAGAAAATCTGATAACGAATGAGAATCATAACATGTTACAAAATGTGTATTAACCGGAAATGCCTGTGACATCGCGCCGCAGGCTTAGCTCATGTGGGCATTCCGGGAGGGCAATGCAAGGAAGCTCGCCCCGTAGATCAACGTGAGAGTCAGGCCAAATCAGGCCTCTGAACAAGCCATTCTACCAATGCATCTGGCGGCATAGGCTTAGCTATTAGGTAGCCCTGCGCTTCATCGCAGCTCCAGGATGCGAGCAGATCATAGTCCTTTTGGGTTTCCACACCTTCGGCTATCACCCGATAACCCAAATCATGCGCTAGATCGATAATAGTTCTGACCAAACGCCTATCTACCGCGTGTTCCTGTAAGCCATCGACAAATGATTTGTCTATTTTTAACGCCGATGCGGGTACTTGACGCAGATAGGACCAATTGCTGTAACCCGTACCAAAATCATCAATCGCCACCTGTACGCCTTCATCTCTGAGGCGCTGCAGTTGCTCACTCATTGCCCGTGGGTTGCTTATCAACACACTCTCAGTGAATTCCAGCTCAAGCGCTTCGGGCTTAACGCCAAAGTGTTGCATCTGCTCTCGCAGTTGCTCTGCAAACACTGGCGTTTCAAGATCACCTGCTGAGATGTTAATCGACACGGTTAAATCCAGTCCCGATGCTTGCCATTCACTCAACTGTTGTAACGCCTTGTGCAATACCCACAGCGTCAAGTCATGGACCAGCGCGGTCTTTTCTGCCAAGGGAATAAACTCGGTAGGCCCAACATTGCCGAGCTCAGGGTGTGTCCAACGCAAAAGTGCTTCTACTCCAGTGCATCGACCGTCTGTCATGCTGATCTTTGGCTGGTAGACCAAGCGGAATTGATCATCAGATCGCAAAGCTTCCGCAATACCGCCTAGGAGTAAAAACGACCGCTGATGAGCCAACTCCAACTCGGGTTTAAACCAAGCCCAACACTCATTGAGACTGCTCGCATAGTCAGCAGCACTTATACCCAAAAGCAACCAACTGGAGTGATCAGCTATGCCCGGATGCAGCGGCAGTAAACCAATCGCCGCCTGGGCCTGAATCGGAATACCCTGACATAGAATCGGTTGCTTCAAACTTTCTAGCAAGCGGACGCTGAGAGCTTCGCAGGCCTGCCGTGAGGTGTCTTCAAGCAAGATAGCGAAGCGAGTCGGGCTAGCTTTGTAGAGGCCGATGCCTCGAGGCAAAATCTGGTGCAAAGTACGCGTCGTTTCGATCAGCAAATCATTAAAAAAGCCAAATCCAAGTGCTTTCACAACGTCTTTCACGTACTGCAACGCATACGCATCCAAAAGGATCACGGTGCTAGACGCCGCCCGTTCGTGTAAACGCAGAATGTCGTCGCTTAGCCGCACACTGTTGAACAAGCCCGTTGTAGGATCGACGAAGCTTTTGTCGCGCATGGAGGTCATCCGTGCCATAACGACACCCGCCAACTTCTGCATCAAAGTCAGCTCAGCTTCATCCAGCTCATGCCGAGGTTGGGTGTCTATGATGCAGAGAGACCCGAGAATCAATCCGTCTTCAGTAACCAGCGGTACGCCAGCATAGAAGCGAATACCTGGGTGCCCCGTTACCAGCGGATTATGTTGAAATCGGGGATCGACACTCGCGTCGGAAACCTGAAGCGGCAGCTGCTGCGGGCCTGCATAGAAACAAAACGACTGATTGCGCGGGGTTTCTTCTAACCCGAGGCCAACTCGAGCCAAAAACCACTGTCGTTGGTTGTCCAAAATAGACACAAACGCGATGGGTACTTTCAAGCACCTAGCCGTAATTTCAACCAGCTTCTCGAAAACCGGATCTTGACTGTGGCTGGTGAGATAGAGTTCATCCACCCGCTTTTGTCGCTCTGTTTCGTGCTCGGGATAAGGCGCAATCATTTGCTCTGAAACCATCGTCTTCCTCGACGCGATAGCTATTTAATAGTGGTATACCAGCACTGATAACAAAGCCGCAACTTGAACCGCCCCGGGTTTCGCGGAGGCTGTTTGGTTTAAGTCAAGCCGCCACCTTGGAAGCCTGACTGGCTAGTTGCCGATAGTAGTTTGCCTCAGCCTCTGCGGGCGGTATATATCCGATGGGTTCGAGCAGTCGCTGGTGATTG
>DRHT01000029.1 GCA_011053055.1 Halopseudomonas sabulinigri | reverse complement strand
GTATGCAGTCTGTGCAGGTGCTGCGCAGCGCACGGCGGAGCGGCTCGTCTCGGAGCGAAGCAGTGCGCCCAGCAGCGCCCCCGCCCACGGGTACGTCACGGTGGTCGCCGAGAGCGCAAATGACGTCCCTGTAACACGTCATATAAGTAGTCCTTAAAAACCACATTGAACCAGAGTGATACACATGACTAAGACAAAGGATTTTTTCCGGATTAATACTGAAACCGGCGAACAGGATGCTTCAAGTCGGTTATTCGTTGAGCCTGAAAAGTTGGGGTTTACTGACCTTTCTGGTGTTCGTTTGTTGCGTTGTGGCGTTGATACCGTCCGCCAGCTATACCGGGGAATGATCAAGCTGGGTGTTTTGGCTCTGTTTGAGAAACCCGGCACCATCATTGAGTTTGCTGGTCAGCGTTGGCACACCGGGCGTGTGGGTCGTGACTCTGGATACCAGTTCAAGCTCCAGAATGCAGACCTTGGCTTTGTTATGTTGATCAAGAATTTCAACGCCAAGGCTGACAGTATCGGTCCACACCTGAAAATCGAAGTTTCACCGCACACGATCGACAGCCTGTCTCCCGATCGCTTGCAAGCGAGAATGGATTTCTATGCATCGCAGCTGCTCGATCACGTAGAGGTGAACCAGTGTGCTGTGCATCTAGCTTTAGACCTACAGGGTTGGAAACCACCGGTTGATCTGGTGGCCCGTATGCACTGTCGTGCACGAAATCACCGCGATATCAGCGGCATCAACTCGCTGAACTGGGCTACTAAGTCCAGCGTTTACGGTCGTGGTGAAACCTCCATGTTCGGTTCTGCCAATGGTGCCCAGCTGTGTATATACAACAAAACTGAACAGGCTAGAGCTACCGACAAGCTCGATTACTGGCAGAGCGTTTGGCGTCGGACGGATGACCCGTTCACCCCTGATAGCCTGGACAACTACGATCCTGACCAAGATGTATGGCGCATTGAACTGCGCTACCACCACTCGATTATTCAGCAGTTCTCAGCCGGTTCTATTGATCTACAGACCGGCCAAGCTATCGAAACACAAACGTTTGAGGGCTTTTCAGCCCATCTAGACGGCCTTTGGCGCTATGGCCTTAGCCAGTTCAAGTTGCTTGCTCGCCCCGGTTACTTTGACCCGTTTTGGACTCTTATTCGTGATGATGTTCGCGTCGATGTGCCTGTTGAATCACTGATGGAAGACACCGAATATAAGCGTTACTACAAAACGGCCAAGGGCTTTTCTGGCAAAAATGTTGAGCTCTTCTTGGGAAACTTCGTAAGCCTTCTGGCAAGGGAGCGAGTAGGCGCTACTAAGGCGTTTGATCGGCTTAAGGAATGGGAATGCTGGCCGGTGATCCGTGATCATTACGCTGCTAAAGACATGACCGAACGCGATATTTACCGGCATATTCGGGATTTGTTGGAAGAACGGCAGGTGCGGTGGGGTAGGGCGGTATGACCGCTAGAAAGCATGCAGGTAGCTGGATGGCTGATTTCTATTATGCCCGTCAGCGTATCCGCAAATATGGCTTTGCTACCAAGTCTGCTGCTGTTCGTTACGAACAGAATTACCTTACCCAACGCTCGGCTACTGGCCGTCCGTTAGATGACAGGCTGTCTGATCTGGTCAGGCTTTGGCACCGACTTCATGGCTGTATGCTCAAGGATGAAAAGACGCGTTTGGCGCGCACCTTGGCGATGGTCGAGCGCTTAGGCGACCCTGTCGCGAGCGACTTCAATGCCTTGGCTTGGTCTCACTATCGCAGCGTTCGTTTGCAGACGGTTTCACCACACACGGTGAATCATGAGCAGCGTTATTTATCGGCGGTTTTCTCTGAGCTGATCCGGCTGGGGGCTTGGGCTGGTACTAATCCACTCTCTGCGATTCGACAGATCCGCACCGATCAGGTCGAACTGACTTTTCTCTCGCTCCAACAACTAGAGCAGCTGCTGGAAGAGTGCAAACGCAGCCTGAACAACCACTGTTACCCGGTCGCCCTCATTTGCGCAGCTACAGGTTGCCGCTGGAATGAAGCTGAATCGTTGACCCGCTCCTGTGTTTACGCCGGTAAAGTCCATTTTCATAAAACCAAAAACAGCCGAAGTAGGGCAGTACCTATTTCAACCGATGTAGAGCAGCTGATTCTGAAAAATACCATGCCGGGTAACGGTCGTTTGTTCGTGTCGTGCAGGGCATCATTTCGGGGTGCTTATGAGCGTTGCGGGTTCAATACTCCGGGGCAACTGACACATATTCTGAGGCACACTTTTGCCAGTCATTTCATGATGGCAGGGGGTGATATTTTGACCCTACAACGGATACTCGGACACAGTGATATAAAGATGACTATGCGGTATTCGCATCTGTCACCTGAGCATCTAATTAGCGCGTTGAGTTTGTCACCTTTGGCACAACTAAAAGTTGAGTAGGCGACGTTTGGGCTATTTTTGGGCTACGGCGGGAATAAAAAAAGGCCTAGCCGAAGCTAAGCCCTTGAAAAGGTTGGTGGCTACACCTGGACTTGAACCAGGGACCCCAGCATTATGAATGCTGTGCTCTAACCAACTGAGCTATGTAGCCATCCGAGGCTGCGCATTATTCATTTCCGCGCGGGGCTTGTCAAGCTTGCCTGCTTATTTTTTAACTGCCATTTCAACCGGTTAACTTTTTAAGTCTATGATGATGGGCTGGTGCGCTCTTGCCCTTTGCGTGGTGACCGGGATTGCGGATTACTCGCTGCCCAGATGTAAGGCAGTTGCGACGCTGCCGTCGTTTAATGGTTCGGTGCTCCCTACGTCGATAAGATAGATACGCTGTGGGTCCAGGCCAGCGGAATCGACTAGATAGGCTTTGATTGCTGCTGCGCGGCTTTGTGCTAGCCCCCGAAGCAGCAGGTCACTGCGGCTCCAGAGTGCGAGCAATGCTTGATCCATCTTGGCTGCGCGTTCGTCGCGATCAAGTTCGCTCCATTCTGTCGGCGGCTGTTGTTTGAGGCGGGCGCGATAGATGCCTTCGAGCAGCGGCGGTTTGTCGTCATCGTCGGTTTTCAGCAGTTCGGGAGATGCTGGAACTTGCTCCCTCATTGCCTGTAGGGACTTGAATTGAATTTGCTGATATTCGTGGTTGAGACGTTCGCTGGCTAGTTGCGGACCGTCAGCCTGTGCGGAGCTCATGCCTTCAATCTCGAGCGTGAGTACCGGGCGCTCCTGTAAGGCGGTTGCGAGTGTTGTCAGGGTGCTTTGCGCATCGCTGTTCAAGGTGTTGGTGCCTGCGGGGAAGGCGACTTCGCTTAGGTCTTGCTCACTGCCACCGACTAAACCGGCGATAAATTTGAAAGGTGCTTGTACCGCCCTGACTACCAGGTTGCGCAGGGTTTGCCAGACGATTGGCATTACGCTGAATTGCGGATCGTCGAGGTTGCCCGTTAACGGTAATTCGATATCGATGTTTCCCTTGCTGTCTTTTAGCAGAGCAATAGCCAAGCGGATTGGTAGATCTACGGCATCGGGGCTATCGACCTTCTCACCTAGCTGCAGACCTTCTAACAGCACCTTATTTTTAGCATTCAGCTGGCCTTTTTCGATCTGGTAATGCAGCTCCAGATTGAGGCGACCTTTACGTATACGGTATCCGGCAAACTTGCCAGAGTAGGGCGTGAGGGTGGTGAGTTCGACGTTGCGAAAGCTGGTGGCAATATCCAGGCTATTAAGCGGATCAAAGGGAGTCAGACGCCCTTTGATACTGACCGGAGCATAACGGTCGACTTTGCCGGTCACGTCGACCGTCGCAGGCTGGCTGTTTTGGTTGTCCAGAGTGCCAATCGCGCCGTTCAGTTGGCCGATGGCGGTGGCGAAGTTGGGTCGCAGGCTGAAGTCGGCAAAGTTGGCCGAGCCGTCAGCGATGCTGATGCCGCCGATGCGAATGCCTATAGGTTGGCTGTCGGTTGGTTTTTTATTGTCGCTGGGTTGTTCGACCAGCAGGCCGCTGAAATTGGTGGTGAGGTTCTCGTTGATGATGAAGCGCGCGTAAGGTTTTTGCAGTGCCACTTTGCTGATTATCAGGTTGTTGTTTTGATAATCGATGCCACTGAGTTGTAGCTGTTGCCATTTAAGTAGGTCGCGTTTTCGTTCGGCGTCGACTATGTGCAATTGGCTGATTTGGGTTTCTCCGCTCACTTTCAATTGCAGCGGTTCCAGTCCAGCCAAGACTACCTTGAGATCGCTCTGTGCAAGACCGCTGCGTAGCTGAATACGCACTAAGGGCTCGAAATAAGGCCGCGCGAGGAGCAGATCTATATCTCGGGTGCTGATTTGTAAATCGGCACTAACAGGCTGCAACTGTACCTTTCCTGCCACCGACAGCGTGCCGTTATTGTTTAGGCCCGTATCCAGTTTCAGGTTGAATGGGGTTTTGCCCAAGCTATCGAACTGGTTGATGCTGACATTCAATGGGCCTACTTCAAGTGTCACGTCCTGTTCCGGCACGTGGTCGACTAGGTGCAGAAGATAGTTTTTCAGTTCGGCACTGCTGAGCAGTACTTGCCAAGGAGTGGCTTGGGTATTCACTGGTTCCTTTGGACTGGCTTCTGCGACGGCTGAGGAGGGGGCTGCTTTATTGTCGTTGGCAGCGTCCGCGGCTCTGGTCTGCCTGGTAGCTTGTTGGCTAGCTTCAGCTTCAGGCGGGGTATCCCTTGGGTCAGTGGTAGTGGCTTTGGCTTCTAGCAAAGCGAGTAAATCGATTTTACCGTTCTGCTCACGCGCAGCCCAGAGTTCCAGTTGGTCGCTACGCAGCTGACCGATGCTGATTTGTTGTTTGCTCAGATCCAGCGACGTATCACTGACTAGCAGGTTGGGTATGCGTAGGAGTGGCTTGTCTTCGGCGTCGATACTGAGGTTGGTGAGTTTTAGCTGGGCGTTGTTCAGTCTGAAATCGGTTCGCTCCGAGAGGTCCAGTTGATAATCGGTGCTGGCCTCGAGGCTTCCGTCATTTAGATCAAGGGCGAATTGATCACGAATGTAAGGCCATACGATATCCAGCCGTGCATTCTGTATGCGCAGTGATCCGCTTGAGGTAATCGGTACGAGTGTCGCTTCTCCTTGCCAATCCAAACGTGCCCCATAGGGACCGCTGGCGCTAAGGGTCATGACTGCTCTGTCATCGGGTAGAGTGCTGAGGTTGTTGAGTTCTAATGAGAGATCGTCGTAGGCAAACTCAACGTTGTCGCTCGGACGTTGGTCCAGGAAGTGCAAGCTGTTTTTGATCAGTTCTATGCGGTCGAGCCGCACCGGAAAGGGAGCTTGCTCTGTGTTCTTTGGCTCGGGCTCCTGGCTTTCAGGTAGATTGAACAAGCCTGTGAGGTTAAGGGTGCCGTCTTTGGCGAAGAGTACTTCGCCGTGTGCCCGTTCAAGTTGAGCGTGGCTCAGATGCAGGGCGCCGGTCCACAAGCTATCGAGCTCTGCATTTACGTAAAGGCGCCGAAAGGCTACTTGAGGAGTGCCCACTTCGCCGATATGCAAATCCCAAAGGGTTGCTTCCATGCTGAATGGGTTGAACTCAACACGCTGCAGCTGTGCTGGAGTGTTGGCGTATTGATCAAGCTGTTGGTTGATCACGTGCAGGGCTATGCCCGGCACCAGCAAAAAGCCTATTACGCTGTAGCTAAACAGTATTATGAGAAGAGTGACTAAAACCGGCTTAGTTCTGATCCGCATGCGCACGCCATTCGCCCATTCAATGATCAGGCAAGTATGGCACGTGATTGCCAGCTTTGCGGCTAGTCTTTAACGCTCGTGCGGATCGCTCAGTCGACCGGGCCGCTAAAGCGTAACCACAGTTATGTTGCGGCGCACGAGTTGGCTTGGTGTTGAGGAGTTGAACTAGGGGGAGGAGAGCTAAGCCCATCGGGGTGATGGGCTTGCGGGTAGGGCTTAGACGTTAAAGCGGAAGTGCACTACGTCGCCATCCTTGACGATGTATTCCTTGCCTTCCAAACGCCACTTACCGGCTTCTTTGGCACCGTTTTCGCCGTTGTATTGGATGAAGTCGTTGTACGCAGTGACTTCGGCGCGGATAAAGCCTTTCTCGAAGTCCGTATGAATGACGCCTGCAGCTTGCGGTGCCGTTGCGCCGATCTTCACGGTCCAGGCACGCACTTCCTTTACGCCAGCGGTGAAGTAGGTCTGTAAGCCCAATAGCTCGTAGCCCGCACGAATTACACGGTTCAAGCCAGGCTCATCCATGCCCATGGTTTCGAGGAACATTTGCTTTTCTTCGTCGTCATCCAGTTCGGCGATTTCCGCTTCAATTTTGTTGCACACCGGCACGACAATGGCGCCTTCTTCGGCAGCAATGGCGTTGACCACATCCAGCAGCGGATTGTTTTCGAAGCCTTCTTCAGAAACATTGGCGATGTACATCACCGGTTTGATGGTCAGCAGGTGAAACTGATGCACCGTGGCGCGCTCTTCCGGGCTGAAGCTCTTCAGCAGCGAGCGGGCAGGTTTGCCTTCACCGAAATGCGGAATCAGCTTTTCCAGTAGCGCTTTCTGCGCTATGGCTTCTTTATCACCGCCCTTTGCGTTGCGGCTTACGCGGTACAGTTGCTTCTCACAGCTGTCGAGGTCGGCGAATATCAGTTCTAGATCGATGATCTCGATGTCGCGTTTAGGGTCGACACTGTTGGCAACATGGATCACGTTGTCATCTTCAAAGCAGCGCACTACGTGGGCGATGGCATCGGTCTCGCGGATGTTGGCGAGAAACTTGTTGCCCAGGCCTTCGCCCTTTGAGGCGCCTTCAACCAGGCCTGCGATGTCGACGAACTCCATGGTGGTCGGCAGAACTTTTTGCGGCTTGACGATGGCAGCGAGGGCGTCCAGACGTGGGTCGGGCATGGCGACGATGCCGCTGTTTGGCTCGATGGTGCAGAAAGGAAAGTTTTCTGCTGCGATGCCGGATTTAGTCAGCGCATTGAACAGCGTGGACTTGCCGACGTTGGGCAGTCCGACAATACCGCAATTGAAACCCATAGTGATGTCCTCTGCCGTGTGTGGCGGCGCAAATTGATTCAGGCTTTAAAGCTGTGCAGGCGTTGCATAACGGCGGACCACTGACCTTGGCTGATGCCAGGCAACTCGCGGATGGCTTCGTCTATACAGGCGTCTAGTGCTTGCTGTTCGGCTTTGGGCGCGCGGCCCAATACAAAGCCGGTCACCTGCGAGCTGTGGCCGGGATGGCCGATACCCAAACGCAGGCGATGAAAGGTATTCTGATTTCCCAATCGGGCAATGATATCGCGTAGTCCGTTGTGGCCACCATGGCCGCCGCCTTTCTTGCACTTGACCACGCCGGGTGGCAGGTCGAGTTCGTCATGCGCAACCAGAATTTCTTCGGGCGCTATGCGATAGAAAGTGGCTAGCGCGGCAACAGCTTGCCCGCTGCGGTTCATGAACGTGGTGGGGATCAACAGACGAATATCCTGATCATCGAGGATCAGGCGGCCAGTGAGGCCGAAAAACTTACTTTCTGCGCGCAGGCTAACCTTGTGCAGTTCAGCCAAGCGCTCAATAAAAAGGGCGCCAGCATTGTGGCGGGTCAGGTCATATTCCGGGCCAGGATTACCTAGCCCTACTATCAACTTGATTCCCTGCGTCACAACGGGCGCCCCTCTCGAGTCAGTCGGGGTAAATTACTCCGCTGATTCCTCACCATCGGCCTTCGGTTCGCTTTCGGTGGTGTCTTCTTCAGACACAACACGTGGAGCGTGAACGTTGGCTACTGGCAGATCGTGGTCTGCGCCTTGGGCCAGCGCAGGAACGTTAACGCCCTTTGGCAGCTTCAGGTTGGACAGGTGAACGATGTCGCCTAGGTCAACACCAGCCATGTCCACTTCGATGAACTCAGGCAGGTCTTTTGGCAAACAGGTTACTTCAACGTCGGTCATGGTGTGGGAGATCACGCCGCCGCTCTTCTTCACGCCGACACAGGTGTCTTCGTTGATGAAGTGCAGGGGAACGTGAACGGTCACTTCATGGCCAGCTACCACACGCAGGAAGTCGACATGCATGATGATCGGCTTGGCGGGGTGACGTTGCATGGCTTTCAACAGCACGTCTTGTTTCTTGCCGTCGATAGACAGCTTGATGACGTGGGAGTAGAAAGCTTCGTTTTCCAGTGCTTTGTTCAGCTCGCGAGCAGCGATAGAGATGCTTTGCGGCTCTTTGTTGCCACCGTAAACGATAGCAGGCACCAGGTTTTCGTTACGACGCAGGCGGCGGCTCGCACCTTTCCCCAGGTCGTCACGGGCATTCGCATTCAGAGAGAAGTCGACCATATGTAGTCTCCTTACAAAAACATCCGGGCACTTGCGACCAGCACGTCGGATGATTGATGAAAACCCGAACTTATGCCCGGGTTGTTAAATCAGCGTCTTGTTCCTTAACGGAACATGGCGCTGATGGATTCTTCGTTGCTGATACGGCGCATGGCCTCGGCAACAATGGGGGCCATGTCGAGCTGGCGGATACGATCACAGGCTGCAGCTTCAGGGGACAGCGGGATAGTGTTAGTCACTACTAGCTGGTCCAGTACCGAGTTGCTGATATTTTCGATTGCCTTGCCTGACAGGATCGGGTGCGTGCAATAGGCAAATACCTGCGCAGCGCCGTGATCTTTCAGTGCCTTGGCCGCATGGCATAGCGTGCCTGCGGTATCGACCATATCGTCGACCAGAACGCAGTTGCGGCCCTCGATGTCGCCAATGATATGCATGACTTCAGACTGGTTGGCCTTCGGACGACGCTTGTCGATGATAGCCAGATCTACACCCAGACTTTTTGCTACAGCGCGAGCACGAACCACACCACCGATGTCTGGAGAAACAATCATCAAGTTGTCGAAGCGCTGGTCTTGAATATCATCAATCAGCACGGGCGAGCCGTAGATGTTATCGACCGGGATGTCAAAAAAGCCCTGAATCTGGTCAGCGTGCAGATCGACGGTGAGCAGACGGTCAACACCCACGGTGTCGAGCATGTCGGCAACTACCTTGGCGCTAATGGCAACGCGCGCAGAACGCGGACGGCGATCCTGGCGGGCGTAACCAAAGTAGGGCACAACGGCAGTGATGCGTGAGGCAGAAGAGCGACGCAGAGCGTCAGCCATGACTACCAGTTCCATCAGATTGTCGTTGGTGGGTGCGCAGGTGGGTTGCAGTATGAAGACGTCCTTGCCGCGCACATTCTCGTTCAGTTCGACATTGACTTCGCCGTCACTGAAGCGGCCAACCGTGGCGTCGCCGAGGGGAATGTGCAGCTCACGCACGACGCGTCGTGCCAGATCGGGGTTTGCGTTCCCCGTGAACACCATCATCTTGGACACGCAGCATTACCTTTTTTGGGTAGTGGTCTTTGCGATTATGGATTCACGTCTGGAGTGCGGAAAGCATCAACCAGTCAGACGTGGATCACTCTGTCTTGATTGCTGCCGGAGAGAAAATGGCAGGGGCGGCTGGATTCGAACCAACGCATGGCAGGATCAAAACCTGCTGCCTTACCGCTTGGCTACGCCCCTGTAACTGTCAACTGTCCGGATGCACGGCTGCATCCTAGTGCTTACTTGTTGATCAATTGATGTAACGGTGAAACGTTACAACCCTTGGCAACAAAGCTTCGCAGTGTGGCTGGCAACCGGGCGCGAACTTTATCAGCTTCGCGTTCATTTGGGAAGGCCCCAAATAAGCAACTGCCAGTTCCGGTCATCTTAGCTTCACAATAATTGTTTAGCAAGATCAACGCGTTACAAATTTCTGGGTAACGTGCTGCAACAATGGGCAAGCAGTCATTCCGACCGCCTTGCTCACGGAAGGCCGCTAATGTAATTGGCAAGGTGTCGCGCGTCAACCTTTGATCTGAAAAAATCTCTGCAGTGCTGACTGAGCAGGGCGGAATTACCACCAGATACCATGGTTCTTCCAGTTCCACCGGCGTCAGCAGCTCGCCAACGCCTTCGGCCCAGGCGGCCTTGCCATGCACAAATACCGGTACGTCTGCGCCTAGAGTGATGCCGATATCTGCCAGTTGCTCATCATTGAGGCCGCTCCGCCATAGTTGATTGAGTCCGGCCAGCGTGGTGGCAGCGTCGGAACTACCACCACCGATGCCGCCGCCCATGGGCAGTTTTTTGTCCAATGTAATGTCGGCGCCTAATGGGGTCTTTGCTGCGGCCTGCAGTTGCTTGGCGGCCTTGACTATCAAGTTGTCTTCGGGAGCGACGCCGGGTAATTCAGTGTGCAGATGAATTTGCCCGTCCTGGCGCAAGGTAAAGTGCAGCGTGTCGCCGTAATCGATGAACTGAAACAGCGTTTGCAGTGTGTGATAACCGTCGGCACGGCGCCCGGTGATATGTAGAAACAGGTTCAGTTTGGCCGGGGCGGGCAGGCTAAGCGTGGCGTTATTCATTCGGGGATGCGCGGTTTCCACTCGGTGACGACTAACGTCAATAGCAAATCGTGACCGGAGATTTGCAGGCGTTGCGGTAACTCTACCTCGCCGACTTGCTGGTAACGGCTGTACTCGACGGTCCAACCGCTTTGGCTCAAGCGGGCCAAGCGACTATGGGTGTCCAGTTGCAGGCGGCTGGCTGTATCGGGCGCAGGCAAACCTCGCACCCACCAGAGTAGGTGCTCGACCGGTAGGCGCCAGCCGATTTGTTGTTCCAGCAAGGCTTCGGCGGACTCGGCGCTGACCGGTTCACGGCCAGCGACTTCCAGCGTGGTTTGCTTGCTATCACCCTGTATGCGCGTGGCGCCTCGGCCAAGTGGGCCGGACAGACGGATGTCGTAGTAATCGTTGCGTTGCAACCAGAACAAGGTGCCGCTGCCAGACTCGCTCGGTGCGCGCACGCCCAGCTTGCCTTGCAGTTCCCAGCTGCTGATAGGTTCTATCTGCTGACGATGGGCTTTCCAGGCTTGGGCATCGCCGCCGAGCTCCAGTGTTTCGCGCTGATGCAGGCTGCTACAGGCAGCCAGGCTCATGGCCAATAGAATAACGGACAGATTACGCAGCAGAGACATGGTTTATTCGGCTTCCAGGCGTTCGCGGGTGGCGGGAATGAGTTGGCTGTCAGGGGCTTGCTCGAGTCCTTTCTTCCAGACCTTGCGGGCTTCCCTTTTGTTCCCTTGACGCCAGAGCACTTCACCAAGGTGGGCGGCGACTTCTTGATCAGGAAAGTTGTTGAAAGCATCACGCAATAATTGTTCGGCGCGGTCGAGATTGCCCAGGCGGTAATGAACCCAGCCTAGGCTGTCGCGCACAGCAGGATCATTGGGCTCCAGCTCAGCGGCGTGTTGCAATAGGCTGAGCGCCTCGTCGAGTCTTTCGTTGCGGTCGGCGAGCGTGTAACCCAGGGCGTTTAGCGCCATGGCGTTGTCTGGTTCGCGCTCAAGGATGGCGCCCAGATCCTCCTCCAGGCCCGCGGGGTTGCCCAGCTGCTCGTGCAACATGGCGCGGGTGTAAAGCAGGCCGCTCTCCAATGGATAGGCATTTAGAGCGGCGTTGGTGCGCTGCATGGCGAGTTCGGGCTGCGCTGCCAAGGCTTCAATTTCGATCTGATAAAAAGTCAGCGCGTGCTGCGGGTATTCTTCACGGTCCTGTTTTAGCATTTCGCTAAGAGTATCCAGGCGTCCTTGCTCAACTAAAAGCTGGCTGATTTGCAGGCGTGAGGTCAGAAGCTCATTGCCGCTGTCAATGCTCTGCCAGGTTTGCATGGCGGCATCCGGTTGACTGTCGGCGAGCTGAGCATTACCCAAATGATAGCGTGCGGTATTGTTCTCGGGATTGAGCAGCAGCGCTTGTTGCAGCTGCTCAACGGCCGCTGCGGTGTCGCCCAACTCCGTATAAATTAGCCCTAAAGAGAGGCGCAGGTCGGGGTCTTCCGGGTTGTCCTGTACCAGCTTGGCGTATTGGGTGCTGGCGGCTCTGTAGTCGCCGGAGGTTACTAGCATGCGCGCGAGCAGCAAGCGCAGGCGAGTGTCTGCAGGAAAGGACTCCAGGCCGCGGTAAAGAATCTGTTCTGCGCGCTTTGGGTCCTCCGTTGCGGTTAAGCGGCTGTGCAGCAGAATGGCAGACGGTGCATCGTTGGTCCCCGGGTGCTTTTCCAGCAGTTGCAGCGCTTCATTCGCGCGTCCCGCTTGTTGTAGTAACAGTGCCTTGGCGAACACCAATTGGGTGTTGTCGGGATGGCGTTGCAGCATTTGCGTGAGGCTTTCAAGTAGGGCGTCGCGGGTTGGCTCGTCGCTTTCCGCCGCAGCCAGCGCAAGAAAGTCGAAGTGCGTCTCGCCGTGCAGGTCCAGGGCGCGCTGCATCATATCCATAGCGCGCTCATGCCGGCCGGTGCGGGCCAGATGGATGGCCGCAGAGCGCAGAGCTTCTGGGTTTTTACTGTCCAGCTCTACCAACAGCTGAGCCATATCCAGAGCAGAGTCTTCGGCACCGAGAAACTCAGCGACGCGCATGGCGCGCTCGGTGACGCCGGGATCGCGAGTTTCGCGAGCCTGGTGCAGATAGTTATCGAGCGCAATATCGAAACGGTTGCGCTGGCCGGCTATCTCTGCGGTCAGTAGGTCAAACAGGGTGTCCTGGCGAAACTGACCGTATTCG
Organism: Halopseudomonas sabulinigri; assembly: GCA_011053055.1. Classification (GTDB taxonomy): domain Bacteria; phylum Pseudomonadota; class Gammaproteobacteria; order Pseudomonadales; family Pseudomonadaceae; genus Halopseudomonas; species Halopseudomonas sabulinigri_A. The sequence continues at coordinate 218 of DRHT01000029.1, read as the reverse complement.
ATCGGCTCGGCGGGTTCCTCGATCACGATGGTTGGGGGGGGTGGAGTAGGTGTGGATGTAGATAGCACGGTGCAGCCACCGAGCAATAGCCCGCCCACAATCAATTGCCGCTTGGCTTCCGGCCCCAACAGAGGGGGTGGCAATTCGCCGCGCCCTCAGTACTTTTAACCCACGCGCCTTGCGGGGTGTGGGTTTGCGTCAGATCCTGTGGCATGATG
>DRHT01000028.1 GCA_011053055.1 Halopseudomonas sabulinigri | reverse complement strand
TGGCTCCCGCCTCAACGTCAGCTTGAAGCTGAGCGATATCTTCCATGCTACGAAAGCTCAACAGTTCGAAATAACGCCAAATGAGACTGTCCGGCATGGAAACCAGCTTGCTGAACATTTCACCTGGTGCGTCGTTGATGCCTATATAGTTATTCAACGACTTGGACATCTTCTTAACACCATCCAGACCTTCCAGGATGGGCATCGTTAAGGTGATCTGCGGCTCTTGGCCATATTGTCGCTGCAGCTCACGCCCCATCAACAGATTGAATTTCTGGTCGGTACCACCCAGCTCCACATCTGCACGCATAGCTACAGAGTCATAACCCTGCACCAAGGGGTAGAGGAATTCGTGAATAGCGATGGACTGACCGCCTTTGTAGCGCTTGTCAAAGTCATCGCGCTCCAGCATGCGAGCCACAGTGTGACTTGCCGCCAGCTGAATCATTTCAGCCGAGCTCATCTTGTCCATCCAGGTGGAATTGAACATGACCGTGGTTTTGGCCGGGTCCAGGATTTTGAATACCTGTTCTTTATAGGTGTCTGCATTGGCCGACACCTGTTCACGCGTCAATGGCTGACGAGTAACGTTCTTGCCTGAAGGGTCACCAATCATGCCGGTGAAGTCGCCAATCAGGAACAACACTTCGTGACCCAGGTCCTGGAACTGCCGTAGCTTATTGATGAGTACCGTGTGACCGAGATGCAGGTCAGGTGCAGTAGGGTCAAATCCGGCCTTAATACGCAACGGAGTGCCGCGCTCGAGCTTAATGCGCAGCTCGCTCTCCACCAGAATTTCATCAGCACCGCGCTTAATCAGCGCCAATTGCTCGTCAACGGGCTTCATAGATCCAGTTATCCTGTGTCTTCAAGGCATTAAAAAAGGGGGAAAATTAGGGGAACAAACCATACAACATTAACGACCAATTACAAGCTCGGCGGGAGGCCGGCGAGGAGTGGCCGCAAGATTGACGCTGCAAATCTGACGGACGGGTTTGTCAAAGACTTGCCATGGAGGCTTTTCGATTATAATTTAGCAAGTTAGTCCACTTTATATAGAATTTAATATAAGAGCGCTTAGCTTATGGGTTCCAAAGATACAAAGTCACCGCGATACCCCAAAAGCCACCTTGTGGCTGCCAGTGGGATCGCCGCAGCGCTGAGCATTTTTCTGCTCGTTATTCCAACCACAGATGTAGAAGCCAAGAAAACTTTCGTCCAACTTGAGCTGCAAGCCCCAGAATCCAGCATGAATCAGGCCTCCCAACAACAATTGGATGACCTTGTCAGCGAAACAGTCACATTACCCAAAGCGTTGGATATCGCCAAACAAGCGACCGAAACCCCAGCCGCATCGCCCCTGCTGCCTGCTGAAGCGGTCGCTGAGGCAAAACTTGCCGGCCCACAATGGCAGACTCTGACCGTTAATAGCGGCGACACCCTGTCGGTACTGTTTGAGAAAGCTGGGCTTGGCGCCAGCACCTTGCATGAAGTTATCAACAGCAGCGCCGATGCCAAACGATTCACGCGCTTGAAGGTGGGTCAGCTATTAGAATTACAGACCGGCGATAGCGGTGAATTGCTCGCCATGCGCTCCAAACTGAACGATCTTGAAACCATCCGCATTGACCACACCGAAGACGGCTACAGCTTTACCAAAGAGCTAATTGAGCCCGAAGTCCGCGAGCGTTACGTACAGGGAACAATCGACAGCTCACTGTTCCTGGCTGCTCAGCGCGCAGGCCTAACACACAACCTGACCATGCAGATGGCCGGCATTTTTGGTTATGACGTGGACTTTGCCCGCGACATCCGCAAAGGCGATCATTTTGAGGTGACCTTTGAAGAGCTGCGCGTCGGCGATAAGGTCGTTGGTACCAATAACATTCTTGCTGCGCGCTTTGTTAATCGCGGCAAGACCTTCACCGCAGTGCGCTATACCGACAAAAATAACTTTACTAGTTACTACCGCGCAGACGGCACCAGCATGCGCAAAGCCTTTATTCGCACGCCTGTTGATTTTGCACGTATCAGCTCACGCTTTAATCCAGGTCGCCTGCACCCAGTACTAAATCGCATCCGCGCGCATAAGGGCGTTGATTATGCTGCCGCCACCGGCACACCTATTAAGTCCACTGGCGACGGCCGCATTGTTTCAGCTGGCCGTAAAGGCGGCTACGGTAATGCGGTAGTCATCCAGCACGGCCAAAAGTATCAAACTTTGTATGGCCACATGAGCCGTTTTGCCAGCGGCATCCGCGCCGGCACCAACGTCACTCAGGGCCAGGTCATCGGTTACGTAGGTATGACAGGGCTGGCCACCGGCCCTCACTTACACTATGAATTCCGAGTCGACGGTCGCCACGTGGACCCACTCGGGGTGAAGCTGCCGGTTGCCGACCCCATACCACAACGCGAACGTACTGCGTTCCTGGGCGTCAGCAATAAGCTGATGGCCAATATGGATCAGAACCGCAATACACAGATTGCTGCGCTGGAGCAGTAAGTGTGCGCTCTCTATATCGGTATCATGTCAGGCACTAGCCTGGATGGTATCGATATAGCCCTCTCCCGCTTTAATCCTGAACTACAGCACGCCGATTGCCTGGATGCGCTGTGCTTGAGTATCCCTGACGACTTGAAAGAGCAGTTACTCAGCCTATGCACCCCTGCTGGCAACGAATTGGTGCGTGCTGGGCAAGCCGGCAACCGCTGGGCCAGCATTGCAGCAGACGGCGTACAACAGTTATTGCAGCGCAACCGGCTCACCCCTTCAGATATCTGCGCCATAGGCAGCCACGGGCAAACCATTCGCCATCACCCCGAACTCGGTTTCAGTACCCAAATCGGCGCACCTGCGTTGCTAGCAGAGCGCTCCGGGATCAACGTCATAAGCGACTTTCGCAGCAGGGATTTGGCTGCCGGAGGCGAGGGCGCGCCGCTGGTGCCGGCATTCCATAACTGGCTGTTGAGCGACCCCAAACAAACTCGCACGCTGATCAATATTGGTGGCTTTGCCAACCTGACCATAATGCGCCCAAATCAGCCGCCCGAAGGATTCGACAGCGGTCCTGGCAATGCCTTAATGGACAGCTGGATTAAGCAACATAAAGGCGTGGAATTTGATCAGTCAGGTGACTGGGCTCGCCAAGGCCAAGTAATTCCGGAACTGTTGCAAGCAGCGCTGAGCGACCCGTATTTTTCTCGCATGGGCCCCAAAAGCACCGGCCGAGAACACTTCAATCCAATTTGGCTGAATGGTTACCTAAACCGACTGCAAAACACAGCTTTAGCAGTAGATGTACAGGCCACCTTGCTGACCCTCACCGCTCAATCGATAGCTGACAGCGTCAAACGGGCAGCAAGCGACAGCACGGCGGTCTATATCTGCGGCGGTGGCGCGCGCAATACCTTGCTACTTGAACAGCTGCAGAGCCTGCTTGCGCAGCAAAAAGTAGAGACAACGCAAGTATTGGGGGTTGATCCAGACTGGATGGAAGCGATTGCTTTTGCTTGGCTGGCGTGGCGCTTTGAGGAGCGCTTGGCGAGCAATCTACCTAGTGTTACTGGGGCCAAAGGTGAGCGCGTACTGGGCGCGCTCTACCCGGCCTAATCGCTAATTACTCGAAGGTAATTAAACCGAGAAAGACGAGCCGCAGCCACAGGTAGTAGCTGCGTTCGGGTTGTTGATCACAAAGCGAGAGCCTTCTAGCCCCTCCTGATAATCCACTTCCGAGCCAGCCAAGTATTGAAAGCTCATCGGGTCGACTATCAATTTGACGCCTTCGCGCTCAACGATGGTGTCGTCTTCGGCAAGCTCGTCATCAAACGTGAAACCGTACTGAAAGCCCGAACAACCGCCACCCGTAACGAAAACACGCAAGCTGAGACGTTCGTTACCCTCTTCTTCAATCAGGTTACGCACCTTGCCCACGGCGTTATCACTAAAGATTAGCGGCGTGGGAATATAGACTTCAGCAGTAGACATACAACCTCCAGCGACAAGTGCCGCAGCACAACAATGCCACCATTATCCTTTTTCCCGAGTGATTTGGTCAACTATTCTCCGGATTGAGCAGCAAGCTCTGGTCCAGAGGTAGTTGCTGACCCGCTTCTTGGCCCAAATAGTTCAGCTGACCACTGATCTGTGCGCCCATGACCATTTCCATGAAACGGTAGTGCAGATCGCCACTGATGCGTGCTTTTGCGTCCAGCTCCAAGTGCTCCAACGCGAACACGTCACCGTTCACCTGCCCGTTGATCAGCACATGCGGCGCCCGTATCACACCCGCTACATATCCATGCTCGCTGACCCTTACCAAGCCTTCCTCGGCCTCGACGTTGCCAATCACCCGCCCATCGATTTGAACCGCGCCGGAAAACCGCATGTCGCCGGTGATTTCGGCATCTTGGGCAATGATAGTTGTCTTACCACCAAACTGACTGATGTCCGCTTTCTTATGTTTATCTGCTCCCCACATCAGGGTGTTGCTCCTGTGACTGTCCAATCAAAAACCTGCTCGACTAGGGTTTTACCCTCTTTACTTGCTGTCAGCTTAACCTGCTGAGGAACAAAGCCCTCGGGTAGCGTCAATTTGGCTTGCTCACTGTTGGCCGGCACCACTTGGAAATAACGAAAGTCCAATGTCAGCCCGGCCGCGCCAACGTCCCCGCCTAGGGCTTCAAGCCCAAGCGTAGCGGCCTTGTCATTCTGCTTGCCCAACACCTCAAGCTGCAATGTGGCCTGCACGGTATCGCTTTCGTTGCCAACTCGGCTGACCATTACTTTATAACGGAAAATATCTGCGGTTTCTGTGCTATGCAACTCAAAGGCTTGAATACGGATACCGGGGTCCATCGCGCTAGGCGCCAACACACCTTGATACTGAGCTAAGTTTTGTTGCAGCTTGAAAAGCTGCGCTTCGAGCTCATGCACAGCTTCACGCCCTTCTACTGCTGCATCTTTTGCCACCAGCATATCCACTTCCAGCTGATGATAGCGCTGCCTCCAGTCTTCAACCTCGGTGACTAGCTGCCCCTGACGCTCTATCAACGCCTGACGCTCTAGTTCATGCGGCTGCTGCGCTCGCATCGCGGCTTCCCAGCCTTGCCAGGCACTAACGGGCACGAGTATCAACAATAGGATGATCACGCCGCGCTTCCAGCGCCTAAACGCCTTGGAGTCACGCGGGTGAATGGTGACGCTGTGCTCACGCAGCGGGCGTCGCCGTTTGAAGTCAATCATCAGGGCATCAAAGCCGGGTGCGCTAATCCCATGCGCTCATCAATACCGAAGAGAATATTCATATTCTGTACCGCTTGCCCGGAGGCCCCCTTGACCAAGTTATCGATCACCGACAGCACTACAACTTTGTCGCCACCTTGCGGGCGGTGCACCGCGATACGGCATACGTTAGCGCCACGCACGCTGCGGGTTTCCGGATGACTGCCGGCGGGCATCACATCCACGAAAGGCTCGTCGGCATATCGCGCCTCATAGAGCGCCTGCAAATCCACGCTGGTATCGGCGACGGTGGCGTACAGCGAGGAGTGAATACCGCGGATCATTGGCGTCAGGTGCGGCACAAAGGTAAGGCCGACGGGCTGGCCTGCGGCCAACTGCAAACCCTGACGAATCTCTGGCAAGTGGCGATGCCCGGCCACTGCGTAGGCCCGCATGCTCTCGGTAGCTTCGCAGAATAACGACGGCACACTGGCACCTCTGCCGGCCCCGCTGACACCAGACTTACAGTCGGCAATCAGGTGCGCCACATCAGCCAGCCCCGCCTCGAGCAACGGCAAAAAGCCCAGCTGCGTCGCTGTCGGGTAACAGCCAGGCACTGCAATCAAGCGGGCATGCTTAATTGCTTCGCGGTTAACCTCAGGTAAGCCGTACACCGCTTCACCTAACAACTCAGGCGCCCCATGCGGCTGGTTGTACCACTTGCTCCACTCATCAGGGTCGCGCAGGCGAAAGTCAGCCGAAAGGTCGATAATTTTCACACCCGTCAAAAGCAACTCAGCTGCCAATGAGTGCGCAACGCCGTGCGGAGTAGCAAAAAACACTACGTCACAAGCACCGAGCAGCTGCACATCCGGCACGCTGAAACGCAGGTTGTCGTAGTGCCCGCGCAGATTGGGATACATATCGGCAACACTAACGCCGTCCTCGGATCGTGATGTAATGATCTCGACATGCGCCTCGGGATGCTGGGCCAACAGCCGCAACAGCTCTACCCCGGTGTAACCGGTTCCGCCTACAATGCCTACTTTAATCATCATTACTTCCTGAGTACGGTTGAATGGTGTTTGAATAACCTATGCTACGCGCCTTCCCGACATAAGGGATATGCGCAACAGCAGCCTATGATAAAAGCGCTGATGTAAATTACCAGCGTGAGTCCCACTCCCGACAGGAGCAATCCGTGTACCTTTGGATCAAGGCCTTCCACATCATGGCCGTTATAACCTGGTTCGCCGGGCTATTTTACCTGCCACGCCTGTTCGTGTATCACGCACAGAGTGAAGACAGTATCAGCCGCGAGCGGTTCAAGGTGATGGAGCGCAAACTGTATCGCGGCATCATGAACCCGTCGATGCTGATCGCTCTGACCCTGGGCATCTGGCTGCTGTATCTACAACCCGCCTGGCTGAGCCAAGGCTGGATGCATGCAAAACTCACGTTGGTCGTGTTGCTGATTGGCTACCACCACATGTGTGGCGCGATGCTTAAACGCTTTGCTGCCGATGCCAATACCCGCTCCCACGTTTTTTATCGCTGGTTCAACGAGGCGCCAGTATTGGCATTGGTTGGCATAGTGTTGCTGGTAGTAGTGAAGCCCTTCTGATCAATCGGCGCGCACCGCGCGGTCCTTTGCCCAGGCCCGCAGCGCGCCCAACTTCTCTGCCATGACCACCGACAGCGGCGATGTCTCGCTAAGCGCCTTGAGCACATGCTCTTCTTTGACTAACTGCTCACTGGCGGCGGCGCAATAAACTGCACTGACCACCGCCTGTTCTATTTCAGCACCCGAGAACCCATCACTGGCCAAGGCTAAAGCGGCCAAGTCAAATTGCTCTGCTGCCAACTCACGTTTTGCTAAATGAATACCGAAAATATCCGCACGAATCGCTGCATCTGGCAGGTCGACAAAAAACAGCTCATCGATGCGACCTTTACGAATCAGCTCAGGTGGCAGCTGCGTCACATCGTTTGAGGTCGCAACCAAAAAGACCCGCGAGCTGCGCTCTGCCATCCAGGTCAATAATGTACCGAGCAGCCGACGTGACACGCCCTGATCGCTGCCATCGGCCGCCAACCCTTTCTCTATCTCATCAATCCAGAGCACACAAGGTTCCAACGCATCGGCTAGTTGCAGCGCATCGCGCAGGTTCTTTTCGGTTTCGCCGATGTATTTGTTATACAGGCCAGCGACGTCCAGACGCAGCAACGGCAGCCCCCACAAACCTGCTACCGCCTTGGCTGCGAGGCTCTTACCGGCGCCCTGCACGCCCACCAGCAGCACACCGCGCGGTATGTCTTTTATGCTCGCATTACCGTTGAATGCGCTCTCACGCTCAGTCAACCAGCGCTTCAACTGTTTTAAACCACCAACCTCGGCAAAGCGCGCAGTTTCCTGCTCATAGCTGAGCACACCGTGCATATCCAGCAGCTCAAACTTGGCTTTGTTCAGCGTCGGCAGGTCTTCCTGGGTGATAGCACCGTCATCAACAATCAGATTGCGCGCCAGCCGGCGAGCCTCTTCATGGGTAGTGCCACGCAAATTACGCACGACTTGCTGCAAAGTCTGGTTATCCGTACGCACCCGTTCGCCGCGGTTCTGCTCACTCCAGCGTGTTGCCTCGTCACGCACAATGGCCGCCAGCTGTTCGTCCGACGGCATGCTCAAACTGATACGCGCGGCTAAACGGCTTAGCTCTGGCGGCAAAGGTAGAGCGTGACTGACGAGAATCAGCGTGGGGGCCGCCTTTTCAGAGGCCATCGCCAAACTCTTCAGCAGTCTGACGATACGTGGCGAGTCGAGAAAGGGGTGCAGGTCGCAGAGTACGTACAGGGCCGGTTCGCCCTCGCGGCGAATTTGTTCCAACGCGGTTTCCGCGTCGCGAGTGTCCTGCTCAGCATCCATATCGACACCAAAACCTAGCCGGCTGAGGCCATCTATATGGTTCCAGGTGTAATACGTCTGCGCACGCCGCACCGCGAGCGTAGCGATAGTCTGCAACACCCTCGCCTCTTCCCAAGACTCGATGACCACTAGACGCACGCGGGAATCCAGTACCAATGCCAAATCATGAATATCGTTTTTCAAACGCACACTCCATTGCTGCATTTCAGCGCCATGCTCAGCTGCCGCTGGTTGAACCAGGAGCCTGCCGGTCTTAACCGCCCGTAGCGAGGGAAAGCCCGATTGGAGGCAGTTTTTGTGGTCTTTTGAGGCGAATAGTCATTCTATTCAACAAAAAAGAGCGCAGAAAATGATCCAACTCGGCTTTTCCCCAACAGGGCAGTGTTAAGTCCGGCAGGCTCATAGTGCCATTCTAATCTGCTGCCGTTACACTGAGACCATCGAACCCGGACACCCCGGCATCATGTTGCCTTGTAAGGAGCTCAGTGTGGATTGTCTGTTCTGCAAAATCGTCGACGGCAAGATTCCGTCCAAAAAGATATATGAAGACGAGCACGCCGTCGCCTTTCATGACATCAACCCGCAAGCACCAGTGCATTTTCTAGTTATCCCGAAAAAGCACATCGCGACCCTGAATGACATGACCGAGGAAGACCGCGCCACCGTTGGCCATATGGTCTTTACAGCACAAAAGCTGGCAAAAGAATTAGGCTGCGACGCAGGCTTTCGTACCGTATTCAATTGCAACGAACAGGGTGGCCAGACGGTCTACCATATTCATCTGCACGTGCTGGGGCAGCGGCAGATGACGTGGCCACCGGGCTAAGAATCAACCCAATCCCAGCGTATTAATTCGCACCTTTTCCATACTCTGCACTCGCCAACGAGGGACAGAAGATGAGCACATCACGTCACTATAGCTTTCTTGATCGCCTGCTTAATCAGGCAGACCAGTCATTGCGCACGCTCGTACCCGGTGCCGCTCAACCAAACCGACCTTCACCCGCGCAGCATCTGGCCAACGTGCCCATGGACGAAGAGGAGCGCCTGCATATTGCTGGACTGATGCGCATCAATCACACCGGCGAAGTTTGCGCGCAGGCGCTGTATCAGGGCCAGGCGCTGACCGCCAAGCTACCCGATGTACGTGAAAAAATGGAGCATGCGGCAGCCGAAGAAATCGATCACTTGGCGTGGTGTGAACAGCGTCTGACCGAATTGAATAGCCGTACCAGTGTCTTCAATCCGCTGTTCTACGGCTTGTCGTTTGGTATTGGCGCCGCTGCCGGTCTGATCAGCGATCGCATCAGCCTCGGCTTTGTTGCCGCAACAGAAGAACAGGTAGAGCGCCATTTAGACGACCACCTGAACCAATTGCCGCAAGAGGACATCAAGTCACGCGCCATTCTCGAACAAATGCGGGAAGACGAGATTGAGCACGGCAATCAGGCGCTCGAAGCGGGCGGGGTGGTATTTCCAGCACCGGTGAAACAGGCCATGACGCTACTGTCCAAGGTCATGACCAAGATCACTTACAAGGCTTGATTCACCGCTGCGCGGGTATCTGGCGCTTTGACGTAGAAAACGCCAAACAACATAACCAGGGCGAACTGCTTAAGCGGGGAGCCCAGCTTCTTCAGCTGTTTGCCTACCAGCGCCCATTCAACCAAATGAATTAGCACAATGGTCAGCGCCAGCCAGTTGAGACGCTGAGGGTTGGGCACCTGAACCAGGCCCAACAAGCTGAGGATGACCAGCAGCCAGAAAGCCAAGGTCAATAATTTACCGATGAGAAAGACCACGCGCATTTTCTTATTCCTATCTTATGGGTTAACGGCAACCGTTGAGCGGCTATCTACCCGCGCCATGGTAAACCCTGCAGCACACAGCATAAGGGCCTGACTCGCCATTCGTCAGGCCGAATGTGCCAACTCCATACGTACACTTCAGTCGATCTCAATGATCTCGTAATCGTGCGTCACCTCAACGCCGGCACGCGCCATCAAGATCGAAGCCGAGCAATACTTTTCAGCCGATAACTCAACCGCGCGCTTGACCTGAGTTTCTTTCAAATTCTTGCCTGTTATTACAAAGCGCAGATGAATCTTGGTGAACACCTTGGGTTCGATATCGGCCCGTTCGGCATCCAGCAAGGTGTGCACATCACGAATATCTTGCCGCGACTTTTTCAGAATGCTGACCACGTCATAACTGGCGCAACCGCCCAGCCCAACTAATACGGTTTCCATTGGGCGAATGCCCATATTGCGACCGCCCGACTCTTCCGGACCATCCATCACCACTGTGTGACCGCTCCCAGACTCACCCAGGAACATCACCCCGTCGACCCACTTGATATGCGCTTTCATCTTCTAAATCCCGCTGTTCAATCATCTCAGATGAGGCGCAGAATACCACAGCCGTCACATGGCGGACCGCCGCGCTGGCCATGACTGTAAAAACTGGACATAATCGCGATTGGTCTCATGCTGAGGCTGACACGGATGCCCCGCATCTTCGGTTTGCGCGAATACGGCCAGGACACTTTAATGGTTTCGATCACCCTGACACCTAAAATAAAAAACCTCGATGCATTCCTTGCGCATTGCCATCGACGCCGCTTTTCGGCACGCAGCACGGTCATCCATGCTGGCGATCAGTCCGACAGTCTTTTCTATATCATCAAAGGTTCGGTCACCATCCTGATTGAAGACGATCAGGGTCGCGAAATGATCATCGCCTATCTAAACCAGGGCGACTTTTTCGGCGAGATGGGCCTATTCGATATGACGCCCGCGCCGCATGACCGTACCGCGTGGGTACGCGCAAAATGTGAGTGCGAGGTGGCTGAAATCACCTATGCCAAATTCCGCGAGCTTACTCAGCGCGACCCGGACCTGCTGTACGCGGTCGGCAAGCAAATGGCTGAACGTCTGCACGCTACCACCCGCAAAGTCGGCGACCTGGCCTTTCTTGATGTGACTGGCCGCGTTGCCGGCACCCTGCTGGATCTGTGCAAACAGCCCGATGCTATGACCCATCCCGATGGCATGCAGATCAAAATCACCCGCCAGGAGATCGGTCGTATTGTCGGCTGCTCGCGTGAAATGGTCGGCCGCGTGCTCAAGAGCCTGGAAGAACAGGGCCTGATCGAAGTCAAAGGCAAAACCATGGTGGTCTACGGCACCCGCTGAGCCCACACCCTGCGTGCTGGGTCTGTGTACCCTGCACGCTGAAAACCAACCCTCCTTCGCCCTCGGCAGCCACTACCCGCCTCATGTACAATTCAGCGACTACGGTTTCTGACAACGAGGTGAGCATGGGCTTGAATAACGACTGGATGCAACGCGACGTTTCGGTGCTATGGCACCCCTGCACCCAAATGAAAGACCATGAGCACATGCCCATCATCCCAATCCAACGGGGCGAAGGTATCTGGCTGCACGATTTTGAAGGCAACCGCTATATGGATGCCGTCAGCTCTTGGTGGGTCAATATCTTTGGCCACGCTAACCCTTATATCAATCAGCGCATCAAGGATCAGCTCGACACTCTCGAGCACGTCATTCTTGCCGGCTTCAGCCACCCACCGGTGATTGAGTTGTCTGAGCGCCTGGTGAAAATGACGCCCGCCGCCCTGACCCGCTGTTTCTACGCAGACAATGGCTCGTCGTGCATTGAAGTCGCGCTGAAGATGAGTTTTCACTACTGGCTGAACATCGGTAAGCCGGAGAAAAAGCGTTTTATTACGCTCTCCAACAGTTATCACGGTGAAACGCTAGCCGCGCTGGCGGTAGGCGATGTGGCGCTGTACAAAGAAACTTATCAGCCGCTACTGATGGAAGTGATAACCGTACCCTCCCCCGACTGCTACGACCGTGAAGAAGGCGAAAGCTGGGAAGAACACAGCCGCAAAATGTTTGCGCATATGGAAAAAGCGCTGGAAGAGAATCATCAGGACGTGGCAGCGGTTATCGTTGAGCCCCTGATCCAGTGCGCCGGCGGTATGCGCATGTACCACCCGGTCTACCTCAAGCTGTTGCGCGAGGCTTGTGACCGCTACGGCGTGCACCTGATTCATGACGAGATCGCCGTTGGCTTCGGTCGTACCGGTACGCTATTTGCCTGCGAGCAGGCCGATATCGCGCCTGACTTTCTCTGCTTGTCGAAGGCTCTGACCGCTGGCTACCTGCCAATGGCCGTATGCATGACCACCGACAAAATCTACCAAGCCTTCTACGACGACTACGAGAGCATGCGCGCCTTTTTGCACTCACACAGCTACACCGGCAACCCGCTCGCTTGCGCCGCCGCACTGGCGACGCTGGACCTACTCGAGCGCGACAACGTGATTGAAGCCAACAAAACACTGTCTGCCCACATGACCAAAGCAACCGCACACTTTGTTGATCACCCGCACGTGGCGGAAGTGCGTCAAACCGGCATGGTGCTGGCAATTGAAATGGTCAAGAACAAAGCGACCAAGGAAGCTTACCCCTGGCAGGAGCGCCGCGGCATTCGGGTGTATCAGCACGCGTTGAAAAATGAAGCCATGCTACGTCCGCTCGGTAGCGTGGTTTACTTTATGCCGCCCTACGTGATCACCCCGGACCAGATAGACCACCTCGCCAGCGTTGCCTGGGAAGGTATTCAACTGGCGACGCGGGACTGAATCGGTGCGCGTTTCCCGTTTTTACCTCGATACGCCGCTTAACCAAGGCGAACAAACACTGACTGGTGACGTCGCGCATTACATCGCGCGCGTTTTGCGGTTAGGGCCGGGCGCGCCCGTGCAGATATTCAATGGTAGTGGCCAAGAATGGCCAGGCGAGGTCGTCGCCGCGGGTAAACGTGAGGTTGTGGTCAAGCTGCAAGCGCCCGTCGAAGGCATGCCAGAATCGCCGCTGCACACCCATCTCGGTCAGACTATGTCGCGCGGCGACCGGATGGACTGGGCGATTCAGAAAGCCGTTGAACTGGGCGTCAATCAGATAACCCCGCTGCTTACCGAGCGCTGCGAAGTTAAATTACAGGGTGAACGCGCGGATAAACGTCAGGCGCACTGGCAGCAAGTGGCGGTGAGTGCGTGCGAACAATGCGGGCGCAGCGTGGTTCCGGTGATACATCCGCCCGTCGCCCTACAGGACTGGATGGCATCATTAACCAGCGACCTTAAACTGGTACTGCATCACCGTACCGAGCAGGACCTGGATCAGCTGCCGCACCCGACTTCGCTAGCCTTGCTGATTGGCCCTGAAGGTGGCCTGAGTGCCGACGAAATCCAACAGGCCGAAGCGGCCGGTTTTATCGCCGCACGTTTTGGCCCGAGGGTGCTGCGCACCGAAACCGCTCCCGTAGTAGCTTTGAGCATGGCCCAGCAACGCTGGGGAGATTTCTAGCAGGCAGCGCAGGTGCTGCAACGCCGATTGACCCCATCCCCACCCTTGGGTAATGTTCAGCCGTTTCACCCACGCCGTAGAAGAGGTAGCGCATGGCACGGAAAAAAACCACCGTGGACTTTGAACAGTCCCTCGGCGAGCTACAAAAGCTGGTCGAACGACTGGAAAGCGGCGAACTCAGCCTGGAAGAGTCGCTCAGCTCCTTCGAGCAAGGCGTTGCGCTGACCCGCGATTGCCAACAGGCGCTCACTCAGGCCGAGCAGAAGGTACAGCAGTTGGTCGAAAAAAACGGCGAACTGACTACCGAACCTTTTGACGGCCCCGCTGAATGAGCGGATTTGCCGACTACCTTGAGTCCTGTCAGACCCGCATCAATGGCTTTTTACTAAGCCAACTGGACACCCCTCAGCCACGCCTAGAACGTCTCTACGCTGCCATGCGCTATAGCGTCGTAAATGGCGGGAAACGGGTGCGCCCGCTGCTCTGCTACGCGACTTGCGAGGCCTTGGGCGGCAACGTCGCCTCTGCTGACCCAGCCGCCGGCGCGGTTGAACTGGTACATGCCTACTCGCTGATTCACGACGACTTGCCGGCGATGGACGACGACGATCTGCGCCGCGGCCAACCAACCTGTCACCGCGCCTTTGACGAGGCCACTGCGATCCTCGCCGGCGACGGCCTGCAGGCGCTGGCGTTCGATTGGCTAGGCCATCAAGGCGACTGGCAACCGGCCACCCGCCTGCAAATGCTACAAACACTTTCCCGCGCCGCCGGGCCGCAAGGCATGGTGGGTGGGCAAGCGATCGATCTGGGCGCAGTGGGTGAGAAAATCGATCAAGCCACGCTTGAATTGATGCATCGCCACAAGACAGGCGCGCTGATCAGCGCCAGCATTCAGCTTGGCGCCCTTGCCAGCGAGCGCGCCAGCACCGCACAGTTGCAGACATTGGCGGTATACGCAGACTGCATCGGCCTGGCCTTTCAAGTGCAGGACGATATTCTCGATATCGAAAGCGAGACCAGCGTCTTAGGCAAAACCCAGGGTGCCGATATCGCCCGCGACAAGCCTACTTACCCGGCGTTACTCGGCCTCGAAGGCGCCCATCAATTAGCCGAGCGCCTGCGCGACCAAGCCGTTGCTGCGCTGCAACCACTCGGCGAAAAAGCGGTCCATCTACAACAGCTAGCCGACTATATAGTGCAGCGCCGATTTTGATTGAGGTGTTGTTGGAGTTGGGCTATCGAGGTGCATCAGTTAAACTGCGCACTTGTTTTCCTGCCATTGCCAATGGCATTCAGAGCCTTGTTTGATGCCTAGCACCTTCCACGAAATACCGCACCAACGCCCCAGTACACCATTGCTGGACAGTCTTGACGACACCGCACAACTGCGTGAGCTGGATGAAAGCCGGCTACCTGAACTGGCGGACGAGTTGCGTGCGTTTCTGCTCTGGAGTGTAGGTCAGACAGGCGGCCATTTTGGTGCCGGACTGGGTGTTATTGAGCTGACCATTGCGCTCCATTACGCCTACCACACCCCCGAAGACCGCCTGGTATGGGACGTCGGCCATCAGGCCTACCCGCACAAAATCCTGACCGGTCGTCGTGAGCGTATGGCCAGCCTACGGCAAAAAGAAGGCTTGGCCGCCTTCCCTCGTCGCGTGGAAAGCCCGTATGACACCTTTGGCGTTGGTCATTCGAGCACCTCGATTAGCGCCGCCCTCGGCATGGCGATCGCTGCCAACCTGCAAGGGCTCGATCGCCGCACCGTGGCGGTAATTGGCGATGGCGCGTTAACGGCCGGCATGGCCTTTGAGGCGTTGAACCATGCCAGCGACGCCCAGGCCAATATGTTGGTTGTGCTCAACGACAACGACATGTCGATTTCGCGCAATGTCGGCGGTTTATCCAATTATTTGGCCAAAATTCTCTCCAGCCGCACTTATTCGCACATGCGCGAAGGCAGTAAAAAAGTGCTGTCTATGCTGCCGCAAGCCTGGGAATTGGCGCGTAAGACCGAAGAGCACGCCAAGGGCATGCTGGTACCCGGCACTTTGTTTGAAGAGTTGGGTTGGAACTACATAGGTCCGATCAACGGCCACGACCTGCCCACGCTGGTGAATACCCTGAAGAACATGCGCGACCGTAAAGGCCCGCAATTTCTGCATGTTGTCACACAGAAAGGCAAAGGGTTCTCCCCGGCTGAAGCCGATCCTATTGGTTATCACGCCATCACCAAATTCGAACCAAAACCCGCTGCGCCTGCCGGCGTCAGCAAGCCGAAGTTTTCCAATATCTTTGGCCAGTGGTTATGCGACATGGCAGAGCAGGACGCCCGTCTGATAGGCATCACTCCAGCTATGAAGGAAGGCTCTGACCTCATCGCCTTCAGCGAGCAGTATCCCAATCGCTATTTCGACGTCGCCATTGCTGAACAACATGCCGTGACCCTTGCGGCCGGCATGGCCTGCGAAGGTGCCAAACCGGTCGTTGCCATCTATTCGACTTTTTTACAGCGCGCTTACGATCAGGTCGTGCATGACGTTGCCGTGCAGAACCTTGATGTGCTGTTCGCCATAGACCGTGCAGGCTTGGTGGGCGAAGACGGCCCGACCCACGCCGGCAGCTTCGACCTGTCGTTCCTGCGTTGCCTGCCGAATATGGTGATCATGGCGCCCGCAGACGAAAACGAAACCCGGCAGATGCTCACTACTGGCTTTCTGCATAGCGGTCCGGCTGCGGTACGCTACCCACGAGGCACTGGCCCCGGCACCCCGATTGATCCCGCGCTGACCACTCTCCCAATCGGCAAAGGCGTAGTCACCCGTGAAGGTGAAGAGGTTGCCATTCTATGCTTTGGTACCTTGCATCAACAGGCGCTCAAAGCCGCTGAAACGCTGAATGCCAGCGTCGTCAACATGCGCTTCGTCAAACCATTGGACACTGAGCTAGTAGCCAAACTGAGTGCCACTCATAAACTGCTGGTGACCCTCGAAGAAAATGCAGTCATGGGCGGCGCTGGCAGCGCAGTCAACGAGTGGCTAATGGCCGAGGGCATTATTACCCCTGTGCTCAATCTAGGTCTGCCTGACATTTTTGTTGAGCACGCCAAGCCCGCGCAGATGCTAGCCGAGTGCGGGCTGGACGCCACCGGCATAGAAGCGGCCATTCGGCACCGCCTGAGCACCATACCCGAGCCCGACCAAGGGCTTGACCCGCTTAGCTGAAAGCCCTAGAGTCCGCCCCAATTCTTAGTACTCGCATTGGGTGCCTGATCTGCCACGCAGATCGGGTGAAACGGGAAGTCGGTGCAACCCCGACACTGCCCCCGCAACGGTAAAGAGTCGCAGGCTAGCCTGCAGCTGCTGTCAGCAACGCCACTGTGCACCGCACGGGAAGGCGACAGCAGCCTGACTCTGAGTCCGGAGACCGGCCCTGTGCGCAAAGTCCATACGCCATCGCGTGCGGACTTTTATTGCTGAGGTGTCGCGGAGGGCGTCACCGGTCGGCGTGGTTGTCCGCTGCCTGGGCCCCTCCTGACTCCCCGCCCTCCTCAAAAGCCGTACTTTTGAGGATCCAGAATGAAGCCTTCACTATTCCTACTGCCTGCTTTGCTTGCCGGTGCTATTGCTCAAGCCAGTGACCCCGTTGATTTACCCGATACCATTGTGACTGCTTCAAGGCAGGCCGAGTCCGTCAGCGACACTTCAGCAGCCACCAGCGTATTTGACCGCAATGATATTGACCGCTTGCAGCCGGTCAGCGTCACCGACTTGTTGCGCCGAGTCCCGGGGATCTCGGTCACGACCAACGGCGGCATAGGCAGCCTCAGCAGCATATCTTTACGCGGTACCAGCGCGTCACAAACTCTGATACTTGTGGACGGCCAGCGGATTGCAAGTGCCAGTGCAGGCCAGGCAAGCCTCGAGTTCCTTAATGTTGACCAGATTGAGCGGGTCGAAGTCGTACGCGGCCCACGATCGGCCGTCTACGGGTCCGATGCGATTGGTGGCGTGGTTCAAATTTTTACTCGTAAAGGCAGTGAAGGCTTGAATCCTCGGGTGAAGTTTGGCGTTGGCAGCAACCAGACGTTCACCCGCGATCTAGGACTTTCCGGCGGCAACGGGCAGACTAGCTTCAACCTAGGGGCCAGCCTTGACGAAACCGCCGGCATCAACCGCACAACCAATAGCATTGGTAGTGACAACGATGATGACGGCTACCGCAACCGGGCTTTCAGCGCCAGTTTGAACCATCAGTTTACGGACAACCTGGATGCCGGCATTCAGATACTTGAGCAGAGCGGCAATACCGAGTATGACCTGTCGGGTAACCCGGAAGATGACTTTACGCTCAGCACCGTAGCCACGCATATTCAGTGGCAAGTGAACGATACGTGGCAAACTCGCATCGAGGCTGGCCATGCCGAGGACAAACGTGATACCAGCGGCTCCTTTCCCTCTGTATTCAATACTTACCGCGACTCAGCCACCTGGCTGAACCGTCTGCGCTTCAATGAACAACACAGTGTTCAAGCTGGCATCGACTGGTACGAAGATAAGCTCAGCAGCTCCACCGCGTTCAATGAAAGCGAACGATACAATCAAGCCGTTTTTGCACAGTATCGATTTGACGGGCAGCGCGTAAGCAGCGAACTGGGCTGGCGTCACGATGACAATGAGCAATTCGGCGAACAAGACAGCCTCAACGGCGCACTGATTTTTGCTCTGAGCAACGATCAACAGCTGGTAGCGTCCTATGGCGAAGGTTTTCGCGCTCCCACCTTTAACGATCTCTACTTTCCGGATTTTTGCTTCCCTCCTTTTGGTTGCAGCCCATCCTCTAACCCCAACCTAGAGCCGGAAAGTTCAAAAAGCTACGAGCTGCAATGGCGCGGCCAGCTTCAAGAGTCCACTTTGCAGGCTTCGGTTTATCGCACCGACATCGACAACCTGATCCAGCTCGATAGCGCTTTCATTCCGCAGAATATCTCCGAAGCGCGTATCAACGGTCTGGAATTGTCTGCCGAGCGTGATCTGCTAGGTTGGTATACGGTCGTTGCTGCCACTTGGCTAGATCCACGCGACCGCCAAACTGGTAACTTATTGGCCCGTCGCCCCAAGCGCATGCTCAGCGTCGACACCGATCATCAGTACGGTGATTTCGGGGTTGGCTTCACGATGGTAGCCAACAGCACCCGCTACAACGATGCGGCCAATACTCAGGAGCTATCGGGGTTTGGCACGCTGGAAGTACGGGGCAACTGGCAGATGACTGATAGCAGTCGCTGGGATCTGAGCGTTGGCAACGTGCTGGAGAAGGAGTACGCCCTCGCCAACGACTTTACCGGCAACCCTTACCGCAACGAAGAGCTGAATGCACGGCTGTCACTGAGCTGGGCACCGCAACTCTGATCTAAACTGCGGGCACAGTTTAACGTGCCCGCAGCCCTCTTTTTCCAGTCGTAATCCACCCAGCCAAGCACAAAACCAGGTCACAACCTGTCGTCTGCGGCTTGCTGCTGGTTGCTGCGTTTAAGGCATAATGCACCTTTGCCAGAACCGGATTCGACAGCTGATGTTTTTTACCGACGAGCGCCTGCACTTCTTCCGCCCGCTCACCAGCAAATACCGCGAACAGATCGTCGAATGCCTGCGCCTGCTGCATGAACGGCTGTACAGCGCGCGTGCCGATTACGGCGAATCACTCAAGCGCGAACAGGTATTGGATATCTTCTGCGAGGCGCTGGAACGCGCACCATTGCTCGAAAGCGAAGAGGATGAGAGCGGCCGCTTCAAGAATAATCGCGAGCAAGCCGCTTGGGTATTGAGCACCCTTTTAGAGCACGGCTGGCTAGAGCGCCAGGTTGATCAAGCGACCTTCCAGTCCACCTACCCCTTTAGCCGTATGGGCCGATTGTTTACCCAACCGCTGGTCGAGGCCGACGGTCGCAGCGTGCGCACCCGGCACCGCAATACTCGCAATACGCTGAACGCCTTGTCTGCTTTCCTTAACCACGGCGAGGTCTACGATCTGCTGGATGCCCACGAGTATTCAGAGCGCATCATTGCCGATTTCACCGACATCATCGCCGAACTTGAAGAGCGCAAACGCGAGCTGGTACGCGAAGTGGAAGCTCAGCAACTGGTGCAGCAAGCCAGCGATCAGTTTTTCGATTTTATGGAGCGCCGCTTTCAACCCGATGTCGCTATTCGCTTGTCTGCTGACAGCGTAGAAAAACACCGCGAACGCATTCAGGACACCATCGACCGCATTCGCCAAAAACCACGTGAATGGAAAGCGCACGCCGAGCGCGATCTGCGCCGTCTGGCACCAGACCTGCTGATCGACACCAACAGTTCGGTACTCTGGCAGCTGCTCGATGGCATCGAGAGTCGCCTGCGTAACGCGACCGATATCATGCTGCCGGCGCTACGCAAGACCCTGCAAGGCTTTACCCAGCGCGCCGACATCATCATCCGGCAGCTCAGTTATCTGCACAGCCAGAAGCACACCGATGTCGTTGGCATTTGTCGACAGCTTGCCAGCCTGGACGCGGCTGACCGCGACGCACGCCTGGCCGCTGCGGGTGAAGTAATGGCCAATGTGAGTGTCGGCCTGGTTGATCCGGCCAGCGTGCGATTACGTGAACGCCGCGAACGCCCACCGGTACACAGCCTGATGAGCGAGCTCGACCATCCAGACGAAGCCACCCTGCGCGAACTGGGCGTGCAGCAGCTACTCGACAAGGCCTTCAACATCAATGCGAGCAACCTGCGCGACTATCTGCGTAGCGCTCTCGGTGCGGGCCAACGCATCGATAACCGTGACCTGCCGATCAGCAATGCCCGCGACCTGTTAGCTCTCAGCCACTTGATCGAACTGGCCGGTGCCGACCACGCTAGCCACGGCCTGCGCGTGCGCATTGAGCCCAACGGTGAGCCGATCACCGACGAAACCTATTTCTCCCGCCGCGATGGCTTCATCATCGACCTGGAACAAGACGACCATGCGTGACGCTCTGGATAACCAACTCAACGAACGGGGCGTCAGCCCGGAAGCCTTTTCCGAGCTGATGATCCGTCTGCTCGACCGCGGCGTAGTCTGCCGCGATGAAAGCCAGCGCGAAGCCGAGCTGTACGACCGTTACCTACAAGTCACCGAACTGGTGGAAGACTACCTTTCGGTGCTGCGCATCCGCGTACTGCATGAGCCGCGTTTTAACCTGCTGCGAATCTTTCCACCGGGCGCCGAAGTGCCGGGCCTGGCTGACAGCGAAGACAGTTTCAGCAGCGGACTGCGTGAGCGTTTGAGCCAACAGGAAGTGGCGCTGATTCTGGTGTTGCGCGCCGAGTACGATCAGGCCCTGCGCGAAGGTCAGGTCGATGAATTTGGGCAAGTCATGCTGTCGCTGGAAGCACTCAATCTCAGCTGTCGCAACCTGCTGGGTCGCTCACTCCCCGAGCAACAGGGTGAGCGCAAAGCACTGCTGCGTCGTCTGCGTCAGCTGCGTTTGATCCGCAGCCCAAGCGACGCTGCTCTGGACGAAGGTGAAGCCTGGCTGACGATCCGCCCCGGCATTATCAGTTTGGTAACCGACAGTGCTTTAGCGCAGCTAGCCAGTGCCGATGCCGATGCCGATGAGAATGACGATTTGCAGCCCGCCGAGGAGAGCAACTGATGTATCTGAAACGCTCTATTACTGTGAACTGGGGCAACCTGCCGGTCGAAGAACTGGAGTACGGCCCGGTCAACCTATTCTCAGGTGGTAACGGCTCGGGCAAAACCACTGCCGCCGATGCGCTGCAAACGCTGATGACCGCCGCCCACGACAATCTGTTCAACTACAACCCCGGCCAAGACGAAACCACCCAGCGCGGACGCGGCGGTAAACAAGTGCGCACCCTCGCCTCCTACGTGCTCGGTTGTGATGACGGCGCCTTCGCCCGCCCCTGGGATACCGACGGTTATATTGCCGGGGTATTCCATCCAACCAAAGGCGAAACCGCCGAGCCGTTCACCGCCGTGATCGGCGTGCGCGCCCATCTGGACGCCGCCGGTAGCAGCCGGCAAGCGCGGCAGGATGAGTTGCTGATGATGATAGTGCCGGGTGAGATGCTCTCGTTATCGCACTTTGTACAGACCCGCGACGATGGCCGCCACGCGGTAAGCGTCACCGAACTGCCCAATCTGCTGCGCCGGCAGTTTGGCAAGCAGCAGGTCGAAGTGTACGACAAAAAGAGCGCCTATCTGGCCCGCCTCTACGGCGCACTGCGCGGTAAACGCGATGCGGTCTCCGTGCGTGAAGCCAAGCACGCGGCCCGTACCTTCGCCAATTTCATGGCTTACAAACCAGTCAAATCCATCGACCAGTTCGTCGCTGAAGAAGTGCTCGAAGCACGCGAGTTTGGCGATACTATTAAGCGCATCCGCGAGTTGCTACGCACCGTCCACGGCATGGAGCAAGAGGCCTGTCGCGTACGCGCCTCCGTCGAACTGCTATCCGCCGCAGGCGTGCAAGCCGAGCGCTATCAAGAAACCTGGCTAGAGCGCACTGGCCTGGCCTATGCCGCCGCCGCGCAGAACTGGAACAAAAACCAACAGGGTTACCTCGCCGCCAAGGACGAACAAAAACAGCTGAGCGATGAGCTAAGCGGCATCACGGATGACCAGCGCCTGACCACCGAACGCCTGCAACAGGCACACCTTGAACTGGTGCAGCTGGAAGCCCGCCGACAAGGCATTCCCGCGCTACAGAATAAAGACCAACTGGAACAACGCCAGAACCAGCTGAGCGAGCAACTACGCGCTGCTGTACCAGCACTGCTCACCCAAGCCCAGCAGCGCGATCGCAACCTTGATGCCCTGCGCGCCACTCAACAGCTGTTGAGCCAACACAGCCTTAGCGCGGACCTACCGCAACTGGCCGGCCGTGGCTGGCGTGAACGCAGCCAAGCGGTACTCGCCGCTGAGCAAGCCCCCGTGGCCGAGCTGAATCAATTGTTGGCCAGAGACTGGATCGACCTCACCCCGCTAGATGCCGGGCTTGACGCTATCCGCAGCCAACAGGCCAGCCACAACCAATTGGCTGACCTGCTCAGCGCGAGCGATGCCGACGGCGTTACGCCGCTGAATCGGGTAGACCGATTGGATCAGAAAAGCGCCGCCGAACTGGTTCAGCTCGAACGCCAAATCAACCAAACCAATCAGCGCATCAGCGCGTTGAAATCCAGCCGCGTCAGCTACCCCGCTTACGTAGAAGAAGCACTGCGCGCCATTCGCCAGCAGTGCCCACAAGCCGACCCCCGCGTCCTCTGCGATCACGTCGAAATCGTCGACCCCGACTGGCAAATGGCGATTGAGGGTTATATCGGCGGTAGCCGCTACGCCATATTGGTCGAGGCAGAATACGAAGCCGAGGCGATCCGTATCGTGCGCCAGATGAACAGCCGTGAACGCAACCGGGCGCGCGTGATTCAGGGCCACAAGGCACGCCAGGACGCCGAACGCATCAGCCTGCCCGACGACTCTATCCTCAAAGTAATGCGCTTCAGCCATAAGATCGCCGAATACTACCTGCGCGCCTCTTACGCCAGCGTCGCCCGCGTGTCCGACGCCGAAGCGCTGCGCCACACCCGTCGTGGCGTGACCAGCGATGGCATGGGTTCAGGCAACTACGCGCTGTTTCGCTGCGACATCGACGATAGCCAGCTGGTGTTCGGCGCCGCCGCACGCGAGCGCAATCTGGCCGCACAAGAAGCCACGCTGGAACACCTCAGCGTGCAGCGTCACAACCAGCAACAGCAGCACCTGGCGTTGCGCCAACTGGCCAAATTACTCGGCCAGATTCAACCGTTGGACTACGCCGCACGCGCGGCGCAGCTGCTCGATAGCCAACGCCAACTACGAGAAGTAGAACAGCAACTCGAAGCTCTCGATCTTGGCGCCCACCGCGACCTGGAAGATGAACAAAGCCGCGTTACCCAACGCCATCGCGAGCTGGAACAGCAAGCCAAACAGCTTGGCGTGCAGCACGGGCGGCTCGAAGAAAAATTGAGCAACGCGCAACAACGCATACAGCACTATGCCGATCACAGCGACCAACTGCTGGACGCCAAAGATCAGGCGGAGCAGCACCTGCTCGATGCTGCGGGCAGAGTGCCGGGCCTAGATTCACAAGCACGTCTCCAACAGCTCGATAGCATGCTGCAGCAGAGCAGCGGTCAGTTTGACTTTATCGCCGACAGCCAAGCACTGACGGCGACCTTGCACCGCCAGATCGTCGATCTGCAGCGCAGCATAGAGCAGTACAACCAACAGGCCCAGCCGGCAGATCACCTCATTGCCGACAGCCCGGCCGAACTACACAGCCTGGCTTTCTTCAGCCATATAGGCAGCCTGCGCCAACAACTCGACAACCTGCACAATCGTCTGCGTAACAACGTGCTATTGGAAAAACAGGAACAGCTCGCCAGTTTGCGCGACAGCTTTAACACCACCTTTGTCAGTGACCTGTGCCATGAGATCCACCAGGCCATCAACGACGGTCGCCGCGTACTGGAAAACCTCAACCAGGAGCTGGAGCACCACCAGTTTGGTGCCGACCGCGAGCGCTTCCAGTTCGATTGGGACTGGCTGCCCGAGTACAAAGCCTACTGGGATTTCTTCCGCGAGATCATGCAAACGCCCAACCTGGGTGACGGTGCCAGCCTGTTCGACAGCACCCTTTCAGACAAGGCCGCAGGCATCCGCGATCAGTTGCTCAGTCTGCTGCTCGATGGTGACGAACAACAAGCCCTGCGCGAACTCGAGCGCATCAGCGATTACCGCCGCTATCGCCGTTACGACATTCTCAAGCACCCTGCCGGCAAACAACCCATTCGCCTCAGCGAATACGGCACCGGCTCAGGTGGCCAGCTGGAAACCCCGGCGTACATCATCCGCGCCGCCGCCGTCACCAGCGCCTTCCGTTTCAACGAAGGCGACAGCCACCTGCGCATGGTGATCGTCGATGAAGCCTTTATGCACATGGATGAAACCCGCTCACGCGAAGTGATCGGCTACCTCACCGAAACCCTCGGCTTACAGCTCACCTTCATCATGCCCACCAGCAAAGCTGGCCCCTTCCTGGAACTGGTCAGCAACCAGTTTGTGTTCAGCAAGGTGCCGAGCAGCCAGCCGGTTGGCGAGCTGAATACCCGCGTATTGCTGGATCGCCAACAGCTCAACCGCGACAAGGTTGCCGAATTGTGGGCGCAGCATCGTCGGGTGATTCGGCAGCAGGGGGCGCTGGAGTTTATGGCGGATGTGATCTAAATCTGCACCTGTCCGCAGCTCAAACACGACAACGCCCCGCTATCGGGGCGTTGTCATTCATCCTGTCAGCATTGCTGATCAGGCTACGCAGCAAAAACCTCCAACAGCTTCGCGCAGAAGTCGTCCAAGTCATCAGGCTTGCGACTGGTGATCAACCCGGCGTCTTCGCACACAGATTGGTCTACCCAGTTACCGCCGGCGTTCTCGATATCGGTTTTCAGGCTAGGCCAGGAAGTCAGTGTACGGCCCTTGACCACACCCGCTTCGATCAGCGTCCACGGGGCATGGCAGATAGCCGCGACCGGCTTGCCCGCGGTGAAGAACGACTTGATAAAAGCCACCGCATCTTTATCCATCCGCAGCGCATCCGGATTGGCCACGCCACCGGGCAGTACCAAGCCATCGTAATCACTGGCCGAAACCGCCTTCACGCTTTTATCGACGGTAAAAGAATCCGCCTCGGTCAAGTGGTTATAGCCTTTGACCTTACCACCCTCAAGTGACACCAGATGCACAGTCGCACCCGCGTTCTTCAGATCTTGCCAGGGACGGGTGAGCTCAATCTGCTCAACGCCATCAGTGGCGAGAAACGCGATGCTTTTGCCCTTCAGTGAGTTGCTCATATGCTTCCCCTGTTCGGATACATGTTCTTGTTAGGGCCGCGTATTCAGACAGTGGTTCCGACATTTTTTTAACTGCGCGCTTCAACCTTCAGCAAAAAGCTATGCATATCGTCAAAGCAGTAAATCTTTCATTCGTGAACAGGTCCGACGTTTTTCTACGGCTCAACTGATAAATTCATTCACCTAAAGCCCAAGTGACCTGCAGCAAAACAAGGACGTGTCCATGCAAGCCCGCCTATTACTTTCGGTATCCTTTTTCGCCCTGCTGACAGGCTGCGAAGCCCAGTCTCAGCCGCTCCCCGAAAGCGAAAAGCTCAGCACCGACAAAGTCAAAGCTATCGCTGAGAGCGTTGAAACCAACTATCCCGACCTGTCGCGCGATTTGCGTGAGCAAATTCTAGCTACCGTAGTGCGCTCACTGGATGACATGGTGTTTATTGAAGGCGGCGAGTTTGAGATGGGCGACTTTGGCACGCTGTGCGAGTACGACCCGGCGAACATGGGCACTTGGCCCTATGGGCAGGAACCGGAGCGGCTTTGCCCGATTACGCGCTTTAACAATGATGACTATTTGCACCAGGTGCTTTTAAGCAGTTATCACCTATCGCGTTATCAGACTCGTCAAGAAGACTTTGATTTATTCCGCACAAGCCAAGGACTACCTCTGTTTAATGCTGAGGAGCGTGAGCGCCAGGACTTGACTCACTATTTCGCCCCTAATAACCCGGCACCAGTCAAAGATTGGCAGGAGGCCAAAGACTATTGCTTATGGCTAGGTAAATTTGGCAATTATCCTGTGGACCTGCCCACAGAGGCTCAGTGGGAATTTGCAGCCCGCAACCGCGGCCAGTACGTACAGTACCCTACCAATGACGGGAATTTGGATAACGGGAAAAACATTCTTCAAGACGAAAAGACTTTTGTAACCCCCGTCGGTCAATTTCCTCCGACCCCCCTCGGTCTCTATGATATGGCCGGCAATGCAACTGACTGGGTAAACGATTGGTACGCAGAGGATTACTACGCTAATTCCCCACTCAGAAACCCTGCTGGGCCAAAAAGCGGTACGCAGAAAGTGCACAGAGGATCGTACTATGCAGAAGCGAATTGGATGAACGCCAACAGTGTTCGCCGCTGGCCAGAAAACCCCGTGAGCGATGGCTACTATCCAGGAAACAGTTTTCGTTGCTCCCTTCAATCTGATCAAAAGCTATAACGCTCAGAGTGCAGTTATGCCAAACCTTCAAATAGGCCACTGCTTCGCGCCGCCATGAGCACCCGGCGTTTCCTTAGAGGATCAGAAGGAGTCCATGCCAAGATACCCAATGACTGGGGAGCAGAGCTGTGATTCACAGCCAGAGATTCAATGAAACTATTAAACTCTTGTTGCTGCGACCCATCCACCAAGCGGTTTAAGCGATCAAGGCTTTTCATCCCGTTGACTGCCTCGCCTTTTGGTGAGCAGTGTTCCAAAAGCTTAAGCATTTGTCTCCAACTCCTGACATGCGAAAGCAAAAGCACGAGCGCTACCTCTTGGTCCTCGTGCCAGCTCTCTACAAATCTTTCGCTCAACATGTAGGCCATCGGACCAAGTGTCTCAGGCGGCAACTTATCTATAGCCAATCTTTGACCATTGATTATTACCGCCTTATGACCAATCAAATAACGGGCTAGATTTTCCGCCTCATCTTTAGAAAACTGACGCAGTTGCCACCAAGCTTGCATCTTACGTTGCCCCATATCAAAAGCGCTCACCGCAGCGCGCCCCGGCTGGGAGGCAATTTGGTAAAGTCCTTGAGCGAGGTACTGGAATGCGTCATCGTCTACGCTAAGCAAATAGTGATAATCCACTTCCGACAAAGCGTCACAAAACAGCTTTACTAGCTTGTACGTATTCTCTAGATCAACCACAGTCGCAAAACCACCACCTGCACCAGGACCGAATACCAAACGACCGCTGCAATTAAACGCTAGCCGATCCATTTCGATCGTCAGGCCATAATCAAAACCAGCCCCAATACCCAAAGCTAAATTACCCTCGCCCTTGATCTCCGCCAGACTGGTCCAACTACCACCGGCATTGGACTGCCCAGATGCCACCTTGCCCCGCCCCACCTTGCTTGGCTCAATCCATTGCAGCGCTCCGCTGAGGGCCCCGCCGGCCTGGGCGCCGGCAAAAGCATCGCCTTTAACCCCGATATATCCACCTCGACTGGTCTCGAGTCGCGGCGAGCCAAGCAAGGCCGTTGCGCCACTTGGGCCTTCGTCGCTCGGTTTGTACTGCGCTTTCGCCTGAGCCCTGCCTTGCAACTGCGCTCCCACGAAACAGGACACCTCCAGCTTGCCCTGCAACCGGAACACGCCGAACGGATGCAACACCGTCTCACCATTGGCGTTGCGATAGGCCAACTGCATGGTTCTTCCGCCCTGAGAAGGGAAAAAAGCAGTAAATGCCACTGCAGCTTCGCCCAGCGAATACGCAGCACTGCCTTTGGCACCTACCTCAATATTCCCTTCGGCCGGATTCCAGCTATTGACGCCAGCACTGGCGCTGGCGGCAAAGCGCAACGCATGCGCTTCTGCGGATACCGCATAAGGCGCAGCATCATCACTATTGCTGGTCCATGCGGCTTCCTTGTGCAGGGCGTTGAGCAGGTTGTCTTCCTTGCTGCTCCAACTAACCAGTTTGGCCTCCAGGCTACCCAGCGGACTGGCTCGGCGGTCGTTACCCAGGTCATTGCGTATGTCATCCAGCAACTGTTTGGCCAACTGTTTGCCAAAAGGCTTTCCCCTCAGCACGCGGGTACTGACTTTGGTTTTCCAATCAACCTGCTCGTGAAAACGTGCCGCTATATAGTGGCGGCGTTCTGGATGGCCGAACACGCTGACCTCGATCACAGTAATGCCGCTGCGTCGGCTGGAGCCCCTTTCAGACTGAGTTTGGCGACCGCGCCGCGCATGACCTAAATTTGGCGTAGCACCATTTGCCAACGTAGAGCTGTCTTCAGGCTCACTTTTCAGCTTGCCACGCAGCCGAACAATCTCTGCGTCCAACTGTTTAATCTTTTCTGCGCGCAGTGGCTCCCAGTTGCTTTCCAGCATGTTGCCGGTATCTAACGCATGCACCGGGCTATAGGCGATATACCATTCTTTCGCTTGGCGTAGTTTGGTGAGCTGACCATGTGTGTCCTGCTCGCTGGTCAACGTGGGCTGGGGCTGCTCGGCGGGAGGATCAACGCTCAACAGACCTGCCTCTTCTGCTTTCTTGCTCCATTCATCCTTTTTGCAGCGCGCACATGCACATTCGGCGTCTGGACTCTGCTCTTTCTGGCAGTCCACACGCTGCCGGGCTGCAGCGAGTGATGCCTCCAGTTCATCCATAAGCGCTTGGACCCGGTCAATCTCACGCTTCAACGCCTGGGCCTGTGCTTCGGTAAGCACATAAAGATACGGGTCACCAGTCACGTGCACCACATCCACCAGTTCAGCTGTGCAGGGACTACCGGCCTGGGCCTGAGTGCTACTGCAATCATTTGTATGTCTAGCAGGCGGTAGGGAGGATCTGGAAGGGGCTGCTGAGGCGGGAGCATTCACAATCGAAGCATCGTTGGCTGCAGCCGTCTGCGGGGGCAGCTTAAGCTTCCAGCCGGGCTGAATGTTATCAGGGTTGCGAATGATGGGATTGCGCTGCTGCAACTCCCCTGAGCTGATGCCGTGTTTCCGAGCAATCGCGGTGAGGGTGTCGCCGGGCTGCACAATGTACTCCTTGCTGTTTGACATATCCTTTCGTCCCTAGCCCTGTAGGCGTTCTAGTTCATCGAGTTTGCCGGTCATCACCAGATCAGTACGAGCAAGCACCGCATGTGCTGCCTGCGATGGCCAATCGGCACCCTCACTACAAAGCGCCAATCTGAGCCAACGCTCGTAGTGGGCCTTTTTTTCCGCTCCGGCAGCCTGCGCGACAAGCAGTTGGTTAAAAACAAAATCCGTTGGTTCAGGCATGATGAGTACGGATTGGTAATCAAGCGCTAGTTCAGTTGCGATTACCTTTAGCCGCACCTGGGTTATTCGCTGTTGCCGCTGCGAGCCTAGATGCAACCAGCCGGGTTTCTGCACTACGCCACTCCAGGTGTCAGCCCGTGCGACATACCGCCAACCCAGTTCATTGCGCCACGCCATACCAGAAAAGGGACCGAGAAACTCGTCGCGTTCGACCGGCGCCAAACTCGCGAACAAAGGCTCAAGCCAGCGTGGCTCAAAAAAACGCATCAACTGCTTGCAGCCGTCATCCGTGGTCACTGTAAGCAGGCTTTGGCAATGTTTAACCGCAGCAGACCAATCCTGCGGGTTATCCAGATACAGCACGCAGCCGGCATTGCTCTGTTCCAACAAGGCGCTGGCGTAGTCATCCCAATCGCCCGCTTGCTCGGAAAACACGAGTGCCGGGCCGTGTTCGCTCAAAGCAGCATATTCAGTGCCATGAAACAGGGACGCCCATTGAGGAGTCCCCTGGGGAGCCAACTGATAAATCCAGCGCCATAGCTCAGCATCTGCAGTGGCATCCAGAACCACGCAACGCTTACCTGATACCCCTGCAGGAGAGCGCTCGAAGGGAGAAGAAATCTCTTGGGTCATCGCTCTTATCCGTGCGTGTGAATCGTGCATTTACCGCTGGCATCAAATACGCAGCCATCCGCTGGCAGCAGGTTGCCTGCCAAAGCCTGAGCACGGTACTGCTCAAGCACCATGCCAGCCTCAGCCGTGTCTGCTGCCGCTGCTTGTTTTGGTAGAGCTGGAACCGCACCGGTGCCTTTACCGGGCGCGCCACCGGCATTCAGCTTCACATTCGGCCCTACCAGCGTGACCCCACTTGGATCAATTTTGATAAAGGAGCCGCCCGCGGTGAGGGTGATTTCAGTGCCTGCTTCAATGACCATTTTCTGGCCGGCCTTGAGGTGAATCTCACGGCCGGCTTTTATCAGTTGGCTGTCACCGAGTTTGACGTGCTGGCTAGTGCCCACGGTGAGGTGGTCGTTGGCTTTGATTTCGGTTTTGCGATCGCTGTGGGTGGTGTGGTGTTCTTCGGCTTTGAACTCGCTGTAACTGTTGGCCTCGACGGTGTCGTGGCGTTCGTTGCCCACGCGGATGGTTTGGTTGTTCTCTATGCTCTCGTCCCAGTCCTTTTGCGCGTGCAGGTAGATCTGTTCTTCGCCTTTCTTATCCTCAATGCGCAGTTCGTTGTAACCACCGCCGCCGGGGCTGCTGAGGGTTTTGAATACGCTGCGGGTTTTGTGCGCAGGCAGTTCGTACGGGACTTCGTGTTCTTTGTGGTACAGGCAGCCGGTAACCAGCGGTTGATCTGGGTCGCCTTCAAGGAATGAGATCAGCACTTCCATCCCGACTCTGGGGATGGCGATGCCGCCGTAGCGGTCGCCGGCCCAGCTGGAAGCGACGCGTAGCCAACAGCTGGTTTTGTCGTCGGCTTGGCCTTCGCGATCCCAGTGGAACTGCACCTTGATGCGGCCGTACTGGTCGCAGTGAATCTCTTCACCCTGCGGGCCGGTGACCACGGCGCTTTGGCTGCCCAGTATTTTGGGCTTTTTGTCGTTGAGTTGCGGGCGCCAGATGATCTGCCAGGGCGTGGCCTTGAAGTGGTTGCGGTAGCCTTGGGTGAAGCCATCACTTTCTTTGGTATCGCTGGTAACGCCTTCTTCGAGCACTTGCGGCTGTTTGCCTTCGTGCTGAATCTCGGTGAGTAGCCAGAGGTCATTCCAGTCGCCGCGCGGGTGGCCGGTGAGCGGCATAAAGTGGCCCGTGCGCAGTTGCGGTTGGTCGCTGCTGCCATCGGCCAGTTGCTGTTCGGCGCGGTGGCGTTCGAGGTTAATTTGGCTGAGCTGTTTGCCGCGTTCGCGGTCGCTGAAGCGGCCGGGGTAGTCGTAATCTTCGAGATCGGGTTGGGGTGCTTGTTGCTGTTGACTCTGTTGGTTCTGATCTGGATTGCTTTCGGCTTTGTAAGCCGCTTCCATCAGCAGCCGTGGCTTTTCAAAGTCGTAGTCACGGCGCGTGACGCGGCTGGGGCGGGTTTCGACTCTTAGGCCGAAGCGTTTGACCACCGGTTGATCGGCAACCAGGCCGGTGCCCTGGCTGTAGCCAATTTTTTGTAGCTGCGGGAAGGTGGTTTGGTCGTCGCCGAAGACGATGATGTGACCTGTTTGGCTGTGTTCAAAGTGGTAGTGAATGCCTTCTTCTTCACATAGGCGCTGGATAAAGTGCAGGTCGGTCTCGTCGTACTGAGTGCAGTAGTCGCGTTCAGGGTAAGTCGCGTTCAATTGAAAACGGTAGGCGTCGCCCTGAATGCCGTGCTCTTCCAGCAGGCGGCTGATGATCTGTTGCACGCTGAGGTGCTGGAAGATGC
>DRHT01000027.1 GCA_011053055.1 Halopseudomonas sabulinigri | reverse complement strand
TTGTAGTAACAGACGTTGGACGCCGAGGCGGTGTTGCTGGGCAGCAATTTGCGAGACGTCGAATAGCTTCTCGACTACCTCCTCGCCCTGCTCAACCCAACCGGGATATACGTTGATTGCGATACCCGCCTGCTTGCGAATCAGGGTGGGCGGCAATGCATAAGTGCCCGCTGGGGCGTCACCGCCGGCGTTAGCTGGGGTTTCTTCAGTATTACTATTTTCTGGCTCCAATGGCCGGCCTTCCAGCTCGCCGCAGAGTGCGCTGTAATCTCGGCCGCTGCAGATAACATCGGCACTGGCATCGACCACTTCAATGCGCATGCGCAGATGATCTTCCAGTTGAATTTCATCCCAACTCTGCTCATCCAAGCGCACGCCGGTCATGCGTGTCAGTTCGCGACCCAATGCCTGCGTCAGGCTGCCTTCAGCAAAGGGCATACGCTCCAACGCGGCGCGGACGAAATCGGGTACGGGCACAAAATTTTTGCGCAGCGCTTTAGGTAAGCCACGCACCAACGCCACACTCTTGTCGAACAGCAGGCCTGGTACCAGCCATTCCAAGCGGCTTTGCGGGATGCGCCGCAATAATGAAGCAGGCACTCTTACGGTGACTCCATCATGCGGATGACCGGGCTCAAAATGATAGCTCAGCGGCAGTGCGACCGACTCCCAACGCAGCAGATCCGGATATAGGTCTGCGCTGACTTCGTTGGCATCACGCTGCAGTAAATCTTCACGGGTCATGTGTAGCAGCATGGGCTGCTGCTCACTATTGCGCTTCACCCAACGCTCGAACGTGGCCAGCTGTACGGTATCAGCCGGGACGTGCTGATCAAAAAAGCGGTACAGGGTTTCATCATCAACCACTATGTCGCGCTTGCGTGACTTGGCTTCTAACTCGTCCAGTTCACTGATGAGCTGTTGATTAGCTTTGTTGAAAGCCGCACGACCGTGCCATTCACCGCCTACCAGCGCATGGCGGATAAACAACTCACGCGAGACTACTGGATCAATCGGGCCATAGTGGATCTTACGCCGCGGCACGATGATCAATCCGTAGAGTGTAACCTGCTCAAAGGCCACTACCTGGCCACGCTTCTTTTCCCAATGCGGCTCGCTGTAACTGGTTTTGGTCAGGTGTGCGGCTAGCGGCTCTATCCAGGCCGGATCGACCTTGGCTGCCAAACGCCCATACAAACGTCGGGTTTCGGTTAGTTCCGCCACCATTACCCAGGCGGGTTTTTTCTTTGCCAACGCTGATGAAGGGTGCAGTAGAAAGCGGCGCTGCCGCGCACCCAAATAGTCGCCGTCTTCAGTCTTGTTGCCCAGATGGCTGAGCAAACCAGCGAGCAACGCCTTATGGATAGACTCGTGCCCGGCTGGTTGGGTGTTGTCCTTAAGTCCGAGATCACGGCAGGTCAGGCGTATCTGACGATGCGTCTCGCGCCATTCGCGTAAGCGCAGGAAGTTGAGAAAATTACGCCGACACCAGTTACGCAGCTGACCTTGCGTCAAAGCTTGCCGTTGCTGCTCGTGGCCGGCCCAGAGGTTAAGGAAGGCAGCAAAGTCCGAGACCTCGTCCGCCCATTGTGTGTGTGCCTGGTCAGCGGCTTGCTGTTTCTCGAGTGGACGTTCACGCGGGTCCTGTACCGACAACGCGCTGGCAATCACGGCGATCTCGTATAAACAGTCCTGCTTGGCGCCCTCTAGCAGCATGCGACCGATCCGCGGATCAACCGGCAAGCGTGCCAGCTGTCGCCCTAGATCGGTCATACCATCGGCGCGATCAACCGCGCCCAACTCCTGCAGCAAGGTAAAACCATCGCTAATGGAGCGGCTGTCCGGCGGCTCAATGAATGGGAAATCTTCGATGCGACCCAAACGCAGGTGCAACATCTGCAGAATGACCGAAGCCAGGTTGGTGCGGCGGATTTCCGGATCGGTGAAAGCGGGGCGGCCGTTAAAGTCATCTTCGCCATACAATCGCACGCAGATGCCCGGCGCCACGCGACCGCAGCGGCCCTTGCGCTGGTTGGCGCTGGCCTGAGATACCGCTTCGATCGGCAACCGCTGCACCTTGGAGCGTGGGCTATAGCGGCTAATGCGCGCCTCGCCTGGGTCTATCACATAGACGATACCCGGTACGGTCAACGAGGTTTCCGCAACGTTAGTCGCTAACACCACCCGGCGTCCGGCGTGGGAAGCAAATATCTTTTGCTGCTCGCTCACCGACAACCGCGCATACAACGGCAGAATCTCGGTGTGTTTGAGATTAGCTTTGCGTAAATAGTCTGCTGTGTCGCGAATCTCCCGCTCACCCGGCAGGAAGATCAGCACGTCGCCCGGCGGCTGTCGGTGCTCGCGCTCATGGGTGTCGATCTCACGCAATGCAGAAACAATGCCCTGATCAATGCTCAGGTCTTCCTCGACGACGTTGCCCTCTTCGTCCTGCTCCGCGCTAAGCGGCCGATACCAGACATCCACCGGGAACGCTCTGCCAGACACCTCAATAACGGGGGCGTTGTCGAAGTGCTGCGAGAAGCGCTCCAGGTCAATGGTTGCAGAAGTAATGATCACTTTGAGGTCCGGCCGTTTGGCCAGAATGGTTTTCAGGTAGCCGAGCAAAAAGTCGATATTCAGACTGCGTTCATGGGCTTCATCAATGATGATGGTGTCGTAACGATTCAAAAAACGGTCATTCTGAGTCTCAGCCAGCAGAATGCCGTCGGTCATCAACTTGACCAGCGTTTTTTCCGAGCTTTGATCGGTGAAGCGCACCTGAAAGCCCACCAGTTCGCCGAGCGGCGTAGCCAGCTCGTCGGCAATGCGGCTGGCTACGCTGCGCGCCGCCAAGCGCCGCGGCTGGGTATGGCCAATCAAACCACGGGTACCGCGACCCAGCTCCAGGCAAATCTTGGGCAGCTGAGTTGTTTTACCAGAACCCGTTTCGCCAGCGATCACCACTACCTGGTGTTCGGCAATTGCCGCTTTGATCTGCTCGCGCTTTTCAGCAATCGGTAGGCTATCGACAAATTGAATAGCCGGAATACTCGCCTCGCGCGCTGCAACCTTGGCAGCAGAGGCGTCGAAGCGTTTTATCCAGGCACTACTCGCTTGAGCATCGGCGCTGTCGCCTAACTTGCCATATTGCTGTTGTAAGCGATTACGGTCGGCGGCCATTACTCGTGAAAAGTCGGGACTGCGCGTATCTAGGGTGGGCATGGAGCGTCCTGTAACATGAAAAAGCCCCGCCGGAACGAGTCAGGCGGGGCTTTATTGTCGCAAAAATGCGACGACTATTGCAGACGATTAACCTGCCAGTTTTTTCAACTCTTCGTCACGCAGTTCGCGGCGCAGAATTTTACCCACGTTGGTGGTCGGCAAGCTTTCGCGAAATTCTACAAACTTAGGCACTTTGTAGGCAGTCAGATTGCTGCGCATGTGCTCCTTGACCTGCGCTTCAGTCAAGCTCACATCAGCGCTCTTGACCAAAAAGACCTTGATAGCCTCGCCGGATTTTTCATCAGGAACGCCAATGGCAGCACACTGCGCGACACCCGGAATGGCAGCCATGACATCTTCCAGTTCGTTCGGGTACACGTTAAAACCAGAGACCAGGATCATATCCTTCTTACGGTCTACGATGCGCAGGTAACCGTCTTCCTGAATGATCGCGATGTCGCCTGTCTTCAGCCAGCCCTCAGCATCCAGGATTTCTTCGGTAGCTTCTTTGCGCTGCCAGTAACCCTTCATGACCTGCGGGCCTTTGACGCAAAGCTCACCCCTTTCACCGAGCGGCAATTCGTTATTCTCTTCATCGATGATCTTGCACAGCGTAGAAGGAACCGGAATACCGATAGTACCCAGGCGAATCTCATTAATGGGGTTCACGGTGGCTAGCGGGCTGGTTTCGGTCATGCCAAAGCCTTCGCATACTGGGCTGCCGGTGACTTTTTCCCAGCGTTCAGCGGTGGCTAGCTGCAGCGCCATACCGCCGGACAGAGTCACTTTGAAACCCGTAAAGTCCAAGGCACGGAACGCGGCGTTGTTGCATAGACCAGCGAACAAGGTATTAAGACCCACAAATCCGGTAAAGCGATGCTGCGACAGCTCCTTAACGAAGGCGTCGAGATCACGCGGGTTAGTAATCAGAATGTTGTGGTTGCCACTGAGCATCATCGCCATGCAGTGGAAGGTAAAAGCGTAGATATGGTAAAGCGGCAACGGGCAAACGATGATCTCTTCACCATCCACCATGCTGGAGCCCATCATTGCCTTGGCTTGCAGCATATTGGCGACTAGATTGCGATGGGTCAGCATTGCACCCTTCGCAACCCCTGTGGTGCCGCCAGTGTATTGCAGCACAGCGATGTCTTCTGCGGTGGGTGTCGCTTCGGTGAACGACAACGAGCGGCCTTGCGCCATGGTGTCATTAAACTTGACCATGCCGGGAATGGAATACGCTGGCACCATTTTTTTAACGTGTTTAACGACGGTATTAACCAGCAGGCGCTTCAATGGCGACAACATGTCGCCCACTTCGGTGACGATCACCTTTTTAACGCCGGTTTTGGGTACTACTTCTTCTGCCAGATGCGCCATATTGGCGAGACAGACCAGCGCCTTGGCGCCAGAGTCGTTGAACTGGTGTTCCATTTCCCGCGGGGTGTACAACGGATTGGTATTCACCACTACATAACCGGCACGCATGGCGCCGAATACGACAATCGGATACTGCAGTACGTTCGGCATTTGCACCGCGATACGATCGCCGGGCTGCAGTCCGCTGTGTTTTTGCAGGTAAGCGGCAAAATGCCCAGAGAGGGTATACATCTCACCATAGGTGAGGGTCTTGCCGAGATTGGTAAAGGCGGGCTTGTTTGCGAAGCGTTCGCAGGACTCTTTGAGTACAGCCAGAATATTGGGGTACTGATCGGGATTGATTTCTGAGGAAACGCCCGCTGGATATTTATCTTTCCAGAAATTTTCAATCATAGAAGCCCGCTCCTGAACGCAGTCGGCTTTTACATGCCGCTGATGTCTTATGGTTTTAACGCGCTGATGCACGCATTTCGCCGCAAATTTATAAGATATCGTTATCTCTGCGGACGAAGAACCGGAAGACTATCAGCTTTCCCGAGGGCAGACCAGCACCCCCGAAATCAGCTCAAGCGCGCTGTATGCGCGCGTTATCAGGTAACAAGCAGCTGACCGGGCGGTCAGTTTAGCTGAACAATCTTCTTTGCCACTTTACTCTTTATCGCGCAACTCACGACGCAGAATTTTGCCTACAGCAGACATGGGCAAGGACTCGCGCATTTCGTAGTACTTGGGCACCTTGTAACCAGTGAAGTTAGCCCGACAATAGGCCTTCAGCTCATCAACAGTTAGGTCCGGGGAGTTGGCTACTACAAACAACTTGACTGCCTCTCCAGATTTTTCGTCAGGTATGCCAATCGCAGCTGCGTTGGCAACTTTGGGATGCGCCGCTACCACGTCTTCAATCTCGTTGGGGTAAACGTTAAAGCCGGAAACAATAATCAGGTCCTTGATACGGTCAACAATGGACACAAATCCATCCGCATCAATCACTGCCACATCGCCAGTGCGGAACCAACCGTCGGCATCCAGCACTTCTTCGGTCGACTCGGGACGGTTCCAGTACCCTTTCATTACCTGTGGGCCTTTCACGCAGAGCTCGCCGCGCTCGCCGATGCCTAGCTCCGCGCCCTCCTCGTTTATCACCTTGAGTGCAGTGCCAACAGCAGCCAAACCTACGGTGCCGATTCGCGCTAGGCCGTCACCAGGGCTGGAAGTCACTACCGGAGAGCATTCAGTCAGACCATAGCCTTCGCCAATCTTGCAGCCGGTTTTCTTCTCCCAGCGTTCAGCTGTTGCCTTAACCAGCGCCGTGCCACCGGAACCAGTACTTTTTAGATGGCTGAAATCGATATTGGCAAACTCCGGATCATCCATCAGCGCAACGAACAGGGTATTGAGGCCTACCACGGAAGAAAATGGCCACTTCTTAAGTTCAGCGACAAAACCAGGGATATCACGCGGATTGGTGATCAGCACATTGTGATGGCCGGCGATCATCATGCACATGCAGTTCACGGTAAAAGCAAAGATATGATAGAGCGGCAGCGGCGCAATGATCACTTCGCCGCTGTCTTTGGTTATCTTTTGGCCGTCTTTACCCACTTGCTGCATGGTTGCATACACCTGCAGCATGTTCGCCACCAAGTTGCCGTGGGTCAGCATGGCACCTTTAGCTACACCCGTAGTGCCGCCGGTATATTGCAGTACAGCAACATCATCCAAGGTTTTCTTAACGGCGTTTGGAGTCTGTCCTGCGCATTGCTTCAGCGCTTTCTTGAACGACACCGCTTGAGGGAGTTGGTAGTCCGGCACGATCTTCTTAACGTACTTGACCGCAGCATTGGTGATAACACCTTTTAGGCCGGGCAACATATCGCCGATGCGTGCTTCAAACAGAAATTCGATCTCAGTATCGGGCAGTACTTCTTGCACCAAGTGACCGAACATATTCATGAAGATAAGCGCACGCGCGCCTGAGTCTTGGAACTGATGACGCATTTCACGCGCGGTATACAGTGGGTTGGTATTTACCACGACCAAACCCGCACGAATTGCACCATAAACTGCAATGGGAAACTGCAACACGTTCGGCATCTGCACCGCAATACGGTCGCCGGGCTGCAAGGTAGTATGTTGCTGTAAGTAACTGGCGAAGGCCGCAGAATGGCGATCTAGATCAGCATAACTGAGTGTCACACCCATATTGCTGAACGCTGGACGGTCACCATGCTTGGCGCATGCCTGCTGGAAGACATCAATGATTGATGAGTATTGGGTGAGATCAATCGTCGCTGGGATGCCGGCGGGCCGTTTGTCGTCCCAGAAGGAAGCGTCCATTATTTTTATCCTCTTTCCCGTTGTTACATTTGTTATGAGTTGTTTTGGTTGTCGGCAGGCTCTAGCTCATAGCTCAAGCGTCAAAAATCGCGCTCCTGCACAAAGATCAACAAAACTAACAGCTGCCCCGGCAAATACAAACTGCAGAAGTGTTTCATTTGGTTTGTGAATACCCGACACCTCTCGCCTTATACCGAGACACTGGATTAACCTGCGTTAACAAACAATAACAATCAGGATAACAGCCGTCATGAACTCTGCCAGCAAAGCCGGCAACCCGGCGATGACCGACTTGGTACACGCGCCGCAATGGCACCCCCAAGGATCCGTGCGTGCCAATATAATCATCTGTCATGGCATGGCTGAACACGGCGCTCGCTACGCCCGTTTAGCTTCGAATCTCACCCGTGAAGGCATCGCGGTATATGCGCCGAACTTGCGTGGACACGGCCCGCAAGCTGAAGCAAAACCGGGCCAATTGCCCGGGGGCTGGTTAACGTTGGAATCCGACCTATTGCACTGGGTCAACGAGGTGCGCGCACTCTACCCCGATGCGCCCCTGATGTTGTTAGGACACAGTATGGGCTCTTACCTGGTGCAAGGTTTTCTATTGAAGCACTCGGCATTGATTGATGCAGTCATCCTTAGCGGTAGCAATGCCCACCCTCCCGCGCTGAGTTGGTTCGGTCGCATTGCCGCCCAAATCGAGGGCCGCTTGCGCGCGCCAGACGCACCAGCCCAGACATTAGGTAAGCTGAGCTTTGGTCAATTCAACAAAGCTTTTGCACCCAACCGTACTGAGTTTGACTGGCTGAGCCGTGACACGGCTGAAGTTGACGCCTATATCAATGACCCTTTATGTGGTTTCACTCTCACGGCAACCTATTGGCGAGGTCTTTTTTCTACGCTGCTGCGGATCGCCGATAAACAGCAGCTTGCAAACATCAAGGCAGGCTTACCCATATTAATTATTGGCGGCGAGAACGACCCGGTCAGTGCCGGTGATGGTTTACGCAAACTACAACAGCGCTTGCAGCAGGCACAGCTTCAGCGGGTAGAATTAGTGCTCTACCCGCAAGCGCGTCACGAGATATTCAACGAGATCAATAAAGATCAGGTGACCAGCGATACGCTGAACTGGATCATGACCACTCTTTCACTCAACACCATAGAGAATCCGGCCGATGAAAATGCTTGAAAACCGCACCTACGACGAACTCAATGTGGGCGACAGCGTCCGCGTCGATCACCTGGTCAAGGAGCGCGATTTGATTCTGTTTGCCGAAGTGTCGGGCGATGTAAATCCGGTACACCTCGACGAGGCGTTTGCTGCCAACACACCATTCAAAGGTCGGATCGCCCACGGTATGTTTTCCGGCGCACTGATTTCCGCGACCATCGCCTGCGAACTGCCTGGGCCAGGCACCATCTACATCGCTCAGGAAATGAGCTTTCTGCGCCCGGTCCGCCTGAATGACACCATCAGCATTGAACTTGAAGTGCTGGAAAAACTGCCGAAAAACCGCGTTAAAATCGCTACTC
Organism: Halopseudomonas sabulinigri; assembly: GCA_011053055.1. GTDB lineage: Bacteria > Pseudomonadota > Gammaproteobacteria > Pseudomonadales > Pseudomonadaceae > Halopseudomonas > Halopseudomonas sabulinigri_A. The sequence continues at coordinate 14,132 of DRHT01000027.1, read as the reverse complement.
GCGTATTTAACCAAGACGGAAAGAAGGTCGTCGACGGCGTCGCCACCGTTATGGCTCCGACCGAAAAAACCGCTATTCCTCAGCCCGCGTTGCCGCCTATCAGTTTCTGATTCCGCGGCAATAAAAAACCGCTGCAGGGCAGCGGTTTTTTATTGCTTCAACTTTTATCCATGGATGAAAGCACTCAGCTAGTTTATTTGCTGAGAACCTTCATGCCATCCTCAAGTCCTTGCAGGGTTAATGGGTACATTTTGTCTTCAATCAGATCACGAACGATCTGGGTGGAGGTTGTATATTCCCACGCGTCCTTCGGGTAAGGATTAATCCAGATAAGCTTCTTGTACTTCTCCTTGAAGCGCTGAATCCACACATGTCCAGCCTCCTCGTTCCAATGCTCTACACTGCCACCAGGTTGGGTAATTTCGTAGGGTGCCATGGCTGCATCACCAACGAAAATCACCTTATAATCCGGGCCATACTTGTTCAGCAAATCAGTGGTCGAGGTGCGCTCACTGGTGCGACGCATATTGTTTTTCCAAACTGACTCGTAGAGGCAGTTGTGGAAGTAATAGTACTCGAGGTGTTTGAATTCGGTGCGGCAAGCCGAAAACAACTCTTCACAGACCTTGATATGCGCATCCATCGAACCGCCGATATCAAACAGCAGCAGCAGTTTGACTGCGTTACGACGCTCTGGTCGCATCTGAATATTCAGCAGTCCAGCATCCTTGGCGGTGTGATCAATAGTGCCATCGATATCCAACTCATCCGCCGCGCCTTGGCGAGCAAATTTGCGCAGACGTCTCAACGCCACCTTGATGTTGCGGGTACCCAACTCAATCTGGTCATCCAGATTTCGGTAATCGCGCTGTTCCCATACCTTGGCCGCCCTGCCCTGACGCTTGCCAGCATCGCCGACACGGATGCCTTCAGGGTTATAACCGCCCGAGCCGAACGGACTGGTGCCGCCGGTACCTATCCACTTATTGCCGCCCTCGTGACGCTCTTTTTGCTCTTCAAGGCGCTTTTTGAACTCCTCGATCAGCTTGTCCAGACCACCAAGCGACTCGATCTTGGCTTTTTCCTCATCACTCAACATGCGCTCGAATTCCTTGCGCAGCCAGTCGTCCGGAATCATCGCCTCAATCAACTGATCAAGGTTGTCTAGACCCTTGAAGTAGGCGCCAAACGCACGGTCAAATTTGTCGAAATGACGCTCATCCTTAACCATCACAGTGCGCGACAAGTAATAAAACTCATCCATATCTGCGAACACCACATGGTGTTTCAGCGCATTGATCAAGTCGAGCAACTCACGTACCGAAACCGGTACCTTGGCTGCCCGCATTTCATTGAACAGGCCCAGTAACATGGGCACCTCCCAGTCAGGGAAACACAATAAAAGTCAGCGTATGCGATAGGTCGGCCGATCAAACCAAACTGCTTGATTCAACGCCGCCCATCACTCGATCTGACATTCAGTCAGATCGTGCGCTATGGTCTTCGGTGTTTCCTTAGCGGTTTTGACGACGCGTCATGAAGGCCAGACGCTCAAGCAACTGCACGTCCTGCTCGTTCTTGACTAGCGCACCGTACAACGGCGGAATCGCCTTGGTGGGATCGCGGTCGCGCAATACGGCTTCTGGAATCTGGTCTGCCATCAGCAGCTTCAGCCAGTCAACCAGTTCGGAGGTAGAAGGCTTCTTCTTCAGACCTGGCACTTTGCGTACATCGAAGAAGATATCCATGGCTTCGGACAGCAAATGCGTTTCGATCTTCGGAAAATGCACATCAACGATCTTCTTCATTGTTTCGCGAGTCGGGAACGCGATGTAATGGAAGAAGCAGCGACGCAGGAAGGCATCCGGCAGCTCTTTTTCGTTGTTGGAGGTAATGATAATGATCGGGCGCTGCTTAGCCTTGATGGTCTGATTCGTCTCGTAGACGTAGAACTCCATCTTATCGAGCTCTTGCAGCAGGTCATTTGGAAACTCAATGTCGGCCTTGTCGATTTCATCAATCAGCAAGATGGCACGTTCCTCCGATTCGAAGGCCTCCCAGAGCTTACCTTTCTTGATGTAATTGGCAACATCATGGACCTTCTCGACGCCTAGTTGCGAGTCGCGCAAACGGCTCACAGCATCGTACTCATACAGACCTTGATGCGCCTTGGTAGTCGACTTGATGTGCCAAGTGATGAGTTTGACGCCCATCGATGCTGCCAGCTCTTCTGCCAGCATGGTTTTACCGGTACCTGGCTCACCCTTGATCAGCAGCGGACGTTCCAAGGTAATGGCAGCGTTAACTGCCAGTTTCAGGTCGTCGGTAGCGACGTAGGACTCAGTGCCTTCAAACTTCATCGGATATTCCTTGGGCCGAAGCCCGGTTTACACCAGGCATTACGTAAAATAAATGTGGTCGGAAACTATAGCGCGCGGGCAATTGGGCTGTAAACGCAGGGAGACCATGCAAAATATGAATGATACAACGCCATCACCCTCGGCGAGATGACCTCAGCGCTCGTCCTGCACTTGCTCGAAGCGCGAAGTGAAAGCCTCAATAAAGGCGTTACGCAAAATTCCAAAAAACGCCTGCAGTGGGCTAACATCCGCTTGATCAATACTCCCGGACAACTCCACACGGGTAGCAAACTGATCTCGCTTCTGGTTCTGCAGCACGGTCTGGCTGCCGCCGACAACGGCCTCCCATATGCCGCGAAAAAACCCCTTATCGTCGTCTTTGAAATCCTGTTCAAAATTGAAAATATCAACGTTGCGCAGTAGCGGTTTTACATACCCTTCCAGCTGGCTGTCACGCACCTTTGCTTCAATGACTAGATCGCCAGTCCCATCTTTGAAATCGAATTTGCCATAAGCTGATGCAAACTCATTCATACGGGGCAACTCAAGATCGGTCATTCGCAGACGAAAATCGAGATTTTCCATACGCACCAATGGGTCGAATTTTGCTGATACTTCTAGCGGTGCCTGCCCGAGAAAGAGCGCTGTTCCTTCTGCGCTGGCATCGCGAGCACCTTCTTGCTGTTTGGCATTAGTCAGGTTGAGCACCGTCAGATCCAACTCGTTAATATAGATATTTACGGGGGGTTCTGAATTGAAATTTCGGAAGGCGATCACACCTTGATTTATGTCCACGCGATCAAGACGCAGAGGCAGGATGGACTGCACCTTCTCACGCCAATCCACGCCGGTTCCGCCCTGCTTTTGCTCTTCACGATCACCGTCGACAAAGTTGAGCTCAGGCCCGTTTACTTCCATTTCAGCAACCAGTGCCCCGCTACTCCAGATAGGACGCAGACGAATTTTCACGTTGGTTTCAGGCAATTTTAAAAAAGGGACCTGAGTATTACCGTCGATCTTGACGATGTTCAGACCCTCCATGCGGTAAGCACCGCGCCATAGCACTATGTCTACATCCTCAACATGACCACGGTAGTCGCCCATATTGGCCATTTTTTTGTTCAGCACATCCTTAACAAAAATAGGCAGCAGCAAATGCACCAGCAGTAACAGCACCGCCAGCACTAATATGGTAATCAAGAGGTAGCGACTTTTACGTTTCATATCAGGTGGACCTTTCCATTCGCTGGCAGTTCAGCTTGAATTGACGGATATAGCCGCCCGGCATAGGCTGGTGCGCTTCGCTAAGATTATCACGCGCCCGCGCACAACCATTGCACAAGAATCAAACAAACAGGAGTTCACGCATGAGCCGCATCTTCGCAGACAATTCACAGGCCATCGGTAACACCCCGCTGGTAAGAATCAATCGACTCGGCCCCCAAGGCGTGACCATCCTGGCCAAGATTGAAGGACGCAACCCCGCGTACTCCGTCAAATGCCGTATTGGCGCCAGTATGGTCTGGGACGCTGAGTCATCCGGCCGCCTTAAACCCGGCATGACTATTGTGGAACCGACATCAGGCAATACCGGTATCGGCCTTGCTTTTGTAGCCGCCGCCCGTGGGTACAAGCTTGTGCTAACCATGCCGGCATCCATGAGCCTGGAGCGCCGCAAGGTACTCAAGGCGTTGGGCGCTGAGCTGGTCTTAACCGAGCCCGCCAAAGGCATGAAAGGCGCCATCGACAAAGCCTCTGAACTGGCTCAGCAAAACCCCGAAGAATATATATTGTTGCAACAGTTCGAGAACCCAGCTAACCCAAGCATCCACGAAAAAACGACCGGCCCAGAAATCTGGAACGACACCGAGGGCAGCATCGATGTGCTCGTATCAGGCGTTGGTACTGGCGGCACAATTACCGGGATATCTCGCTACATTAAACAGACATGTGGCAAGCCCATCATCTCGGTGGCCGTTGAACCCACTAGCTCGCCTGTCATTAGCCAAACGATTGCAGGCGAGACGGTGCAACCCAGCCCGCACAAGATTCAAGGCATCGGCGCAGGTTTCGTGCCAGGCAATCTAGATCTGAGCCTGGTCGATCGTGTTGAGCTGGTTAGCGATGAAGATTCTAAACAAATGGCACTGCGTTTGATGCGCGAAGAAGGCATTTTGTGCGGCATCTCCTGCGGTGCGGCGATGGTGGCGGCAACGCGCATCGCGGAAGAACCAGAAATGCAAGGCAAAACCATTGTGGTTATTCTGCCGGACTCGGGTGAACGTTACCTTTCCACAATGTTGTTCGCCGATATCTTTAGCGATCAGGAAAACGTTCAATAGGTGTCAACCGCTGCCGCCTCTCCTGAGCGCGGCAGCTTGTATCTCTTCAGCGCTTCCGCACAGCGCTCGGACTGGCTATGCTGCGAGGATGATCCCCCGCAACAGGCTCTCTGCAATGTCTTACTCTCCCGATCTTATCGCGCAACAAATACTTGTTGGCTTCGACCTTTATCGCGCTCAGTTCCGTGAACTAACGGCTGGAGCCCGTGCGCGCTTCGAGCAGGCGCACTGGAACGATATTCAAGAAGCATCGACTCAGCGTATCAATGCGTATGAAGACCAGGTTCACCGCACTGCGAACGAACTGGGTGCATCCGACGCGGGCTCAACCGTAAATGACGTCAGCGCTTGGCCCGCAATCCGCCTAGCGTATATTCAGGCGATTGAGTCACGTTTTGACGACGAATTGGCAGAAACCTGGTTCAACTCAATTTTTTGCAGTTTGCATCGCCACGATCAGATTAGCGATGCAACCATGTTTGTGCACAGCACCCGGCCCGCCACGCGACCACCATCGCGCAACGCCCTGACCCGCGGTTTTATCTCGGACGGCTCACTGGAGAATCTAGCGCGCCAGGTGATGCAGGAATTCAGTTTCGATACGCCTTGGGAAGATTTTGAGCGCGACGCCCAAATGATAGTCGCAGAACTCCAGCAGGGCCTGCCAGACTGGGCGCAGATGGACCGAGGCTTAACCATAGAGCTGGTGCAGACCGTGTTTTACCGCAATAAAGGCGCCTATCTGGTGGGCAGGCTGATCAGCCAACAAGAACAGTGGCCTTTTGTACTGCCGCTGCTGCACCGTGAAGGCAAGGGTATTAGCGTCGATACGGTGATTACTGACGAGTCAGAAGTATCGATCATTTTCTCCTTCACCCGATCGTATTTCATGGTGGAAGCGGCGGTGCCCAGCGAGCTGGTGGCTTTTCTCAAGCGTTTGTTGCCCGGTAAACACATGGCCGAACTCTACACAGCCATCGGCTTTTACAAACAGGGCAAGTCTGAGTTTTATCGCGCCCTTATCGCTCACCTCGCCAACACCGAAGACCGTTTTATCATGGCCCCCGGTGTCCGCGGCATGGTCATGAGCGTGTTCACCCTGCCCGGCTTCAACACCGTCTTCAAAATCATCAAAGACAAGTTCGCGCCTTCAAAAAACATTGATCGCGCTACCGTGATTGAAAAGTACCGACTGGTTAAACGTCATGACCGTGTAGGCCGACTAGCGGACACTCAGGAATTCGCCGACTTTCGCTTCCCCCGCGATCGCTTTGATCCCGAGTGCTTACGTGAGTTACTTGAGGTGGCACCGACTACCGTGGTCGAAGAAGGTGACGTTATCCTGATCCGTCATTGCTGGACCGAGCGGCGCATGACGCCTCTCAATATCTACTTGGAAAACGCCAGCGAGTCCCAGACCGAAGACGCACTATTTGATTACGGCAAATCCATCAAGGAGCTCGCAGCCGCCAATATTTTCCCTGGCGACATGCTGCTGAAGAATTTCGGCGTAACTCGGCATGGCCGCGTCGTATTTTATGACTACGATGAAATCAGCTATCTGACCGAAGTTAACTTCAGAGTGATTCCGGAAGCCCTTTACCCAGAACAGGAAATGGCGTCTGAACCCTGGTATTCAGTATCGCCTAACGATGTATTCCCCGAGGAGTTTCCGGTTTTTCTGTTCGCAGATATCCGTCATCGACGTCAGTTTTTTAAAATGCACGGCAACCTCTTTGACGCCAGCTACTGGCAGGGTTTGCAGCGCCAGATAAAGGATGGACAGGTGATTGATGTGTACCCCTACCGACGTCATCACCCAGCACCCTAACGACGCCCTCAACACGCCATTTGTATTTAATTTAAAAAAACCGATGAAAGGCGTGTTATTTCTGAAATCTGTCGTATACTGAATTTCGTTTATTCAACCCAGACAGTAGCTGTCAACATAGCTTGACTTGCACAACTGAAAGGCGCAGAGTAAACGCGTAGGTTTTCAAGAGATAGAGTTGTAGGCTGCAAGCGCACTTTTCAGTACGTAAGTTTGTCATTCTCGCAATCTTTGATTCCCACGCTTTAATTGAGTGCAAGCTCAAGTATTTCAATTTGATAGGAATTATCCGAAATGGCAACTGGTACAGTTAAGTGGTTCAACGACACTAAAGGTTTTGGCTTCATCACTCCAGACGGCGGTGGTGATGACCTGTTCGCCCACTTCTCCGAAATCAAGGTTCAGGGCTTCAAGTCTCTGGCCGAGAACCAGAAGGTGTCTTTCGACATCACTACTGGTCCTAAGGGCAAGCAGGCAGCAAACATTCAAATCGTCAGCTAATTCTGACCTTTGAATAGAAAAACCCGGCTTATGCCGGGTTTTTTATTGCTTGAATTTTCTCTCTTGCTTCGCTCGCCACGCAGAAAAATTACTCGCCTCAGAGCGCCTTCCATCGTACCCTATGGCGCATATAGCAGAGGCCTAAGCACCTGCACCATCGCCCGTCTGGGCGGCTGATTAAAGGCCACGCCTATCAGCTCACGCCTCATTTTCCGCCGCCAGCATCAACTTCCCAGCCGGCAGCGTCGACCACAAGGGGGTTTACCAGTGGATAACTTGGGTAGCAGCCAAAGCCAGGAAGCAATTAAGGTCACCATTTTCCGTGCAGCCGAAGCCATTGTCAGTGAGCTCGGTGCATCACAGCTGACTTTCGCCACGCTCAGCGCACGCAGTGAGATCGCCGAGCCCGACATCAAAACGCTGTTTCCCGATCGCGAAGCATTATTAAGTGCAATGATCGAATACCGCTTGGAGCGTTTCCGGGTCCGTTGGGGTGCATACGAAAGCGTGTTACCCGATGAACCCATGCGGGAACTCAAAGCACTGTTGTTAAGTAATATGAGCGAGTCTAGCGAAGAGAAGAATCTGGATTCGGCGATCTTTGCTGCAGCAGCAAGCGATCCAGCTTTACTACAGACCAGTGCCGATAACGTGCAGGGGCTGTTTGATATTCTAGAGAAATCGCCGCTGGGTTTGGCGCAAGCCAGTGTCTTGTTTTTCTCGGTACGCGGTTACCGGCTATTCGAACAGCTGGGTATGTGCCCCATGACCGACGCGCAGCGCACCGAGTTTCAAGAACAAATCATGCGTCTGGCGCGGATTATGAATGAGCAGCGCAGCGGCCAATAATGGTTGCTGCGCAAAATTACCCGCAGAGCTACGCCTGCGGGCTTGTCAGGCGTGTAACCTAAGCTTGGCGCTCACTGGCAGCAGGTTCGTCCTGCTTGCGCCAGTGGTGGTACAACGCACGTAAACCTACAAAGAAGATATAAACGGCAAATGCCAAGGCCATTACCAAGCTGAGCTCGCCGAGCATGCGCGCCTGATTTTCCCCGGTTGAAAGCACTGTATCCAACAGATAAATCAGGAAAGCTGGGGCCTGCCACGGCGCGCCCACCTCTGCTTCAGTAGGCGTAAAGAGCAAGACTGCCATCACGATCCACAGCGGTTCGCGAATGAACCACCATTTGATCAATCCGGCTAATTTCCACCAAACCAGCCAGCAGCCCGTAGCCGCAGCTAGATAGACCAGCCACACGGTTTGGTATTCTGATTCATTGAACATCGACAATTATCCACTCGGCTACATTACGCGGCCCATCATAACGGTTTTTACTCCATGCGTCCTGATCACCAGCAGCCTCAAGCCCATCGCCAGAGCGGCGCTGACCCCTATGCTTGGCTGGAGCAACGTGATGCTCCCGAGGCAGTAAGCTACCTGAATGCCGAGAACGCCTACACTGATGCCTGGCAGCTACCGCAGCGGGCGTTACAACAACAACTGTTTGACGAGATCAAAGGGCGTATTCGCGAGACGGATTTGGGCCTACCCAGCGCCAAAGGTAAATGGCTCTATTATCAACGTACTGAGACCGGTGCCGAGTACCCACGTTTCTACCGTTGTGCGCGACTGGTGCCCGACAGCCTGGCAATAGACAGCCAAAGCGAGCAACTCTTACTCGATTTAAATCAACTTGCCGCGGACCACGAATTCCTGCAACTCGGTGATTTCAGCATTAGCCCCGACCAACGCTCACTCGCCTACAGCCTCGACACTCAAGGCAACGAAACATATCGGCTATTTTTGCTGTCACTGGACGACCAACAGACTCATGAACTGAGCCTTGAGGAGGCCGACGGTAGCCTGTGCTGGGCGCTGGATAGTCAGACGCTGTTTGCTGTCAGCATGGACGAAACCTCGCGCCCGGCGACCCTGTGGCGCTTACAGCTCGACCACGAGCCGGTTGAGGTCTTTCATGAGCCTGATCAGCGATTTTATCTTGGCGCCTACCGTAGCAGCTCAGAACGTTTCATTTGCGTTAGCAGCACGAGTAAGAACACCAGTGAAGTACATTTTTTGCCCGCCAATGAGCCGACCGCAGCACTACAGTGCCTGGCGGCACGTGAGCAGGGTCACGAATACGATGCCGATCACGGTAATCAAGGCTTTATGATTCGTAGCAATCGACTCGGAGAGACGTTCTGCCTGTATCGCTGCTCTGCCGAGCACCCCGGGCTGGATAACTGGCAATTGGTCACAGCGCCCGACCCAGCGCGCACACTGGAAGACGTCAGCTTACAAAGTACCGCCCTAGTGCTGCAGTACCGCAACCAAGCGTTGGCGGAGTTGGAAATACGTGCCGATGGCGTACAGCCCTATACTCTGAACATGCCCGAAGCGGTCTACAGCCTCAGTGTGCAAGGTGGCGAGGAATATATCAGCGCGCAAATCCGGCTGCGTTACGAGTCACTCAACCGGCCAGCAGAAGTCCGAGCTTTAACACTCGCTACTGGCGAACAAAAGGTACTCAAGCAAACGCCGGTAGAGGGCGACTTTAACGCTGACGACTATTTGGTCGAGCGTCTCTGGGCTGAAGCCCCGGATGGTGCTCGTGTACCCATCAGCCTGATCGGCCGCAAGGATGTCAGTGGCTGCGCGCCTTTATATCTATACGGTTATGGCTCCTACGGCGCATCTATGGATCCTTGGTTCTCTCACCCTCGCCTGTCCTTGCTGCAGCGAGGTTGGCGCTTTGCTATCGCCCACATACGCGGCGGTGCCGATATGGGTGAGTATTGGTATCAACAAGGGAAGCTCGAACACAAGGCAAACACCTTCACTGACTTTATTGCCTGTGCCGAGCAGTTGATTAATTTGGAAAAAACCAACGCTCAGCAGCTAACTGTTGCTGGTGGCAGCGCAGGCGGCCTGTTGATTGGTAATGTCATCAATCAACGGCCTGAATTGTTTGCTGCCGCTGTGGCGGATGTGCCCTTTGTGGACGTCTGGAATACCATGAACAATCCTGACTTGCCGCTCACGGTGGGTGAGTACGAAGAGTGGGGCAATCCAAACGAACCCGACGTTGCAGCGCGCATCAAAAGCTATGCACCCTACGAGAACGTAGCGGCACTCGACTACCCTGCCCTTTGGGTTACCGCCGGCTATCACGATGTGCGAGTGCAGTATTGGGAGGCCGCAAAGTGGGTGGCAAAACTGCGCTATCTGCGTAGCAATGATCAACCCCTGCTGCTGCGCACGCAAATGAGCGCGGGTCATGGCGGTGCTAGCGGACGCTATCAGGCAATGCGCGAAGTAGCTGAGGAATACAGCTTTTTGCTGAAAGTCATACCAGGGCACTCAGGCAATTAATTAATAGCCAGGCACAAAAAAACCGAACCCATCACTGAGTTCGGTTTTTTCTTGCACGCTATTTTTTAAAAGCGTGCGTTTACCTCATCAAACTGAGCTTCGATGCTTGCTGATGGTGGCGCAGTCAACAGCGAGACAACGATGATCGCGATAGTCGCAAAGATGAAACCGGGAATGATTTCGTACAACCCCCAGATCCCCAGCTGTTTCCAAACCACTACAGTTACGCCGCCGACAATAATGCCTGCCAGCGCGCCGTTGCGGTTCATGCGGCGCCAGAATAAGGAGAGAATCATCGCCGGACCAAAGGCAGCCCCAAAGCCTGCCCAGGCGTAGGACACCAGGCCCAGCACAGTACTCTCTGGATTGAAGGCGAACATCAACGCCAACATAGCAATACCGACAACCGCAAAGCGACCAACCCACACCAGTTCCTGTTGAGTGGCATCACGGCGGAACAGCGCCTTGTAGAAGTCTTCTGCCAGCGCTGAAGACGACACCAGCAACTGCGAGTCAGCGGTGGACATAATGGCAGCCAGAACCGCAGCCAACAGAATACCAGCGACCAGCGGATGCATTAACGCTTGAACCAGGGCCAAAAATACGGTTTCCGCATCTGCCAGACCTGCTTCACCAAAGTAGCCGATGCCAATCCAGCCAATCACCAATGCTGCAACCAGGCAAACACCCGACCAGATCACGGCAATGCGACGTGCAGTTGGCATTGCTGCATCGCTTTCAATGGCTTTGAAGCGCGCCAAAATATGCGGCTGGCCGAAATAACCTAAGCCCCACCCCAGTAGCGAGATAATAGCAACAAAGCCCAACGGCGCGCCTTCGACATCAGTCCAGATGTTCAACAGCTCGGGGTTACGCGCTTCCATTGCTCCGTGCATGGTCTCCCAGCCGCCCATCGAGTTCAGCGCCATTATCGGCACCACGATCAGAGCAGCAGCCATCAATAGGCCTTGGATAACGTCAGTCCAGGACACTGCCAGGAAACCGCCAAAGAAGGTGTAGGAGATAATTGCCAGCGTGCCAACAATCACGGCAATGCTGTAATCGAAACCAAAGGTGCTCTCAAACAGTTTGCCTGCCGCAACCAAACCGGAGCTGGTGTAGAACAGGAAGAACAACAGAATGAAAATTGCCGAGATCACCCGCAACAGACGACTTTTGTCTTCAAAACGGTTTTCAAAGTAGGCTGGCAGAGTCAACGAATCACTGGCGGCGTGCGAGTAGACGCGCAAGCGGCGTGCAACAATCAGCCAGTTCAACCAGGTACCCACGAGCAGACCTATGGCGATCCAGATGGCCTCATAACCAGCGGTCAGAGCGTAACCGGGCAAGCCCAGCAGCAACCAGCCACTCATATCCGAGGCGCCGGCCGACAGTGCAGCCGTACCTGGCCCCAACGAGCGGCCGCCGAGTATGTAGTCCGACAGATTGGTGGTGCGCTTATAGGCTATAAAGCCCAGGGCGAGCATGACCCCGATATAGACCACGAAAGTGGCCGTCACGATTGCGGTGTTACCGTCCATTATTCTTCTCTCTCTAGGTTGCTGAAGTATCCCAGCTTTAAACTATCCCTACTGAATGAGCTGCGTTATTGCTTTAGCACTTACCGACGAGCCTCAGGGCTCGCCGTCCCCCAACGACAACAGGCTAGCGTTACCGCCAACCGCCGTCGTGTTGATCGTTCGCGTACGCTCAGTAACGAAGCGCAGCAGATAATGCGGGCCACCCGCCTTGGGACCGGTACCTGAAAGCCCCTGACCACCAAATGGCTGAACCCCAACTACGGCGCCAATTTGATTACGATTAACGTATACATTACCAATTCGCACGCGTGCGTCGATATGTTCGGCAGTGTCTTCATTACGGCTATGGATGCCAAGCGTCAGGCCGAAGCCAGTCGCGTTGATCTCATCAATGATTTTATCCAGATCCTTGTTACGCCAGGTCACCACGTGCAGAACCGGTCCAAACTGCTCTTTATCCAGCTCGCTAATACTATCTAGACGGAAGGCAACAGGGGCAATGAAATAACCATCCAGCTCTGCCGGCAACTTAGTTTCTGCTATCAGCCGCCCTGCCGCCTTCATCTTGTCGATATGTTGCTGCAAACCAGTGCGCGCCTCAGCGTCAATAACCGGGCCGACATCGGTGGAGCGATAACCGGGGTTGCCGATATTCAGTTCCGCCATAGCGCCCTTGAGCAGCTCCAGTACCCGTTCAGCGATGTCTTCCTGTACGAATAGCACTCGCAGCGCCGAGCAACGCTGACCCGCGCTCTGGAACGCAGAATGCACCACGTCCTTGATCACTTGTTCTGGCAGTGCAGTGGAGTCGACGATCATAGCGTTCTGGCCGCCGGTCTCGGCGATCATTGGCGCTATGGCGCCATCACGCGCCGCCAGTGCGCGATTGATGATGTGTGCTGTTTGAGTCGAGCCGGTAAAGGCAACGCCGGCAATACGCGAATCGGAGGTCACAACGCTGCCTACCTGCGCACCATCACCTGGCAATAACGCCAATACTTCTTTCGGCAGGCCGGCTTCGTGCATCAGCTCCACACAACGCATGGCGACCAAACTGGTTTGTTCCGCCGGTTTAGCCACTACGGTATTACCGCATACCAAAGCGGCTGATACCTGACCCAGGAAAATCGCCAGCGGAAAATTCCACGGGCTAATACAGGCGAATACACCACGGCCTTGCAGATAGATTTCGTTACTCTCACCAGTCGGCCCCGGCAACGTAATGGTCGCAAAGCGTTGGCGCGCCTGTAGTGCGTAATAACGGCAGAAATCCACCGCCTCGCGTACTTCATCAATGCCGTCCTGCAGGCTTTTGCCAGCTTCCAGGGTGCAGAGCGCCATGAGCTCGGGCATGTGCTCTTCAAGCTTGTCAGCCGTACGCTCAAGCACCGCTGCGCGCTCATCCACCGGAGTTGCGTTCCAGCCCACAAAAGCGGCGCTGAGAGAGTCGATTGCGCCACGCGTCTGCTCGGCGCTGGCCCAAACCACTTCGCCGACTTGTTGCGACAGCTGGTACGGGCACATGATCTTGCGCACTTCGCCACTCAGACGCTGCCCCGACACCAGAGGCGCTGCCGTCCACTGCTTGTCCCACCAGTTGTTCAACTCTGCCTGCAACGGCAGCCACTGATCGAGAATGTTCATATTGATACCACGCGAATTCCGACGTGCATCACCGTAGAGTGCCGGCGGCAAAGGAATCCGTGGATTAGCCAGATTGGCGTGCCGCTGCAAGCTGGTCACCGGGTGCTCGATCAAACCTTCAACCGGCACCCGAGAGTCCACCAACTTATGCACAAAAGAGGAGTTCGCACCGTTCTCCAGCAGGCGACGTACCAAATAGGGCAGCAGATCTTTGTGCGCACCAACCGGAGCATAAATACGCACTGGGCAACGAGCCTTCTCAATCACTGTGTCGTACAAAGCATCACCCATGCCATGCAGTCGCTGGAACTCAAATTCTTCGCCGTCAGCCATCGCCAGAATGCAGGTCACTGTGTGTGCATTGTGGGTGGCAAACTGCGGATAAATCAGACCACGGGTAAGTGGGCTAAGCAGGTAACGTGAACATGCCAGATAGGACACATCGGTTGCTTCCTTGCGAGTAAAGACCGGGTAACCCTCAGTGCCCGCTTGCTGACACCACTTGATTTCCGAGTCCCAATACGCGCCCTTCACCAGCCG
>DRHT01000026.1 GCA_011053055.1 Halopseudomonas sabulinigri | reverse complement strand
TCATTGACCGTGTAATCCACCATTCACACATTTTTATGCTGGGAGGGGAGAGCTACCGCTTGAAGCAGAAAACCGCCGGTTAGCGGTGAGCAAGTGGGTCAATTCTATTGGCCAAAAGTGGGTCAAAATTAATGGCCATTGACACTATGGCTGTGGGCGGCTTTTTGTGGGGAGTTGTTGCTGAGGTCGCAGGTTTGCAGACAAGTTTGTTGGCGTCATCCATTGCCATGGTGGCGGGGTTGTGGATAACCCGACGCGGGGTTTTTATTTTGGGTAGTGAGGCGGATTATCGTGTGGTTCCACAAACAGATAAGCTCTTAATCGCAACGGAAGTCGCCCATTCGGACGGTCCTGTTTCAGTAGAAACGGTATATATCGCCGCCCCAGCAATGCGTGCAGAGTTCATCCGGGCCGCCTATGCCGTAGGGAAAACTCGTCGACGAAATGGAGCACGGAATTGGCGCCTTTATCGGGATTTAGCGGAGCCTGACCGTTATGTAGAGCGCTTCATTGTTGAATCTTGGTTGGACTATCTACGTCAACGTGCGCGGGTGACCCACGCAGATCAGCGATCAGAGGTTTTACTTAGTAGCTATGAAGATCCAGGGTCAATGGTTACCCGCCGTTACATCTCCCAAGCCCCGCAGAGCATGTGATCAAAAGGTTTAGGTTTTAATAAAGGCGTATTAAAAAATCATATTCTTGATATAGAATAAATTGTTGGGCAGCATAGAGTGCTTTAGTTCATAAATTTAGTTCGTTCAGGGAATGTGACCAGATGCAAGCAGACACCACTCAGGGAAATGCTGCGGCAAACGCCGCCGTTACCGTTAAACCAGTCGTTAATGCCATACGTATTCTGCGGCTTTTGAGCCAAGCGGGTGGACCGGAGCGTGCCGTAGATATCGCCCGGCAACTGGATATCAATCCAAGCACATGCTTCAACATTTTGCGTACGCTGTCCGCAGAAGACATGGTTGAGTTCAATCCAATGTCGAAGCGATATTCGGCTGGCTTGGGTTTGGCACGACTGGTGGAGCAGTTTGTCACCCAAGGACAGAAGATCCAGTTGGCCAAGCCTTTGCTCGAAAGCTTTGCAGCCAAAGTTCGGGTGACCGTAACGCTGTGGCGGCGGATAGGTAATGATCGCATTGTCATTGTCAGCTCAGCTGCATGTCCGACCGACGTGCGCATCGATATGAGTGAGGGGCAGCGATTGCCGATTATGATGGGCGCGAGCGGCCGCCTTTTTGCCTCCCAGCTTGATCTGGAATCTGAAAGCTCAAGAGAGACTTTTGAGAAAATACGATGGGGAGCTCCGCTGTCTTACGAGGATTACAAGAAGCAAGTTAGCGATTCCGCACAGCGTGGCTGGGCGCTGGATGATGGGTATTTTTCAATTGGCATCCTCGCCGTCGCCGCGCCTGTGTACTCGTCCAGCAAAAGCGTTGAGTTCACGGTGTCAGCCGTCATGTTCCGTGGTCAGCGTGACGAGGCTGGTATCGCTGAGCTTGGTATCATGTTGGGTGAACTTTGCGGTGAGCTGGAAAACGTATTGTTTTAGCCTTCGCTAGTCACTCTTTAACTAGTAAAAGGCTGCCTCCGAGCGGACCGCCACCTGCAGCGGTTACTGCTACCTGGTGCTTTGCAATCTGTCGTTCGCCTGCACGTCCCCATAATTGCAGACAGGCTTCATGGAGGTAGCCAAGCCCGTGGGTGCGCCCGCCGGAAAGTTGGCCGCCGTTAGTGTTCAGTGGTAGTTGACCTGAGAGTGAAATGCGATGGCCCCCTTCTACGAAACGGCCGCTTTCGCCGCGGGGACACAGGCCGAGGGCTTCCAGCCAAATCATGGTTAAAATAGAGAAACCATCATACAGCTGCGCAGACTGCACGTCTTTGGGTTTCAAATCGGTACGATTCCACATCATTTTTCCCACATCGAACGCAGTACCCTCCGTTAGGGATATCTGATCCCAAGACCACGGCTGATTGAGCGCCGAGCCGATCGCTTCGATGCGAATTGGCGGGTGCCTAGTGTCTTTCGCAGCGTCTTTACGAGACAAGATGATCGCTGTGGAAGCGTCACAGTGTACATCGCAGTCGAACATGCGTAGAGGCGAAGAAATCATCCTCGATTGCATGTAGTCATCCATGGTCATTGGCGACCGGTACACTGCTTTGGGGTTGAGCTGTGCATGCTTTCGACAAGTTAAGGCTATTTGCGCGAGCTGCTCCGATGTTGTGCCGTACTCATGAAAGTGACGCTGAGCGTAGATAGCCATGAGGTTGACGGCAGATAGGACGTTGAAAGGGGTGTACCACTGCCATGCAAAGCTACTGTCGCGGCCTGTGGTTTTATTGGTAAGAGCAGATGCTTGTCTGTTTACAATACGAGAAGACGACTCGGTAATCGTGCGAAAAACCAATACGTGGCGGCATAAGCCGCTCGCTACAGCCATGGCACCGTTAATTATCCCAGCCAAAGGACCGGGCCCTTCGTATCCTCCCCCAAACCAGTTTACCTCTAGCCCCAAGGCGTTCTTTAATGCATAGGGGCCGACCGGCGAGAAGCTGTCTCCGTTGTTATTGTCACCTGGCCAGCACGCAATGCCATCTATATCACCCCTTTCAAGACCCGCATCGGCAATGGCCTCCAGACAGGCATCCACGGTCAAGCGCATCCCTGAAAGCTGGGATGGGCGTGCAACTTCTGACTGGCCGATCCCTGTGATCGCCACCTCTTTTTCATATAGTCGGGTAGACATGCTTAGTCCTTAACAAAGAGGGGAAGCCAGACGTCTTCATGTTGCTCGAAAACAACCCTTACGTGCATGCCTATATAAACCTGGTCAACAGGCTCTTGAACATTGCTCAGAAAACGCAGCCCAGGTTGTTCGGGTAGTTCAACGATGGCTATGACAAAAGGCTCGGTCAGGTCTGGGGTCCAAGATTGGTAATTAATCGTAAAGCTGATGACTGTCGCTTTTCCGGAAACTTCCCTGGGGTGCACCGAAAAACTTGCGCATTTCGGACAGATCGGTCCCGGAGGGTGGAAGTAGTTAGCGCAGCCGTCGCACCAGTGCATTAGCAGGCAGCCATGCTCTCCTCCTTGCCAGAAAGCGCGATTGTCTGCATTCAACGCGGGCAGCTTCCTTTGCATCTTGGTAGATTCCTGTCTGAATATTTATTACGGGTTAGCCTAACATTTGTACATATATAAAAAAAGTGTTCTAATTTTTAGATATGGTCACCTATGGGAGGCCACTAATAATAATCAATAAGAGGAGAGCCGGCGCATGACGCATCTACTGAAAGACCGCGCGATCGTTGTTACTGGAGGCTTTGGTGTTTTGGGTAGGGCCCTAGCTACTTATCTGCTTGAGCAAGGCGCTCGAGTGGCTGCCGTGGACCTTAGTGGCATGCCCTCAGACCTTGAAGTTAGCGATGACTTCCTACCATTGGGGGGGGTGGACCTAACTGATCCTGTATCCGCGGCGGATGCTATGGCCAAGGTAGCGAAAGCGCTAGGCCACATAGATTCGTTGGTCAATGTCGCTGGTGGTTTTGCCTGGGAGCCTTTTGAAACAGGAGCTTTAGAAACCTGGGATCGGATGTATCAGATGAACGTCCGTACTACGGTTAGCACCACGCATGCAGCGCTTCCCTATTTGCTGGAATCTGCGGACGGCCGGGTAATAAGTATCAGCGCTATCGCTGCAGATAAAGCTGGTATGGGCGTCGCTGCATATGCTGCTTCGAAGGCAGGTGTATCTAGGTTTACTGAGTCTCTGGCTGAAGAGCTGAAAGCACGCGGAGTAACGGTTAACGCGGTAATGCCCAGCATTATTGATACCCCTACCAATAGAGCTGATATGCCCGATCAGGACTTCTCAAGCTGGGTGGCGCCGAGTGCGCTCGCTGCAGTGATTGGGTTTTTGCTTTCCGCGCAAGCGGGGGTTATTACCGGCGCCTGTCTGCCAGTGACCGGCAAAGTCTAGTTTCTAGGAAACGAAAAAGGAGAGTCTCATGAGGTTGGTGACCTTTGTGAACAGTGAGGGCCTGGAGTTGCCGGGTGCGTTGCTCGACAGTGATCAGGTAGTGCTAGACCTTCAGGCAGCGCATCGCGAGTACAAGGGTGGTGTGTCGCCAGCATTAATGAGCGTGCTGAGTTTGGCAGAGTCTGGGGATGCAGGTCTCCAGCTAGCCCGCGATATAGTGGCTAAAGCTCCTTCTTCAGCGATCATTTCGCGCGATCAGGTGCGTCTCCGAGCGCCGATACAGCCTCCACCGCAGATGCGTGATTTCTCCTGCTTTGAACTGCATTTGCAGCAGTGCTTTGCGGCCGCTAGGAAAGGCCGGGCCATGAGGGCACCAGACCCGGATGCAGCTCTACAGGCAATGGATACAAGTGCAGATGACTTGGTTCTGAAAACCTTCAACCGCCAACCCATCTATTACAAGTGTAACCGCTTTGCCGTGGCGGGAGTGGACGATGAATTTCAATGGCCTTCGTACAGCAAGCTTTTGGACTTTGAGCTGGAGTTCGGCTGTTACATCAGCAAGCGAGGCAAGGACATTGCACGTGAGCAGGCGCGGAGCTTTATCTTCGGTTACACCATCTTCAACGATATTAGCGCACGTGACGCACAAGGCCGTGAGATGGGGGGTATGTTAGGACCGGCCAAGGGTAAGGACTTTGATACGGCAAATGTCATGGGCCCGTGCCTAGTTACAGCTGATGAACTGGGTGATCCCTACGATCTGAATATGATCGCTAGGGTGAATGGTGAGGAATGGGGGCGAGGCAACACGCGAGACATGCATTGGCAGTTCGAGGATGTAATCGCTCATGTTTCGCAGTCAGAGACCCTGTATCCAGGGGAGTTTCTGGGGTCTGGAACCGTGGGTAATGGCTCTGGCCTAGAGCAGCTGCGTTACTTGAAGCCAGGTGATGTTGTTGAGCTCGAGGTGGACGGGATTGGTACCTTACGTACACAGGTTGGGAAGAAGTGAACATTCAGGGTGTATTAAGCCCGCTGAAAATCGTGGATACATAATTCACCACACTGTTTATGTACATTTATCATGAATATGTTTATATTTGATTTTACTGCAGCCGGTATGATTTCAAATTCCTTGGAGGCGAGCATGCTAACAAAAACAAGCGCAGTGCTTTCTGATGGCACTAAAATATCCGACCTGATTTACCCGGATACACGCGAAGTACAAATGCGCGTGTTGTCCGATCCTGAGATTTATGAGCTGGAGATGGAGAAAATCTTCGGCAAAACCTGGGTCATGCTCGGGCATGAGTCTGAGCTGCCAAACTCTGGCGACTTTATCGTGCGCGACATGGGCTCTGACTCAGTGATTGTCGCGCGTGATAAGAGTGGTGAGGTGCACGTCACCTTAAACGTTTGTCCCCACCGTGGGATGCGCGTGGCGCTGACCGACTGCGGTAATACGCAAATCCATAAATGCATTTACCATGGCTGGGCATTCCGGACTAACGGTGACTTTGTTGGCTCGCCGGTAGAGCGTGAATGCATGCATGGAAAAATACGCGAGAAGTCTGAGTTGGGTCTAAAGAAGGCACGCTCTGTGCTGTATGGCGGTTTGATATTTGCCACTTGGAATATTGATGGGCCGTCATTTGATGAGTTTCTTGGTGACGCCAAGTGGTATTACGACATGCTGTTCCTCAGAAGCGATAAAGGTATGGAGGTTCTTGGGCCACCTCAGCGCTTTATCGTGAATGCCAACTGGAAGACAGCGGGTGAACAGTCTGCTGCAGATGGTTTCCACACCTTAACTCTGCATCGCTGGTTGGGCGAGGTAGGCAATTACGCTAAAAAGGGTGAAGAGGAAGGCGAGGGTGCAGATCTAAGCCCTGAAATGATCGGGGTGGAAGTCAGTTCGCCGCACGGGCACGCTTTGCGCTGTATTGATCTGGCGCGAAAAATTCGTCGTCTTACAGGGCTTAACCCGGACGAGCTGAGTGTTCAGGAGAAATTGAAAGCATTGCCGCCTGCCGGCATGACCCAAGACATGATTGATCAGTTGGCAAACAACCTGTCGGAGGACCAATTGAAGGTTCTGACCTCAATGCCGCCACAAGTGGGAGGCATGTTCCCGAATATTCTATTTGGTTTCGTTTATATTCCTCAGCCTGATGGTTCGGTAGTGGGGTCTATGACTATGCACACTTATATTCCGCGTGGCCCTCATAAGCTGGAGTTCTGCAACTGGATTTTTGCTGAAAAAGACGCGCCAGAAGAGCTTAGAGAGAAAATGCTGAAGCAGACTATTCAGCTTTTCGGCACCTCCGGCATGGTTGAGCAAGATGATTCCGACACTTGGCCGCACATGACGCTGTCTGCGAAAGGTGCAATGGGCAAGAATATGACACTGAAGTATCAGGCGATGTTTGAGACGGGGGCTCCTGAAGGTTGGCCTGGTCCTGGCATCGTGAATGAAGGTTTCACGAAAGATGATACACAGTGGCATTGGTGGTTGTATTGGAACGAGTTGATGAACGCGGAATAACCTTCTCCAGATCAATAAAAACAGGAGTTTCTTATGCAACACGCTGAAGAAAATAGCCTAGAAGTAAGCCAAGGTGCCTACGTGCCTATTGGTTCCGCTGAGTACAATGCAGTCCTTACTTTTTTGTATGAAGAGGCCGCTTTACTGGACCAGCTTCGATTAAATGAGTGGGGCGAGCGTTTGGCTACAGACTTGAAATACACCGCTCCGTTGCGACATACACGGCTAGGTGTTGATCATGCAAAAAGTTTCGTACGCAGTGTTCAGCACTTTCATGATGATTATCGGTCGGTGTTGGGGCGCATTCTGCGCCTCTCCGGTAAAAGTGCATGGGCGGAAGATCCGCCGTCGCGTACTCGACGTCTGATCACAAATGTTTTGGTGCGAGAGACCGGAAACTCGGACGAGCTGGATGTGACGAGCTATGTGCTGATGACGCGGAGCCGCTTCAGTGAGCACCATGTCGATATCATCAGCTTCGAGCGCAGAGATATTTTACGTAAGCAGGACGCTGGTGGGTTCAAGCTCGCGAAGCGAGAGGCAATCCTGGACCAGTCAGTTTTAGGTACAGCAAATCTCGCGGTGTTTTTGTAGCAAGAGTTGCACTTGGTTGTGGTCAGCAACCACATGCAATGCGGAGAAAAAGGCCTGCCATATATGGCAGGCCTTTTTTGTGAATTAGGGCAGGCCC
The DNA here is from genome assembly GCA_011053055.1 of Halopseudomonas sabulinigri. Taxonomy (GTDB): domain Bacteria; phylum Pseudomonadota; class Gammaproteobacteria; order Pseudomonadales; family Pseudomonadaceae; genus Halopseudomonas; species Halopseudomonas sabulinigri_A. Next base: position 21,007 of record DRHT01000026.1, on the reverse strand, counting down.
CACTTGGTTGAGAGCCTGTTCGGCGGTAAGGCTCGCCCTTGATTTACAGGATATTGGCTAGTTGTCCTCTTTACCGTTAAGCCAGGCTTTGTCGGTTGCGCATAGCAGCTCTTGGTGGGCTCCAAAATCAAGGGTTGATCCAAGCATCCTTCGCGCATACTTGGCTCGGATCGGTTGTTGCGCGTAGCACAAACCAGTCTCTGCGGCATGTTCTTTGGCGTCCAGATCGTACTCTCTTCCTCGAGAAATAATGGTACATCGACGAAGAATCAGTGCCGCTTCTGCTTCGTCGACCGGCAGTGTGCGAATAGCCCAACCGGCCATACCATGGTTGAGATCGGTCCCGGCGTAGAGCGGTGGAGCGACTATCTGGGTACCCTGGATGTTCCAGCTGAGATAAAGCTCTCCATCACGCCACAGTGTGGGGTTGGTGACGCCATCTACTCGCCGGGGAATCGCTACCTCATAAAGACGCTGTTGTGTGTCTGCTGCTGCTGCGGCAATCGCAAGGCCTGCCAAGTCCAACAAGTGTGTGCATTGTAGTCTGGCATCGGTCTGCCGATTCACGCTGTGAGCAATCTCGGATAGCGGCATGTCCAGCAAGTCGTTCAATTGGTGAGCCGCTGAAGGGCATGCGTCGTAGGGGAAGCGAACAGCCCAACCATGAACCTCCGTCAGAGTTTCAAAGTCGTGTCTGATGCTCACTCTAAAGTGATGAAAGTCGTCCTCAAGGGCGGCCCGAATTTCATTGCCCGGTTGTGCTCGGATTTCTATGCGCCGCCTAAAAAGCATGTTCGTCTCGCATCTGTGGTTGCACGGAAATAGTGTGGGACTATAGGTTTCTTGTGTAATAATATGAACATTAACAAAAAAAGTGTTTATTAAAAAGGCTGACGATATGGAACTGCTCAAGAATAAAGTTGCCCTGATCACCGGCGCAGGTGGCGGTATTGGTGAAGGCGTTGCCCGCTATTTTGTCAAGCAGGGCGCCAGCGTCGTTGTTTCTGAATTGAATGAAGAACTTGGTGAGGCAGTCACTTCAGACCTGCGTGCGCTTGGCGGTAATGCTGTATTCGTTAAAACTGATGTGTCCAATAAAGTAAGTATAGGTAATGCAATTCAAACTGCCGTTCAGGAATTTGGCGGTTTGGATGTGCTTGTAAATAATGCCTTCGCGCCAACGCCCAATGTGTTGTTTGAAGATAAAACAGACGAAATGCTTGAGCAAACCTTAAGTACCACAGTTTGGGCGGCTTGGTGGGCTATGCGTGAAGCTTTGCCGCTAATGAAAAAACGTGGGGGCGGAGCAATAATTAACTTTTATTCAATTGATACGGAGATAGGTGCTTGGTTGCATGCAGATTACAACACAGCTAAATCTGCCATTTTGGGTTTGACTCGAAGTGCAGCTTCCGAGTGGGGCCGATTCAATATAAGGGTCAATGCGGTAGCACCCACAGCAATGGGAGCAACCTTCCATAAGCTCGCTGCTGAGCGTCCTGGGTTCGCTGAGATGTCGGCTTCGATGAGGCCTTTGGGGCGTTGCGGTGAGCCTGAAAATGATATCGGGCCGGTAGTCGCTTTCTTGGCTTCGGAAATGGCTAGATTTGTAACCGGTGAAGCTTTGCATGTGGATGGTGGCCTGCATTTGCCGGGCTACAATTCCCGCCCGGCCGATGTGTTGCCAAAAGAATATTAATTAACATCCCATCATGAAGTTCAACCCGCATTCACCGATATATGCGGGTTGAATTGGCAATCACCGTTTTTTAACTGTGATGTCGGTATCTTCCAAGTCCCAAGTGGCTAGGGTTTTCCCTTCGTCCCTCAATTGATATTTCAAGACTCTGCCTTGCGGATTTTTTGGCAGATCTGTTCGAAATTCAATGTAGCGCGGCAGTGCGTAATACGGCACGGAATCGAGTGCCCAATGGAATAAGTCTTCTTCCTTCAGCAATGCAGTTTCATGGAGGATCGCGGTTACTTTTACGTCATCCTCACCTTTGTCGGACAGGACAGCATGTACGGCTACCTCTGCGATGGCGGGATGGACGGCGAATGCCGACTCCATTTCGAAGCTGGAAATGTTTTCCCCTCGGCGACGCAGGTAGTCTTTTTTGCGATCTACAAAATAGAAAAAACCGTCCTCATCGAATTTGCCGATGTCCCCTGTGTGGTACCACATATTTTTCATGACTTTTAGCGTCTCTTCAGGACGTTGCCAATAGCCTTGAAACATGATGTCTGGGCGGAGGGGGCGCACAACAATCTCGCCTGCTTGATTGGCTGGCAGCTCAAAATCGTTTTCATCGACGACACGAACGTCAAAATCTGGAATTCGTTTGCCTGACGATCCAGGTTTTGCGTATTCCCCTGCTGCGAGAGTAGTGATCACGCAAGCTTCAGTAAGGCCATAACCATTGCCGCCAACCAGTGGCGTGCCGAAGCGTGATCGCCAAATGGCTTTGGTCTCTTCGGTATAAGGGTTACCCCTCGCGGTATGGATCTGACCAATACAACGCTTCATTGAGTCATTGTCAGGTGCTTGGGCGAGCAAACCACCCATACCTCCAAGAATGGATGCGATCGTAGCGCCGCTACGTTCAACTTCAGGCCAAAAATTGGATACTGAAAACCGCGGAAGAATAGCGGCCCGAGCCCCAACCACCATGGTGGCGATGATGGTGACGCATAGTGCATTCATGTGAAATAGCGGCAAAGGCGTAATTGTAACGTCTGTGGATGAAACGGGCCCTGCACGAAGTTGCAGTCGGGCCAGGTTGCACATGAAATTATAGCTAATCATGCAGCCTTTGGACGGTCCGGTTGTTCCTGATGTATAGATCAGGCAAGCGAGATCAGATGGAGCGGGCTTGGTCTCAATTGGAGTGTCGTTGCTTCCTCTGAAATCATCTAAAGGAGCAGTAGGTATAATACTGCCCGAGCTGGCAATCTGTGAGCCTCTGTAGAGAATTTGCTTGAGCGAGGAGAGCTGGTTACTAACCGCAGCAACACGATCAAGATAGGATTGCTCGCAAACCAGCAAGGCGGTGTCTGCATCAGCAATTTGATGACGGAGAAACTCCCCCCGCAGTGCAGTGTTAATCGGAACGCTTACTGCACCAAGCTTGTTGGTTGCGAGCCAGCACACCACGGCATCAACGTTGTTATCCAGCATGCTAACAACGGTTTGTCCTGCCTTAACCCCAAGTTCGGCAAACGAATGGGCCAGTTTAGTAGAAAGTGAATCAATATCTATATAAGTGTATAAATCTCCGCTGAAATCGAGAAAGACTTGGTCTGGATGGCTTGCAACTGCACGGTCTAGTGCAGCGATAACGGTGTCTTGTTCTCCGACATACCATGTACCAGGATTGCCAATACCGCTCATGACTAATCTCCTTTCAGTGCGGCTCAAATCGCGAGCCCGATGCTATTATTTTTGATAGAGAATTGAATTCTACATTGTATTTTTTTTCCTGTCTCTATTAAGAGTTGAACAGAAAGTAATGAATGTGACTATATGTCGTGATAGGATTGCTGTCATGAATGCCTTAAAGGGAGCTTGAGTGATGTTGGAAGAGTTAGAAGGGGGTAAGGCGGCTGACGCTAAAGTCACAACGGTTAAAGGCAAGGCTGCAATGGGCGGGCGCAACCCGCCATCCGGTTCGAAAACGCGAGCGGTTAAACCTAATCGGCGCTCTGAAGAGACCATCAATGAAATTCTCCAAGCCACTGAAGAAGTGGTTCTGAGCTCGGGCGCTGACCGTATTTCAATTTTGGATGTGTGCAAGATTGCAGGTGTTTCGCGCGGGACTTTCTACCGGTACTTCTCATCTCAAGAAGACCTTTTGGACACATTTTCAAGACATAAGCGGGACAGTTTTCATCAGGTTCTCGTCAGCACAATCGGTGTGATAGAAGATCCAGAGGCGCGTTTGAACGCGCTCATTGCTTTCATTGACAACTATCTCGAAGAGAGTCGCGCGCAAAGGCTGCTGAGGGTCGCACCTGAGTACGCCCTGGGTTTCTTTCGCCGGATTTTCCATGATTCCATATTGCGGTTTCAGGATACCCTGGACATAGTTTTTGATGACTGGGATGCTAGGCTGGGTGTAAAGCTGGACCGAGAGCTGATCTGTGAGATGATCATTCGTTATGTTCTGAGCGAAATTCTGGTTCCCGAGAACTCCGGGCGCAGGCTGTTGCCGGCACGCGTACGCCGCCTAGTTGCGTCGTTGACGATGGGCTCAACCTCCAGAACCCGGCGTTAGTGTCGGGTTTAATCCGTTCTTTATGCACGGGGCCGATAGCCTATGGACTTTCGTCGCATTCTTACACACGTTCGGTTATGAGCGCTGTTGAATCCCGGTTAATCGACTTTTACTCTCCTGCCAACACGCTGATCTTCCGGTCTTAGTAGTTCCTCTCCCCGATAAACCTTTCTGCTATTTGATTTATTGGCTTGCTCGGAAGCAGGGCATGAAGAGCTGTGCCCGCTTAAAAAATAAATTGAACAGTTTTGCAATATGTGATCATTTTGTATTATGCTGTAGCGCATGGGCAAATTCTAAATAAAGAATTATTTCGCTCAGCTAACTAAAACAAAATCGAGGTTCAAAACATGCTGATTGATCTTCACGCGCACGCTCCCCATCCCGAGTATTACGACCAGCACCCTCACTGGGGGCCAGCGTTTGAATCGCAGCCTGATGGCGATATCAAGTTGCGCGTTGGTGAATGGATTTTGTCGCTGGGCGCTCCGGAGCGTAGGGCTGCTTTGCGCGAGGCTCATGCTCGGGGCGAAACACTGCAGGTTGCTGAGTACATGGCCAAGTGGGCTGATCCGAAGCATCGCTTGGCTGGTATGGATGCAGCAGGCCAGAATGCTCAGGTGCTATCCGTCCCCAGCCACTGTTACATGTATTGGGCTGAACCCGAGTTTTGTGTGCCTTTCGCACAAAAGGTCAATGACTCACTGGCCAAGTACTGTTCTGGTGCTCCTGATCGCCTGATGTTTTGGGCTCATGCGCCATTGAACGTACCCGTGGAAGCAGCAAAGGAAATTCGTCGGGCTTGTACAGAGCTGGGTGCGAAAGGCTTGGTTGCCGGTGGCTCTAACTTTGGTGGCCTTGAGTTTGACTCACCTGAAATGGATCCTGTTTGGGAGGCCTTGTGCGATCTCGATCTGCCCATGTTTGTGCATGGTTACAACCAGTCTGTGACTTGGGGTAAAGACGCGAACACAGACCGTTATGAGACTACCGCCATCCTTGGCATGAACTATGACGAGTCCAAGTGTTTCTGGTACATGATTAACGGTGGGGTGTTTGATCGCTTCCCCAATCTGAAGGTTTACATCACCCACGGTGGTGGTTTTGTTCCTTACCAGTTGGGCCGTATGGCGCAAACCAATCCTAATTTGGATACCTATCACAACAAAAAGCCCTTCCTCTCCTACCTGCGCAATTTCTATTTTGACGTAGAGCTCCATGAGGTGCCCATGCGCCAAGCAATGGTTGAAGTGATCGGTGCTGATCGCGTCCTCTATGGTTCCAACTTCGGTGGTAGTGATGCTGTGCGTCACGACCTGACAAGCGATTTGAAGTTGTCGCAAGAAGATATGGATCGTATCCGCTGGAAAAATGCATGTGAGTTGCTGCATCTCGATCCTGCCAAGATCGGAAAGGTGAGCGCGTAATGAAGCTGGCCCGATGTGCTCGCCATGGAGGAAAGCCTTTCTGGGGCGTGGTTGATCTCGAGCATGGAGAGGTTAGCCCGATTTTGGGTGCGTTCAATGATTGGGCTCGCCGGGTGACCGCAGGTGAGGGTATCAGTGCGCTTAAACTGGCGCACCGCCCAGTACCTTTGGCGGACGTAGTGTTTCTGCCGCCAATAGATCCAGTTAACCGAGTGGTCGTTGCTGGTGCCAATTACACCAAGCATCTTAAGGAAGACTTTGGTCTCGAGGCGCCTTCTCAACCTGTGGCATTTCTCAAGGCTTATGGAGCGTTGATTGGCGCAAGTGATCCTATTCGCTTTCCTCCTTTGACCGATGAGCTGGACCACGAGGTTGAGCTGGTTGCGGTGATTGGTCGAAGCGAAGTGGATCTGCAAGACCCGCTGGCAAGTGTACTGGGTTATACGGTCGGCAACGATGTCAGCGCTAGGGATCTGCAGCGCAGCGGTCCAAAGGGTATCGGGATGGACCTGTTTGCCGCGAAGAGTCAGGACCGCACCACCGGTGTAGGGCCCTGGGTCGTGACCAGAGATGAGTTTCCAGAAGGCTCTCCACGCTTGCGTTTGACCTTGTCGGTCAATGGAGAGCTGCGTCAGGACGGACATACCTCAGAGATGACCTGGGATGTCGGCGAACTGGTGGCTTTTGTGGCAGCCCGCTCTAGTTTTGCCTGCGGCGACATTCTGTTCACTGGCTCTCCAGCAGGTGTCGGGATGGGGACCGGAAAGTTTCTCAAGTCAGGCGACGTCGTTGAAGCGACGGTGGAAGGTATCGGTACGTTACGCAACGTAGTAAGCGAAAAATATAGCTGAAAGGGGCTTTGCAATGAATGCTGATAACAAAGGCAAGGTGGTAGTGGTTGGTGCCGGCTTGATGGGTACCGGAATCGCCCACGCATTTGCCAGCTCCGGTTTTGAAACGGTGTTGGTCGATACAAACTCAGACTCTTTAAAGCGTGCTTACGCAGGTATTGAAAAAATTCTCAGTGACGGCGTCCGATTGGGGAAAGTTGAAGAGTTGGTAGCTCAGCAATCGATGGCTCGGTTGAGCACGGACGCAGATTTACGTTCTGCTGCTGAAGGGGCTGGGTTGCTGATTGAAACCGTATCTGAGCAGCTTGCGGTGAAGAAAGCCGTGGTCATAGAGGCAGCAACGGTGATGGCTGAGGACTCCATTATTGCCAGTAATACATCTGCGTTGAGTGTGACTGAGATTGCGGCAGTGATTTCTTCCCCACAACGTTTCATCGGGATGCACTTCTTCAACCCTGTCCACAAGATGAAACTGGTCGAGCTGGTACGCGGACTTGCCACAACTGATGAAACTGTGGCTCGAGCTCGTGATCTGTGCGCGGCGATCAACAAAACCTCAATCGTCGTTAACGAGTCCCCAGGCCTGACAACTAGCCGGATGTCCGCCCTGCTTGGTAATGAAGCCATGTACATGCTGCAGGAGGGTACAGCCAGTGCAGAGGATATCGATACTGCTTTGCGGATGGGATTCAATCACCCGATGGGACCTCTCGAGCTTGGCGATCTAACCGGCTGGGACACTCGTTTATCGGTATTGCGTTACCTTCACTCGACTCTAGGTGAAAAGTTTCGACCCTGTCCGCTCATCATCAAGATGGTTGCAGCCGGCCGCTTGGGTAGAAAGACCGGGCATGGTGTTTACCAGTACGAAGATGGCAAGCAGGTGGCAGGATCTGGTCTGAAGGCGGGCATCTGATGGATGATAACGATATCGTCATTGTCGATGCAGTGCGCACACCGGTGGGCCGCTTTCGCGGCTCGCTTGCGGGTGTACGCGCTGACCATTTGGGGGCATTAGTGCTCAATGCCTTGCTCGAGAGAACTGGGGTCTCGGCTGACCAGGTAAGTGACGTGGTCTTCGGCTGCGTGACCCAAATTGGCGAGCAGTCAGCGAATATTGCACGGACTGCATTATTGAGCGCCGGATGGCCGTCTTCAGTACCGGGTATGACCATTGATCGAAAGTGTGGCTCTGGTGAAGCGGCGGTACACGTGGCCGTGGGCGCAATCGCATCCGGCGCTGCACGAATTGTTGTTGCCGGTGGCGCTGAAAACATGAGCAGGGTGCCCATGGGAAGCAACCGCGATTTGCACGGCGAAGCCTTTGGCTGGCAGGCCTTGGAACGCTATGAGTTAACCTCGCAAGGGGAGGCTTCGGAGCGCTTGGTAGACAAATGGGCGCTTACACGTGAGGCGTTGGACGCCTTTGCGTTGCAAAGCCACAGTCGTGCTGCCGCGGCTGCGGATGCCGGGTATTTCGTGAACGAAATTGTGCCGGTGTCTGTCGCGGACTACTGCGAAAAAAGTTATGACGGAGACCAAGGTGTATTCGGGAAGGACGAAACCATTCGTCGAGACACTTCCGTTGAGAAGCTGGCGACGCTTAAGACAAGTTTCCGTCTAGAGGGCGGGCGAGTTACAGCCGGCAACTCCTCGCAGATATCTGATGGCGCCGCTGCTTTGATGTTGATGAAGGCCGAAACTGCGAAAGCTTTGGGTTTAAAGGCCAGAGCAAAAATTCGCGCCATGGTGACCGTGGGTGCCGACCCGACGCTGATGCTGACTGGACCAATCGCTGCTACCCGGTTGCTGTTAGCTCAAACAGGGCTGACGGTAAGCGATATTGACCTGTTTGAAATTAATGAAGCATTCGCCTCCGTTCCGTTGGCGTGGTTGCAGGAAATAGGTGCCCCGGCCGACAGGTTGAACGTAAACGGAGGCGCTATTGCATTAGGGCATCCTTTGGGCGCAAGCGGCGCTCGAATAATGACCTCTCTTCTGAACGAGCTTGAGCGCCGCAATGCCCGGTTTGGTTTGCAAGCAATATGCTGCGCCGGTGGCTTAGGCACGGCTACATTGCTGGAAAGGTGCGACTAATGTCGCGGATTCATCCGGTACCGTTAGCAAGCCTCCCGGCTTCACTGGCAGGTTTGCTGGAGAAAGGAGTGAGCTCTGGAGTTCTGAGTTCCACTATACCAATTCAAGTATGGGCGAATAGTCCCAAGCACGCGCAAGCGTGGCTCACCTTGCTGGATCTATTTCACAGCGATAGCCAGCTCCCCGAGCGATTGAGGGAGTTGGTGCGTCTTAAAATTGCCAGTATTACCAATTGTCAGGCATGTCAGGTCGCGCGCAAGAGCGATCAAGTGAGTGAAGAGGATGTCGCGTGTTTAAGTGCCAGCAACGCGCGTTTTTCTGCAGGTGAGCAGGCTGCCCTGACGTTTGCGGAGCTATTTGCCTCTGACTATACGGCAATAGATGACTGTCATTTTGAAGCGCTGGGCCAGCATTTCACTGTGGAGCAATTCACCGAGCTCAATATGTACTGCGCCTTGATGCTGGCAGGTGGTCGTATGACCTTTGTGCAGCAAGCCTACTGAGAGTGCGAAATGAACAAACATCTGCAAGACATCAGATTAAAAACGATTAACGGGCAAGAAGTGACGCTCAAAGACTATGCGGGCAAAGTCATCGTCATCGTTAACGTCGCATCAAAATGTGGTCTCACGCCCCAGTACAGCAGTCTTGAACGTTTGTATCGAGAGCATGCTGAGGAGGGGTTGGTAGTCCTGGGTTTTCCGGCTAATGATTTCAGAGAGCAGGAGCCGGGTACCGATCAGCAGATTGCTGAATTCTGTAGTGCTGAATACCAAGTTACTTTCCCCCTGTTTTCCAAGATTGCTGTAAGCGGCGCCCAGCAGCACCCGCTTTACGGGGCATTAATAAGCGCCCGACCAACCACCTTGGGAGAGGGGGTTATGCGACAGCGCTTGATAGATTTTGGTATTGCCGTGAACTCTGTGCCTGAAGTGTTGTGGAACTTCGAGAAGTTTCTGATCAGTAGGGAAGGGGAGGTGGTAGGTCGCTTTGCGCCGGATATGGACGTTAGTGATGCCAGAATTCAGAAAGAAATTCAGGTGTTGCTTTGATTTAGGTATCTTTTTGATCAAAATGTGTAAATCAGTTCAAAAACACTTTTTGTTGTCATAATCTCTACCGAAGACAGCGGGCGTAACATTCTTCAGTCCGCGGCCAACAAAACAATAATCAAGAGGTAAGCGTTATGTCCGAATCGGCCAAGAGTGACCTTGAGAAAGTATTTGCCGATGTCGCCAGTAACTATCAAGGCTCCGACATCGATCTGCATGCAACCTACGCGACTATGCGCAAGGAAACCCCAGTGCTAGAAGCCAATTTCATGGAGCAGCTGGGCGTTCCTTCCATCGCTGGCGTTGACCCTGATCGGCCTTGTTACACGCTGTTCAAATACGAGGACGTCATGAAGGTCATGCGCGATAGCGCACAGTTCACCAGTGGTTTTATCGCAGAAGGGCTCGGTGCCTTTTTCGACGGGCTGATTCTCACTGCTATGGATGGCGATCTGCACAAGAGCATGCGTAACCTGCTGCAACCGGTATTTCTGCCTGAAACCGTAAATCGCTGGAAAGAGGAACGTATCGATAGGGTAATACGTGAAGAGTTCATTAAGCCTATGTTGCCGCACAAGGGCGCCGACTTGATGGATTTTGCGCTCTATTTCCCTATACGTGTCATCTATTCCCTGATTGGTTTTCCAGAAGACAAACCTGAAAAAATCAAACAGTATGCAGCTTGGGCGCTGGCGATCCTGGCTGGTCCGCAGGTAGACCCTGCGAAGGCTGAAGCTGCCAAAAAGGCTGCCATGGAGGCTGTGGTAGCGCTGTATGACGCCATTAAGGAAGTTGTTATTCAGCGTCGGGCAGAGGGTGGGGAGGGCGACGACCTCATTAGTCGGTTGATTCGGGCTGAATATGAAGGGCGTTCGCTTGACGACCACGAGGTAACAACCTTTGTGCGCTCACTACTTCCTGCGGCTGGTGAGACAACTACGCGTACTTTTGGCACCTTGATGGTTCTACTGTTAGAAAATCCGGATGTGCTCGAGCGTGTGAAGGCTGATCGTGGTCTGGTCAATAAGGCGATTGACGAATCCATTCGCTATGAGCCAGTTGCGACCTTCAAGGTTCGGCAGGCAGCAGAGGCAACAGAGATTAGGGGGGTTCAGATACCAAAAGGCGCAATGGTTTCCTGCATTGTCAGCTCGGCAAACAGGGATGAGGACGCGTTTGTCGATGCCGACAAATTTGATATTGACCGCAAGCCACGACCTTCTTTCGGTTTCGGATTTGGTCCCCATATGTGTATTGGCCAGTTTGTCGCAAAAACAGAGATTAACTGTGCATTGAATGCGATCCTTGATCTGATGCCAAATCTGCGCCTTGACCCCTCAAAGCCTGCGCCAAAGATTACCGGCGCGCAGTTACGAGGTCCGCATGAGCTCCATGTTTTGTGGGATTGAAATAAGCTAAAAAATAGGTTTATGGACCTAAAAGCGCGCCTCATGTGAATGAGGCGCGCTTTTTTATTGCACATTTTTTGTGATTGATAGTTTAAAGATAAAATACTAATAAAATCAGTTATATATTGTCTTTATATACAGCGTTTAATTGTTCCATGTGAACAGAATCAAAAAATATGTTTAAATTAGCTCTTTCGTGAACTATCATCATCCAACAATCACAATCCGCGAAAAGCGAAGGGGAACATAATGAATTTGGACGATCTCATTCTTGTTAGTGTCGACGACCACGCCATCGAGCCGCCGGATGCGTTCAAGCATCACATGCCGGAAAAATTCAAAGGCCGCGAACCCCATGTTGAAAAGCGGGGAGACCGTGATGTATGGGTTTTCGAAGATGAAGCAACCGGTTACATGGGGCTCAACTCAGTCGTAGGGCGCCCTAAGGAAGAGTACGGCATGGAACCGCTTGGCTATGATCAAATGCGCCGCGGTACTTGGGATGTTGCAGCCCGCGTTGATGACATGAACGCGAATGGCGTTCTGGGTTCGCTGTGTTTTCCGACCTTTCCCGGTTTTGCTGGTCAACGTTTTCAGGCGCACTCCAATCGCGATATCGCCTTGGCGGCTATCCGTGCTTATAACGACTGGCACTTGTACGATTGGTGTAACGCTGCGCCTGGTCGCTTCATTCCGCTAATGCTTGTGCCTTTCTGGGATATGCCCGCGGCTGTGGCCGAGGTTAAGCGTTTGTCGGCTCAAGGCGTACACGCGTTGTCATTCTCGGATAATCCTGCGCGTCTCGGTTATCCCTCTATTCACCATGATTACTGGGATCCTTTGTGGAAGGCCTGTTCTGACAACAATGTTGTGATCTGCTGTCACATTGGCTCTGGCGGCAAGGCGGAGCACGCTTCTGATCTGTCTCCGATCGATGCTTGGATCACCACTATGCCGATCTCCATTGCCAATGCCGCTGCGGACTGGATCTGGGCGCCAATGTGGAAGAAATATCCGAATTTGCGCATGGCATTGTCCGAAGGGAGTATCGGTTGGGTACCGTACCTTCTGGAACGCGCCAACTTTACCCACCGTCACCACAACGCTTGGACCAACGCGGATTTTGGCGGAAAGATGCCGAGCGATATCTTCTTCAAGCACTTTGTAACCTGCTTCATTGAAGACAACTTCGGTCTGCAGAACCTGCACTTCATGAATGAAGACATGGTCACCTGGGAAAGCGACTATCCTCATTCGGATTGCACTTGGCCGCACTCTCCTGAGACCACTTGGGAAGGGCTCAAGCATCTGACCAGGGAGCAAATTGACAAGGTTACTCACCTGAATGCCATGCGTCAGTTCTCTTACGATCCCTTCTCTACTATGAAGCGTGAGGACTGCACGGTTGCGGCCCTGCGTGCCAAAGCTGCGCATGTGAGCACCGAGCCGGCTCTGGGCTTGGGTGGGGCAGAGGTAACCCGCAAAGACGGCAAGCCGGTCACTTCTGGTGATATCAACGCCATGTTTGAGACAGCGGACGCTAAGACTGCAATCTGATTTGTTCGGGCAACGCACTTTGCTCTTCGCGTGGGGAGCAAAGTGCCGCTTAACGGAAACAATCTCGTCGATATATGAATAACTCAGGGTGCCTCGGAAATGAGTATTTCAGAGTTTAGCTATAGTGCTATTCCTGCAGATGCGGAGCAGTTGCGGGCGGCAGTGCGCGCGTTCCTTCAAGATGTACTGCACGATTACCCAGCGGAAAAACGCGCTTATTCCTGGATGGGTTTTGATGCAGAGTTCAGCCGTCTGCTTGGAAAAAAAGGCTGGTTGGGAATGGCACTTCCAAAACAGTACGGCGGAGCAGAGGCTTCTCCTTTTTCCCGCTACGTCATTATTGAAGAGCTCTTGGCTGCTGGTGCACCTGTGTCTGCCCACTGGATTGCGGACAGGCAAAGCGCGCCGCTCATTTTGCGCTTTGGTACCGAAGCGCAGCGCGAGAAGTACCTGCCATCAATTTGCCGAGGTGAAAGCTACTTCTGTATCGGTATGAGTGAGCCAAACTCGGGTTCTGATCTCGCTTCTATTCGTTCAACTGCAAAGCGTGCTAATGGCGGCTGGGTGTTAGATGGACAGAAGGTCTGGACCACTAATGCGCAGCATTCGCATTATATGATCGCTTTGATGCGTACCGGCGATAAGGAAACCTCCGGGCGGCATGGCGGCATGTCGCAGTTCATTATTGATCTTCAAACGCCTGGCATCACTATTCGGCCTATCGCAGATCTGGCTGGTGGGGAGCACTTTAATGAGGTGTTCTTTGATAGCGTCCAGCTTGGCGAAGATGCCCTCATTGGCGAAGAGGGTCGTGGTTGGGATCAGGTGACCGCAGAGCTTGCGTTCGAGCGTAGTGGTCCTGAGCGATTTCTCAGCAGTATTGCGGTGATTCACACAGCAATCGCTGCAATTGGGCCTCATCCTGATGCGTTTCAAGCTCGGGAGATCGGCAAGATTACCGCTCGCCTTTTGACGCTTAGGAACATGTCGCTCGGTGTTACCAAGCAGCTTAGTGAAGGGAAGAACCCCGCTTGGGCAGCATCGTGCGTTAAAGATCTGGGTAATGTGCTCGAGCAGGAATTACCCGAAATATTGCAAGGCGTGGTTGATGAGCAGCCACAGGTTGTCGGTGGTTCCGCGCATGCGAAAGTACTGGCGTACCTGACTCAAATGGCACCGTCTTTTTCTCTACGCGGAGGAACTCGAGAGATTCTTCGTGGAATCATCGCACGTGGATTGGGGCTTCGATAATGCGCGAACTTTTTGAATCGACTATTGAACGAGTGTTATCGGACTTGTGCACTTCTGATCTTCTTCGCGAAGCGGAGTCGGGAGAGTGGCCGGTTGCCTTATGGCGTACCTTGGAAGATAACGGCTTTCCCCTAGCAGGAGCGCCTGAAATGGTTGGCGGCGCAGACGCCTGCTGGTCCGACCTGTTTGTAATTATTCGGGCTTTGGGTCGGTTTGTTGCGCCCGTTCCCTTAGCAGAGATGATTGTAGGCAACTGGTTGCTAGAGCAGTCTGGCCTCAACGCACGGAGCGACATCCTGAGCATCGCCAGCGAATCTAACCTGACTCTTGTCGGTGCCCGGGTTTCGGGGGAGCTACGCCAGGTGCCCTGGGGACGTTTTGCGGACTCCGTGGTAACACTGGCTAATGACGAAGCGGGCCAACTCAACGTGGTGTTGCTAGATGTCGCCACCGCCGAGCGGGTCAGACAAGGCACCAATATTGCGAGCGAGGCCCGGGATCAACTTAGCTTTTCTTCAGCTGCGATCGTAATGTCTGCCCTACTGCCGGCTCACCTAGATGGAGATGTGCTGCTGGCAGCGGGTGCAATGGTGCGTTCAGCGCAAATTTCCGGTGCCATCAACGAGCTGTTAGTTATGACTGCTAGCTATGCGGGTGAGCGTAAGCAGTTTGGTAAGCCCATTGCTGCCTTCCAAGCAATTCAGCAGCAGTTGGCTGTGCTCGCAGAGCAAGCTGCGGCAGCTAGCGTTGCCGCTGAAGCTGCTTTCGCAGGTGCCGATCAGGGTATACCTACGTTCAGTGTTGCTGCAGCCAAGATATCAGCCTCAGATGCTGCCAGTCAGGCAGCAGCCATTGGCCACTCGGTGCACGGAGCTATCGGCTTTACACAGGAGTACGCGTTGCACAACCTAACCAGAAGACTCTGGAGCTGGCGTAGCGAGTTTGGCTCCAGCACTTTCTGGAGTAAGGCCTTGGGCAAGCATGTATGTGCGGCCGGCGCGGAAGGTTTCTGGCCAATGCTCACTAATCCCGAGTTACAGAACTTGTCCATTACACAAAAATAAGGATCCGCATCCATGGGTGATTTTTTGCAGCTTGAACGTCGTGGCGGGGTGGTCGTCGTCCGTATGGATCGACCCGATACGCGCAACGCACTATCCGAACCGTCGCAGATGCAGGAGTTCGTTGACCTGTGTGCGCAGATGCGCGCAGACGAGAGTGTCAAGGTAATCGTCCTCACCGGCAACGGAAAGTCATTCTGTGCAGGCGGAAACATAAAGGATATGCAGGCTCGTGTAGGCATATTCGCCGGGTCTCCCTATGAGCTGAGAAACACCTACCGGGACGGAATCCAGCGAATCCCCACAGCGCTCTACAATCTTGATGTGCCAATTATCGCGGCCATCAATGGCGCTGCGATCGGCGCGGGGCTTGATTTGGCTTGTATGTGTGACATCCGTATTGCCAGCAACAAGGCAGTCTTTGCCGAGAGTTTTGTGAAGCTGGGGATTGTGCCTGGCGACGGCGGTGCTTGGTTGCTCCCGCGCATCATTGGTATTCCGAAAGCCAGTTTGATGGCCTTTACCGGTGACACGATTGACGCTGAGAAGGCATTCGAATGGGGGCTGGTAGAGCAACTTTGCGAGCCTGAAGAACTGGAGGCGCAGGCACTTGCATTGGCGGATCGGATTGCGGTTAACCCGGGGCACGCATTACGGCTCTGTAAGCGGCTCCTGCGAGAAGGGCAACATATGCGCCTGGACTCATTGCTGGAGCTCTCGGCCGCGTATCAATCGTTGGCCCATCATACTGAAGATCATCAAGAAGCCGTGGCGGCCTTTATCGACAAACGTACGCCCGAATACAAAGACCGTTAAACGCTAACTTGAGGGAGAACACGTCACGATGCGCAGCGTATTCCGTGAAGACCACAATATGTTTAGAGAGCAGGCCCGTCGCTTCATTGAGCGGGAGATTAGCCCAAACCTGCATCAATGGGAAAAGAACGGCATCGTACCTAAGGAAATCTGGCTGAAGGCCGGTGAAATGGGTTTGCTGTGCTCTACAGTGCCGGAGGAGTACGGGGGAGCAGGTGGCGACTTTGGGCATTCTGCGGTAATGATTGAAGAGCTCGCTCGCGTAAATGCTACTGCGGTCGGCTTCACTACGCACTCTGAAATTGTCGCGCCTTATATCGTCGCTTATGGCAGCGAAGAGCAGAAACACAGATGGCTGCCTAAAATGGTGAGTGGTGAAATGATTGGCGTTATCGCTATGAGTGAACCAGGCATTGGTAGTGACCTGCGCTCAATGCGTACTTCGCTGCGCCAGGACGGCGATGAGTATGTTGTGTCTGGACAAAAGACTTTTATTACCAACGGCGGCAACGCAGATTTGGTTGTGACTGCCACCAAGCTGGATCCGAAAGGCAAGGATCTAACACTGATCTGTATTGAAACAGACCGGCCCGGCTTCTCCAAAGGCAAGCTGCTGGACAAGATCGGTTTGAAAGGACAAGACACCGCAGAGCTTTTTTTTGATGAAGTCCGCGTGCCCACGTCAAATCGGCTGGGGGAGGAAAATAAGGGATTTAAATACCTTACGCATCAGCTCGCTTGGGAGCGTTTGATCATCGGCTTGCGGGCTGCACAGTCGGTAACAACGTTGTTGGAAGAAACCATCGAGTACACACGGGAACGGAAGGTGTTCGGTAATCCGGTATTCGAATTCCAAAATACGCGTTTCAAGTTGGCCGAGGTCAAGGCGCAGGCCACCATGCTGCGTGTTTTCGTGGACGACTGCTTGCAGAAAGTCATG
Organism: Halopseudomonas sabulinigri; assembly: GCA_011053055.1. Lineage (GTDB taxonomy): Bacteria > Pseudomonadota > Gammaproteobacteria > Pseudomonadales > Pseudomonadaceae > Halopseudomonas > Halopseudomonas sabulinigri_A. The sequence goes on along the minus strand of DRHT01000026.1, from coordinate 4,272 downwards.
CAAGGAGAGCTAGCACCGGATGTCGCAGCAATGGCAAAACTTCTAGGCTCTGAGCTTCAAGGCAAGCTGCTTGACGAATTGCTGCAACTGCACGGCGGCTACGGTTTCATGAATGAGTACAAAATCGGTAGGGCCTGGGTTGATGCCCGGGTCGCGAGAATTTATGGCGGTACATCTGAGATCATGAAAGAAATTATCAGTCGGAATCTCTGACGTGACGATATTAATAAAAAAATAAAAAGAGGGTCTTGGCTATGTGGCTAGCATTTCGAAATGTATCTGTTTTCCTGGCGCTATTCGTTGTTGCGAACGTGTTTGCGCAGGGCATTCCTGAAGAGCAGTACTCACAGGAAGAGGCCCGTGCCAAGCGCCTCCTAAATGAAGCTATCGAGTACTACAGAAGCCATGGCGACGACGCTATGGCTGCATTTAGCCGCCAAGGAAGGTTTGTGCAGGATGATCTCTATGTGTACGTAATCAATACGGACGGCGTAATGCTTGCCAGCGGCGGGCCTTCTGCCAACCTCATAGGTCGAGATGTAGGGGCTGCTCTGAACGATGATCTCAACAAGCCTTTGAAAGAAGCGCTTTCGCTACCTGAGACAGGGGAAATGCACGCTGCGGACTACCGATGGATGAATTGGTCCGATGGGCGTGAAGAGCGTAAGAGGGTGCTGTTCCAGCGATTGGATGACAAGGTATTTTCGGTTGGATACTACTTGCCGCGCTCAAGCGAGGATGAAGCCAAGCAGTTTCTCGACCGTGTCACTGCGGCGGTTGCACAGAGCCCTGAAGAAACCTTTGTACGAATTAACGCGCTGGACGCAGAGTTCCAGAGTGATGACCTTTACGCTTTTGTCGTAGACCTGGATACCGAAAGGTTTGTCGCTCATGGCTATAATTTACGCTTGGTACGAAGCGACTTTCGGAAAATTCATTCTGCGGATGAGCACCCCATTGGTCAGCAGATTTTGGAAGCAGTAGAGATAAATGACGAAGGTACTGTTTCCTATGTTTGGCCGAATCCAGTTACGCGCAAGAATGAGCAGAAGATAACCATGTTCCGCAGAGTAGGACACTACATCGTGCTGGTCGGTTATTACGAAGGCCCACGATGAGGTCAGAGTGACTGTTTGGCATGTTAAAAAAACAAGAGAAACCAAAAGAGACTGTTCTGATAACAGGCGCAGCTCAGCGTGTAGGGTTGTATTGTGCCAAGAAATTGGTTGCTGCTGGTTACCACGTAGTGATCACCTGCCGCAGGCCTAGGTCTGAATGGGAGGCTGGGCCGCTGGAAGGTATCGAGGTGATGCTTGCGAATTTCTCAACAGAGCAGGGTATCAGCTCGTTTATCCGAAATTTGCAAGCAAGAGAGCAACCTTTGCGGGCAATCATTCACAATGCATCCACATGGATAGACGATGACCTTGTAGATGGGCCCGCTTTCCAGCAGCTGTGCATGGTGCACATGCAAGCTCCCTATATGATCAATATGGCTCATGCGAGTCTGTTCGCCGCCGGCGGCCCGGCAGACATCATCCACATTACCGACCACGATGCGCTAAATGGCGCGGATGATCATATTGCCTATCTCGCTACCAAGGCTGGGCTTGAGAACCTTACCCGTTCTTTTGCCATGCGTTTAGCCCCAAGCGTGAAGGTCAACAGCATCGCCCCGGCGCTGATCATGTTCAATGATGGGGATAGCGAAGCCCTCCGGGCCAAGTTGCTTGCGCGCTCTAGATTAGGTCTGGAGCCAGGGCCTGAGGTGGTTTATCAAGCAGTGCAGTACGTGATGAATAATCCGTATATAACAGGCACCTGCTTAGACCTGAATGGCGGCGGTACGCTGAAATTTGCATAAGAGAGTAGTCAATGAGCCTAGAAAAACTGACGCATCATTACGCTAATATTATTGAAGAGCTGGATGAAAATCCCACGCGCGGTGGCTTGAAAAATACGCCAGAACGGGCAGCCAAGGCTATGCAGTTTTTGTGTCGAGGTTATAATCAGTCTTTGGATGAACTTGTAAATAATGCCCTGTTTGAATCAGATAACGATGAAATGGTTATCGTAAAAGATATAGAGATTTACTCGTTATGCGAGCATCACTTGTTGCCATTTATTGGTAAAGCACACGTTGCCTATATACCAACTGGCAAAGTAATTGGGCTGTCAAAAATTGCTCGGATTGTAGACATGTTTGCCCGGCGCCTGCAGATACAAGAGAATCTGACGCGCCAGATAGCAGATGCCATTCAGACGGTTACAAATGCCCAAGGTGTAGCCGTTGTTGTGGAAGCCAAACATATGTGCATGATGATGAGAGGCGTAGAAAAACAAAACTCAACAATGCACAGTTCTGTTATGTTGGGTGCCTTTAGAGAGTCAGGAAATACCCGTCAGGAATTCTTGCAGTTAATTAGTCGCCGCTAATTTTTCGTAATATTGATTGATACTGATAGGGCGACTAATTGAATTTGATTAATTGTTATCTGTTGAGTTCGACAGTTCTTTCCAGGTTTCCAACTCTTTGCTAAGTGCTGATAAGCGGGCGCTGGCCATGGTGATCGCGTCTGATCCGGCGAGAAAATGGGGTGGCATACTGTTTTCGCTGCTCAAAGTGAGTAGCGCTTGAGCCAGCCTTTCGGGGCTTCCTGTCTGTTGGTGGTTGTTAGCGCTGGAAGAGGCCGCGATCTTGTCGGAAAATTCCTTGTAATCCTCTATTTTATGGTTGGCAAATTGCGCTGATGTTGGGTCAAGAAAGTCGGTTTTAAAGGCTCCGGGTTGCACTACAGTCACCTTGATACCGAAGCTCGATACCTCTTGGGCCAGCGCTTCAGAAAACCCGCTGACTGCAAATTTGGACGCGCAATACACGCTGGCGCCAGCCATTCCAGAAACGCCAGCGATTGATGAAATGTTGAAAATATGGCCGGACATTTTCTTTCTCATCAAGGGAAGGACCGCCCGACACATAGCGAAAACGCCGAATACATTGGTGGAGAATTGGAGCTCAATCTCGTGCCGGTTTGTTTGTTCAAAGGCCCCAAGTAACCCATAGCCGGCGTTATTTACCAAGACATCAATCCCCCCAAAACGATCACTCGCAGCAGAAATAGTGGCCGCAATTTGGATGTCATTGCTCACATCTAATGGAAGGGTCAAAAGATTTTTATTGTCAGTGCCTAAATTTAGTCGCAATGCCTCCAGATTTCGCGCCGTGGCAACTACATTATAGCCCGCGTTCAGTGCGGCTTTCGTAATGGATAGACCCAGGCCACGTGTTGCGCCTGTAATTAACCACGTTTTATTTCTCATATTTTTCCGTTTCTTATTTAGGTTTTTTGTTAGCTAGCCGTAGTTTTTTGGTAATACAGTAATTCTAGTATGGAGGTATTTATTTTTAAAGTGAGAATTAGTTATGTTTTTAATAGGGCTTTTGTATTACGAGTCTCTGCTTGAGCTTGGTTGTCATGACTGTGTTTTAGACTTCTAAAGGTAGCTGCCTGCGGTGTTTAGTATCCCTGTTTCACTAGGGCGTCCAATAACGTTTTTATTATGGCGCAAAGATGTACGACGCATTGGGGCTGAACACGATCATCGTTGCGGGCCAGAATCGAGAGTATGGTTGGTGCGAGATTCATAGATCTTGGCCCACGCTAATCAAAGAGTGGGTCTGTATCGCTGTGTTGGGGCCAACTGCCGTTGTTCATAAGCGCGTCGAACCGCTGGATCATATCGACGGCGGGATGTGGGTAATCATGGCGTACCCACCACAACCAAAGCCCGATGAGCGCGCCTACAAAACAACGCACAGCCACCTCGCCACTTAACCCATCTGGCTGGTAGAAGCCTTGCTTTCGATAATGTTCACGAGTGTGGATTAACAAAATATTTTCGAGATGGGCGAGAATTACTGTTTGGGAGGGACTATTAAAAAAAGCAGTAGTGAGGGTCGCATGCCTTTCGGTGGCTACAAACAGCCAACTTGAAGCGTCCAGGATGAAGTGACTCTCACCGGAGATATTGACGGCTCGAACGGGTGGAGTACCAATGCTTTCATAGCCGGCGACCAACAAGTCTTCCTTGTCACGAAAGTGAGCGTAGAACGTGGAGCGGGCCACCCGGTAATTTTCAACCCAGTTGTCCATTTTACTGCGTTTAAGCAGCCGATTTATTCAGCTCGATTTCCTGCAATTTGCCGGGGTTGAGTGACACAGCACCCACAGGCTTCCAGTTTCGGGTTGCCTTGGACCAGCGCCGAGGATT
>DRHT01000025.1 GCA_011053055.1 Halopseudomonas sabulinigri | reverse complement strand
GGGGTGTCGTCCAGGCGCTGCAGCAGTTGCAGCTGACCCATGGCGAAGTCGCCGAGCAGACGCAGTGAATCGGCAAAGGCGTCCAGCGTCTCAGTATCGCGCTGGGCGATCAGCAGTAGGCCGCCAAGATGTTGCTCGCGGTCATGTAGCGGCAGGCACAGCAGGCTGCGCCAACTGCGGTCGGTCTCGGGCAGGAAAGGGGTGGCGTATAAGCTGTTGTCCAGCGAATTGACGTGTAGCACCTGATTCTGGAATAGGCAGTATTGCAGCAGTTGCTGGTCTTTGTAGTCGCTCGGCAGGGTCGACTCTTCACGGGCCATTGGCGCGCCATCGAGCCATTCTGCGCAGAGCGTTAATTGGGTCTGGGTCTTGTCTAGCAGATAAAGCTGTGCGAGTGGGCAGTGGCTCAAATCAGCCGCAGCGGCGACCAGCTGTTGCTGCAGGGCACGGCTGTCGTTGCTGGCGGCCAGGATGCTAAAGCGCGCCAGCAACGACTCGGCATAGACCAGCGGCTGGGCCAATTGGTCAAACAGGCTGGGCAGCTTAAGCGAACTCACAGACAATCGCTCCTGCGCTACCCAGCGTCGCTTTGGCGCTGCTCAACCGTTGGCCGCTGGCCATGGCACCCAGCAGGCGATCAACTACCTGTGGCTGCAGATGCTCGTCGATCAACTGATCAATCAAGCGTGCACCGCTGTCTGCACGCAAACAGCGTTCGGCCAAATGGGTAACCAACTGTTGATCATGGCTGAAGGTGAGGTGGCGGCGCTGCAAACGCTCGGCAAAGCGCTGCAGTTTCAGTTCAACCAGCTCTTCGAGTATCTCGCCGGCAATCGGGTAGTAAGGCACGATTCGCATGCGGGCGAGCAGGGCGGCTTTGAAGTGTTTGACCAGAGCCGGGCGAATGGCCTCTTCCAATTGTTCGCTATCGGGCTGAGCTCCATCGGCGCAGAGCGCTGCAATCTGCTCACTGCCCAGGTTTGAGGTCATCAGAATCAGGGTGTTGCGGAAATTGATCTCACGGCCTTCACCGTCGTTGGCGATGCCTTTGTCGAAGATCTGGTAGAACAGGTTGAGCACATCCGGATCGGCTTTTTCCACCTCATCCAGCAGGATGACCGAATAGGGTTTTTGCCGTACGGCTTCGGTCAGCATGCCGCCTTCGCCATAGCCGACGTAGCCGGGCGGCGCGCCGATCAGGCGCGAAAGGCTGTGTTTTTCCTGAAATTCGGACATGTTGATGGTGGTCAGGAAGCGCTCGCCGCCGTACAGCAGGTCTGCCAAAGCGAGGGCGGTTTCGGTTTTTCCGACGCCGCTGGGACCTACCAGCAGAAAGACGCCCACCGGTGCTTCAGGTCGATTCAGGCCAGCGGCGGTGGCGCGCATGGCGCGATCCAGTGCGGCGATGGCAGGTTCCTGACCGCGCAGACGCTGGCGCAGATCACCGGCGAATGCGGTGACCTTGGCATTGTGTTCGCGCGCCAGTTGCGACAGCGGTACGCCGGTCCAGTGGCTAATCACCTCGGCGACCAGGCGTGGGCACACCTCATGGCTGACCAGCCGTTCCTGGCTTTGCGCCTGGCTCAGCTCGCGCTGCACCTGTTGCAGGCTCTGCTCGTGTTCTTGCAATACCGCTGCATCGACCACTTCAGCTTCGCGACCTTCGGCGCACGCTTGGCGCAACGTCAATAGCCGTTCGGCCAGTTCACGTTGCACCTGCCAGCGGTGTGCTAGCGCGCTGGCTTCGTCGCGGGCCACATGCAGGCGGGTTTCCAGAGCGTCCAATGCTGCCTGGTCAATCTCCAATCCGGCGCCAAGGTCGCGTTGCACCGCCTGCAGTTGGCGTTCACCTTCGGCGATTTCTCCGCGTAGCGCTTCCAGCGCGCAAGGCTCGGCTGCCAGACTTATGCGCACACGGGCGCAAGCGGTATCCAGCACATCAACGGCTTTATCTGGCAGTTGCCGCCCAGCGAGATAGCGCGCCGACAGTTCGGCTGCCGCCACCACGGCATCGTCACGCAGATAAATCCCGTGACTGCGCTCATACACCGGTGCCAAACCGCGCAGTATGGTGACGGCTTCGGCTGGAGTGGGCTCGAGCAGTTTGACTGGCTGAAAACGCCGGGCCAGCGCCGGGTCTTTTTCAAAGTATTTCTTGTATTCGCTCCAAGTGGTGGCGGCGATGGTGCGCAGTTCGCCACGCGCCAAGGCGGGTTTTAGCAGGTTGGCGGCGTCTCCGCTGCCAGCCTGACCACCTGCGCCGATCAGCGTGTGTGCCTCATCGATGAACAGCACTATAGGTTTGCTCGACGCTTTGACCTCGTCGATCACGCCCTGCAGGCGGCGTTCAAATTCGCCTTTGATGCTGGCGCCAGCCTGCAGTAGGCCGAGATCCAGACACAGTAATTCAACATTGCGCAGCGATTCAGGAACGGTGTTGTTGGCGATGCGTAGCGCCAGCCCTTCTACCAGCGCGGTTTTTCCGACACCCGCTTCGCCTACCACGATGGGGTTGTTTTTGCGGCGGCGGGCGAGGATATCGATCATCTGGCGGATCGACTGATCACGGCAGAGCACGGGGTCCAGTTTGCCGTCGCGCGCTTGTTGGGTGAAGTTGTGGGTGAAGCGTTGCAGGGCCGATTCACCCGTAGCGGCATGCTCGCTGCCTGCAGTGTTCTGCTGAGAGAGCGCGAAGTCGCGCAGGCGTTCGGCATTCAAACCGCTTAGCACTGTCTGGTAAGGCGTGCCGGCGTAGCGCATCGGATTGCGCAGTAGCGCCAGAATCAGTGCCGCCTGATCAATGCGGCTGCTGGCCAGTTCAAGGTTGGCGATCAGCAATGCGTCCTGCAGCCACTGCACCAGTTCGGCGGAAAAACTCGGATTACTGCTGCTCTCATTCTGGCCGCGCGGCACCAGGGTTTCGGCCAGACTGCCGGAGTCGATTTCTGCGTCCTGCAGGGCGCGGCTGAGCAGGCCATCGGAACGCTCCAACAGGCCGAGCAACAGGTCTTCGACCAGTACCTTGTTGCCGCCGCGCTGCATGCAGCGCTCGGCAGCGGCTTCGAGGTCTTGCCGGCTGGCTGCGTCCAGTGCCTGCACCAGTTGTTGTAGGTCGAGTTGCATCATGTCATCAGTCCTTAATGAGTTCCGTTGCCCAGGGTTACCGTGGGCAGTGCCTGCTCGTGACCAAGCCAGCTGGTCCAACCGAGGCGGCAGGGATTGCTTGCGCCAAGCCGCAGTTCGCGGATTTCGTCCTGACGCAAATGCAGTTGAATGTCGTAGTCGAGCGGGTCGCGCAAGGTGAAACGCACCAGTGAGCGCAATGGCTGAAAATGTTTGCCCGGTGGCAAAAAACTGTGGAAGCCATCCCAGTCCAGTTCGCGAATGTGCAGGCGGAATTTTCCGCTGCGATCAAATACTTCTTCGCCCAATACCAGGTCGCTACCCAGTGTGCTGTTGGCCTGACCGAGCTGGCAGCGCTGCGCGGGCTGGATGCTGACGCGGCGTTGCATGCACTGCTCAATGTGCATGGCCGGGTGTTTAAAGTAGTAGCGCAGTACCGATTCGATTAGTTCGGCCGACTGTGCGCGCATGCTCAGCAGACCCAGATAGGGCAGCAGCCGCTTCCAGTTGAGATCGGGCGCCTGAGCCATGCGGTCCGGGCGCAGGCCAACCAATGACAGTAGCTGCACAGAGAAGGGGTCCTGTGCGCCCTTGCTGAAACGTGCGCGGTAGCGATATTTCTGCCAGATCGGCAGCAGCAGCCGCTGCAGGCGGTCGTTAAAGAGGTCAAGAAATTCGCGCGTGATGTTGCCGTCAGGCCCGTCGCCCAGAGCCTGTTCGCTATAGAAGGCCGGCAGCGGTGAGCTGGCGCCGCTAAGGCTGATCAGGTTCACCTGCATGCGCGCACGCAGGCCGTCGGTGTCCTGAATGAACTCGACTTCTTCAATGTCGCAACCGGGAAAGCCCATGCTCGGATTGGCAACAAATTGCAGGCGCTCGTAAAGCGCACTATCGTCGAGATCCGGATGCGCCAGTTGCAGGCGTTCGAGTACCAACAGCACACCCTGAAACAGGCTGTACTGACGGATATCGCGTTGTATCCTGGTCAGAACAGGGGCTGTTGGCCCATGCGCGGCGCCCATTGGTACACCTCCCCTTGAATGCTGTTGACGGAAAGTTCGTGATAAGAATTGAGGCTGGAGTACAACGACAAGAACTCGTTGAGTACCGAGGCAAACAGATACATGTCGCCTTCACCCAGATAGCTGTCCAGGTCCATGCTTAACTCGGTCTTGATGCCGCGCACCGGCAGTCCTCGGTGCAGACGATCCACGTGAACGTGGCGCACCGCCTTCAGCCCCTCCAGTCGGCGCTTGCTGACCTTGGCCGCATGTTGATCGTAATGGCGCGGTAGATCGTAGGTTTCCAGCACCAGCTTGAGTGCGTTGACGTCTTCCAGCGACAGGTAGTTGAGCGACATGTTGCTGATCAATTTCCAGAGAAAGTCTTGGTGTAGGGGCGGCGCGTAGCTGGGCGTGACGGTGCTGATGTTGCGGAAACTGAGAAACTCCGGTGTGCCTTCGGTGGGGCGGCAGATATCACCGAGCGCGAGCTGCCGGGGCAAGTCTTGGTTAGTGCAGGTCAGTTCGATCGATAGGGTTTCATGCTGATCAATATTGCGCAGGCCAAAGCTTAGGTAGGTGTCCTGGCCGTCACCCAGCAGCGATGGATACTGTCGCAGGCTGTAGTGCGGGCGGGACTCTCGGTTATCAAAGCTAGCGTCGTGCTCGAAAGATTCAAAGGGTACGTATTCTTCATAACCCATGCCGCCGGGCTTCCAACCAGTAACCCGGTCAACCGAAAAAATGCCGCAGTGATCGGCGTGAAACTCGGCGGGCCGCAGCAGGTACTGATCCTGTCTTCCATCCAGGCGGATCGGCATCGCGTCATGGCTGAACAAGTTAACGACCGGCGTGCAGTGCAGCCGCACATTGTCTTTGCTGGGGCTGATGCGCTGAGCGCCGATTTGGCGGATATCAAAGCGCAGGGCAAAGCCTCGGGCGCGCTTTAGCAGATCGGTCGGCATTGGCTGAAAACGGGCAATGCCGCTGACTTCGACAAACAGGAATTTTTCCTGGAAGGCGTAGTATTCCTGCAAGTAGCGATAACCGCGGAAAGTATTGTCCGGGTAGGGGATAAGCGCGTGCTCTTCATCAAATCCGGCTGGCCTGACCTGCGCCGACGTGAGCCTTTTCAAGCCCAGTGGTGAGCCATAATCATCCAGCAACGGTTTGCCGTTATGATCGAGCAATACCAGATCCACGCCATCCAGATGGCAGAGCAGATGCAAGTAGAGCATCTGGCTAATGTAGCCTTCGCCGGCCAGGTGCAGGCGCAAACGATCTAGCCGCAGATCGCCAAGGTTGCCCTCGGCGGTCATCATCAATTTCAACTCCAGTAGTGCACCGCTGCCCTTAACCGAGTAATCCAGGCTGCTGATGTCCAGCGGAAGTACTTCGGTATCAAAAGCGGTACGAAACTGACAGGTCACACCCTTGATTGGCTTGGATTCCACCGGCGTGTTGCGGGGTACCAACTGCATGGGTGAGGGACGCTTGAGCGGGTCAAACTGCAACATGCTGAACGCCGGCAGCGGGCGCATGTAATTGGGCCAAAGCAGGTGCATCAACGAGTGCGTCAGCTCAGGCAGCTCATCATCCAGCTTCTGACGCAAGCGGCCGGTCAAAAAAGCAAAGCCTTCCAGCAAGCGCTCAACGTCAGGATCGCGACCGCTTTGCCCCAAAAATGGCGCCAGCGCCGGATTGCGCTCGGCAAAGCGCTTGCCCTGCTGGCGTAGCGCGGAGAGTTCGCTTTGGTAGTAGTGGTTGAAGCTCATAAACGACTGCTCGATAAGTCCACTGCAAAAGTCATCCCAATAAGCGTGCCGCTGGCGAAAGCCAGAGCGGGTGTCTTACCGCGCCCGGCGGGGCGTGTATTTGAGATGTGCGTAAAATGCTTCCTTGTGATCTGCCCAAAGCAGCGTCACTGATTTACTGCTCACGCTGGTAGCTGTCAGCCGCCGATCAACACAGTGCCAGAGGCTGCGATGACGACATTGCCATGATTTCCGGTACTGCCCAGTAGTGCAGCAGGCTTGCCGTTTATCAGCACCGTGCTGGCTACACCGTCAACCAGGCTGCTGCCACATGCAGTGGTATCGCCCATGCGTGCAGCGGGTACGCCGTCGATCAGTACATCGGCGGAACCGGTAACAATCGGGTTAGTACCGTGGCCTTTTTGCGGGCAGGCGGTTGGGTCGCCTAGGCGGGCTGCGGGTTTTCCTGACATGTGAATCTCCTTGTGGTTACTGCGCCTTTGATATCTTCATCAGCGTTACTTGACCACCGCCTGACCTCGACCATCGAGGCGTACCGCAAAACTGATGGCTTGCCGCATACCGTCCAGTGTTAGCGTGCCCTCAATGGCAAATGACAGGTTCAATGGGTCGTGGTCGCGTGGCATGGTCAGCACTTTTACCTGGCTGAGCCTGGGCTCGTAGACCTCGATGAAGCGCTCGATGGCTGCTCTGGCTTTCTGCAACGAGTCATGCAGTGATAAGCGCATGTCGTTGAGGTCTGGCAGTCCGTAATCCGGCAGCGCTTGCACGCTGCCGGCACGGGTACTGAGCATCTTGCTAAGGTGCGCAGCCACCGAGGCGCTGATGGCATCGTCGTTGGGGATGCCATCACGCAACTCGGCGCTACCATCAAGGCGCTCGAACAGGCTGCCGTAAGCCATGAGCCGCGCTTACTCCTTGTCCAGCTTGCCGACTAGCGACAGGGTGAAGTCGGCGCCCATGTACTTGAAGTGCGGCCGTACGCTAAGACCAACGCGATACCAACCGGGCTCGCCAGGTACATCGGTAACCACTACTTGTGCTGCACGCAGCGGACGACGGCCGCGAACTTCGGCGCTGGGGTTGTCCTGATCGGCAACGTACTGGCGAATCCACTTGTTCAATTCCAGTTCCAGGTCAGTACGTTCTTTCCAGGCACCAATCTGCTCGCGCTGTAGCACCTTCAGGTAGTGAGCAAGGCGGTTGACGATAAACAGGTAGGGCAGTTGTGTACCCAGACGGAAGTTCAGCTCCGCCATTTTGCCTTCTTCGCTATTGCCGAAGAACTTGCCCTTCTGCACTGAGTTGGCGGAGAAAAACGCGGCGTTGTCGCTGCCTTTACGCATGGTCAGAGCGATAAAGCCCTGGTCGGCCAGCTCGTACTCGCGGCGATCAGAAACCAGTACTTCGGTTGGAATCTTGGTTTCTATTTCGCCCATGCTTTCGAAATGATGCAACGGTAGATCTTCGACCGCGCCACCGCTCTGCGGACCGATGATGTTTGGGCACCAGCGGAACTTGGCGAAGCTGTCGGCCAGGCGGGTAGCGAAGGCAAAAGCGGTGTTGCCCCACAGGTAGTGCTCGTGGCTCTCGGCAACGCCTTCCTTGTAAACGAAACTACGCACCGGGTTTTCGACTGGATCGTAGGGGTTGCGCAGCAGGAAGCGGGGCAGGGTGAGACCCACGTAGCGCGAATCTTCCTGCTCGCGGAAACTCTGCCATTTGGCGAACTGCGGGCCTTCGAAATGATCTTTTAAATCCTTGATGTCCGGTAGGCCGGTGAAGCTTTCCAGGCCAAAGAACTGCGGGCCGGCGGAGGCGATGAAAGGCGCGTGAGCCATACTCGCGACACTGGAAATATGCTGCAAAGTCTTGATGTCGGGCGAACTGGGGTTGAAGTAGTAGTTGGCAATCAGGGCGCCGACCGGCTGGCCCCCAAACTGGCCGTACTCTGCGGTGTAAACATGCTTGTAAAGGCCGGACTGAACCAGTTCAGGGCTGTCTTCAAAGTCTTCCAGCAGGTCTTCCTTGGAGGCGTTAATGATTTCCAGTTTGATGTTCTCGCGGAAATCGGTGCGGTCGACCAGCAACTGCAGGCCGCGCCAGGACGACTCCAGCGCTTGAAACTTTTCATGGTGCAGGATGGCGTCCATCTGCCGACTGAGCTTGGCATCGATCTCGGCGATCATGCGGTCGACCATCGCTTTTTTGACCGGCTCTTGCTCGTTCTGCGGCTTGAGAAGTTCAGCGATAAACGCAGAGACGCCGCGCTTGGCAATGTTGTAGGCCTCGTCGTCTGGGGTCAGGCGAGTTTCGGCGATGATGCGATCCAGAATGCCGGTATCGGCGCTCTTCTGGGCTTGTTGTGCTGAGGATTGGGTGCTCATGGCGGCGTCCTTGTCGGTTGCGATCAGGTTTCAGGTTGGTTCTGGTCGGTTAGACCGAGCTCTGCGAGTACACGCCCGCGCGAATCGTCGTCGTTGAGCACACTTTCGATCGCCTTACGGAAAGCCGGCGCGTTGCCCAGCGGGCCCTTTAGGGCGACCAGCGCATCGCGCAACTCCATCAGTTTTTGTAGCTCAGGTACTTGCTGCACGAGACTGGTGGGGTTGAAGTCCTTCATCGAGTTGATCTGCAGGTTGACTGCCAGATCTTCGCTGGTGGGCTCATCTTGCAACTGGTTTGGCACCGCAAAAGTAAGGTTTAACTCTTGCTTGGCTAGCACCTCATCGAAGCTGCGCTTGTCGATGGCAATGGGTTTGCGCTCTTCGATGGTGCGGTCGTCTTCACGTTGAGTGAAGTCTCCCAGCACCATCAGCTTTAAAGGCAGCTCGACTTCTTCGCTGGCGTCGTTGCCATCGGGGGTGAAGGTGACGTTGACGCGTTCCTTGGGGGCTACTGAGCCTTCTTTGGCCATGATGTTTCTCCGTATCGGTGTTAGGCCCCGAGGGCCTGATCAAGCACCACGCCCAGATCGAGGTGGCACAGGCGGTGATAGATCTCGTCCTTGCGTTCGCGCGTGCTCTGGTTCTGCGGCAGCAGGTCACAGCAGCTATGTAAAAGACGCAATACTTCGAGGTTGAGATCCGGTTCCCATTTGTCCAGACCTGAGGTCTGAAGCTGTTGGTGTAGCGATTCGAGTTGGGCCTTGGCCAGTTCGTATTGGCGAGCCTGAAAGCACAGGCGGGCTTGCGCGAGACGCCAGTAAAAAGCTGCTCGATCGCCGCGAGCTTGCTGGATTTGTGCGCCCAATTGGTGGACCGCGGCCTTGAGACCTTCTTTGCGTAAGAGTGCAATGGCGCTTTCCAGACCCTCATCCCAAGCTGCTGTGGCTACCGTATTGTTGCTTCGCTGAAAGGTGATGGGCGCTGATTGAGCTGGCGCGGCATGTTGTTGAACGCGGCTGTTGATCCAGTCAAGCGTTTGCGGCTGCGCGAAGGGTGCGCCATCAAAAAAACGTAGTTTCTCCAGTCCGGGCAAGCGCTTGAGTTGCAGTGCCAATTGGCGCTCGATTTCTTCGGCGGCTTCCTCCGCGCCGAGCGCCTCGCAGCATTGCCATGCCAGATGTTGGCCATCTAACCAAAAGGGCGCGCGGGCGATACTCGCCTCAATATCTTGCAGCAGTTGTGCGTGTTGGCCTTGGTTGTAACGCTCGCTGTAAGCAGCCAGGCGGTCAGCAGGCAAGTTGCGCAGCCCGGTTTTTTGCTCGGCATCGTGGCTGGGCAGGGCGTCAATCGGTAACCACAACAGCGTGCGTGAGAGACGCAGGGCACGCAGATCGCACTCATTGTTAGCTAGCCACCAATGGCACAGTGGTCTGGCATGATCCTGCAGCGTGCGCAGCGCTTTGTGAGCATCCTTGGCGGTCGCAATAGAGGCTGGTTGCTGCGAGCTTGCTTCTTTTTGGTCGCTATTACCAAGTAAGGGCGAGCTAGTAAGGGGCGCTGCTATTTCGGCTTGCGCCGGCTATTTGCTCGCGGACTCCAGCCTGCGGCATAAGGGTTGCAGGTCCGGCGCCTGATCCCCTAGCTGATTTGCCAACGTCTTGTGCAGGTTTTGCAGCGCGTTAACCAGGGGGTGCTCATCGCTTAGTAACTGCAGGGGATTAGCGTTTTCCAGGCGTGATATCAGCCAGGCTAGGGCGGCGATGCGAGTGCGGACCTTGACCGGATGCAGCGTCGTCCAATGGTTTTCACATAGCTCATTAAGCATGCGTAGGCTGCTGCTGAGGCCCGCTGGGCCAGATGTTTCCAGCAAGCTCCAACTCAGCCAGGCGGCTACCCGCAGGTCTTTCGACTGGGTAGTCAGCAGCGCCAGGCTGCCGTCGCGCACAACCTCCCAGTCGGGTTGCTCGTTGTCATGCAGCGATCCCGCCTTGGCCAGCTGCTGCTCGAGTGACTCGTACTCGCTGCAGTAACGCACATCTTCGCCTGCGAAACGGGTTTCGCTGATGGGTGTGCTGGCGATGGTCTCAATAATCTGCTGCATCTGTACGCTCATCACTCTTGATTATTACGAGCCGTTTATTTCTATTTGCTGGGAGTGCGCAACTTCTTGCGCAATTAAATGCGCAAGAAGTTGCACTATTTCGATATCTTGCATTTCACGATGGCAACTTTCTGCTCAACTATATGTGCAAAAAACTGCGCATTACTGTCTGGAAGGTGGCTATCCTATTCGTCGGAGTCGGTACCTTCAAGTGTATAAAGTGTGAACTGGTCGGGCTTGTTGGTAATTGGTTTTGCGATGGTTTTATTTGAATTAAATTATTATAAATATGTATTAAAACAGTGGTTTACGTATTTTTACGCGAAGCCGGAGATGAGTTGCAATTGACGTCAAAATATTGGTTTGTTCGTAATGTGCGCATGTTGGCATTTAGCTATTAAGAAGGTGTTGTTTTCGGGGTTGTTAGTTTCTTTTTGTTGGGGTAGCTAAATCACAATTTATTTGTTTTACGTTTCTCTGTTATCCAGTCCAACAGCATTCAAGAGCTTGAATGACAATAAATGTAGTACCCGGCTGTTACCCAGAGCATGTCGAAGCAGCGCATCATAGGCATTCATTCACTGCCGGGGCATATCATGAGTAGCAAAAAACTATTGTTGTTAGCAGGCGATTTTGTTGAGGACTATGAAATCATGGTGCCGTTTCAGGCGCTGAGCATGTTGGGTTACGAAGTGCATGCGGTGTGTCCTGATAAAAATGCGGGTGACACTGTCAAAACAGCCATCCACGATTTTGAAGGTGATCAGACCTACACTGAGAAGCCGGGCCACAACTTCGTATTGAGCTACAGCTTTGCGGACGTAAACGTTGAGGACTATGTAGGTTTGGTCGTGCCCGGTGGGCGTTCGCCGGAATATCTGCGTTTGAATCAGCGGGTGATCGATCTTGTGCGTAGCTTCGACGAGGCGCAAAAGCCTATCGCCGCCGTGTGTCATGGCGCACAATTGCTCGCTGCTGCGGGTATCCTCAAAGGGCGTGAATGCAGTGCTTATCCTGCATGTGGTCCGGACGTCACTATGGGGGGCGGTACCTTTATTGATATCGCGGCTGATCAGGTACACGTCGAAGGCAATCTTGTTACCGCGCCAGCTTGGCCTTCCCATCCGTTATGGTTGGCTGCTTTTGTTAAACTGCTGGGCGCACGTATCGAGTTGTGAGCTACACAGGGTCGTCATCCCGCGACGGCCCTGCCCAGGAGGTTTTATGTGTGAGCTGTATGTAAAAGCCGACCCCATTCTGTATGAGTCACGCTCGCGTTCTTTGCGTATTCGCGGCGTGGTGACTACGTTGCGGTTGGAGAACCAGTTTTGGCAAATACTGCAGGAGATTGCTGAAGTGGATGGCATGACCACCAATCAGCTGATCACCAAGCTGTACGACGAAATCATGGATTTGCGCGGTGAAGTGGTCAATTTTGCCTCTTTTCTGCGGGTCAGCTGCACACGTTACCTAGCGCAACGTGAGGCGCAGGTGGTGCCGTTGTCGCTCGTGGCCCGCGCAAGCGCGTAGTTGTGCTGGCGGCTGCATTGGCTGAAACGGTAATCTGTGACGGTAGGCATTCGCCAATTCTGGAGGTAGTACATGTCGATTGAAACCTGGTTGGCTTTTTTTGTTGCGTGCTGGGTCATCAGCTTGTCCCCTGGGGCGGGCGCCATCGCATCCATGTCTAGCGGTTTGAACTATGGTTTCGCTCGTGGCTACTGGACAGCGTTAGGATTACAAGTTGGCTTGCTGCTGCAAATTGCGGTGGTTGCGGCGGGGGTAGGAGCCTTGTTGGCGACCTCTGCGCTCGCGTTCAATCTGATCAAATGGTTTGGCGTGCTTTACCTGCTCTACCTTGGATGGCGTCAGTGGCATGCTCAGCCGGTGGCCATGGATCAGGAGGTGGCTGTGCGTCCTATAGGGCAGCCGCTGGCGTTAGTGTTTCGTGGTTTTTTGGTGAACGTCAGCAATCCCAAAGCGGTCATCTTCATATTGGCGGTGTTGCCGCAGTTCTTGGATTTGAACCAGCCATTGCTAAAACAGTACGGCGTCATGGCGTTGACGATGATCGCTGTCGACCTGGTGGTGATGGCGGGCTATACCGGGCTCGCTGCAAAAGTTTTGCGCCTGTTGCGTTCGCCACAGCAGCAAAAGCTGATGAATCGGACTTTTGCTGGCTTGTTTGCAGGTGCGGCTGCCTTGCTCACGCTGGTTCGCCGCGCCAATGTCTGAGGTCATCGGCTGCCGCGCACGGCGGACGGGCTGACGCCATGTACTTGGCGAAAGCGGTTACTGAAATGACTCGGGGAGCTGAAACCACACTGCAGGGCAATACTGGTCAATGACAGAGTGCTGATTCGTAGTAGCTGCTCGGCCTGTTTTAGGCGCTGTTTCATTACGTATTGATGGGGCGCGACACCTTTGCTGTGTTTGAACATGCGGGCAAAGTGGTACTCGCTCAGGTTGGCTTCGCGTGCCAGGTCGCTCAGCAGTAGCGGCTGTGCAAGTTGACTGTCGATAAACTCCAACACTCGGTTCAGTTGATAGGGCGATAGCCCACCGCGCACCACTGGATCTTGCCAGTTTAGGTGTACGTAATGTTTAAGTAGATGGTTGAGGATCAAGGTAGTAGCGCTACTGATCGCCAACTGGTCTGCCGGATCGTGCCAATCATTGTTGAGCAGAAAATGGCGATAGAGCAGGGCGATTTGTGGGTCGTTCGCAAATAGCCGCTCATCCAGCGTTAGCTGTGCCGGGCTGCGATCCCAGGTTTGTTCCGCCTGTTGCCGCAGATGCTGATCGGTGAAATACAGGTGCATGAAGCTCAACGGCCCGCGGATATGCCAAGTGGATGCATAGTCTTTGGGCATCAGGCACAACTTGTCCGGAGCGCCACCGTTCTGCCAGCCTTGTGAAGTTTGGAAGTAGGATTGGTAACCATCCGCCAGATACAGACTTAGTGTGTGGTGGTCGGCGTTATCCAACGCGATCAAATCGTCATCGTTATACCAGCTGGCCAAACCCAGGCCGTTACCCAGGCGTACGCTCCCCTGCAACTGCGCCTTGTGTTGCTGCAAGCTGTTGAGTACCTGATATGACTGAGACATTGGTGCTCCTAGCTACTAAGTGCCGTGCACACTAATGCGCCGGCTTTATGATGTTAGCGATGTGCGCCTCCTGCGCCAAGCAGCAACACGGGCGCCAGCCTGTCATCCGGAAAAAAAGCGCAAGAATCTGCAAGTGCGCGGCGTGTGGCTGCAAGCCAAAACCCAATGGGCAATGGATAATGCCGCTTTCTATCAGCAGATGAGCGCGCGTCATGAACACGCTGTTGTATATCACCACGGTATTGATCTGGGGCACTACCTGGATTGCCATTTCGATGCAATCTGGCCCCGTGCCGGTGGTTGTGTCGGTGTTTTACCGGTTTTCGCTGGCAGCAGGCGTGCTGTTGCTGGCGTTGCTGGTGACCGGCAGATTGCGGCGTCTAGCCGCGCGTGACCACGGGTTCTGCTTGTTGCAGGGGATGTGCGTGTTTGGCCTCAACTTCTGTTGTTTCTATGCCGCCAACGCCTATATCAACAGCGGTTTGGAGTCTGTGCTGTTTTCACTGGCAACCGTATTCAACGCCATCAATGGGGTGATCTTCTTTCGTCAGCGTGTGACGCAGCGGCTGCTCTGGGCTAACTTGCTGGGGTTTATCGGTATCGTCAGTTTGTTTTGGCATGATTTGGCCGGCGCGGGCATGAACGCAGGGGTGCTTTTAGGAATAGGGCTTAGCCTGCTGGGAACATATGGTTTCTCGCTGGGCAACATGATCAGCGTGCGTCATCAGGCGCGCGGCCTTGATCTGCTCTCGACTAACGCTTACGCCATGGGGTATGGCGCATTGGTGATGCTATTGATTGCGCTGATTACCGGTGCGCAGTTCAGCATGCAGTGGACAGCTACGTATCTCGGATCGCTATTGTATTTAGCTTTTTTTGGCTCGGTTATTGGTTTTGCTGCCTATTTCGCCTTGATCGGTCGTATCGGTGCTGGCCCGGCGGCCTACGCTACGGTGATGTTTCCGCTTATAGCGCTGGGGATGTCTACGCTGTTTGAGGGGTATCAATGGTCGACCAGTGCGATCCTTGGCTTGGTGCTGATTCTTTTAGGTAACGCGGTGATGTTCTATCGACGCAAGCGCCCGGTTGAAACGCCGCACGGAGCCGTTTAGCGTCAGAGTCTGGTTGGTTTTTTGAAATAACCGATGGGTAGGAGAATGGAGTCTATGGACTATTTCATCATTGCAGCGGCGGTTGCCGCTGGTCTGTATTTTCACTGGTGGCTTTTCCTGCGCATCCGGAGTTGGACTGACCGGGATCTGGCGTTGTCTATGGCGGGAGAAGACCAAGCCAAGCGGGCTTATATGCGCGATAAGTTGGCCGAAGCGCAACGCAAGGGCATTAAAAAACGCGAGCTGGAAGCTTGGCTTAAAAGTGCAGCGGATGCCTATGGCATGACGACACCCGAGCAAAAAGATTGAACTGATTGTGGCGTCTGCACTCTCTTTTAAGTAAGCGTAATCGTTTGTTTGACCGCCAAGGAGAGACATCATGGAACTGCCGAACAAAGACCTCGTTACTCTGTTTGATCAACTGGGTCTGGATTCTGATCCGGCCAGTATGGACGCCTTTTTTTCCAGCCACGCACTGGAACACGACACAGTGCTAAGTGAAGCCAAATTTTGGACGCCCTCGCAAGCGGCCTTCCTGCGAGAAGAAATCCGCGAAGACGCTGAGTGGGCGCCCGTAGTTGATGAATTGAACGCACGCTTACATGAGCGGTAATCAAATGCTTTTACGCTGTACTGGCTGGCTTACCCACAAGGTAGGCTGATCAGCGATTTCCAACCGTAGTTGAAGTCCACCGACTCACCAGCAGGGGAATGACCATGACCAGCACCACAGACAAGATTAAAGGCAAATACAACGAAACCGTAGGCGAAGCCAAAAGCGACATTGGTAAAGCCACTGACAATGAAGAACTGCAGGGGGAAGGTGAACTGCAGAAAATCAAGGGCAAGGGCGAAACCGCTAAGGGTAACGTGAAAGACAAGTTAAAAGACCTAGTCGACAAAGCGTAATTCTTGACCAAAAAAAGCCGCCAGCGTAAGTCTGGCGGCTTTTTTATTGCTCAAAGATCAGCACTACAAATCGCTCATCAGGTGTTTTACAAGCGTGCTTCAAGTAGCGCAATAGCGGCTTTGGCACCCATGGCATTGGCATAGTCGAGCGCGCCACGCTGGTCATCATCACGGGCATCGATTTGCGCGCCAGCATCTAGCAGCAACTCAAGCATATCGGTGCGGTCGAACATGGCAGCATACATTAGCGGTGTTTTACCGCCTTCCGGCCGGCCGTCAACGGCGGCGTTAAAACTCAGCAGTAGGCGCACTATAGCTGTGTCGCCCTTGAAAACGACCCCGGCCAAGGGGGTTTGAGCGCGCCCATTGGCTAGCTCAGGGTCCGCGCCACGTTCTAACAGCAGGCGACTGGCTGCCTCGTGACCGTGATAGCTGGCGAGCATCAGCAGGCTGTCGCCGCTGCTGGTTAGAATGTCGACCGGCAACCCCGCATCCAGTAGAGGGCGCAATGCATCGGTTTGGCCGTTGCGAGCCAAATCAAAAACCTTTTGTGCGAAGGCCAGGGCATCGTCATCCAGCGCGGGTTTATCAATAGATTGGGTGTGCTCAGTCATGCGGTCTCCAGTAGGACGGTAAGCGATAACACACTCTAGGCGATCACGCCTGAACTGTGCAGTCAAAATAATGTATGACGCCGATAGCCTCTGACCGATTCGGGCAACAATCTGTTCCGCCTGCATGCAGGGCTTTTCTGGCATCATGCGCGATCGATATCTAAGCTAATATTGTTCTTTTCTCTTGCCTTTGGCGTCAAACGCCAAGCTGCTGCAGTACTCTGGCGAAGTGGCCAATACAGCAGTTCTGATGGAAATCTGAATGCCTTTTTATATTCTGCTCATCCTTGGTGGCTTGAGCGCCTTCGGGCCACTGGCCATCGATATGTACTTGCCGGCATTCCCCGCGATAGGGTTGGCGCTTGGCGCAGACGCTGAGCAAGTTCAGTTTAGTCTGTCGGTCTATTTCCTTGGTCTGGCCAGCGGTCAGTTGTTTTACGGACCGCTGGCGGACCGGTTCGGTCGTCGGCGTCCGCTATTGGTTGGCATAGTGTTGTTTTGTGCGGCTTCTGTCGCTTGCGCTATGGCGCCTACTATGGAATGGCTGTTGGCTGCACGCTTCGTGCAGGCCTTGGGCGGTTGTGCCGGCATGGTGGTAACGCGGGCGGTAGTACGCGATTTATGTGCGCCCATTGATGCAGCCAAAGCCTTCTCGCAGCTCATGTTGATCATGGGCGTGGCGCCGATTCTTGCGCCTTTGTTAGGGGGGGCTATGTTGAAAGTAGCGGGCTGGCCTTCAATATTCTGGTTTTTGGCGCTGTTCTCTGCGCTTTTTGCTATGGCGGTTTATTTCTTTCTGCCTGAAACATTACCGACCCATACGCCAGCGGCGCGCTTGAGCAGCGCTTTGGGGCGCTACCTAGGCTTGCTGCGTGAACCGGTGTTCATGTTCCATTCGCTGACTGGCGGCGTGGCCATGGCAGGTATGTTTGCCTATATCGCGGGCTCTCCTTACATTTTTATAGACATGTACGGCTTGAGCGTGGATCACTACGCGTGGCTATTTGGTGCCAATGCTGCGGGCTTTATTTTGTTCGCTCAGCTCAATAGCCGTTTATTGCGAAACAACACGCCGCTTGACTTGCTCAAAGGCACTACCGGCGTTTATTTGGCTGCGACTGCAACCTTGTTCTTGGTGGCGCTATCGGGTTTGCCGAACATCTGGTGGTTTCTGCCGCCGCTGTTCTGCAGCGTGGCAGTGATCTCACTGGTGATACCTAACGCTTCTGCGTGTGCGCTCGCCGGTCACGGTCACCAGGCTGGGGTAGCATCGGCTTTGATGGGCACCATGCAGTTTGCCATTGCGGGGCTTACATCAGCGCTGGTTGGCGTGCTGCACGACGATAGCAGCCTGCCCATGGCGTTGGTGATGGGCGGGTGTGGCTTAGTGACAGTTATTATGGCTTTACTGGCAAGGCGCGCCTCTGCGCGAGCACCGCAGCCAAATTGGGCTTCACGCTAAGGTAGATGAGCCTTAATTGGCCTGACAGGCAGAAAATCCAGACATAAAAAAACGCCGCATTTACTGCGGCGTTTTTTGCTGCCTTGGATCAAAAGATCAGGCAGCTTTCCAGCGCTTCATGATCAGCGTGGCGTTGGTGCCACCAAAGCCGAAGCTGTTAGACATAACCAGATCAACGGCCTTATCCAGACGCTCGCGCAGGATGGGCAGGGTACCGGCGTTCTCGTCCAGCTCTTCGATGTTGGCAGATGCCGCAAGGAAGTTATCACGCAGCATAAGCAGGCAGTAGATCGCCTCCTGCACGCCAGCAGCGCCAAGCGAATGGCCCGACAGGCTCTTGGTCGAGCTAATCTTCGGCGCGTTATCGCCAAAGACTTCGCGGATAGCTTTGAGCTCAGCCACGTCGCCTACTGGAGTAGAAGTGCCGTGGGTGTTTAGATACTCAATGGCGCCATCAACAGTGGCCAGTGCCTGCTGCATGCAGCGTACAGCACCTTCGCCGCTAGGGGCGACCATGTCGTACCCGTCAGACGTCGCGCCGTAGCCAACCACTTCGGCGTAGATTTTGGCGCCACGTGCTAGTGCGTGCTCCAGCTCCTCAACCACGACCATGCCGCCGCCGCCCGCGATCACAAAGCCATCACGCTTGCTGTCGTATGCACGGGAGGCTTTTTCCGGAGTCTCGTTGTACTGAGTGGAAAGGGCGCCCATGGCATCGAACAGCATGGTCTGGGACCAATGCTCTTCTTCGCCGCCGCCGGCAAAGACGATATCTTGCTTGCCCAGCTGAATCAGCTCGGCTGCGTGGCCGATACAATGCGCACTGGTGGCACAAGCAGAGGAGATCGAGTAGTTAACGCCCTTGATCTTGAACGGCGTAGCCAGACAGGCAGAAACGGTGCTGCCCATGGTGCGCGGCACACGATATGGGCCAATTTTCTTGACGCCTTTCTCGCGCAGAATGTCGACGGCTTCCATCTGATTCAGCGTGGAAGCACCGCCGCTACCCGCAACCAGGCCGGTGCGAACACTGCTGACCAGCTCTTCGCCCAGGCCCGCATCAGCGATGGCTTGCTGCATGGACAGATAGGCGTATGCAGCAGCATCGCCCATGAAGCGCTTAACCTTACGGTCAATGGCGGCATCCAGGTCGATGTCAACTGAGCCGGAAACGTGGCTGCGTAGGCCCATCTCAGCATAGGAAGGGTTAAAACGAATGCCTGGCTTGCCGGCCTTTAGGCTGGCAGCCACACTTTCAAGATCTTGGCCAAGGCAGGAGATAATGCCCATACCGGTAATCACGACGCGACGCATAGTGATGATCCTCAGAAGCTGTCGGTAGATGAGAACAGACCTACGCGCAAACCTTCAGCGCTGTAGATCTCACGGCCATCAACGGCCATGGTGCCGTCGGCTATGCCGAGGGTCAACGCACGGTTGATGGTACGTTTGATGTTAATGGTGTAAGTGACTTTTTTGGCGGTGGGTAGAACCTGGCCGGTGAACTTGACTTCACCTGAACCCAAGGCGCGACCACGGCCTTCGTAACCCAGCCAACCAAGGTGGAAGCCTACGAGCTGCCACATGGCATCAAGGCCCAGGCAACCGGGCATGACGGGATCGCCTTCAAAGTGACAGGCAAAAAACCATAGATCAGGAGTGATATCCAGCTCGGCGATGATTTCGCCTTTGCCGTACTTGCCGCCGGTCTGGCTGATATGGACGATACGGTCCATCATCAACATATTGGGGGCGGGGAGTTGTGCATTACCGGGGCCGAACATCTCGCCACGGCTGCATTTGAGCAGCTCTTCCCGGGAATACGCATTCTGTTGTGTCATAGAGGCTCCTGCTCTTCCCCTGAATACGGGGCGCTGTTAATTCGGCTTGACCTGATTTTCAGGCAACATCTGAAAAAGCGCGCTGTGAGAAGCCAACGTTACTGGATCTGTATTAAGAAATTGCTCTATTTGCATGAAATAAAGGAATTTTTGATCAGAACTCTTGTTCTTCTGCTCTCATGTTGCAGCGTTTTCAGATGTCTCCTGGCGCTATCGGGCCAGCGTAAGGTCAGACTGTATGCCTGACGATAAAGTCACAACTGTCGCTATTTGCTGTGCAACGAGGCGTTGAGGATACCCGCGATAGCGGTCGAGGACAAAGGTTCTCTATCTTCGACCGCAGCTCAGGCGCACCGGATGCTCTACCGGTGCAGAACGACTTATCAGCTCAGTAGACCAAATTCGGCCTGAAATATGTCGCGCAGTTCGCGTTTGAGCACCTTGCCAATGGCGCTACGTGGCAGCTCATCGGTGATGATCACGCGGTTCAAACGCTGGGTTTTGCCGACGCGAGCATTGAACCACTCGAGTACCGCTTCGGCGTTAACGTCGGCGCCAGATTTGGTTACCACGTAGCCCACCGGGGTCTCACCCCAACTGGTGGACTGGACACCGATCACGGTCACGTCTTGCAACTCAGGGTGCTGACGCAGCTCTGCTTCCAGGTCACTGGGGTAAATGTTGAAGCCGCCGCTGATGATCATGTCTTTCTTACGATCCATCAGGGTAAGAAAGCCTTCTTCGTCGAAACGACCTACGTCGCCGGTCCGGATAAAGCGCTTGCCGGTGCTGTCATACCATTCTGCTTCGGCAGTTTTTGTCGGCTTGTTCAGGTAGCCCGTCATCATGCCAGGGGAGTTGCCAACAACTTCACCTATTTCGCCGCGGGGTAATTCAACGCCTTCTTCGTCGATCACGCGCATATCGTGGCCTTCCGGAGGCATACCCACTGTGCTGAGCTTGTTGGGGTAAAGGTGAGCGGCCAGAATGCAGGAGCCGCCACCTTCGGTCATACCGTAAAACTCAACCAGGCCGCCCGGCCAGCGGGCCAAAATGTCAGCTTTGAGCGCGGCATGGAAGGGCGCACTGGTGCTGAATTTCATGATGAAGCTGGACAGGTCGTAGTTATCGAAATCGTCGCGCGCCATGATGCGCTGATATTGCACCGGGACCAGCATGGTATGGGTGATTTTGTGCTGTTCGGCCAAGGCCAGGTAGCGTGCAGCGTCAAATTTGGCCATCAAGACGACAGTGCCGCCAAGACCCAGAGTTGGCAGGAAGGAAACCAGCGTGGTGTTGGAATACAGCGGCGTAGAAATTAGTGTGCGGCTGTCGGTGCCGTAGTCTAATACCAGCGCGCGCTGAATATGCGACCAACGCATACCGTGCGATTGCACAATGCCTTTGGGGTCACCGGTGGTGCCAGAAGAATAGATGATGTTGAAAACCATCTCGGGCGTCAGTTGGACCGCGCTGGGTTTAGCATCAGAGAGCCAGCTGCTGTAGGTGGGCTCGCCCACGCTGTTATCCAGGCTGTAAAGCGGAGCCTGGATACGTTCGCGTACGCTGATGATGGCATCACGCACGGCTGCGTCAACAAAGAACAGTTTGGCGGCTGAGTCAGTCAGCATGCCGAGCAGGCCTTCCGGAGTAGATGAGGGTGCCAGAGGCGCAACCACCACGCCGGCGCGCAGAGCACCGACGAAAATGACGGAATAGTTGATCGAGTTGGCAGCGCAGACTGCAATGGCTTCGCCCGGCATCACACCATCGCGCTGAAGCGCAGCAGCAACGCGATCCGCTTGTTGATCGAGCTCACGATAGCTAAGGCTATTGGCATCCTGCATCAACGCCGGATGATCGCCACGTTCTCGGGCATGTAAGGCGACCAGTTCGGGTAATGTGCTGTAGGGCGTTTCCAGAGTGATTGTTGACATTTTTATGCGCTCGTATGGCAGGATCGGGACGCGGCTCCTTGCGCTATAAATGCTGCTGAACAGCGAGTTTCACAAGGTTTTGCCGAAAAAATCGAGGCCTAGTGTCGCGATATTTGCCACACGAATCCAGCGCCAGCTGGCCTCACCGTCAGCCAGAATGGTGCTGGATCAGCGAAATCAATGATCTGCTGGTTCAGTCCAGCGATTTAGTGTCTGAAGCAATGCCTGGCGACTAACCGGTTTGCTTAAGAAATCCTGCATGCCCGCCTCCTCGCAGTGCTGACGATCAACGTCGAAAGCGCTGGCGGTAAGGGCAATGCAGGGTATGGGTTCCAGACCGGTACTGATGCAGTGCGCATGATAGCGTCGGCAGACGTCTAGCCCGTCGGTATCTGGCAGATGGATGTCCATTAGAATCACTGAGTATCTTTCCGGGTGGCTGGTGAGCGAGTGCAACGCTTGTTCGCCCGTGCCGGCAATGTCGGCCTGCATGTTGAAGCTGTGCAGCATGCCTTCGATGACCATTTGGTTGACCGGGTTGTCTTCCACCAGCAGCACAGGTTTGTCGTGTCGGCCACTGTCAGCCGGCTGTTCTGCGATGCTGTCCAGGTGCTCGCTGTTGTCGAGTTCGAGCGGAATCTGGAAGGTAAAATGCGAACCTTTGCCCTCAGTGCTCCGCGCGATCAGCTCACCGCCCATTTTCTGTACAAAAGTACGCGCAATCGAGAGCCCCAGCCCGGTGCCACCAAAACGGCGTGAGGTGCTGGAGTCAGCCTGCTGGAAGGCATCAAACATGCTTTCCAGGCGTTCTGGTGCGATACCTATTCCAGTGTCGGTAACCTCGCACTCCAGCAGCAGCCGGTTGGTGTCATACAAATGCCAGTGGGCGGTCACAGTGACGTTACCAGCCTCGGTGAACTTCAAAGCATTGCCGATCAAGTTGACCAGTATCTGGCGAATACGGGTTGGGTCACCCAGGACCTCAGACCATTCACGGTCGCCCTGTAGTTGAGTGATGAGGCGCAGGCCTTTTTGCCGAGCTGTGTGCTCGAATACGTTGACGGAAGAACCGATCAATTGCGGCAGATTAAACGGGATCTTCTCCAGTTCTAGCGCGCCGCGTTCGATACGCGAGAAGTCCAGAATATCGTTGATCACCTTAAGCAAGTGATCGGTGGATTCGCCAGCAATATGCACATACTCGCTTTGTTCGCCGCTGAGTTCGGTGGTTTCCAATAGCTGCAACATGCCTAGCACGCCGTTCATAGGGGTGCGTAGTTCGTGGCTCATCATCGCCAGAAACTCGGATTTCGCGCGGTTTGCGGCCTCTGCCTCTTCTCGCGCGCTGACCAGTTGCTGCATGGCCTGTTGTTGTTGCTGCCTGGACCGTTCCAGGGTGGCGGCCAAACTGTTGATGTTGCGCATCAGCTGGCCGATCTCGTGCTTGTCGTTTATTTCCAGGCGAATACTCAGTTGGCCTTCCTGCAACTTGTGTACGGCCAAGCCCATGCGTGCCATCGGGGTGGCCAGTGCTTTTGCCAGGCGAATGGCTAGAAAGAGAGTGGCGATCAGTGCCAAGGCCGCGAGGCCGAGGGTTTTCAACAAGATGCTGTTTTGGCGCGCTACAAAGGCCTCGTTGCTCAGCCCGACGTGTACCTGGCCTAGGTAGCGCATTTGATCATCGTTATCTGTTGCGGGGGAGTCGAGTAGGAATAGTTCGTTTTGCAACTGAATGCGTTGACGCATGATATCGGCCACAAATACTTGCAAGCCTGCGTCTGGGTTGGAGGCTTCTTTACTGAGCATCAATAGTGGCAGGCCAGCTTGGTCAAAAACTTGTACGTAGCGTACGTGCGGCATATTGAGCGCGCCCTGCACCAGGCTCTCCAGTGTGCGCAGGTTGCCGCTGATAACGCCGTATTCGGCGGCAGGTGCCAGTTGATCGGCAATCAGTTGGCCGGTTAGCTGCAGCTCGCGGTTAACGTCATCCAGTCGTTCGCTGGTAAGAAAGCTGAAACCGACTACGCCCATCAGTAATACCGGAAGCGTGGCAATAAGGATCAACCGGCTGAAAATGGTGCCGTGTTGTAGAAAGCTCATGGTGCTTGCTCCAGCTCGGTTAGCTCACGGCTAAGCTTTACGTCGTCAGGGATCGGCAGGCCGAGCGATCGGGCTACCTGCGCATTGCTTAATACAGAGAAAAAGGCGGGGTAGGATGTGCCGCTTTTCAGCTCACCCTGTTGTAATAACAGCGCTACGCTGCGGGCCATGTCTTCGGCGGTACTGTAGGTAGTGCTCAGGCTGCCAGCCTCGATAAAAGGAGCGCTGGGGCCAATCAACACTTTGTTGCGAGAGTAACTCGTGAGCAGGATGGCCTTTAGATTGTCAGCGTTGTAGATGGTGGGGGCATCAATACCTATCAGGGCATCGCTTTGCTCAAGCACGCGCAGCAGCTCTCTGGTCAGGGTGTCTGGCCTTTTCACTGTCGCACTCCGCTGCTGCAGACCGCTTGCAGCGAGTGCCTGTGCCCACTCGTCTTTCAGAGCGAGTTGATTGTCGGCGTAAAGCAGGCCTGCGGTTCGCAATCGGGGTAGCAAGTGCTTTGCCAGGCGCAATTGCCTTAACGGTTTGGGGTTTGCCAGAACCACGTGCAGGTAAGCGGGAAGTGGCTGCGGTGGCAAGGCATGGCTATTAACGTAGATGGCGATGCTTGGCGTTTGCAGTGGTGATTGCAAACGCCAGTTGAGCATGTCGCTACCGAGGGTGATGATGACTTCGGCGGTATCGGCATCAGGCGCCGTTGCGCTGGATACCGCAACCTCGTCTTGCGGCAGCGCTGTGCGCAGGGCAGAGATAAACTCATTAATTAAAGGACTGTTAGTGGCCGGTGCGGTAATTAATATCGCGCGCGCGCTCACGTTGGCAGAGATGAGCGCCAATATCAGCAAGCAAAGTGCTTTACTGATAAGGCTCATTCGGCCATAAGCCTTTGCTGTTTAAAATTCATCATGTGGCACGTTCCCTGTCCGCACACTGTTCTGTCTGGCACCCCATGTTTAGTGGTCCCAGTTCGCCTAAAAGTTTAGTTCAGCACTTAAATAATAGTGGTTGCTACTGTCGTATACGTTTTCATCCCAGGTGAGAGGCTCATCGTCGAGCCGATGCTGCGCTACCAGCGCCAGACTGAATCGGCTGCGCTCGCCAATGGCGAACTGCTTAGCTAGTCGCGCGTCCAGGCGCTCAAAGCGATGCTCGTTGAGCTGGTCCGCACCATAATAAATGAGACTGGTTTCGATGTCGGCTGGCCAGTTTCTAATCCAGGCAGCACTGCCGGAATTACGCGCGGTAAGGCGTTGGTCAAGCTTGTTGGTGGCAGTGAAGTCCACATAGGCATAGGTTAGCCTGAAGCGGTCAGCGTAAGTTGCACGCCAATCGATTTGAGCTTCGGCTCCCTCGAACTCAGCGGAAGAATCGTTATTGGGGTAGAAATCGGTGATCTTCAGCGGCTCGCCATTCATGCCGGTTATGCGCTCCTGAAAAATCCGCAAATCAAGCGCAAGGCCGTATTCATGTACGGTGCCGTTGTAACCAATCTCCCGTGAGCGCATTTTCTCGGTATCCAGATTGCCTGGACCAGTAGCTGTAGCGTAATACGTTTGTTGCCCGGTCACCGGGCCGGACAGGTTTTTGACCTGATATGTCCAGTTTACGTTGTTCTCATACATATCAGGTGTGCGTACTGCCTCGGAATAAACAAACCGCAAACTGTGTAGTGGGGCGAGGAAGTAATGCATCGCCACGCGCGGTGAAAAGGCGTCACCCACCAGCTCGGAATCTTCATACATGCCGCCTGCCTGGAACAGCCAGTTTTCATGGGGACGATATTCCGCATTGCCAAAAACTTGCGTGATGCCGTTGTCAATTGCGCCACCGAAAAAGGTCTCGGATTTCGCTCGATCCTGACGATAACTGGCGCCGCTGACGACACGTAGTTGATCATTCACTCTTAGAGTGTCTTGTACCTCGATCTGATAGCGACTTTCGCGCATGTGCTGATTGACATCGAAGCACGCGGGCTCGCTGTCGAGGTACTGCTGCCGTTCCTGAACGATGGCTTCGCCCAGATCGCCTAAGTAGTCGTAATACTCGCCATACATGAAATCATTCATATACTTGCGCAGGCCGCCGGCTACATCGTGGCTCATGTAACGACTCACGCGCCTGGCAGCCAATGGACTTAGGTCAGAAAGCTCCTGCAGCGCCGCAGAGAAAGCCAGTGGGCTGTCGCACGCACGCCAATCGCTCAAGCGTTCCGTATGTTGCGCGTAAGCCATCACCTGAAAGCTGTGGTCTACCGACAGGTCGCGCTTCCAGAGTGCCTGGAGTGCGTAATCGCGTCCGCGGATATCGGAATCCGGTTGCCACTCGTCAATCAGCTCGTCGAATTTCCCCAACGGCTGTTTAGCCGCGCCGAGAAACGGGCTGTAATCGTAATAACCCTGGCGGCTGGCTTCGCTGGCCGCTAACTGCCACTCCAGGGTATTGGCCGAATCTATCTGATAAGCACTGCTGAGATTAAAGCGAGTTAAACGTTTGCCGTCGCGATAATCCTCTCCGGGCTCTTCGAAACTATCAAAGCCGTCATCTTCCATGCCAGACAGGGTGAGACGAGTCTGGCTATTCTCGGTACTAAAACCCTGCCGCCCCAGCCAATCGCTGACCCCACGTGTGCCTTTGGTCACTTTTAGGGTGGTGCCCAGCGTATCGCGTGGGTGGCGAGTAATGATGTTGATCACGCCCATCAGTGCGTTGGCGCCGTAGGCAGCGGTGTTGGGCCCACGAAATACCTCAATGCGGTCGATGTCTTCGATCGCAACCGGCATCTCCGCCCAGTCTACGGTGGCAAACCCGGGCCGATAAACTGAACGACCGTCGACCAACACCTGAAGACGTCTTGCCTCGGTAACGTTGGTGCCATGGTAATTAACGTTAACTTGGTTACCGCGTCGATAACCGATCATCATGCCGGGTACCAAGCGCAGTATTTCTGGAATGTCGCGCGCGCCGGTGGCGCGAATTAGCTGCCGATCGAGCACGGTCATACTGCCGGGCACCTCCGCAGGTGCTTGTTTCAGGCGGGTAGCACTGAGGACGGTGGGCAATTCGAGGTCGTCAAGCAACGGATCCGTTGTCGCCTGCAAGGTCAGCGGCAGGCCCAGTACTGCGAGTCCTGCCAGAAAGGTGATGCGATTAGACATGTGATGGCACTTTGTATCTTTTTTTTGGTGCCCTATCTTAACTGCCGCAACAGGTTTTTCCAGTGCTCAATCGCTGTTATTGTCAGCCAAGCTTATACTTGGCCCGGAAAACCTGATTAAGGATGTTGCATGACCGATTCTAAAGCGGCTGTCTGTGTATTAGGTGGAGGCAGTTTCGGTACCACGCTAGCCAATTTGATGGCCTGTGAAGGTCAGCAGGTTACGCTCTGGCTGCGCGATCAGAATGTGGCCGACCATATTCGTAACGAACAGGAAAATCCGCGTTACCTGCCGGGGTACAAGCTAGACCCCAGGTTGCAGGTTTCAACTGATATAGAGCAAACCATCGCCGCAGCGGATTTGGTATTTCTGGCTATTCCCAGTGGTGCCTTTCGTAGTGTGCTGAAGCAGGTAGGCCCGAGCCTGGCTGGTAAACAGGTTGTGAGCACTACCAAAGGTATTGAGCAACCAGGCTTTCTGATGATGAGTCAGATTGTTGAAGCGGAAGCGCCGCAAGCTCACGTGGCCGTGCTCTCAGGGCCTAACCTAGCCAAAGAGATGGCGGCGGGTGAGCTAACTGCGACCGTGATTGCCAGTGAAGATAATGCCCTCTGTATGGCGGTGCAAGACGTGCTCGGCAGCAAGAACCTGCGCGTTTATGCCAGCGAGGACCGCTATGGCGTTGAGTTGGGCGGCGCATTGAAAAATGTGTACGCCATTATCTCGGGCATGGCCGTCGCACTGGGTATGGGCGAGAACACCAAGAGCATGCTGATTACCCGTGCGTTAGCGGAAATGACCCGCTTTGCGGTGCACATGGGGGCTAACCCGCTGACTTTTCTGGGGCTTGCCGGCGTCGGCGACTTGATCGTGACTTGCATGTCGCCGCAGTCGCGCAATTTTCGGGTGGGGCATGCGTTGGGCAAAGGTGAAACGCTGGAAGAGAGCGTGGCGCGGCTAGGTCAGGTCGCCGAAGGCGTGGGTACGTTAAAAACCTTGAAGCAGAAAGCGGATGAGGAGGGCGTTTACATGCCCTTGGTTGATGGGCTTTATGCCATCATTTTTGAGAAACAGCCGCTAGCGAAAGTGATTAGCAAACTAATGTCGGCGGAGCAAAAGCATGATGTTGAATTTTCGGCTTTCATGAGTTGCACCCCGACCAAGGAGTAATAAGGTTATGCACGCGTTGAAAGAGTCTCTTTGTTCGGCTGATTTCTGGCTACGGTTGTTGTACACAATATTGTTTATGTTGGCTTGGCAGGTGGTTGAGATTCTCCTGGCACTGTTGGTAGTAATACAGATCATGTCGCGATTGTTTACCGGCAGCGCTAATGAAGATGCAAAGGTATGGGGCGAAGGTTTCTCGCTCTACGCCTGCCAGATTGGCCGTTATATTACCCAGGTCTCTGACCAGAAACCCTGGCCCTTTATTGAATGGCCGCAACCAGCGACAGAGCCGGTCGTTACACCCGCGCCAACCGAGCCATCGGCAGAGCCAAAGTCATGAGGCTGTGGATTTTGCGTCACGGACAGGCCGCTGCGCGGGCAGCCAGTGATGCAGAGCGGCCGTTGACCACGGCAGGAGAGGCTGAAGTGAGAGCCATGAGCGCTTTGCTTGGCGGCCAGCCGCTCGACGGAATACTCGCTAGCCCTTATCTGCGAGCCCAACAGACGGCAGCGCTAATGCGTTCTGCGCTTAACTTTACTCAAGACGTGGGCACGGCACCCTGGCTAACGCCGGATGATGAGCCGGGTGACGTGCTGCGCTTTCTGTCGGAGCGCACGGAAAAGAATCTTTTGCTAGTGTCGCATCAACCGCTGGTTAGTCAGTTGATCAGTCTGCTGGTGGAGGGCAATCGCACCGCGCATTACCCGATGCCTACGGCCGCGTTGGCCTGTATCGATCTAGATTTTGTGGCGGCGGGTTTGGGTAATTTAGCCGCGCTTTCCGTGCCTGCTGATTTGTCGCGCTGATATAAGTCTATTTTCACTGAGTGACTTGGTCCGCACGCTGCGCGTTAGGGCCTTGTGGTGGATCGTTGGCATGGGATAGTGTTCACTCAAACGGGTGATCACCTCGCAGCACGTGATGGCATTCCAAAAATAATAATGATCTACAATCTCGAGGGCAGAGTATGGGCGCCTTGTCTACACCGCCGATCACGGCACTTGATGCGTTTTTGCGTCAGGAAAGCCTGCAGGCAGATAAAATCTATCTGATTCAGCCGATGCCGGACGGTCAGGTGATTGAGCTGAGCTGGCGTGAGGTCGGCGAGCAGGCGCGGCGTATGGCTAGCCACCTGCGCTCGTTAGGTTTTGCTGCCGGCAGCCAGATTGGTCTTTTATCGAAAAACTGCGCCCACTGGATCATCGCCGACTTGGCTATCTGGATGGCCGGTCATGTGTCTGTCCCGCTGTATCCCAACCAGACCGCGGATACCATCAGACAGGTGTTGGAGCATTCTGACACGTGCGCCGTATTTATCGGCAAACTGGATGATTGGCAAAATATGCGCTCTGGTGTGCCGCAAGACATGCCCTGGATTGGTCTTCCTCTGGCCCCCGAGGACGCTAATATTCAGCCCTGGCAAGCATTACAGGACAGTAATTCGGCGCTGGAGGCCTTGAGTGTGCCCGGCGCAGATCAGCTAGCAACCATTGTTTATACGTCTGGCACCACGGGTGTTCCCAAGGGCGTGATGCTGAGTTTCGGCAGCATGTATCTATCGGCAAACAACGGCTTACGACTGTTTAACATCAGCGCAAATGACCGCCTGTTGTCTTACCTGCCATTGAGTCACGTAGCGGAGCGTCAATTTGTTGAGATCGCTTCTTTGCTTTCCGGGCAGCAAGTGTATTTCGTGAATAGCGTTACGACCTTCTTCGAAGACGCCAGGCGAGCAAGGCCCACGGTGTTTTTTGCCGCACCGCGTATTTGGGAAAACTTTAAACTTTACGCTGAGCACCGGCACTCATCTGCCTGGTCTCGATTGCAAATGAAACTACCGCTGTTAGCCGCGCACAAGGCTCGCAGCATTCTCGCCGACCTGGGGTTAGATCAGGTGCGTTATGCCGTCTGCGGCGCGGCGCGCCTTAAGCCCACCTTGAGCAATTGGTTTGCCGAGCGCGGCTTGCTGATAGTGGAGGCCTACGGCATGACGGAGAATTGCGGCTACTCGCATCTCGGGCGGCCAAAGAAGATCAAGGCCGGCTATATAGGGTTGCCTAATCCTGGCGTAGAGTGCCGTTTGACTGCAGAGGGTGAGGTGCTGGTGCGCAGTCGTGCGGCTATGCTGGGGTATTACAAGGACCCAGCACGTACTTCGGAAGTATTGGATAAAGAGGGTTTCCTGCATACCGGTGATCTGGGCGAAATAGATCAAGAAGGCTTTTTGCGACTGACCGGGCGGGCCAAAGATATTTTCAAAACCTCGAAAGGGCGCTATGTCACGCCGGTTCCGATTGAAGCGCTGTTGCTGGATGATTCACTGGTAGAAGACGCCTGCGTAGTGGGTCACGATCTGCCGCAACCTTTGGCGTTAATCTGTTTGAGTGATGCCGCGGCCGATGAGTCTCGCGATCAGCTGAAGAAGCAGTTGCAGGCTTTGCTACAAAGCGTGAACGAGAAGCTGCAGCGCAGTGAGCAGCTTACTTGCCTGGTGGTCATCCGCGACCAATGGAATGTTGAGGGCGGTTTTCGAACGCCGAATCAAAAGTTGAAACGCAACGTGGTTGAAGCCACCTATCAAGGTGAACTTCACCTTTGGCTGGTTTCAGGCGACACCATCGTTTGGCAGCAGGACACAAAGGAGAAAGCATGAGTGCAATTTGGTTTGGCAAGGTGGATCTGGCGGCGATGAATGCGCCTTCTGACGATATCAACACGCTACTTGATGTGCGCATGGAAGAGTACGGAGATGACTGGATTACCGCCAGCATGCCGGTCGATAAGCGTACCCACCAACCCTATGGAATCCTGCATGGTGGCGCTTCCGTAGTGCTGGCTGAGTCTTTGGGGAGTATTGCTTCTTACTTGTGTATCGATAGCAGCCAGTTTTACTGTGTTGGTCTTGAGGTCAATGCAAACCATTTAAAGGCTGTCAAAAACGGACGCGTTACGGCTATCGCCAGACCTTTTCATCTGGGCCGTACTACCCACGTGTGGGATATTCGCCTGAGCAATGAAGCGGGTGCGCTCACGTGTATCGCCCGTTTGACTATGGCGGTAGTGCCCTTGAAAAACGCTGGATAATCCGCTCTCTGCTGATCTATGCCGCTGTATTCACGGCTGGTGTGCTTGATTGCCCTGGATGCTTCAAAGGCTTTAGATTGGCACTCATAAGCACACGCTCAGGCCTGAACGGATAACAGATGACAGCTACCAGCCGCGAAGTACGTTTCTCTCTTTCCTCACTAGAAGTAGCCGGTAAAGTCTGGGGTGAACCCGGTGGGTTACCGGTAATCGGCCTACATGGCTGGCTCGATAACGCCGCCACCTTCGATCACATTGCACCTTCTCTGGAGGGCATTCACTTGGTGGCGCTAGACCTTCCTGGACACGGATTGTCGGACCACCTGCCGATGGCGGGCTACAGTTTGTGGCAGCAGGCCTCCACCGTGCTGCAAGTAGCTGAGGATTTGGGTTGGGAACGCTTTGCGCTGCTTGGCCACTCTATGGGGGCGATCATAAGCGGTATTTTGACGGGCAGTTTGCCCGAGCGAATTATCGGTGCGGCGATGATTGATGGATTGATGCCCTTCACCTCTGAAGCCGATGACGCACCTAAGCAGATGGCGCGTTTTTTCAAGTCGAGCTTAGCTGTCGGAAATAAACGCAAACCGGTCTACGACAGTGTTGAAAAAGCGATTTCGGCTCGGGTGCGCGGTGGCACCACCAGTATTACAAGTGATGCAGCGAGTTGTTTGGTGGAACGGGGGTTAATGCCAGACCATGGCGGTTGGACTTGGCGCACTGATCCGCAGCTTATGCTGCCGTCACCACTGCGGTTTACCAATCGTCACGCGGACTCCTTCATCGAGTCCATTACCTCTCCAACTATGTTGGTGTTGGCCAATCAGGGCGTGATGCACAAACACCCACAGGTATTGGATCGCATCGAGCGCTTCAAGAATATCCAGTTACATAAAATGGATGGTGGTCATCACTTGCACCTTGAGGCTGAAGCGCCTGCCGTCGCGGGGCTGCTCAATGATTTCTACGCCTCATTGTCGACTACTGATTCCAGCGCTTCCTGACTGCGGTAGCGCAAACCGCGTATGCTGTTGGCTTGCCCGCCGCCGCCTCAAGGAATTCTATGTCTTTGCGTCATATCCCGTTGCTTGGGTGCTCTGTTGTTTTGCTATCGCTGAGTGGAGTCGCCGAGGCTGACGATGCTTTTCAGCAAGCCCTCAGCATTCAGCCCTTCAGCCACGCAGACTCTGTGCAGGAGCAGTTGCTGCCTGAGTCTGAGTATCAGGTCATTATCGGTAGCATCCGGCGAATTAATAATCAGCTGCGCGCTGGGCGCGAAGTGCGTGCTAGTGGAGAGTTACTGCGCGCTACTTGGCAGATGCGCGATGGTTATAGCCCGGATGAGGCTTTCAAAGACGCGCTGCAGCAATTGACCGAGCAGCCAAATACGTTGCTGTACACCTGTGAAGGCCGCGAATGCGGCAGTAGCAGCTTGTGGGCCAACCAGGTGTTTAATAACGCGAAGCTGTACGGCCCAGACGAAGATCAACGCTATTTAGCGCTGCGTCTGGATAGCGAGCCGCAGCGTTTTATCTCTTTGTATTCGATTACCCGCGGCAACAAGCGCAGTTATTTGCACCTTGATCAGTTTACCCCTAAACCCGCGGTAACCGAGGCGCTGTATCCCACGCCTACAACGCTACTTAAAGTACTCAAGCGCGAAGGTGAGTTGCTGCTCCCGTCCGTGGACATGACTCATGCTGAGGCGGAGCCCACCGTCGAATGGGTTAGATTGCTGGTGCGCATGTTGCGCTCCGACTCGTTGTTGCGAGTCAGCATTGACGGTGCAGGCGCGCCAGCCTTGGTAGAGGCTCTGAAAATCGGCGGCATCCCTGATCAGCGCTTGATCGTAGGGCAGCCGGCACCGGAGCAGGGCGTGCGTATTACGCGCATCCGCTGAGGATCCGCTTAGCGCGATTTCTTGTCGGGCCGAATCTGCAGTCGGTCTGGCAAGGCTTCAATCGAAAGCCAATCGAATAATTGGGTCCGATATCGTCCTTCGTTGTACATGTCGGCCTGATCGCTGGCATGCATATCCAGCGGATTACCAGATTGCCCTAGCGGGTTGATGCCCAAGGAGGCGTTAACGTCAGCCAGGTCAATAAGGCGTCTGGTAGAAGGTCCGGATTTGACATGGTAGCGCGCCTCCCCGATATTGAACGCCATATTGTTCAGCGTCTCATTGCCGCCGTTTACTGGCACCGGCTTGGTATTCAGATAGCGGCCAAAAGGGATGCGGTCAGCCAATGCGTGTTGATGTTGCAGGCTGGCCAACCGTGACCACTGCCATTGCTCTGGCTGCTCACCCAAATCTGCTACCAGGCCTTCTACTGCCTTGATCCAGGCATGGGTGATAGCTGCCTGGCGTCCGTCCAAGCTTGGCTGCTGACGATTGTCCCACCAGGGTGAGGTGGGTTTCCAATAAAGATGGGTCAGGGTCTTGCTGGCCATGAAAGTGTTACGGAAAAAGCTGAAACGCTCACCCAGTTCGTCAGCGAAGAGCGCAGCAGTCAACTCATCACGCCAGCGTTGGAAGATGCTGGCGCCCGCACTGTCCTGCTCATATCGCCCGTCCCACTGCTCCAGCAGGGTTGCAGCCTTGGCCGCAGGTGCGCGCAAGTCAGCGCTAAACAGGTTGTAGTCCAGCAGCGGCAGAGCGTCTTGCACCATCGCCAGTGCCTGCGGACGCTGATCATCGAGTTGCATCGCTTTGAAACGCGACAAATCGAATGTGTCTTCCTGTTCCAACAGCTCCTGCAACCTCTGCGCGCGTTCGGTAGGGGCGTAATAACCACGCAGGCGCCGGCGAACGTTTTTTTCCGGGTAAGGATTATTGGCGCTGAACAGATAGCCTTCGCGTGGATTTATAATTTTTGGATTGTTTTCGAATGGCATATAACCGAGAAACTCATCGCGCCCGGAGCCGCCATTGAGTAGCGCAAAGCCGTTACTGCTGGTGGGCCAGCGTTTGAGTTTGCCGATCGCCCACATAGCGATGTTGTCGTCGGTGTCGGCATACACGATGTTCAGCCCCGGCGCGCTGTGGTCGGCCGCAGCGGTCTGGAATTCGTCCATGCTGCGTGCGTTAGTGAAGCCGTAAAAGGCTTTGGCTGAATCGTTGTCCGGATCAAGGAAGGTCCAGAACAGGCTGACTGGCTGGCGCTCCAGACTGCCGGGCAAGTCATTGATGATCGGGCCATGGCGGGTGCTGCGCGTTTTAATCAGACGGTCTTCCTGGCCGCGAATTTTGATGACCTCTTCATGCACCTTGAAGTCTTCCCAGTGATCGGTAGCCCACACCTGATCCGGGTTGTCTGGGTTGACCCGTTCCCGGTAGAAGTCGATATCATCATTCATCAGCATGGTCAGACCCCAAGCGTGATGTCGTGTTTGACCCAGAAGTGGGAAGGGAATACCTGCCAAAAAGTGGCCATAGACTTCATTTTGCGGGGTACGCAGATGAGCTTCATACCACACAGCAGGGACCGAGAAACCGATATGCGGATCATTGGCCAGCAAAGGCGCTCCGCTGGCGCTGCGGGCACCCTTGACCGCCCAGGCGTTGCTGCCCATGAACTGGCCGGCAGGGAAATCCTTCTCAATGGCTGAAACCTGCTCCAGCAGGGGTTGCAGTAGCTCTATGTAAGGTTGCCCGGAAGAGCGGGCGGGCGGCAACTGGTCTGGCCAACCGGGTACCAGATCCTTATAGTGACGCTCGCTCAAGGTGCCGCGAATATTGTCGACCAGAACGTCAGTCTTAAAGGCTTCGGCAAAGGAATAAGCCATGTAGCCCATGATCTGGGCGATGTCTTCGGTGGTGAAGTAATCAGGTTTGGCCATCAGCAGCCGATATTCAAGCGGTCTGCCGCCGTGGTCAATATACTGGTTTATGCCATCCTGATAAGCATGCAGCAGCTTTACGTGGGGGCTGTCGGGTTCTGCTTCCAGGCGTTTGGCATAGGCGCGGGCAAAGCGGTTAATACCCAAAGTGCGAAAGAAGCGGTCGGTAGCAAAGGATTCAACACCAAACAGCTCAGACAGCCGACCCCCGCCGACGCGGCGCAACATATCCATTTGGAACAGACGATCCTGTGCGTGCACGTAACCTAGCGCGAGGTAGGCGTCTTCTTCATTCTGAGCGTCAATATGGGGCACGCCCCAAGCGTCGTAATACACCGAAACTTGGCTTTGCAGGTTGCCTAGTCGGAGATCGCCGCTGCGTTGAGCCTGCGCGGTATGCATATACCAAACACCCAGCAGCGCGATGAGTGTCAGCAGCAAAGCAATAAACAGCACTATTTTTATAGGAACGGACAGACGCTTGATCACGGGGTGCCTTGTGCTGCGGGAAACGATCCCGGCATCATGCGCAGAGTGATCAGGTACGTCAATCGGGATTAACCAAATAGCGTGGGAGCCATCATTTTATGGGGCAGCGAGTAGCATTGGTGCTGGGTAGCGGCGGTGCACGCGGTTACGCGCACATTGGTGTGATTGAGGAGATCGAGCGGCGTGGTTATGAAATCGCCTGCATTGCCGGATGCTCTATGGGTGCTGTGGTCGGTGGGATTCATGCTGCAGGCCACCTTAAGGATTATCGAGATTGGGTATCCGGGCTGGATTACCTTGATGTGATTCGTCTGCTGGATATCGGTTTCGGCAACCTCGGCGCGATCCGTGGCGAGCGCGTATTTGGGCGTATTCGCGAGATTCTTGGCGAGATAAATATTGAACAGCTGCCTATTCCCTTTACCGCAGTGGCGACAGACCTGACTAACCAACAGGAAGTCTGGTTTCAGCAGGGCTGTCTGCACCAAGCCATGCGCGCTTCAGCAGCAATCCCCAGCCTGTTTTCGCCAGTACGTCAGGGCAGTCGGGTACTGGTTGATGGCGGCCTGCTGAACCCACTGCCCATCGTGCCAGTGGTGTCTTCGCACTGTGATCTGATTATGGCAGTCAACCTCAACTCGATTGAAATGGATGGCTACAGCATGCCGGTGGTCGAACGGCCAGCGCCGATTCGCCAGCAATGGGATCAGTGGATGACGGCCATCAAACCGAACTGGTTGGGGCGCAAAGGCGAGGATGAAGAGGAGGGCGATGCTATGGCTCTGCTCACCGCTGAGCCCGC
The DNA here is from genome assembly GCA_011053055.1 of Halopseudomonas sabulinigri. Lineage (GTDB taxonomy): Bacteria > Pseudomonadota > Gammaproteobacteria > Pseudomonadales > Pseudomonadaceae > Halopseudomonas > Halopseudomonas sabulinigri_A. The sequence continues at coordinate 5,957 of DRHT01000025.1, read as the reverse complement.
GCTAGAAGAAGCACCGCACTCTCGTGACGAAGATCAGCTCGCCCCGGTCGAGGTAGAAGCACCACCTGGCCCGGCCAGCATGCTGGAACTGGTGAACCTGTCATTCGAGGCCATGCAATCTTCCCTGACCCAGTACAAAATTGCGGGTTATCCGCCAGATGTGCTGATCAACGTGCCCCGGCGCCTGTGCCGCTTTTTCGAGTTTTATCGTGCGCCGGAGCTGATAGAACTCGGGCGCATGGTCGCCAGCGACACTCTGGATCAATTTGAACAACGCCGACGCGGGCGCTGAGTCGTAGGCGTGGGCACTGTCGGCTGGTAGAATCGGCGGCTTGATCTTTCAGCCGGAGAGCCTGCATGACCCAGACAGTGCGATTGACCGAATACAGCCATGGTGCCGGTTGCGGCTGCAAGATAGCCCCCAAGGTGCTGGATGAAATGTTATCGGTCGGTCAGCCTGGCCCAGCCTTCGAGCGGCTTTGGGTCGGCAACGATAGCCGCGATGATGCGGCGGTGTTTGGTATCGATTCCGATCAGGGCATCGTCAGCACCACCGATTTCTTTATGCCCATCGTCGACGATCCCTTCGATTTTGGCCGTATCGCCGCCACCAACGCCATCAGTGATATCTACGCCATGGGCGGCACACCACTGATGTCGATCGCCATTCTCGGCTGGCCGGTTAATGTGCTATCGGCTTCTGTTGCCGGTGATGTACTGGCCGGTGCGCGTCAGGTCTGTACCGAGGCTGGCATGCCGCTGGCAGGCGGCCACTCAATCGATGCCCCTGAACCCATCTTCGGCCTTGCAGTGACCGGCCATGTGCTGCGTCAGCATCTCAAACGTAACGATCAGGCGCGCGTCGGCGCTCAGCTGTTTCTCACCAAGCCCTTGGGCATTGGCATTCTCACCACCGCTGAAAAACAGAAAAAGCTGCGCCCGGAAGATGTTGGCGTGGCCCGTGACTTGATGTGCACCCTGAACAAAGTTGGCCAGCGCTTCGCTACTTTGGCGGGCGTGCAGGCTATGACGGACGTTACCGGCTTCGGCCTGCTTGGCCACTTGGCTGAAGTAGCCGAAGGCTCCAAGGTGAAGGCACGCATCTACGCAGAGCGCATCCCACGGATCGCCAGTGTGGATTACTATCTTGAGCAAGGCTGCATTCCTGGCGGTACGCTGCGCAATTTCGACAGCTACGGCCATAAGATCGCCCCATTGCCGGAAGCCCAGCAGCATCTACTGTGCGATCCGCAGACCAGCGGTGGTCTGTTGGTTGCGGTTGCTCCGGAAGCGGTAGCCGAGTTCCTGTCAGTAGCGCAGCAAGAAGGCCTGGCGCTGGAGTCGATCGGTGAATGTGTTGCAGCAGACGGCGGCCCTTGGGTTGAGGTTGTTTGATGCGCGATAACACCGAGGATTTTCGCCAGCTGTTTTTGTCTGACGTGCCCTTGATGGATGTGCGTGCGCCAATCGAGTTTGCCAAGGGCGCATTTCCTGCGTCGTGCAACCTGCCGTTGATGAATGACACCGAGCGGCAGCAGGTAGGCACTACCTACAAACACAATGGCCAGGACGCCGCCATAGCGCTGGGCCATAAACTGGTGAGTGGTGATATCAAAGCCGCGCGTATTGACGCTTGGGTCGAGCAGGTACGGGCTAACCCACAAGGGTATCTGTATTGCTTTCGTGGCGGGCTACGCTCGCAGCTAGTGCAGGAATGGCTGGCAGACGCGGGCGTGCAATATCCGCGCGTGGTGGGCGGCTATAAAGCGATGCGGCGGTTCTTGATTGATTCGCTGGATGAAGCGGTTGTGCAGTGTCCGCCGGTATTGGTGGCGGGTCTTACCGGTACCGGCAAAACCGAAGTTATTGCCGCGCTGAGCAATAGCCTCGATCTGGAAGGGCACGCGCACCACCGTGGTTCCAGCTTTGGCCGCCACGCCACGCCACAACCTACGCAAATCGACTTTGAAAACCGCTTATCTATAGAAGCCCTGAAAGTACGCGCCGCAGGCGCGCAAAGGTTAGTGCTTGAAGACGAAGGCCGCATGGTCGGTAGCTGCACTGTGCCGCTGAACGTGTTTGCCGCCATGCAACAAGCATCGCTGGTGTGGCTGGAGGACAGCCAGGAGAACCGCATCACCCGCATCCTGGGCGATTACGTTACCGACATGCATGCTGAATACGCTCAAGTTCACAGCGAGCCTGAGCAGGCTTTTAGTGCCTTTGCAGAGCACCTGCTGGAAAGTCTGCTGCGTATCCGCAAGCGCTTGGGCGGTGAGCAGCATCAAACCTTGGATTCCATCATGCGCGACGCGCTGGCGCAGCAGCAGCGTACCGGTGATGTATCCCTGCATCGCCAGTGGATCAAAGGCTTGCTGGAGAATTACTACGACCCCATGTATGCCTATCAACGTGAGAGCAAGCAGGTGCGCGTGGAGTTCTCGGGTAATCATCAAGAGATCATTGAGTACCTTGCCGAGCTGGGCGCGCGCTAGCGTCTCCGGCATACTCGCCAGGTTTGCACACCTGTGCTTATCAGTGCTCGGCATAACGCGTGAACAACAGAGCTGATCCAGTCGAATTCTGACGCGATGCGTTGCTATTATCCGGCAACAACAATGGAGCGCACGCTATTGAGGCGCCCTTAGCTCAGGAGCATCGCGTTATGAGTTTGGCATTCGCAGGCAAGATCGTACTGGTTACTGGCGCTGCCGCAGGCATTGGCAAAGCCACCGCAGAGGCCTTTGCCGCTGCCGGCGCAAAACTGGTACTGGCCGATGTAGACGCAGTGGGCGGTGAAGCCGTAGCAGCAGGCATTCGCGCCACCGGTGGTGAGGCAGTGTTTTCGATCTGCAACGTCGCCTCTGCCACAGAGGTCAAAGCGTTGATGGATATGATCGAAGCCGATTTTGGCCGCCTGGATTGCGCCTTCAATAACGCCGGTATTGAAATCGAGCAAGATAAACTGGCCGACGGCAACGAAGACGTATTTGACCGCATCATGGACGTTAACGTTAAAGGCGTCTGGCAGTGCATGCGCTTCGAAATCCCGCTAATGCTCAAGAGCGGTGGTGGTGCTATCGTCAACACTGCCTCCATCGCCGCTCTAGGCGCTGCGCCCAAGATGAGTATCTACGCCGCTAGCAAACACGCGGTACTCGGCCTAACGCGCTCAGCAGCGGTTGAGTACGCTAAAAAAGGCGTGCGCGTAAACGCTGTGTGCCCCGCTGTAATCGATACCGACATGTTCCGCCGCGCTGCTGCCATTGAGCCGCGCAAAGCCGAATTCGCCGCGGCCCTGCACCCCGTTGGTCGTATCGGTAAAGCCGAAGAGATCGCCGCCGCCGTACTATATCTGTGCTCCGAAGGCGCAGGTTTTACCACGGGTATCGCATTGCCTGTTGATGGTGGCAGCACCTGCATCTGAAATAGTCTGGCCCGGCGATGACCGGGCCGTCCCGCATTCTCTTTGTCACCCAATCGAACCCGTCTAATCACGCTACCCCACGCAAAAGAACCCAGGAAAGCGTCTCGTCTGACATGACCGCAATGCTGCCGCCGCGCTTTGCTATGCTCTGGTAGATACGCAGACTCGGATTGGATTTATGCTGCAAGTGCAAAAAGGGATGTTGCCTTGAACCGGTGCAAGGGGTTGCGCCCGTTTCTGCCGGTGGCGTTGCTCTGCGTCAGTCTGCATTCGCTCGCACAGGAAATTCTGGGAGACCAGGATCCGGAAGCCGCCGATGCCCAGTCGGTCGATGGCGCTGAAATGACTAGCCCCGAGGTGCCGTGGGTATACACCTATGTCAGACACGACGCCCCGATCATTGACGGCGACCTGTCTGACGGCTTTTGGCATAACCTCCACGAAATACCCATCGATTACGAGGTGTTCCCGGTCCGCTTACGTGCAGCAGGCGTGCCCACGCGGGTTCGGGTTGCATTTACCGATACGTATCTTTACGCCGCCTTTGACGCACCAGACCCCGATATCGACAACCTGCGCTCGGCGGTGCGCGAGCGCGATGGCCTGAAAGAAGATGATTACGTTTCTTTGGTGCTCGACCCTGCGGGGCAGGGCTTGCACAAGTACGAGTTCAGGGTGAACCCGCACGGCAGCCAGTCCGATGTGCTGCAAGACACCATCAGCGATCGTTATCTTTACGATTGGGATACCGAGTGGCAGGCTTCAGCGAAAATTGACGCGACAGGCTTCAGCGTCGAAATGGCGATCCCCCGAGAAGCATTGCGCATAACGCCAGATGAACATGATCAGCCTCTCAAGTTGCTGATCATGTTCAAACGTCATTATCCCCGTCAGGTCGAGCGGACACTGGCTACAGCAGTCGAGCTGGTGCTCACCGAGGAACCGCCGAAGGCTAACGCTCCGGTTCCCAGCAACCGCCATCTGACTGTCACTCCCCACTATGTCTACGACCGTGATGAAGAAAGGGATATAGGCGCACGCTTTGATCAGGTGGAGGAGCAGCCTCGACATGCCGCTGGCGCTTATCTGAATTACCAAATCTCTGCCGACCGTAGTTTTTTGATGACCGTAAAGCCCAACTACGCAGAAGTCGAATCGGATATCGCCCGAGACAGCATCAACAACCCTTTTGACCCCTACGAGCCAGAAAAGCGCGAGCTGTTTGTAGATGCCCGCGAGTACTTTCGTACTCTCAACGAAGTGGTGTACACGCGCAACATCATCCAGCCTGATGTCGGTCTGGCGCACCTGTGGAGCAGCCCAACGGCCACCAGTGGGCTGCTTGCCGCTTTTGACCAGCAGACACAACTGTACATGCCGGATAACCTCGGCTCGGATGTCGTCAGCCTGGTGGATAACAGCCAATCGGTTGCGTTGAACTACGAGCACCAGTCTGATAAACGCAGCCTGGGCGTGCTGAGTACCCTGCGTACGGCCGACGACTACCACAACGCCGTGATGAGCTTTAATGGCACCGGTAATCTTGGGATCGACGACAAAGTGCGCGGTCAGTTTATGGTGTCGGATACCCGCTATCCCCAGCGTTTTGCCGAGGATCTGTGCGACAGCGCCGGCTGTACCGACCTGGATCCCGACGCCGAGTGTGAGCTGGGGGAGTGCGATATCACGCCGTACGTCAGGCGCGCCGATTACGACGATCCTCTGCGTGGCTATAACCTGCAGCTACGCTATAACCATGACGGTCCGAAATCACTCTACTGGGCACGGTATTACGATGTATCGCCGGACTTTCGTGCAGACCTGGGCTTTTTACGCCGTGTAGACTATCGCGCAGTTAATCTGGCTTACGGCCGCAAATGGTACTTTCAGGCCAAAGTGGATGATGAAAGCCAGTCGCGCATCCGCGCGTACCTCATCGGCGGTCATATGCGCTCCCACTCGGATAACGAGCCGCTGGAGACGACTGTTGGCGCCTGGGGTGAATTTCGCGGCAGCTATCAAACTATCGCTCGCCTGGGGTGGCAACATCGCAACCGAGCGGTCAACCGCATAGACCAAAGCGACCTCTCGGCCGGTGACAACGCTCCTCGATTCGATGAACACTATTGGCAGTGGTTTTTTCAGACCGCTCCCTATGTGCCCTGGACACTACACCTGGACGGCCGCTGGGGCGCCGTAGCTGACCCAGAGAATCTAGTGCTTGGGCAAATGCGTGAGATCAAACCAAAACTGCACTACACCGCCGGCCGACTGGATTTAATAGCAGACCTCACCCTGCGCGACTTCAGTACCGACGGCGACCGACTCTACAAGGAACAGTTCTTCTCCCTGACAGCCCTATACCACGACCCCCGTGGTTTGACTCACGGGTTCTACCCCGTTACTGCGGACACTCTTGAAAAGAGGCACAATGTGCCAAAGGAGTGTTCATGTCCAAACGCAGAAAATACAGCCCTGAATTCAAGCGCGAAGCCATCGCGCTATCTCGCCAGCCTGGTACCAACTGTCG
>DRHT01000024.1 GCA_011053055.1 Halopseudomonas sabulinigri | reverse complement strand
TCACCCGTAACAACGGTTTTGCCTGGATTGAAGCCGGGGCGAACAGCATGGAAATCAAGAGCGGCCCTTTGGCTGATCTGAATATTGAAGGCGATTCCAGCAACTATGGTATTGGCTTTGATCAACCTTGGTGGGTATCGGATAGTTGGTTACTCTTGGGTGGGTTGGGTTACACCTTCCAATCCTCAGAAACGACCCTCGAAGGCTTCACCCTCAGTGAGGTGGATATTCAGGAAGTTTTCCTCAAGGGGCAGTTTGAGTATCGCGCTGCCCCATGGTATGCGCGCTACGAGCAGCGTATCCGTCAAGCCTCTCCGGACAACGCACTGACCGGGGAAAGCGGCAATTTCACTATCCTTACCGGGGACCTGTATTCCTCGCGACAATTGGGTGAGCAATTTGAATTGGTCGGTCTCGGCGGATGGCAATATGCAACGCGTGAAGACGAGTTACCCTCTGCTCTGCATAAACAGTTTGGTGGCGTTAGCGCGCAACGCGGTTACGACCCAGGGGTGATTACGGCTCCCTGGGGTGTCAACTTTAGTGTTGAAGGCTATTGGCACTTAAGTGAGCGGTGGCAACCTTTCGTATTTATGGATTACGGGCGCGCCATGGAGTTGGGGGAGGAAGATGTTGATTTGGTCAGTGGTGGCTTGGGTTTGAACAGCCGTTGGTTCGGCGATCACGTCTCCGTCAACTTGCTGGCCGCAGGAGCTTTCAAAGACGTTGTGCCTGATCAGGACGGCGCGAAACTGCTATTGCAGTTGGTTTTTCGCTAAGCTCGAAACGGACTTAACAGAATACCGGGACTGAACCCGGGCAGGGAGAGAATGGATGTCAACGTTGTTGTTATACAAGGAAATAAAAGCGCTTAATCGAGATCAGCATAAAGCGCTCAAGATGAACGCGGGTAAAGGTTGCGAGTTTGCGGCAGGAACGCACATAGTGCCTTTGGCGGGCCTGGAGTTCTTCCAAGCTGCGCGCAGTTATCCGATTCTGTTTGTAGGTGAAGGCGAGCAGCTCAGCCCGATTGCGTTGTTAGGCCTTAAAGAAGGGCTCAATAGCTTTGTAGACGATTCGGGCCAGTGGCGCAGCAACACCTACGTACCCGCGTTTATTCGGCGCTACCCTTTTGTACTGGCGCAATCTGAGAATGACGAATTTACCGTCTGTTTTGATGAGGCATACGCTGGCTGGAATGAAACGGAAGGGCGTGAGCTGTTTAGCGAAACCGGTGAAAACAGCGAATACCTGAACGAGATGATCCAGTTTTTGCAAAACTTTACTGCAGAAATGCATCGTACACGCGAACTGGTTAGCGTGCTGCAGGAGTTGGAACTGCTGGAATCGCGTACGCTTAAGTTGAGCCACGTCAGCGGAGAAACCTTTGTTCTTAAGGATTTTCACGCTGTGAATGAAGAGCGCTTCCTAGCCTTGAGCGACGAGCAGGTGCTCAGGTTGAATAAGGCAGGCTTCCTCGGCTGGGTCTACGCCCACTTGATGTCATTAGGCAACAGTAACCTGTTGTTTGAGCATTATTTGGCTAATCGGCCCGATCAAACTCACTGAGTTTGATTATGTTTGATGCTTTGCCTCTGCGTTCTTAATGCTCTTCCGCGACTTGGTTTCTACCACCGCGCTTGGCCTGATACATCAATAGGTCTCCACGATTGATCAGGCTTTTGACGGAGTCTTCGGGGCGCAGAGTGCTCAGGCCAATACTGACGGTCAGCGGTATTGGCTGACCATCCAGTTCGAACTGCATGCATTCGACTGACTTGCGAATACGCTCTGCTACCATCCGGCCTGCGTCTAGCGAGGTATCGTTGAGCAAGACTACAAACTCCTCGCCACCTAGCCGGTACAAACCATCGACGGAGCGAAGGGAATCGCTGATGCAGTTGACCACTGCTTTGAGCGCGGCATCGCCATAGGCATGACCGTAACTGTCGTTAACCTGTTTGAAGTGATCAATGTCCAGTACCAGCAGCGCTAGTGGTTGCTGGTTACGATGGCTTTGGCGTATGTCGCGTTCCAGATTCTGGTTTAGCGCCAGGCGGTTGCTAGCGCCAGTTAAGCTATCGTTGAGCGCGCAATGCAAGGCTTCGCGATACATTAGGGCGTTGCGTAAAGGGTAGAGCAGGGTGCCGAGCAAGGTCTCTATCGCCAGCAACTCGTTCTCGCTGAAACGTTGCTGGCGGCTGAACTGCAATTCACCAAGATAACTTCCCGCGTGAGATAGGCGATAGCTGCAACGGTGTAGCGCGGGCTGGCCAATCTGGATCGGGTTGGGGTCTGAATTGTGACGGTATTCCAGCGCGTCGATTTGCAATAGCGCTTTAAGACCGGTGCAGAACAAGCTGAGAATCTGATCGACTTCTAATGTGGTTTGCAGGCTCTGCAGCAATTGTTGCTGCACTTGCTCGAATTGCTCGCCCTGTTTCGCGGTCTTGCGCCTGGCGCCAGCCGTTTTACCGGCGTTGCCGAGCTTTATGCGGGCGGTATCGAAGTCGATGGTATTTCCCTGCAAGTGCATCATGATGGCGAATCCCGACATTGGTTCTTATGCAGGTTCTATAGCAAGCAATGTGCCATTATATAAATATCAATTATTTCAATTGGTTATGATTTGTACTTGAGGTTGGGTAGACGCGGAGCGGCAAGAATTTGCCGCTCTCTTTGCAGGGCTTGCCGCTATCTACAGCGGTGCGCCAAAAACTTGGCTATTGCGCGTCGAGCGCCTGGCCATTGGTGTCGCGACTGTCGGGACCCAGCAGATATAAGAACGCAGGCATGATGGCGCTGGGTTCGGGGTTGTTTTCTGCTGGCTCGTTGGGATAAGCTTTGGCGCGCATCTTGGTTCGGGTGGCGCCGGGGTTCAGAGTGTTGACGCGAATCTCGCTGGTACCGTCTTGTTCGTCGGCCAATGTCTGCATCAGACCTTCTACTGCGAACTTACTGACCGCATAGGGTCCCCAATACGCACGGCCTTTGCGGCCGACGCTGGACGATAGCAAAACGACAGAGGCATCGGGTGCGGCGCGCAACAGCGGCATCATGGTCTTGGTCAGCAAGAAAGGCGCGTTTACGTTGACCTGCATAACCTTTAGCCAGGCATCTGCTCTCACTGTATCCATCAGGGTGCGTGGCCCTAATTCAGCGGCGTTGTGCACCAGCCCATCAAGTTTGCCGAAGGTGTCAAAAAGTTGATCGGCTAAATCTTCGTAATCCTTTTCCAGCGCAGTTTCCAGATTCAGCGGGCAAAGCGCGGGCTGTGGATGGCCGGCAGCTTCGATTTCGTCGTAAACGGCTTCCAGCTTGCTCGGGGTGCGACCGACCAGTACGACGGTGGCGCCATGGGCTGCACAACTCAGCGCGCAGGCGCGGCCGATACCATCGCCGGCGCCGGTAATGAGAATGACGCGATCTTTAAGCAGGTCTGCGGGAGCGGTGTAATCAAACATGCGTGGTCTCCGTTGCGCGGCGCGTCTCCAGCCAGGGGCGGAGGGCGGCAGCGTTTTTGATGCTGTGGGTGGCGTGCCAATTGGCCGGGTCATCGCCGGCAGGAATGTAGCCATACAGGGCTGCGACCGTAGCGGTGCCGGCGGCGTGGCCGGACTGAATGTCGCGCAGATGATCACCGACAAACACGCAGCCGCTGGGCTCAACGCCCAATTCGGCGCAGGCCTTGAGTACCGGCTCGGCGTGCGGCTTAGCTTGGCTTACCTGATCAGGACAGATCAGTGTGCCGCAGCGCTCAGATAGACCCATAGCGGCGATCAGGGGAATGCTGAAGCGGCTCATTTTGTTGGTTACCACACCCCAGGGCAGGCCTTCGGCGTCCAGCCAGTCGAGCAGCTCAGGGATGCCGGGGAAGGGTTGCGTATGCGTAGCCAGTTGCTCGGTATAGCGCCGCAGAAAATCCTCGCGCAAGGCATCAAAGCCTTCATCCTGCGGGCGCATACCAAAGGCTGAACAGAGCATGCCGACGGAGCCGTCGGACACCTGGCTGCGGACCAGCTTTGGGTCGATCAACGGCCGGTCGTGCTCGCGCAACATGGCGTCGATGATCGCCATGAAGTCGTCGACGGTGTCGAGCAGGGTGCCATCCAGGTCGAATAAAACGCTGGTGAGCATCATGCCTCCGCTTGGCGCTGGCAATGAATCATGTAATTGACGTCTACATTGCCTTCCAGCTTGTAGGTTTTGGTGATGGGATTAAAGGTTAATCCGGTCATATCGAGCAAGTTCAGCCCGGCCTCACGAGACCATCCGCCGAGCTCTGCAGGGCGGATGAACTTGGCAAACTCATGGGTGCCGCGTGGCAGCATGCGCAGCACATACTCGGCACCGATGATGGCAAACAGGAAGGACTTGGGGTTGCGGTTTATGGTCGAAAAAAACACGTGGCCGCCGGGTTTGACCAGCTTGGCGCAGGCGCGGATGACCGAGCTGGGATCGGGTACGTGCTCAAGCATCTCCAGGCAAGTAACCACGTCAAAGCGTCCGGCGTGCAGCTCCGCAAACTCTTCGGCGGTGGTCTGCTGGTAATCAACCACAACGCCAGACTCGAGTTGATGCAAGCGAGCAACCGACAGGGGCGCCTCGCCCATATCAATGCCGGTCACCGTTGCGCCACGTTGTGCCATGGCCTCGGCGAGAATGCCTCCGCCGCAACCAATATCCAGCACTTCCTTGCCGGCCAACGGAACGCGCTCATCAATCCAGTTAGTGCGTAACGGATTGATCTCATGTAATGGTTTGAACTCACTGTTGCGGTCCCACCAACGGCTTGCCAAGGCTTCGAACTTGGCTATTTCGGCGCGATCAACGTTAAGACTCATGTGTATCCCCTTGGCGAATTCGTGTGGCCAGCGCGCTGGCCTGCTGCAATATCGGACCGGTATCCAATGAGCAGAGTTTCCCGTCGCGTAGTTTCTGTTTGCCGGCTACCCATACGTCGGATACCTGGGCTGCGCTGCAGGTGTAAAGTAGTTGTGATACGGGTTCATAGACGGGCTGCTGGGCCAGTCCGGAAAAGTCGATCGCTGTGATATCTGCGGCTTTTCCGACTTCCAATGAGCCGGTTTCTTCAGCTAATCCCAGCGCGCGTGCGCCCGCTAAGGTTGCCATGTGCAGCGCGGCATGGGCGTCCAGTGCGGTGGGGTCACCGGCGGTTAGCTTGGCCAAAAAAGCCGCGCTGCGCATTTCACCGAGCATATCCAGATCGTTATTGCTGGCGGCGCCGTCGGTGCCGAGCGCTACATTCACCTGTGCACCCAGTAATCGTTGCACCGGCATCGCGCCGCTGGCCAGCTTCATGTTGGATTCAGGGCAGTGGATGACCTGTACGCCATGCTCGCTGAGCAGAGCAAGGTCTTGGTCGTTGATCTGCGTAACATGCACCGCCTGCAATCTCGGACTGAGCAAGCCGAGCTTTTGCAAGCGCTGCAGTGGCCGCATGCCGGTTAAGCGAACGGACTCTTCCACCTCAAAAGCCGTTTCATGGATGTGCATGTGGATTGGCAGATCCAGCTCGTCAGCTAAAGTTCGCACGCGGGTCAGCGTTTCGTCGCCCACGGTATAGGGCGCGTGTGGACCGAAAGCGACGCTGATCAACTCGTTGTGGCGGGTTTCGTCGTGCAGTTTGAGGCCCTTGGCGATGGCCTCGGTGGCGTCGCGTGCCCCCGGAATCGGATTGTCGATGACCGGAAACGCCAGTTGTGCGCGGATGCCAGCGTCCATGGCGGCAGCGGCAGCCACTTCTGGATGAAAATACATGTCGGCAAAGCAGGTAGTGCCGCCGCGCAACATCTCTGCTATCGCAAGATCGGTGCCCAGACGGACAAAGTCCGCATTGACCCAGCGGCCCTCGGCAGGCCATATATGGTCTGTCAGCCACGTCATAAGTGGCAGATCGTCGGCAAGGCCGCGGAGCAGACTCATAGCCGCGTGGCCGTGAGCGTTGATCAGGCCTGGGATCACTAAGTGGTCAGGCAGTTCGCGCCGCTCGCGTACATTGAGTTCGTTAGTTTGCGCGGCGGGTAGCAAGGCGATGATGCGGCCTTGATGCACTGCCAGGGCATGGTGCTCTAGTACTATGCCGCTCGGTACCACGGGCACGATCCAGCGTGGCAGGATCAGCAGATCGAGTTCGTCGGGGAGAGTGGTCATGTCGAGTTCGCCTTGTTTCATGGTCGGGAGTATAACCTTAGGTGGTAGGGGCGTGCAGGGGGTAAGCGCCGCAACGATTCTGAAGTTAAGGGTCGGCTTGGCTTGGGATGTCAGTTCAGATGGGTAGCGGCAAGAGTTTTAAAGCGGTCAGATCACAATAAGGGGAGCTCGCTATGTTGCAGTCCAAAACCGTCAGTGGTGAGCAGGTTTCGCTGGAATCCATCGAATGGTTGAGCAGCCGGCGACTGCGTTTGTTGGATCAGCGCAGGTTGCCGGATCGTATTGTTTACTGTGAATGCAGCGGCGCAGCTGAGGTGGCTGAAGCCATCGCCAGTATGGTCGTGCGGGGTGGCTCGGCCATTGGGATTGCCGCCGCCTATGGCATAGCTCTGGCGGCAGAAAGCATCGGTAGTAGTGATGATTGGGAGGCGGCGCTGGCGGCTGATTTCGATATGCTGGAGGGTACCCAGTCAACTGTGATCAGTCTGTCCTGGGCCTTGGGCATTATGCGCGAAACCTTGCGTAAGCTGACGGTGCAACACGATGTGCCAGCGCGCTTGCTGCAGGCCGCTATCGCTGTGCATGAGAGCGACCGAGAGGCCAACCGCAGTATGGGCAAGTTAGGCATGCAGCTGATCGGGCGGCGACAAAAAAAACCGCAACGAATCATGCTGCACTCCAATGATGGAGCCCTCGCCAGCGGGGGTTATGGTACTTCGTTGGGTGTGGTGCGCGCCGCACATGAGGCTGGCCTGGTGGACGTTGTCTATATCAGCGAAACACGTCCTCTATTGCAGGGCTCGCGGTTGACCGCCTGGGAGTTGTCACAGGCGGATATTCCGGCCCAGTTACATATCGACAGCGCCGCCGCGCACCTAATGAAGAACGAAAATATCAACTGGGTGGTGGTGGCAGCCGATCGGATTGCTGCCAATGGCGATGCAATTTGCAAGACCGGCACCTACGCATTAGCGGTACTGGCCATGCACCATGGCGTGCGCTTTATGGTGGTAGCGTCCAGCTACTGCATTGACCTGGCGCTGGAGGTCGGTGATGACCTGTCGCTGGAAGAGCGTTCCAGCCGTGAATTGCTGCAGTTCGGTGAGCGTAATATCGATACCGGCGTGCCAGTGAGCAATCCGGTGTTTGATGTCACGCCGGCTGACCTAATAGATGTCATCGTGACTGAGAAAGGACTCGTTGAGCGCCCCGATGAGCGCAAATTGGCCGATTTGGTTAGCCCTCGCCGGCTGCATTAAATTGGCCTGAATAGGCCTGCTAGCTCCTGAGCGCGTCTCAGGGGCGTTTTACACCTCTGCTTAATGCTCCCGCCCATGTCCTGTCTGTGGTATCCTTCGCGGCTTTGATTGGGCGGGTTGAGCGGTGTTGCGGCCAAATCGCCGCCGCCTTTACGGGTGAGCGCTGTGATCCCCCTTGTGCGCTTGAATAATGCTATTGGCATCAATGAGTTGCCGACAATAAAAGGAATGCCGTTTCATGGGTGAACTGGCCAAAGAAATCCTTCCAGTCAGTATTGAAGACGAGTTGAAGCAGTCCTACCTCGATTACGCGATGAGCGTGATTGTTGGTCGGGCCTTGCCGGACGTGCGCGATGGCCTCAAGCCTGTGCACCGTCGGGTGTTGTTCGCCATGAGCGAACTGAACAACGACTGGAATAAGCCCTATAAGAAATCGGCTCGTGTGGTCGGTGACGTTATCGGTAAATACCACCCGCATGGCGACTCCGCGGTATACGACACCATCGTTCGTATGGCGCAGCCGTTCTCCTTGCGCTATCTGCTGGTAGACGGTCAGGGTAACTTCGGTTCGGTTGACGGCGACAACGCTGCTGCCATGCGATACACCGAAATCCGCATGACCAAGTTGGCCCACGAACTGCTGGCCGACCTGGATAAAGAAACCGTTGACTGGGTGCCTAACTACGACGGCACCGAACAGATACCGGCCGTATTGCCGACTCGGGTTCCCAATCTGCTGATCAACGGCTCCAGCGGTATTGCTGTGGGTATGGCGACCAATATCCCGCCGCACAACCTGACCGAAGTGGTTAACGGTTGCCTGGCGCTGATCGCCAATCCGGATATGACCATCGACGATTTGATGGAATACATCCCAGGTCCGGACTTTCCTACTGCCGCCATCATTAACGGCCGTGACGGTATTGTCGAAGCCTACAAGACCGGCCGTGGCCGTATCTATGTACGCGCGCGCTGCGAGATTCAGGACATCGACAAGGTCGGTGGCCGCCAGCAGATCATCATTCATGAGCTGCCATATCAGTTGAACAAAGCGCGTTTGATCGAAAAGATCGCCGAGCTGGTTAAAGAGAAAAAGATCGAAGGCATTTCCGAGCTGCGCGATGAGTCTGATAAAGACGGTATGCGTGTGGTTATCGAGTTGCGTCGTGGCGAAGTAGCCGAAGTGGTGCTCAATAACCTGTATCAGCAGACGCAGATGCAAGGTGTATTCGGTATCAATATCGTTGGTCTGCTGGACGGCCAGCCGCGCATTCTTAACCTGAAAGAGCTGCTGGACGCCTTCGTACGTCACCGCCGTGAAGTGGTTACTCGCCGTACGGTGTTTGAGCTACGCAAAGCACGCGAACGCGGACACATTCTGGAAGGCCAGGCGGTAGCGTTATCGAACATCGATCCGGTTATCGCCATGATCAAAGCCTCGCCGACGCCAGCTGAAGCCAAAGTTGCTTTGATTGCGCATGGCTGGGAGCCAGGCGCGGTGGTTGAGATGGTCGAGCGAGCCGGTGCCGAGTCTTGCCGCCCGGATGGTCTGGACGAGCAGTACGGTCTGCGTGACGGTAAGTATCACCTGTCACCTGAGCAGGCTCAGGCGATTCTCGAACTGCGTCTGCATCGTCTGACCGGTCTTGAGCACGATAAGCTACTGGCCGAGTATCAGGAAATCCTCAAGCAAATTGCTGAGTTGCTGCTCATCCTCAACAGCGAAGCGCGTTTGATGGAAATCATCATCGAAGAGCTGGAGCATATTCGCGACAACTACGGTGATGAGCGGCGTACCGAGATTCTTGCTTCGCGTATGGATTTGACTCTCGCCGATCTGATTACCGAAGAAGAGCGCGTGGTAACCATTTCCCATGGTGGTTATGCCAAGAGCCAGCCGCTGGCCGACTATCAGGCACAGCGCCGTGGTGGGCGTGGCAAGGCTGCAACTGGTGTTAAGGATGAGGATTATGTATCCCACCTGTTGGTCGCGCACAGCCATACCACACTGCTGCTTTTTTCGAGCCGCGGTAAGGTTTATTGGCTGAAAACCTACGAGATTCCGGAAGCCTCGCGCACTGCTCGCGGGCGTCCTTTGGTTAACCTGCTGCCACTGGAAGAGGGTGAATTCATCTCCACCATGCTGCCGGTTGATGAGTACACCGAAGGTTGGTTTATCTTTATGGCAACGGCCAATGGCACCGTGAAGAAGACCCCATTGGTGCAGTTCAGTCGTCAGCGCAGCGTGGGTTTGATTGCCCTGGATCTGGACGAAGGCGATACCCTTATTTCCGCGGCGCTGACCAATGGCGAACGCGAGATAATGCTGTTCTCCGATGGCGGCAAAGTGACGCGCTTCAAAGAGACCGACGTGCGCGCCATGGGCCGTACTGCGCGAGGCGTGCGCGGCATGCGTTTGCCAGCAGAACAGCATTTGGTGTCCATGTTGATTGCTGAAGCAGGCACGCAGATTCTTACCGCCTCTTCGCGCGGTTTCGGCAAGCGCACCGCGGTTGAAGACTTCCCGCAGTACAAACGTGGCGGCCAGGGCGTGATTGCGATGGTATCCAACGAGCGCAACGGTCCATTGGTCGGCGCAGTTCAGGTGGTTGATGGTGAAGAGATCATGCTGATCTCGGATCAGGGCACACTGGTACGTACCCGCGTCAATGAAGTGTCTTGCCTGTCGCGTAATACGCAAGGTGTGATGCTGATACGCCTGGCCTCCGATGAAAAACTGGTCGGCTTGGAGCGTGTGCAGGAGCCTTCGGAAGAAGAGCTTGAAGCGATCGTTGAGCTGGATGAAGAGGGTAATCCTCTGCCGGTTGAAGCAGAGTCTGAGCCTCAAACTGACGCCAACGATGAGCAGCAACCCTTGGATGATCAGGAGTAATCGTGAGTAAGCGTCTGTTCAATTTCTGTGCAGGGCCTGCAGCATTGCCAGAGGCAGTGTTGCAGCAGGCCCAGGCCGAGCTGCTTGATTGGCAAGGCAAGGGCCTTTCGGTGATGGAAATGAGTCATCGCAGCGACGAGTTTGTGAGCGTGGCGCAAAAGGCCGAGCAGGATCTGCGCGACCTGATGTCGATTCCTGATAACTACAAAGTCTTGTTTCTGCAGGGCGGTGCTAGCCAACAGTTTGCCCAGATTCCATTGAACCTGATGGCTGAAGGCGGCAGTGCGGACTATATCGATACCGGTATTTGGTCACGTAAAGCCATTGAAGAAGCATCGCGTTACGGCGCAATCAATGTGGCTGGCAGCGCCAAGGCTCACGATTATTTCGCTATTCCCGGTCAGAACGATTGGCAGCTGTCGCAAGACGCTGCTTACGTGCATTACTGCCCGAACGAGACGATCGGTGGTCTGGAGTTCAACTGGGTGCCGCAAACCGGTGACGTGCCACTGATAGCAGACATGTCTTCGACTATCCTGTCGCGTCCGGTCGATGTTTCTCAGTTCGGCATGATCTACGCAGGCGCTCAGAAAAACATCGGGCCGAGTGGTCTGGTGGTCGTCATTATTCGTGAAGACCTGCTCAGCAAGGCGCGCGCTAGTTGCCCGACCATGCTGGATTACGCCGTGGCCGCGCAGAACGACTCTATGTACAACACGCCGCCGACCTTTGCCTGGTATCTGTCTGGTTTGATTTTCAGCTGGCTGAAAGAGCAGGGCGGTCTTGAGGCCATGAAGCGCATCAATGACGCCAAGCAGCGCACGCTTTACTCCGCCATTGATACCAGCGGCTTGTACAGCAACCCAATCAATATCGCCGATCGCTCGTGGATGAATATTCCCTTTCGTTTGGCCGATGATCGATTGGATAAGCCCTTCCTGGCCGGTGCCGAAGAGCGGGGCCTGTTGAACCTAAAAGGTCACAGATCGGTAGGCGGCATGCGCGCATCCATCTATAACGCGGTGCCGCAAGCCGCAGTGGATGCACTGGTGGCCTACATGGCCGAGTTTGAACAGCAGCACGGTTGATTTCTATGTCAGATGAAGACCAGTTAAAAGCGTTGCGTAAGCGTATCGATTCGCTCGATGAGAAGATTCTCGGTCTGATCAGTGAGCGAGCTACCTGTGCCCAAACCGTGGCCCAGGTTAAGCAGAAGTCATTGCCGGCAGACGCTAAACCAGTGTTTTACCGGCCCGAGCGCGAAGCTTGGGTGCTCAAGCACATTATGGAGTTGAATCAGGGGCCGCTGGATAACGAAGAAGTAGCGCGTCTGTTCCGCGAAATCATGTCCGCCTGCCTGGCGCTCGAAGAACCCCTGCGAGTCGCTTATCTGGGACCAGAAGGTACCTTCACCCAGGCGGCTGCGCTTAAGCACTTTGGGCATTCGGTAATTAGTGTGCCCATGGCTGCGATTGATGAGATTTTCCGTGAAGTGGCGGCAGGTGCTGTGCACTTTGGCGTGGTACCGGTAGAGAACTCCACGGAAGGCGCTATTAATCACACGCTGGATAGCTTTCTTGAGCACGATATGGTGATCTGCGGCGAAGTAGAGCTGCGCATTCATCACCACCTGTTGGTGGGTGAAAACACCCGTGCCGACAAGATTTCCCGGGTTTACTCGCACTCACAGTCATTGGCGCAATGTCGCAAGTGGCTGGATGCGCACTACCCGAACGTTGAGCGTGTGGCGGTTGCCAGTAATGCTGAAGCCGCCAAGCGGGTCAAAGGCGAGTGGAACTCCGCTGCCATTGCCGGCGATATGGCTGGTGAGCTCTATGGGCTGACCAAGCTGGCCGAAAAGATCGAGGACCGCCCGGACAATTCCACGCGTTTCCTGATCATTGGCAGTCAAGCCGTGCCGCCGACGGGCGACGACAAGACCTCGGTTATCGTCTCCATGCGCAACAAGCCGGGTGCGCTGCACCAACTACTGCAGCCGTTTCATTCTAATGGCATCGATTTGAGCCGGATTGAAACCCGCCCATCGCGCAGCGGTAAGTGGACCTACGTGTTCTTTATCGACTTCTTCGGCCATCAACATGACCCGTTGATCCGTGATGTGCTCGAGAAAATCAATGATGACTCGGTAGCGCTCAAGGTGCTGGGGTCTTACCCCAAAGCGGTACTTTAAATCGTTAGCGACTAGCTGCAAACCGCACGCTGCATATACAGGCAGCCTGCTGGTTTGCGCTTGCCGCTTGTAGCTTGAGGCTGTTGTTATGACCTGTGATTTCCTCGCTCTGGCGCGTCCAGGCGTACAAAAATTATCTCCCTATGTGCCAGGCAAACCGGTCGAAGAGTTGGCCCGTGAGTTTGGTCTGCGTCCGCAGGATATCGTTAAGCTCGCCAGTAACGAGAACCCGCTTGGGCCAAGCCCTGCTGTCAAAAAAGCGATTGAAGCAGCGCTGCCTGAACTGACGCGCTACCCGGATGGCAATGGCTTTGCGCTTAAACAAGCACTTGCCACCAAGCTCGGCGTACCGACTGCCAGCATTACTCTGGGTAATGGCTCTAATGACATTCTTGAGCTGGTGACCCGCGCCTTTGTTGGCCCAGAGCACGAAGTCATTTTCAGCGATCACGCCTTCGCGGTTTACCCCATCGTCACCCAGGCGGTCGGCGCTACGGCGGTATCGGTACCGGCCAAGAATTGGGGGCATGATCTGCCTGCTATGGCGGCGGCGATTTCTGATGCGACGCGCATGATATTTATCGCCAATCCCAACAACCCGACCGGTACCTGGATTGAGCGAGTCGAATTGGAAGCCTTTTTGGCCCAAGTGCCTGAGACCGTGATGGTCGTGCTGGACGAAGCCTATACCGAGTACGTTGAAACAGATGACGTACCCAACGGCATGGACTATCTGGCGCAGTATCCCAATCTGCTGGTCTCGCGTACCTTCTCGAAGGCCTACGGGTTGGCGGCGCTGCGCGTAGGCTACGGTGTGTCCAGCCCGCAGATAGCCGATGCGTTAAACCGTGTGCGTCAGCCTTTTAACGTTAATAGCTTGGCCCTTGCTGCTGCCTTGGCGGCTTTGCAGGATGAAGCCTATCTGATCGAAAGCCGGCGAATTAACCGTCTCGGCATGCAGCAGCTGGAGGATGGTTGTGCGCTTATGGGGTTGAGCTGGATTCCCTCGCGCGGCAATTTTCTAGCCATCGACCTGGGGCGTGAAGCGGCTCCCGTGTTTCAGGCGCTGTTGCGCGAAGGCGTGATCGTGCGCCCTGTCGCTAATTACGGCATGCCTAATCACCTGCGCGTGACCGTTGGTTTGCCTGAAGAAAATCAGCGTTTTCTTGATGTATTGAAGCAGGTGCTAATCAGTGGTTGATGTAACAGCGGTGTCATCAATAGCTCCCAAAATCGGGCGCCTGACGGTTATTGGTCTTGGTCTGATTGGCGGCTCTTTTGCCAAGGGCATGCGCCAAAGCGGTCTGTGCACTGAGGTCGTGGGTTGCGATCTAGACCCTGTTGCCCGTCGTCAGGCTGTTCCATTGGGTGTAGTTGACCGGGTGTCGGCCGACGTAGCCGAGGCGGTCGCGGGTGCCGATCTAATCATGCTGGCGGTGCCGGTTATGGGGATGCATGCGGTGCTGCAGCAGCTCGCGGCGTTGCCGCTGGAGCGCACAGTGATTACCGATGTTGGCAGCACCAAAGGCGCCGTGGTCAAAGCCGTGGCAGAGGTGTTTGGCGAGGTGCCGGCCAATTTTGTACCGGGGCATCCGATTGCCGGCTCTGAAAAAAGTGGTGTAGAGGCCGCCCGTGCGGATCTGTTTAAACATCATAAAGTGATCCTGACGCCGGTGGAAAACACCAGTGAGCAGGCTCTGGCGTTGGTCCAGCAATGTTGGCAAGCGCTGCAGGCAGACGTAGAGCAGATGAGTCTGGCGGACCATGACGAAGTGCTGGCCGCGACTAGCCATCTGCCACATCTACTGGCGTTTTCACTGGTCGATACCTTGGCTGGGCGTAACGAGAATCTTGAGATTTTCCGCTACGCCGCTGGCGGCTTTAGAGATTTTACCCGCATCGCTGCTAGCGATCCGGTGATGTGGCGTGATGTGTTTTTGGCCAATCGGGACGCGGTGTTACGCAGCCTGGATGCCTTTACTCAAGATTTGAGCCGCTTGCGCGATGCGGTCGAAAGCCGGGATGCCAACACGCTGTTGGGCGTATTTACCCGAGCCAAGTCGGCGCGCGAGCATTTCAGTACTATTTTGGCCCGCCGGGCCTACATGGAACCTATGCAGACTAAATCCATTAATTTCGTCGCCAGCCCCGGCGGCAAAGTGCAGGGCCAGATTCGCGTGCCCGGCGATAAATCCATTTCCCATCGTTCCATTATGTTGGGTTCGTTGGCTGAGGGTGTGACCGAAGTCGAAGGTTTTCTGGAAGGCGAAGACAGTCTCGCCACCTTGCAGGCTTTTCGCGATATGGGCGTGGTCATCGAAGGTCCGCACCATGGCCGCGTGACCATCAACGGTGTAGGCCTACACGGCTTGAAAGCGCCGCCCGGTTCGCTGTACCTGGGTAACTCCGGCACGTCCATGCGTTTGCTTTCAGGTCTGCTAGCCGGGCAAACCTTTGATACCGTGCTGACCGGCGACGCCTCCCTGTCCAAACGCCCCATGGGTCGAGTGGCTAAACCTCTGCGTGAAATGGGCGCCCAGATCGATACGGGTGACGAAGGCGGGCCGCCGTTGCGCATTGGTGGTTCTGGTCGTTTGATGGGTATGGATTACACAATGCCGATGGCCAGCGCTCAGGTTAAATCCTGCGTGCTGTTGGCGGGTCTCTACGCCTCGGGCAGCACCTCGGTTACCGAGCCGGCGCCAACCCGCGACCATACCGAACGCATGCTCAAAGGCTTTGGTTATCCGGTCAAGGTAGATGGCGCCACGGTCACTATCGAATCCGGTCACACCCTGCAGGCCTGCAAAATCGATGTGCCGGCCGATATCTCTTCCGCAGCTTTCTTTATGGTGGCTGCCAGCATCTGTGAGGGCGCCGACCTGCTGCTTGAGCACGTTGGGATTAACCCCACACGTATCGGCGTGATTAACATTTTGCGAGAAATGGGCGGCAATATTGAGCTGAGCAACGAACGTGAAGTCGGTGGCGAGCCAGTCGCCGACATCCGCGTTCGTTACGCGCCGCTCAAGGGCATTGATATCCCAGCTGATCAGGTGCCTTTGGCAATTGACGAATTCCCGGTGCTCTTTATAGCCGCCGCCTGCGCAGAAGGGCGTACTATTCTGCGCGGTGCAGATGAGCTGCGCGTTAAGGAGTCCGATCGTATCCAAGTGATGGCGGATGGGTTGATTGCGCTGGGCGTCAAAGCCGAGCCCACACCAGACGGCATCATTATCGAAGGTAGCGAGATTGGTAGTGGCAGCGTTGAAAGCCACGGTGATCATCGTATTGCCATGTCTTTTGCGGTAGCTGCATTGCGCGCTAAAGGTGAAATTCACATCAATGACTGCGCCAACGTGGCGACGTCATTCCCGGACTTTGTAGGCTTGGCGCAACGCGTCGGCATGCACGTCCGATTGGAGGAGAACGCGTGACTGAACAAGCTATCCCGGTGATCACCATCGATGGCCCTGGCGGGTCAGGGAAGGGCACCATCGCCGGCTTGCTGGCCAGTCGACTGGGTTGGAAATTATTGGACTCAGGTGCCCTTTATCGAGTGCTCGCATTTGCTGCACAAAATCATGGGGTGGCGTTGAGTAATGAGCCCGCGCTTGAGGCATTGGCGGCGCATCTGGATGTGCAGTTTGTTGCCGGCGCTGATGCACGCGAACAGCATATTATTCTCGAAGGCGAAGAAGTCACTCGCGCGTTGCGTACCGAAGCCACTGGCGCAGGCGCCTCTCTAGTCGCCGCGTTGCCGGCTGTGCGCGCTGCCTTGTTGCAGCGTCAGCGCGCATTTCGCGAGCCACCGGGCTTAGTCGCCGATGGCCGGGATATGGGCACCGTCGTCTTCGCCGACGCCGCATTGAAAATTTACCTGACCGCCAGTGCTGAGGAACGGGCAGGTAGACGCTATCGGCAGTTGCTCGAAAAGGGTGAAACTGCTAATCTTGCGAGTCTTCTCGATGAGATCGTCGCGAGGGATGATCGGGATATGAATCGCAGCATCGCGCCCTTGCGGCCTGCTGAGGATGCGATCCAGGTCGATTCCACATGTATGGGCATCGAAGAAGTACTTGAAATGGTTCATCGGGAAGCGCAAAAACGCGATTTGCTGAACTGATCAGACTGCTCTATCCGGGCAACCAGCCAAACCGGAAAGGGCATTGATACCATCAACCCACGCAAGCTGGTGGCGTGGCGGGTAAGTGGCTGCACAGCGCGCTCTTGAGCGGCTGAGCGGTAGCTGCCTTTATACTTAATTTACAGGATTCCAAATGAGCGAAAGCTTTGCCGAACTTTTTGAAGAAAGCCTAATAACCCTTGATATGGAGCCAGGCTCCATCATCACCGGTATCGTTGTGGACATCGACTCCGATTGGGTCACCGTTCACGCCGGTTTGAAATCAGAGGGTGTTATCCCACGCGAGCAGTTCCTGAACGATCAGGGTGAACTGACTATCCAAGTGGGTGATGAGGTTCACGTTGCACTGGAAGCCGTTGAAGACGGTTTCGGTGAGACCAAACTTTCCCGCGAAAAGGCCAAGCGCGCCGAGTCGTGGAAGGTTCTCGAAGCTGCTTTCGCTGCAGAAGAAATCGTCAAGGGTGTTATCAACGGCAAGGTCAAAGGTGGCTTTACCGTCGACGTCAACACCATTCGCGCGTTCCTGCCTGGTTCTCTGGTTGATGTGCGTCCGGTTCGTGACACCACTCACCTGGAAAACAAAGAACTGGAATTCAAGGTCATCAAGCTGGACCAGAAGCGCAACAACGTTGTTGTTTCTCGTCGCGCTGTCCTGGAAGCCGAAAATTCCGCCGAGCGCGAAGCTCTGCTGGAAACGCTGCAGGAAGGCCAAGTGGTCAAGGGTATCGTCAAGAACCTCACAGATTACGGCGCATTCGTCGATCTGGGCGGCGTCGATGGCCTGCTGCACATCACCGACATGGCGTGGAAGCGTATCAAGCATCCGTCTGAAATCGTCAACGTTGGCGATGAGATCGATGTCAAGGTGCTGAAGTTTGACCGTGAGCGCAATCGCGTTTCTCTGGGTCTGAAGCAGCTGGGCGAAGATCCATGGGTCGCTATCACTGGTCGTTACCCAGAAGGCACTCGCGTTACTGCCAAGGTCACTAACCTGACTGATTACGGCTGTTTCGCAGAGCTGGAAGAAGGCGTAGAAGGCCTGGTTCACGTATCCGAAATGGATTGGACCAACAAGAACATCCATCCTTCTAAAGTTGTCAATGTTGGCGACGAAGTAGAAGTTATGGTTCTGGATATCGACGAAGATCGTCGTCGCATCTCCCTGGGCATCAAGCAGTGCAAGATGAACCCATGGGAAGAGTTCTCCAGCAAGTTCAACAAGGGCGACAAGATCTCCGGTTCCATCAAGTCCATCACTGATTTCGGTATCTTTATCGGTCTGGACGGCGGCATCGACGGTCTGGTTCACCTGTCCGACATCTCCTGGAACGAAGCCGGTGAAGAAGCGGTACGTCGCTTCAAGAAAGGCGACGAGATCGAGACTGTTATCCTGTCTGTTGATCCAGAGCGTGAGCGCATCTCCCTGGGCGTCAAGCAGCTGGAAGACGATCCGTTCTCCAACTTCGTGTCCCTGAACGATAAGGGCACCATCCTGACCGGTACTGTTAAAGAAGTTGATGCCAAGGCTGCTATCATCACCCTGGCCGACGGTATCGAAGGCACGCTGAAAGCCTCTGAAATCAGCCGTGACCGTGTTGAAGATGCTCGCAACGTTCTGAACGAAGGCGATGCAGTCGAAGCCAAGATCATCAGCATCGACCGTAAGAGCCGCGTCATCAGCCTGTCCATCAAAGCGAAGGACGTTGAAGACGAGAAAGAAGCCATCCAGGACCTGCGTAAGCAGGAAATGCTGGCAGCTGGTCCGACCACCATCGGTGATCTGATCAAGCAGCAGATGGAAAACAAAGGCAACTAAGCCTTTGCATCTAAAAAAGGGCGACTTCGGTCGCCCTTTTTTTTGCGCATTTTTTGCGTGCAAGCGGCAATCTATAAGTGAGACCCAAACCCACTTCTGGTTATCGATTGCACGCGATACTCCCAGGAAAACGCGGCACCCATGGAAGGCCGGATTCCATCCCGGCCAGCGGCGTATACACGTGTTAAGTTTGGAGCCGGGCTGCGCGGTAAGCGGTTTTTTATTGGGGTGTTGGTTTGCGTCGTTGCTGTTGGTACGTACATGCCATCAGCGACTGTGTTTTTTGTCCGGGCGCTGTTCGAGATGGAACTCAACCTTCCATAAACCCATTCCGTGGACTCTCCTGGCCCCAAGTCGGCTGCGCGTTGGATACAGCGCTGCTGGCCGCTTTTCGCTTATAGCTTGCTGCGCCCGAGCGGGCTAGCTCATATCAGGCTGTTCAAAGCTAGTCAAGCATGGTAAAACCGTGTAAAACGAAGCTACTCGCTTGATAAAAAAGGGAAAACCATGACCAAGTCGGAGTTGATCGAGCGCATTGTCGAGCAACAGGGGCAGTTGTCGGCGAAGGATGTTGAGCTTGCGATCAAAACCATGTTGGAGCATATGTCTCAGGCACTTGCTACCGGGGAGCGGATCGAAATTCGGGGGTTTGGCAGCTTTTCGTTGCACTACCGTGCGCCACGCGTTGGCCGTAACCCTAAGACGGGTGATGCGGTGGAGCTGGAAGGTAAGTTTGTGCCACATTTCAAGCCCGGCAAAGAGTTACGTGATCGCGTGAACGAGTCGCTGGAAAACAGCTGATCTGGTATGTCTCTCCCGGGCCCTGCGTTATACTTCGCCCTACACAAATGGATGCGGAGTAGTGTGGCATGCTATGGCTAAAGCGCGCGTTGCTGATTATTGTCTTGCTGCTGGTGGCATTGGCAACAATGGATTTCATGCTGGAAAACCAGCAAACCACCACGCTGCAGTTTCTCGAAATTCAGTCGCCTGAATTGCCGCTGTCGATTTATATTGTCTTCGCTTTTATTCTCGGCAGTATTTTGGGTGTCTTCATCGGCTGGTTGATTACCACTCGGCTGCGTTTGAAATTGATGGTGCAGAGCAACGAGCTCAACCGTTATCGCAAGGAAGTCGATAAGCTGCGCACCCAAGCTGTCAAAGGCTGATCCCATGCAGGAACTACTGTTCCTTGGCTTGTTTGTGGTGGCCTTGGCGATTGGCTGGTTCCTCGGGCGGCGCGAAGCAATCAAAGTAGGCTTCATGTTGCAGCCGCACGGCAGCGCCATCGATCGCCAGTATTTCATCGGCCTTAACTATCTGCTCAACGAGCAGCCGGATGAGGCGATTGAAACCTTCATTCGTGCCTTGGAAGTGAATCCTGAAACGGTCGAAACCCATATCGCCATAGGTAAGCTGTTCTGTCAGCGTGGCGATGTGGAGCGCGCGATCAAAGTTCATCAAAACTTGCTAGCCAGACCCAACCTGACAACACAGCAGGCTGACAGGGTTCAGCTAGAGCTGGCACGTGACTATCTTGCGGTAGGTATGCATAACCGCGCAGAGCGACTGCTCGAAGAGCTGGGGAGCTCCTCGTCAAGTTTACGTGGTGAGGCGCTGGGTGACCTGGTTACTGTCTACGAGCAACAGCGCGACTGGCTTCAGGCAACCGAGATCGGTCTGCGATTATTGCGCGAGCGCCCCGACTTTGCTGTTATCCAGGCGCACTATTATTGCGAATTGGCCGAGGAGGCGATTCGTGACCGTGACATCAATCGCGTGCAGGTACATCTGCAGGCTGCTTTGAAGGTCGATCCAGCTAGCACTCGAGCAATGTTGATGTTGGCTGACCTGGAAGAGCGGCAAGGACACACCCGTGCCTTGCTCAAGTTGTTGCAGCGAGTGGCACTTGAGTCGCCGGATTTTGTTCCGCAGATATTGCCGTTGGCTAAACGCTGCGCGGATAATGGCGACCTTGATCTTGCCGCCTATCTGGATAAGGTACTCGAGCGGCCGGAGCCGCCCATGCTGCAAACCGTATTGGCACGTAGTGAGCAGATTGAACAACAGGAAGGCGTCACCAGTGCCCAGCGTTTTTTGCTCGCGTGGGTACAGCAGCAACCTTCTATTGGCGGCACTCTTGGTTTACTAAAGCTGCAACCGCACGCTGTAGTGCAAGCGGAGGAGGCTGGCATGCAGGTGCTGGAGCAGCTGTTGGAGTCCTTGCAACAACAACGCCCGCTGTATCGCTGCGAGTCATGTGGTTTTGCCGGGCAAAAGCTGTATTGGCAGTGCCCTAGCTGCCATGGCTGGTCAACCATTAGACCATTGAAGGGTTATGAGGTGGTCTGAGTAATAATTCGTGAGTATTCAAAACAGGATGGAAAGTATGTCTAGCACTAGCCCAATTATTGTCGCGCTGGATTTTCCTGATGCGCCTTCGGCAATGAGCATGGCTGATCAGCTTGATCCGGCGCGCTGTCGCGTGAAGGTGGGTAAGGAGCTGTTTACCAGTAGCGGGCCGGCGGTAGTGGAAGCGCTGCAACACAAGGGTTTCGAAGTCTTTCTTGATCTCAAGTTTCACGATATTCCGAACACCACGGCCAGTGCGGTGAAGGCCGCATCTGAACTGGGCGTGTGGATGGTTAACGTGCACGCCGGGGGCGGCCGAAGGATGATGGAAGCCTGTCGCGATATTCTCGAACGCCGCAGCACTCGGCCTTTGTTAACAGCGGTTACTGTTCTAACCAGCCTGGAGCAGGAGGACTTGAAAGAGGTGGGTGTTGATATTGAACCTATGGTTCAGGTGCAGCGCCTGGCGCGTTTGACGCAAGAATGCGGTTTGGATGGCGTAGTCTGTTCCGCGCGCGAAGCAAAAGCGCTTCGTCATGCGCTGGGCGATGCGTTTTTGTTGGTAACGCCGGGTATTCGTCCTGCAGAGAGTAGTGCGGATGACCAGAAGCGCATAGTGACCCCTTCACAGGCGCTGGAGAACGGCAGTAGCTACTTGGTTATTGGTAGGCCAATAACCCAAGCAGAGAACCCTGAGCAGGCGTTGGAGGCGATTATTGCTGCGCTTTGAGGTGCTCATGTCTCTTTCGCACCCGCTGGCCGGGATGGAACCCGGCCTTCCATAAAGCCAGCCAAGTGAGATATCTGAAAGGTTGACTAAAAGAGCGGCCAATTAAGGGCGAGCGGAATAAGGCCTGTTAATGGAAGGTCGAGTTCCATCTCGACCAGCAGCGCTCAATCCACCACTACTGGCCGAGCTAATCGCTGGTCTTCCGTGAAGCGCAGTAATGAATCTATTTACTGATAAAGTTGCAGAAAAAGCTTAGGCGACGAAAACTTATTCGCTGATCTGAGACTGCTGATAATTTTCCAGGCCAACCTTGTCGATTAGGCTCAGCTGGGTTTCCAGCCAGTCGACATGCTCTTCTTCTGACTCGAGAATACCCTCAAGCAGCTCGCGGCTACCGTAGTCGCCGACCTCTTCGCAATGTGCTATGGCAGCTTTCAAGTCAGGGATGCCCTTCATTTCCAGCTTCAGGTCGCATTCGAGGATTTCACGGGTATTTTCGCCGATCATCAGGCGTCCGAGGTCTTGCAGGTTAGGCAAGCCTTCAAGGAAAAGCACGCGCTTGATCAGCACGTCAGCGTGCTTCATCTCGTCGATTGATTCGCGGTATTCGTGGGCTCCCAACTTATCCAGCCCCCAGTCTTGCAACATGCGGGCGTGCAGAAAGTACTGGTTGATGGCGACCAGTTCATTGCCCAGGATGGTATTGAGGTGCTGGATGACTTTCTTGTCGCCTTTCATGATCGGGACCCTTAAAAATGTTTAGTTTTCAAGTGTGGGCCGGCGATAGGCTTCTGTCAAATATAAGTGTTTGAAAAGAAAGGAGTTAAAAATGATTATCAGTCGGTGTTCGCGAAGCAGAATCAGGCCGCAATAAATTGGGCATTCGCTATGGCTGCTGACTGATTGCTGGTCATATTTTCCAGCAGGATGGATTTGCAATCACGTGCACATTTGCCACATTGCGTCGCCACGTCCAGATCGCTGCGCAGGTCGCGCATGGAGCAGGCGCCGTGGTTTATGGCGTCTTTAATCTGGTTGTCAGTAATACCTTTGCAGAGACAAACGTACATGCAAGCTCTCCGGTCGTGGCTCTTTCGGCTGATGCATTGCATGCTAATGTTAATGAGAATGATTGTCAAAGTTTATAGTTAACTTTTATCACTACTGCAATCGAGCGCCTGCAGGTCTTCTAAGAGCTCCTCCAATTGAGTTGAGAAGTGCTTCTTCTGCTTGGCCGTCGCGGCGTGCATGATGCCCGTTAGTAGCTGGCTAAAGGCAAGTTTGGAGCCTGGTGCTTGCTGCGCATAGGCGGGCGTTTGCAGTTGGCGATAATCGACCAGCAAATGACGGATGCGCTGACTAAAGTCGTTCTGTTGGCGAGTCGCTAGCTCGTCAAAGAGTAAGCCCTGCCAATGCCGTCGATTATCCAGCCAGATTCGGTTGCTATCATCACGGCTACGGCTGGCGGCCCATTGTTCGACTAAGGCCTTCTGTGGTGTGTTCAGGCGCCCTAGCCAGCGTTCCAACAAGCTGCTTAGTTCTTTAATGCTGTGTTCTTGCCGCTCTTGCAGTGGTGGGGAGGCCAGCTCTTGATATTGTTCATCGAGGTGCTCATCCATGTTGCTGCGCAGTTCCTGAATCTGGTCATCATCCAGACGCTGCAGTAGGCCACTCATCAGTGGAGCAGTACGCTCTAATAATCTGTTGGCGGAGGCTTCTGCCCGTTGTATATCAGCTTCGAGG
The DNA here is from genome assembly GCA_011053055.1 of Halopseudomonas sabulinigri. Taxonomy (GTDB): domain Bacteria; phylum Pseudomonadota; class Gammaproteobacteria; order Pseudomonadales; family Pseudomonadaceae; genus Halopseudomonas; species Halopseudomonas sabulinigri_A. The sequence continues at coordinate 6,808 of DRHT01000024.1, read as the reverse complement.
CTTTGTGGCTCTAGATCGGCTGATAGCAGGCGCTTACCAATGCGAGTGAGCTCTTGGTGGTAACGCGGAATCTCCTGTAGGCAGTGCCATTGCAATGTGCCTTGCAATTGATTGTCGAACCACGCCTGTTGGCTGGAGTTCAAGTCCACCAGCTGATTAACCTTGCGGCTGATTAACCAGTCGAGATTACGGTAAGCCAGTTGAGTGGCACTGCAGCCGGCTAACAATAGAAGACATAGCGCAATAGCAGCGACCTGGACTCGTGATCCATGGTGGGCCCGGTTGCTTTTGCACTGAATTTTCAATCGCCGTCCTTTTAATCGAAAGCGTTGCTGATAATAGCTTCAATGATGCCTGTAGTGACGCTAATCAGTACGGCATCCTCTCCAGCTTGACGCCAGTCATAACCGTCGTAGTGCGGCAGACGCTGGTTGAGGCGAGGGTCAATTTGCTTGGCGATGCCCGGTGGAATAGGCTTGCCGCGAGCGAGGTTTTTGCGGATACCGGGTGGCAGACTGGTTCGGTTGTCTATGTATTCTTGGTGGTCGCGAAACACGCTGCGAATAAGCTGGGTATCTAAATCAATGTAGTCATCGTGTTGGTCGTGCTGGGTATCCTGGTGCCGGTCGCGATCTTTGTTGTGCCCTTGGTTTGAATGGTTATCCGGTTTGGCTTGCAGTGGAGTAGCCAGAGCCAAGGTGATCAGGCAGCTGGCAAACACAAGGGCTTTGGAGGATCGCATAATAGGTGTCGCTCCGGCGCTATCGGTACTGGTCGCTGTTGTAGCGTTATAACTGTTTTGAGCAGTGGGGTGCCTGGAGGTTCAATTAGTTGACTGCGCGGGCTCACGCACTTTAAACATCCATATCAAGCTCCAGACCAGGGCGCCGGCTCCTAACCATAGAGTATCCGGTAGCTGCCCGCCCTGATCGAGCCACAGTCTTGCCATCCAAGGCGCGAGTAATTGCGTGAGACCGTAGAGTGCGATTAGTGCGGCCGACAGCCTTGGGCCTTGGTTCGGTTGTAGAGCACGGCCCAGGCGTTGGGTCAGCAGTACTGCGCCGAGAAAACTACTGCCCATTAACAGCGCGCATAAAGGCAGGCCTATACCTGAAGGCAGCAGTAGTGCGGCAAATACGCTGGCGCTCTGTATTGCATAGTTGGCGATCAACGCGTTGCGATCGCCCATACGCTGCCCCAGCTTATTCCATACCCAGGCAGAGGGCAGCGTGGCGCATGCCAATATCAGCCAGCTTTGGCTGACCATCGGGTGCTGATTGCCTAGCTGCAGACTGGCGATCATCGGTAGAAAGGTCATGGGTAGGATGTAGCCCAGACCTGCGCCGGCGTAAGCCAGAAACAGCGGTCGGCTGTGTCGGTCGAGCAGCGCGCGCCGCGCGGTTTTCGTGTGTTGATGCTCTGGCGCCAATTCCAGGCTTGAGAGTACCCAGGCGCCCCAGATAGCCAGCGGCAAGCTCAGTAATGCGGCGGGCCACCAGCGTTGTGCGGCATGCAGATCGAGAATCGGCGGGTTGGCTAGTAACCCCGAAATGACCAGGCCACCGCCCACGCCGAGATAGGCCAAACCGCTCAGCGCAATACGTTGTCGTGCGGCCAGCCATTCCATCAACAAGGATGGCACCATCACGAAGATCATGCCGTTACTCAGGCCATTGGCAAGCCGCAGCCCCAGCAGGCTGTTGAACTGATTGCTTTGCGTTAGGCAGAGCAGCGTAAGGCAATGCAGGGTAAGAGCCGCAGGTATGGCAATACGCAGCTGCTGCGGGTTATGCCAGCGAATGGCGACCAATGCGCCCAGCAAATAGCCTACGTAATTCCAGCTCGCCAGATCCGCCGCTTGCACCATGCTGAGCTGGCCATCGCCGACCAGGAGCGGCAACAGTGGCGTATAAATAAACCTCCCCAGCCCGTGCACAACCAAGAGTAGGCACGCGGCCGCACCAACGGCAGTACTGGGTGCGGGCTGACGTTTCTGCATGGGTTTGCTCTCTTGGTGGGGTAAACGCTCTGAATTAAGCGTTGCAGACACTACACCCAGGCTAAGGGATGATCCAATAATGTATATGAATGTTGCATATCCTTGCGCGTTATTGATGACTAATTGCGTCGATTGAGAGTGGTTTTATGGGGTATTTGCTGCGAAGTTCTTGGTTTATATAGATCGAGCGGGGTTGAAGGCTCAATTGTGCGGTGACTTCAGGTCACTATGTATGACTGCTCAGCCAAAGAACCTTGGTATAAAGTAGACAAGCGTTCACAGCGCAGGCTCTCCGTATCCTGCCTGACCCGAGACGACAACGATAATAAAGCGACCAGCAGGTACGCAACGTTCTCACCAGGAGATAGGCATGTCCGAATCCGGCGTACTTAAACGCTCGACCATTCTTATTCACGGCTCTATTGGCATGCCGCTGGCCATCATTGGCTACCCTCTGGTGGTCTACCTGCCGCCGTTCTACGCCCAAGAAGTTGGGCTCAACATGGCGCTGATGGCGCTGGTGTTGGTCTTCGCACGTATCACCGATGTCATTACCGACCCCTTGATCGGCACCCTCAGCGACCGCTGGCAAACCCGGTTTGGGCGTCGCAAGCCCTGGCTGGTTATGGGGGTGCCCTTAATGCTGATCGGCACCATCATGATTTTCATGCCTCCCGACGGTATAGGGATCGCCCATCTGCTGTTCTGGACGGTGCTGATGTACTTGGGCTGGACCATGGTCACGCTGCCCTACGGCGCCTGGGGAGCCGAGCTCTCTAACCTTTACCATCAGCGCAGCCGTGTTGTGGCTTCACGCGAAGGCTTTGTGCTGATCGGGCTTTTCTTGGCGGCTTTGGCACCGGCCATAGTGCAGGCGTTGGGTGCGCGGTATCAGGCTGGGCATACCGATGGCTTCCTGATGGAGTCGGCTGTTTGGTTGTTTGGAAAGAACGGCGAGCTGGGGATCGGTTACGGCCCGATTCTCGCGGTGATGGCCTGGTTGATGATTATTCTACTGCCACTGACGGTTTTTCTTGTGGTGGCGCGGGTTAAAGAGGCGCCGCCGCAATCGGTGCAGCGCACAGATTGGAAGAAAGGCCTGCGGGTGCTGAAAAACAACGGCCCGTTCAAGCGCATGATTCTGATGTTGCTGGTCGTAGTGATGGGTGAGTCATTTCGTAATGCGCTATCGGTGTTCTTTATGCAGCACGTGATACAGATTCAAGCGCAGATTGGCTTAATGTATCTGTTGTATTTTGGGGTGGGTATTTTAGGGATTCCTTTCTGGCTGTTCGTCGGCAAGCGGATTGGCAAGCACAAGGCCTTTTGTCTGGCGTTGGGGATTTCCAGCATCAGTATTCTCGGTATGTTTTTTCTGCAGGCAGGCCAGCTCACCGCGTTTGCGCTGATGTTTTGCGTTAAAGGCTTCTGTTTCGCTGCGTTCCAATTCCTGCCGTTGTCGATGCTGGCAGATATTGTTGATCTCGATACCGCGCGTAGTAAAGAGCATCGCACCGGGCTGTTTTTTGCCATTGCGGGCATGGCACAAAAAATGGCGATGGCCTTGGGGCTGGGGTTATCGTTGGGGCTGCTGGCCCTGGTTGGTTTCGACGCTAAAGAAGTGGAGCACAGCGCCAATCAGCTGCTGTCTTTACGCATGCTCTATATTTTGGGGCCAGTACTCTTATACATGACTGCCTTCGCGATTGCCTGGAAGTATCCGCTAACCGCTGCGCGACAAGAACGCATCCATCAATGGGTTGAGCGACGCAAAGTGCGCTTGGCCGTGACCTCCTGAGTGCTTGTACGGAGTTGCTTGTTTGATTTTACAAGCAGGCAACTCCGTTTGAAGTTCTCGCGTTGTCAGTAGTGCACCACCGGTGGTTGTTTGCGACTCAGGTGCAGTAGAAGAGATTTTACTGATTTTCATCTCGCTCTGATCAGGTTTCCTACCGTTTACCTCGCTTCCTTGGGTATGCTGACGTCCTTCATTGATTGGATGCTTTGGCACAAGGAAATACAGGCCCATGTCTGAACACTCACAATTCCGCTTGTTGGGCAGCAAGCGTTTTCTGCCGTTCTTTCTCAGCCAGTTGCTGGGCGCCTTTAACGACAACCTGTTTAAACAAGCGCTGATTCTCGCGATCCTGTTTAAGCTCAGTTTCTCGGCAGACAGTGATTTGCTGATCAATCTGAGCGCCATGCTATTTGTGCTGCCTTTCTTTTTGTTCTCTGCCTTGGGTGGCCAGTTTGGTGAAAAGTACCGTAAAGACACCCTGATTCGCCGCATCAAGCTGGGTGAGGTGGGCATCATGCTGGTAGGTGCCTTCAGCCTATGGCAGGGCAGCCTGCCGTTGATGTTGTTGGTACTTTTCGCGATGGGTACGCAATCCGCGCTTTTTGGCCCCGTAAAGTATTCAATCTTGCCGCAGCATTTGCAGGAAGATGAGTTGATCGGCGGTAACGCACTGGTTGAAATGGGCACTTTTCTGGCGATTCTTGGCGGAACCCTATATGCCGGGTTATTGATGTCAGGGGTGGCTTGGGCGCATTGGGTAGGCGCTTCAGTGATAGTCGTCGCGGTACTTGGTTACCTGTGCAGTCGTCGCATACCCGAGGCCCCTGCGGCCTTGCCAGAACTGCAGCTGGACTGGAATATATTCCGTCAGTCCTGGGCGATATTGCGTCTGGGGTTGAGCAAACAAGTGCCCTCGGTTTCCCGCTCAATACTGGGTAACTCGTGGTTTTGGTTTCTTGGTGCCACTTACCTCACGCAGATTCCCGCATACGCCAAGGAATTTCTGTTCGGCGACGAGAGTGTAGTTACCCTGATTCTTACGGTCTTTTCGGTCGGTATTGCCCTTGGTTCAATGCTCTGCGAGCGGCTGTCAGGGCATAAAGTAGAGATCGGTTTGGTGCCTTTCGGTTCCATGGGGCTGACCATATTTGGTTTGTTGCTGTGGTGGGTATCAGGTTCCGTCGTCCCCGGCGATCTGGCCTACACCTGGACTGAGCTCTTAACCCAGCCGGCGGCTTGGTTGGCATTGGGCAGTATTCTTGGCCTGGGCATCTTCGGCGGTTTCTACATCGTCCCCTTGTACGCCTTGATTCAATCACGCACCCAAGAGGAAGAGCGCGCCCGCGTTATTGCTGCCAACAATATTCTGAATGCGTTATTGATGGTCTGCTCTGCGATTCTATCCATCGTTCTCTTGGGCATTGCCGGCTTCAGCATTCCGCAAGTTTTCCTGACGATTTCGTTGCTCAATATAGCGGTCAACCTCTATATCTTCAGTGTGGTGCCTGAGTTCACCATGCGCTTCTTGATATGGCTGCTAGGGCATTCTATGTATCGGGTGGAGCATCAGAATCTGGAGGCCATACCCGACGAGGGGGCCTGTGTACTGGTATGCAATCACGTGTCATTTGTCGATGCGTTGTTAGTGGGTGGGGCGGTGCGCCGTCCGGTACGTTTTGTTATGTACTACAAAATCTACCGGTTACCGGTCCTCAATTTTATTTTTCGCACAGCCGGTACCGTCCCCATTGCCGGTCGGCAAGAGGACGAGGCTATCTACGAAGCGGCATTCAAGCGTATCGATGAATATCTACAGGCAGGGGAGGTAGTGTGTATCTTCCCCGAAGGCAAGCTGAGCGCGGATGGCGAAATAAGCGAATTCCGCAGTGGTATCAGTCGGATTTTGACAAGCAACCCAGTGCCAGTGATTCCGTTGGCGTTGCAGGGGCTTTGGGGCAGTTTCTTTAGTCGCGATCCAAACAAGGGCTTTTTCCGCCGTTGCTGGTCTAGAGTAGGTTTGGTAGCAGGAGAAGCGATAGCGCCAGATCAAGCTGAACCAGCGGTGTTGCAGGAGCAGGTGCAGACTCTACGCGGTGATCGCCGTTAGAGTCTATACACTTGATCCCGGCCGAAAGGCCCTATGCTGCGGCAGTCTTATTCTGCCGCTTTAGCGGCAACAGCTGGCTTGGCTGCTGGCTTGCCCGCGCGTGGTGAGCTATAGGTTTGACCACTCTTGCCATTGGGGATTTTCTGAATTTCGCCACCGGAAGACAGAAAGGCTTCAATCTGGTTGTCGATTGATTTGCTAGTAGCAACCGCGGCATCCGCTTTGCGTTTGGCAGCAGTGGTTTTTGGTGCGGTGGTTTTTGCAGCTGCAGGTGCTTTTGGCTCAGTCGTTTCGGTGGTCTTGGCAGTCATGGGGGGCCTGTGTTGTTAGCAAGTAGTCGGCCAGTTTACCCGTTTTTTTACTTATTTGCTTAACTTTCTCTTGACCTCGGCTCGGTCAAGCTTTAGTGGTTTTTTTTTAGAGGCAGTTGCATAGAGCCTAAATCATTGGTTTGGCTAACGAGCAGGGCAGGTGGCGGAAGCCATCCAGCACAGTGGACAAGCCTGCGGTGTAGTCCAACCTACAGTAACAAGTTAGAAGTCCGCTCGAAAAGTCGGGTGGTTTAGCGGTTCCAGTGCCAGGCTACAGCGCATACAGCTGCAAGTCTGCACAGACTAAACCTCCCATCTGAGGGGGCGAGTAGCGCAGAGCTGTCGGGGAAAAGTTGCTCGCGATGTCTGAGGTGCGTAGCGCCGAGTTTGCGAGCGGCCGGCTAGGCGCGACCCCCGACAGCTTGAGCAACGCAGCGAACTCGAAGGGCTGTAGTGGTCAACTAATTCCGGACAGTTTGTTAAGTCTTTTTTCAGCTAGCTCCGGTGGCAGGCCGGCGTTGTAGCTGTGCGGACGCTGCCTGTTGTAGTAGCTCATCAGATAGCGGCCTATGTCTCTCGTTGCTTCATACAGG
>DRHT01000023.1 GCA_011053055.1 Halopseudomonas sabulinigri | reverse complement strand
TGCGGTGATTCCCACGATTTTCTCGATTGCTGAAGACGCGGTCTTCAGTGTGCCGCGCCACCTCACGCAAGGTTCGCTGGCGCTGGGTGCTACGCCTTGGCAAACGATGAGTCGCGTGGTGATTCTGACAGCTAGTCCGGGCATCTTCTCGGGCGTGATGATCGGTATGGGTCGCGCCGTGGGTGAAACCATGATCGTACTGATGGCTACCGGTAATACGCCGATCATGGACTGGAATATCTTTGAGGGCATGCGCACGCTATCGGCCAACATCGCGGTAGAGATGCCCGAATCGGAAGTCGGCAGTACGCATTATCGTGTGCTCTTCCTTGCGGCACTGGTGTTGCTCAGCTTCACCTTCCTGATGAACACGGCAGCAGAGCTGATACGTCAGCGCCTGCGCAAGAAATATGCCTCACTCTGACCTACAGGAATGTACACAGTGAAACAGAGCAACTTTGTAACCTGGTTCAAAACAGGTAGCCCCTGGGTCTGGATGAATGCCGGCGCAGTCGCCATTGCGGTGATCATGACGCTTGGCCTGCTGTTCCTTATCGCCGTGCGAGGCCTCAGCCATTTTTGGCCAGCCGACGTTATGGAAGCGGAATACACCATCCCCGGCCAGCCGACTATTACCTTACTTGGTGAGGTCACTACCCGCGAGCAGGTGCCGACTGAACGTCTGCACGGCGCCGGGCTGCCGGTTGATCCAGAAAAGTCCGAATTTATGCAGCGTGAGCTGCTGAAGGTCGGTAACCGTGATTTGTACGGTGCGGATTTCCGCTGGATCGTAGCCGACTGGTTGACCGATGAGCGCTACCCCGAAGACGTCATCGCCATCGAGCGTCGCGAGTGGGGTAATTTTTACGGTTATCTGCTGAATGTCAGTCAGGATGGCAAGGTCATTGAGGGTGAGCAGGCTAAGCAGGCGCTAGGCGCTTCTGTTGAGCGGGCTGAGGGTATCTACAAAGAAATTCACTCACTGGAAACCGGCGCCATTGGCAAGATTAACTCCGAGCTGGAACGCATCCGTTTGCGTCAACGCGGCTATGAACTGGACAACGCGCTAACGCCCGATCTTCAGGCGGAGTTGGACGCTGAGGCTGCGGTGCAACACGCTCATTATGCCGAGCTGGAAACCCAGCTGGTTGACCTGTACACCGCCTTTAATCGCGATAGCTTGATGGCACGTGCCATGGATGGACAGGAAAAGCGCATTAGCATGTCGGCCGTGGTACGGGTGTTCCAGCCCAACGCCATGGGCGTTCCGGAAAAGATGGGTCACTACTTTGCCAAGCTTTGGGAGTTCGTCAGCGCTGAACCGCGTGAGGCGAATACCGAGGGTGGTGTTTTCCCGGCGATCTTTGGCACCGTGATGATGGTGCTGCTCATGTCGGTCATCGTTACGCCTTTCGGTGTACTGGCAGCAGTATATTTGCGTGAATATGCCAAACAGGGTGTGGTCACCCGCATCATCCGCATTGCGGTAAACAACCTGGCGGGTGTCCCTTCGATTGTGTACGGGGTGTTCGGTCTCGGCTTCTTTATCTACTTTTTGGGCGGCAACATCGATCAGTTGTTCTTCCCGGAGTCGCTGCCTTCGCCAACGCTGGGTACTGGCGGCCTGCTCTGGGCCTCGTTGACGCTGGCGCTGCTGACTGTGCCGGTGGTGATTGTGGCAACCGAAGAAGGTCTGACGCGGATTCCACGCTCGCTGCGCGAAGGCTCCTTGGCACTAGGGGCAACCAAGTCCGAGACGCTGTGGAAGGTAATTCTGCCGATGTCCAGCCCAGCCATGATGACTGGCCTGATTCTCGCCGTGGCACGCGCCGCTGGCGAGGTGGCACCGCTGATGCTGGTGGGCGTGGTCAAGCTCGCGCCAACATTGCCGCTGAACGCCAACTATCCTTATTTGCACCTGGACCAGAAATTCATGCACCTGGGCTTTCATATCTACGACGTTGGCTTCCAGAGCCCGAACGTTGAAGCCGCCCGTCCACTGGTCTACGCCACCGCGTTGTTGCTGGTGGGCGTCATTGCCTCGCTGAATTTTGCGGCGGTCGCTATTCGAAATCACCTGCGCGAAAAATACAAAGCGCTGGAAAACTGATAACCCTTTCAACGCGGACTCAAGACTATGTCTAACAGTACCAAAACCCACGCAATGGATATGAGCGCCCTGGGTCGCCCGCAGCAAGACATGAACATGGACCAGGAAACCATCGCGCTGGACGTGCCGGGGTTGAGCCTGTTCTATGACGCCAAGCAAGCATTGCACAACGTCAGCATCAAGATCCCGCGCAACCGTGTGACCGCCTTTATCGGCCCGTCCGGTTGTGGCAAGTCGACGTTGCTGCGTTGCTTTAATCGCATGAACGATCTGGTGGATAGTTGCCGGGTAGATGGGCAGATTCTGCTAGACGGTCAGGACATCTACGCCAAAGGGGTGAACGTATCCGAGTTGCGTCGCCGCGTGGGCATGGTGTTTCAGAAGCCCAATCCTTTTCCTAAATCGATCTACGAAAACGTCGCTTACGGATTGCGCATTCAGGGCGTGAACAATAAACGCACGCTGGATGAAGCCGTTGAGTGGTCGCTTAAAGGCGCGGCCTTGTGGGACGAGGTCAAGGACCGTTTAAACGAGTCGGCCCTCGGCTTGTCCGGCGGCCAGCAGCAGCGCTTAGTGATCGCCCGTACCATCGCGGTTGAGCCGGAAGTGCTACTGCTGGATGAGCCCGCCTCGGCACTGGACCCCATCTCGACGCTGAAAATTGAAGAGCTGATCAATGAGCTCAAGACCAAGTTCACCATTGTCATCGTGACCCACAACATGCAGCAGGCGGCGCGGGTATCCGACTACACTGCCTTTATGTACATGGGCGAATTGATCGAGTTTGGTGATACCAACACCCTGTTCACCAACCCGTCGAAGAAACAGACGGAAGACTACATTACTGGCCGCTACGGCTAACCGGGGATCGCACCATGCCAGATAAAGAAGCGTTTAATCAGCACATTTCCCAGCAATTCAACGCTGAGTTGGAGGAAATCCGTACTCAGCTGTTAGAAATGGGTGGGTTGGTCGAAAAACAGATCAACGATGCCATAGTGGCGCTGATCGAGGGTGATGCCAAACTCGCCGAACAGGTTCGGGAGAAGGACGACGCCATCAACCAGATGGAGCTGGATATTGACCAGGAATGCATGCGCATTCTGGCCCGTCGCCAGCCTGCTGCCAGCGATCTGCGTTTGGTCATCAGCATCACCAAGATCATCGTCGATCTGGAACGTATCGGTGATGAAGCCTCGAAAATTGCTCGTCGAGCGATTGATTTGGTTGAAACCGGTCAGGCGCCAAAGGGCTATGTCGAGTGTCGCCATATCGGCCACCACGTGCGCCGTATGGTGCAAGAGTCGCTGGATGCCTTCGCCCGCATGGACACCGATCAGGCTTTCTCGGTCGCGCGTGAAGACAAATCGGTGGATCAGGAATACAAGTCGGCGATGCGCGAGATGATCACCTTCATGATGGAAGATCCGCGCTCCATTACTCGCGTGCTCAATATCCTCTGGGTGCTGCGCTCACTTGAACGTGTGGGTGACCACGCGCGCAACGTGGCCGAGCATGTGATCTATCTGGTCAAGGGCACCGATGTGCGTCACATCGGCCTTAAGCGCATGGAAGCCGAGATCCGTAAGGAAGGTAAGGCCGAGTAAACCGAGTGGTATTGCCATCAACAACAAACCCGCCAATTGGCGGGTTTGTTGTTGATACGAAACCATTTCAATTGTGACTCAGCACCCACTCAGCCAGAATTTTGGCTTCCTCATCAGTCACCTGGTTTGGTGGCATTGGGATCGGCCCCCAGAGGCCGGAGACGCCATTTTTGATATGGCCGGCAACCGTTTCAACGGCGCCGTCCTGGCCGGCGTATTTTTTAGCTACGTCGGTGTAAGCAGGGCCTACCACTTTGGTATCGATTTTGTGACAAGCAACGCAAGCTTTGCTGTTGTAAAGGTCTTCACCTTCACTGGCAAACCCCACGCTGGCAGCAAATAGCGCGCTGGCAGTTAGTACCGGTAACAGTATGCTTTTCATCGGGCAGTCCTCACGAGCTGAACGGATTAAGCAGGTTTACCTGCTTTTTAGTGAGCGCTTTGAGAGCGTCTTTCTAAGCTTAAACATGGACGCAAAACTGTAAATTGGCAAGTGACGCTTTGTCGCGTTTGAGCAATGGATGAAAGCACGCGGAGTGAGTGTGTAGCGGACACAAACTCAGTTTATAGAGCTTGTGTGGTCCGCTTGTTATATCAGAGCGTTGCCATTTGCGAGCAATGCCAGTTCCCGTTGGTTTGACGGTGGAAAACGAACTCAAGCAAAACTGACCTGAATTTGCGTGCCGGCTATGCTTATTTCACCTGCTTCCGGCAACTGCCCAGTAATTTTTTTGTTGCTTGGCGGTGTCGCCAGAGGCTCGCCATTTTTGTCTACCGCAATCACTTCCAGGGAAAATCGCGCTGCCAGCGCTTCCGCCTCATCCAGCAGTTTACCTAGCAGGCCGGGCACCACGCGAATTTCGCTGACGCGGCCTGGTGCCGGCACTGGCACTATTCTGAACTGAATTTTGGCAGCGGCGCTGGCTTGGAAGCCATAACGATTGGTCAGGTCGGCATTCACTGGAGCAGCGTAAATTTTGCTCGCGGGTAGGCGGGGTAAGAAGCGCTCAGCCAGGCTCATTGCTTTAGTGCGGGCTGCCGGCAGCGTCGTTGCTGCAGGGGTGCTGGAGGCGCTGTTCTGGCCGCTGATGCTGAGTGCTACCTGGATTTCACCGGTGGTGTCGGGCAGCGCGTAGAAAGTGGGTTGGTAACCTATTTCTTGCAACAATCTGATTTCATCGCTATCACTTTCATGATAAATGGCGAGCACCTGCGCCAGTGAGGCGCGATCCAGCGCCTCTTGCGCTTGAGCAACACCTTGGCCGACGGAGGCGATGATGTCGCCGATGGGCGCTGCCATCACGTCGCTGACCAAATCTTTAATGGTGGGCATGGGGTCTTTCCTGTGTGCTGGGCTGTTGCTGAGCCGGGTTAAACTGCTTCGCTGTTGTGCTCCGGCTATCAGGCCTGAGTGAAAACCACCAATACGCTGTCACCGGGTGGCAGCGATGAGCCTTTTGCGGGTATTTGGCGGATTGCCTGGCCGATGCTCTGGGTGCTGCCGCTCACGCTCTGATAGGCCGCTTCCAGTTGTAGGCTCAAGTCGCTGGCAAGCCGCCGCGCCAGGGTTTCTGTCAGGTCGCTGAAATCGGGTACCGTCACCAGCGGCTCGGTGTTTTGGCTGGTGGAGCTTTGCGGTAAGTATTCGAGTGCTACATCGGTAAAGATGCCGCTGTTGCGCTTATCCAGCTCGGCCAATGTCGGCAGTGTCATACTGTTGCCGTTGACCAGGGTTTTCAGGTTCATAGAGACTTTTCCGAGCCGGTAGGGCACGCCGTCTTCATTCAGTTTGTTCTGGGCTTGTTGCAGTTGACGGGCGATGTTGGTGTATAGCTCGCCAGCATCGACCTGGGTATCCATCTGGCTTTTTAGCCGTTCGCTTTCTTCGCGCGCGTTGGCGGCTTCCGCTGCAGCTTCACTGCGCTGTTTGCTTAACTGTTCCAGCCGGTCGGAGAACTGCGCGATCTCAATATTTTTCTGATTCAGGTTGCGTTGCAAGCTCGCGGTAGACAGCTCAAATTCGGTGGATTGGCGCAGTATCTGCTCATTCAGTTGGAGCTTGATCTGATGGGTGGCTAGTTCGATCTGTTCATTGCCAGCGCTGGCAGGCTTGCTCTGCAGCTGTTTTTCCAGTGTTTGGACCTTCAACTGCGCCTGTTTCAGATCGTTGTCGGTGGTCTGCTTGGCGCGTTCAAGGGTGGTGATCAACTGCGCTTTTTGATTCAGCTCCAGCGATTGCACTTCGAGTTGCTTGCTGAGGTCTGCCTGAACCTTGAGATGAGTGCTGCTAATAGGCTGAACCTGAGGCTGGGCACGAATCAGCTGCGGGTTGAGGCGTATGGTGGCCATACTCAACGTTACTTTGGCGACTTCTTTGGGCATGCCCGCAAGCAGATAGTCATCGGCCTCGGTAAAGGGTGCGGCGCGCTCGCTGCGCGCGACTGCGTTGCTGCCCAAGCGCTCAATGTCGCCGTAGGACAGACGCACAAGCTTGCCGGGTTCGACCTTGATCAGGCCTCCCTCGGCCAGTACTCGGCTGGGTTCTTTGGCTTTGCTCGGCTCGCAGAGACGGACTGCAGGCAGGATCTGCTCTTCTGCTAGATCAAGCTTCAGCGCAAAGTCACCCTTACTGTTTAAGCTGCCCTTGACGACGCTACGCCAGACTTGTCTGGCCATGTCATAGATTTGTAGTTCGACCTGACTGGTGGCGGGCTTGCCGTCTGCTTCGAACACAGTGCCGGTGATGCTCCATTGCATGGGTATTTAATCCTATGGGGTCAAAATCAGCTGGGTAAGAGTGGCGCCGCTGTTGATCAACAGAACCAAATTGGTGTTGGCTGGTAGCTTGTCGCTGAGGGTTGCGCCGACCTGCACGTTGCCTTGCTGGTCGGTTTGCACCAAGCGCTGATCCAGTTGTAGTCCGCTGCGCAGCTTCTCTTCGGTGAGATTTTTTGCGCCGGCAGCTTCGCTCAGTAACAGGCTGGTTTCCAGGTCCAGATTCAGCTCCACTGGCGCTAAGGTAATGCGCTCGCCAGCGCTGTTGCTTACCTCAATAACCAACTGCCGTTGCAGCGGTTTGGCGGCTTCCAGTACCACTGCTCGTGCGCTGATGCGCAGGGTCGGTAGGCTATTGCTTGGTGGCACCGATATCAGCCGGCCACTAAAGGTGCTGGTGAGTTCAGTGGAGCCAGCACTGGAGGCACCGCCACTTTTAAGATCTGGCAGTTGCAACTTGAGTTGCGGGATGCGGCTGACCTTAATTGCATTGGTGCGTAGGCTGCGGATGCCACTGCTGCTGTTTTCCTGCTCGCTTGGCAGGCTGGCTTCCACGGTAGCCTTGATGCTGAAGTCGAGGTAAGGGAGGTGGTAGCTACTCTGAGGGCGGCCAAACGCATCGGTTGGGGGGATGTCGTCAAGCACCGCCTGAGCATCACGCAGGCCGCGGGCCAGCCCTAGGAGTATCTGCTCAATCGAGCCGCTAACAAAATCACTGGAGTTGCTCATGGTTAATCAGTACTCAATTGTGGGCGTTGGCTACGGCGTTCGGCGGCGCGTTGCTGCAACAAGCTCTGCTGACGCTCGTTGCGGCGGGCTTCGCGGCGTTCTTCAAGGCGGCGCTCCTGTGCTTGCTGACGGCGCTGTTCCAGTTGCTCAAGCGGCCCAGCCTCGACCCCGAGCAAGCGCTGTTGGCGTCGCGCGTAGCGGTCATCAAAGTGTTGCAGGGTAGTCGCATGGTTCGATGTGGTTGCGGCGCTGTCAGTGTCATTAAAAGCATTATTCAAGCGGTCGGTAAGGGGCCGTAACAGCGGTTCGCGCAGACTTTCACTGCGCTGCTGTTGCAGGCGCGATAGGGCGTTGCTGCGGGCCTGATCGACGCGTTGATCAAGGCGTTGCAACAGGCTCAGATGCGCCTGTTGCTGGCCGGAGGCCTGCGCCTTGGCCTGCTCCAGCTGGCTATCGCGCTGCTGTTGCCATTGTTGCGCGGGTGTTGAGGTAGCAGAGTTGCCCTGCTGTTGAGCGCGCCGCTGCTCCCATTCGGCCTGCTCGGCACGTCGCTCGGCGGCACTCGCCACTGGATAAACGCGCGAGGCGCCAGCGCCGTCGGCTTGCCCACCGAGCAATCGCATTTGCTTCTCTAGCGTTTGCCGCTGCTGTAATAGCCGCTGCAACCCCGGTACCTGCCCGCTGAGCTGCTGCAGGCTGGTGCTCGCCCCAGGTGGGCTCATCGTTGTTGGAGGGGGTTGTTGCCTCGCTAGGTCGCGCCACGTTTTACGGCTCATCCCTCGGCCTCAATCAATGCGCGGATACGTTCCTCCAGAATTGCTGGCGCGGGCACCGGTACCAGCTTGGTGCGCATCACTGAGCTGCCTTCTGCGGAGTACTGGTATTTGCTGGCGTAGCTGGCGCTTACGGAGCTGGCACTGATCGAACCCGCAGCAAAGAATGGCAGCCCCACACCCTTGGCGCTGGCTTTCACTTGAGTACGTTTGTAGGTGGAGCTACGCTCGCTGTTGATGCTGATCGACAGCTTTAGCTCAATCACGGTATCCACAAACTGATAGAAGTTTGGCGTAAAACCCAGCTCCAGCAGGCTGTAGGATTTGCCGTTGCTGAACTCAACCTTGTAGGGGGTTTCGGGCGCGTTCTCGTCTTCGTCGCTACCGGTGGCAAAGCCGGCCATCATGCGTGCGATGCGCAATGAAACCAGGTCCAGCTCAAGCTGGGCTTCGGCGATGCCGACGCCCATGTTGCGCACGATCAGGGGAAAGGGCGCATTGAGTAGTTCTGTGCCGATACTCATGGTGGTGGTCCTCTAGTCGCGCGGTTATTCGTCAACCGGCTCGGCGGGTTGGCGGCGAGCTTCGGCAGCTTCCATCATGCTGCGAATACGCTCTTCGAGGATCGGTGGTGGTGGCACGGGCGCCAGCTTGGTACGTAACAGGCTGGAGCCCTCTGCGGAATACGAATATTTCGATGAGTAGCTGGCATCAACCTGACTGGTTGAAACGGTAGAGGCGTCGCTGTCTTTGCCGCCAAATATCTTGCCAAATAGGCCGCTGGCTTTTTTGTTGCTCTTATTCTTGGTGGTCTTGTTGCTGCTGGTACGCCCGTACTCTGAGGTGCGGGTGATCTTGATGGCGATTTTTACCTCAATGATGGTATCGACGAAGTTGTAAAACACCGGGGTAAAGCCTAGTTCCAGCATGGACAGCCGAGTAGGTACACGAATCTGGCCTTCTTCGGTCTGGAATTTCTTGGCGGCGGTAACGATGTCGGTATAACCCTTATCGGTCGCAGCCAAGCTATCGGCCTCAGCCGGGGTCATGTACTCATGGCCGAAGAAAATGCGACTGTCATCGAAGGTGATGTTGCCATCGTCGTCGTAAACGGTGCGTAGGCCGCCCATCATTTCCGCGACTTCAATCGAGCTTTCGTCCAGTTTGACCTGGGCCTCAGCGATGGCGAACGCCATCTGCCGGATCATATCCCCCATGGGGACGTTCAACAGTTCCTGACCAATACTCATTGTGATGCTCCTTTTTTAGGCAGTCGCCAATCAGCTATTTGCTCCGGGCAGACCCTCGTCGTAGAGGCGCCGCAGGACTTCGTTGAGGGCTTCGGGGGCGGGCAGCGATACCAGACGTGCAGCTATCGAGCTTGACCCTTCGGCGGAAACCGAGAATTTTCGGGCGTAGGACACGTCAACACTGGCGGCAACCATAACGACGCCGTAGTTGACCTTGGCGGTGACTCCGGCCGAGACCGAGGTTTCCGTTGTTTCAGTCATGCTGAATGACAGCTTTGCCTCTACGGTGGCTTCGGTGAAGGCGTAGAAGCTGGGGGTAAAGCCCAGGGTCAGCAGGTTGTAGGTCTCGCCGCCGAGTTCCACTGGCGTTTCCGCCATGGCTTTGGCGACCTGCACCGAGTTGGCATCCAGCGCCGATTGCGCCTGGGCTATCGCTACGCCAAGCCGCTCAATGATTTGGGGCAGCGGCGCGCTGACCAGTGAGCGGGTAACACTGACGGTTTCGCTCATGGCCTAGTCCCTCAGGTAGGTGCGGATGGTGTCGAGAAATTCCGGCGGTGCGGGGATGGAAACCAGCCGCGCGGAGATGGTCGAGTTGCCGGTGACATCGAGCTCAAACTGGCGGGCATGGCGCACGTCCAGCGTGGCGCCAAACGCGACAGTGTTGTTGCCCGTTCGCCGGGTGGTTTCGCGCTCGCTACTGCTGTTGGCGAACTGCTCATTGATGGTGATGCTTTCGCTGCTGGTGATGCGTAGATCACGGCTTGAGGTGCTGATCAGGTGTAGCCGTACCGGATCACTTTTACGCGCCAGATGGCAAACTGAGCCGCCGGCGGAGGCGCTGATCTGACTATCGCTGTCGGCGTTGATGCTGTCGGCGAGGTTTTTCGCAAAGGCTTGTGGGCTGTTGGCGGCATGACCGTCCGCAGCTGCGCCGGATAACCCCCAGCTGCGCCCCTCAGCGGTGACCTGCTTACCGTTCAGGCCACTCATGTCGTTGGCGTCAAAGGTCTGAATCCAGCCGTTGCTGCTGGGTTCGGAGTTATCGCGCCAGTCTGGCGTTACGCCGCTAATGACTTGCCCATCAGCGCCCTCGATCAACAACAGGTCGACATCCAACAGAATTTGCACGCGGCGGTGTGCGGGGTCGTGCGGGACGCCTTCAGCTCCATCGGGATTGGCGGCGGCCTCACCTTCACCGCCCGCGTTGGTGATCTTTGTAGTGTCAACGCCATTGGCAATCAGTTGCCGTTTTACCTCATCGGCTCTGCGCTGCGACAGGCCCAGATTGTATTCCGGGCTGGCGGGTGCATCGGCATGGCCGACCAGCCGTAAGGGCAGCCCGGCACGGGCGAGTATCTGTGCGGTTTCCTGCAGGCCGTCGCGTTGATCGGGGCGGATGAGGTTGCTGTCGATATCGAACAGTACTTCGTGGATGGCTTCGCCCGGCGCCCAGTGAGTTACCGTGTATCCCGCATCCTCAAAGGCGGTTTTTACCTTGCGGGCATAGTTACCCACGCTGTTGGAGCGACTGACCGGGAGGCTAGTATCCGGGTTGGCGACAAAGGTGGTATCGCTATTGCTGGCAATGCGGATCACGCCGCCGGCGTAACCAAAAGCGCGAAAGGCCACCGCATTGGGTGATACGACCACCTGTTGTGGGCTGGCGTTGGAGGTCGGGTTGATCGGTGTTTCAGTGCGCTCTAGAGCGATAGCGCTAATCTCTGTATTGCCCGCTAGCCCATTGACCAAGCTGCCCAGGCGGCTTTCCAGATCGGCGCCGCTAAGCGCCACACGACTGTCGTTGATGCGCACCTCGCCAGCTGAGCGTGAGGTCACTTCCAGACTGGCTTGGCGGTTACGCGTTTCTGCGCGACTGCCGCTACTGCTGCTGGACGAACTGCTTTCGCCGTCGTTGTTGCTGGTGTCGGCGCTGTTGTAGGCGCCGTTGATACCAAAATCCACTCCGGTAGATTCCTCTACCCGCAAATGCAGGTTCATTGAGCAGCTGATATCGGCGTGTTGATAGTGATAAAAGGCCGGACTGAAGCCCATTTCTATCAAGGTTTTACCGCCCAGGCCGGGGATCGGCTGAATGAAGCTGTCCAGCTGTTCAATAGAATTGGTATCCAGCGCTTGCTGGGCGCGGGCGATGCCCAGACCAAGGCTGGAGATGAAATCGGCGACACTGGCATCAGCCAGTATTTCGCCGGGACGCAAACCGTTGTAATCACTCATGCCGGGCTCCTGCTAGAACGGGGTTGCCGCGCGGGCACGTTGCAGGCGCTCGGGTGGCAGTGGGATGGCGTGCGCAGGGTCAACCAGTGCCTTGCGCACGATGAAGTACTGATGTCGCTGCTGTGCTTCGTTGAGCTGCCGACTGCCTACGGTCAACCCACGTTTACTCCAGCCGGTCAGTTCGCGTGCCAGCGGCAGCGCATTCTCTTGGGCCAACTGCAACGCCAGTTCAAAACTGGTCATGGCCTGCTCCACATGGCCCTGTCGCAGCAAAATGCAGCCGCGGCGTTGCAGGTTGTCGGCGCGGTCGCGGCTGACCAGCGGCAAGGGCGAAGCAAGACGCTGATAGTGCTGCTCGGCTTCTTCGCAGTAGCGCAGTACGCTATCCAGCTCACCGCTGAGCTCGAGGCTTTCCATCACACACTGGGTGTAGTGGCGGAAAAATACCTCGGGCGCTTTGCTGCTAACGGCCAGCCGCAAAGCCTCGCGATAATGCTCAAGGGCATCTTGATGTTTACCCTTGAGTGCCAGAATTTTGCCTTGCTCGGCGATGCCCAAATGCAGCCGCAAAGTGTTTTCAGTGGCCGCCATGGTCAATTTCCTCCCAACTGTGCTGAATGCCGAGTTGCTCAAGTGCGTCCTGCAACCAGCGCGGCATGAGTTCGCCGTAAATCAGCGGGGAGCGCCAGGGTAAGGCCAGCTGGGTTTGGTCACTGTCGACCAACCCAGCCTGTTGCAGCAGGCCAATAGCTCCGGCGGCATTGCCGGCTTTGGGCAGCAGCAGGCGCGATTGGCGCAGCGTCACAGGCGTGACCTCTACGGGCATGCCAGCAGCGCGCCAAGCGTCCAGGCGGCTGGCGAGAGCCTGCGTGGCGACACCCTCTTCGACCACCACCGGAAGATTGTCGAGCACACAGTCGATCAGCTCCGGCGGCAGACCGGCGAGCATCGGCAGCTGGCGGGTGTCGCTGTCGGCACTGACATTGGTCAGACTCAGGTCGTAGCGCATGAAGGTCAGATCGAGTAGGCGAATACCGCCGGCGGCTTGGTGGCGCCGCCACAGATACAAGGCTTGTTTGGTGTCCAGGGTTTCCAGCACCTCGCAGCTGTCTGCGTCATAGCGAATGCCCTGCAGGCGCAGGTCATGCAGCAGACTATCGAGACTGGGGCCGGGTGCACGATTGATCAGTAATTGGTAGCGGGCAAGCGCGCGGGTGGAGCAAAGCAGCTCGACGTCGAGATCGGTTAACAACGCACTCAGAGCAGCTGCGGTGGCTTCGCTAACATCACCCAGTACGACGCCGGGCGCGGTCATCAGCATGTTCAATGCGGCCTCGGGGCGGCACCCTAAAAATTGGCTGAGCCGCTGGCAGCAGGCGGATAATTGGCTGATGTCCCGTACATAAAGGGCGATATCTAATAGCGTGTCGGTCTGCGGGCTGGGCAGGTGGGATGCCTCGACGCGGACATGCAGTCCAGCCTGCTGAAGGATGTTGGCCAAGCCCTGTGCCTGCGCTGGTGGCAAATCTTCAAGTAGCACTGAGGGCGCGCGGTATAACGCATTGGCCACGCGGCTGGCGGGTAATCCCAGTTGCCGGGCCAACAGGCCGGCTAATCCGGGCCGCGCTGAGCCGACGGATTCAATTACAACGCGTTGGCCGGTAGCAAGAGGCGGCTGGAGGACTGCGTCCATGGTAGGTTCTCCTGGGGTCAGTCGCGCGCGCGCCGACGGCGGATCAATCGGGAATCCGACTTCGGCGCTATGCGTGGGGTTTGCAGTAACTGGGCGTGCAGTCGGGTCGAGCAAGCTTGGCCAGAGGCAGGCAGTACCGCAGTGGTCGCGTGACGGCGCTCAGCCTGGGTTCGGCTGTGGTCAATTAGTGGCTGTACTGGCAGCACGGGGGATGGCTGGCTGCACTGGGCGCATAAACGAAAAGCTCGACCTTCCGTCGAGTTGATGAACTGCGTCAAAACCCACACCTCCGTGTCGGGAATCGACGACTGCGACGCCGCAAGGGCATCCGACGATCAAAAGAAAAGTTACAGCACGTTGATCAACATAGTTCAGCGCAAAAAACTGTCAATGGTGGCCCTTTGCTGTAAAGCTATTGGGGTTTTCATGAGCGCTCTGCGCTAAGCTAGGGGCATTCCCAGAGGAACCAAGAAACCATGGCAAAAGTGTCGGTCCTGATTGTTGATGACGCGCCCTTCATTCGTGATTTGTTGAAGAAGGCTCTGCGCAGCCATTTTCCTGGCTTGCAAATCGAGGAGGCAATCAATGGTCGCAAGGCACAGCAGGTTCTCTCGCGCGCCAGCTTTGATTTGATTCTGTGCGACTGGGAAATGCCGGAAATGAGCGGCCTTGAGCTACTGCAGTGGTTCCGTGGGCAACCCGACAAGGCCGGCGTGCCTTTTGTGATGGTCACCAGCCGTGGCGATAAGGAAAACGTAGTCGAAGCGATTCAGGCCGGTGTCAGTGACTACGTGGGTAAGCCTTTCACCAGCGAGCAGCTGATCGCCAAAGTTAAAAAGGCGCTGCAACGAGCCGGCAAGCTGGGCTTATTACAGGGCCTGCAGGCGCCGCATCCGAGCACCGGGATTGCGCAAAGCTCGGTAGCTAATCTGACCGGCGGTCGGAAAGTTGAATCTCCCCCAGCGGCGGTGCGATCGGAGCCGGTTGTGCGTGATGCCAATTTCGGCGCGGAGAGCAAAGCGGCCGCGTCACCCGCCGCCGCTCAAGCGGTTCGCGGGCAAGCGCAGCTGCGGCTGGCTGGCCAGCAGTTCGCTTGTGTAATCAAGACCTTAAGTCTGCGCGACGCCTTGGTGGTAGTGCGCCGTGGTGAACGCGTGCCACAGGTGTTTGAAAGCGGTGTGCTGGACATGGAGCAGGATAGCGATCAGTCGATTGCGCGCATTAATGCGTATGTGCACGCAGTTGCAGCGCTGGAGCCCAAGGTGGACTCTGAGTGGATCAAGGTGACGCTGAAGTTTGTCGATCAAGATCCGGAAAAGCTCGATTATTT
Organism: Halopseudomonas sabulinigri; assembly: GCA_011053055.1. Classification (GTDB taxonomy): domain Bacteria; phylum Pseudomonadota; class Gammaproteobacteria; order Pseudomonadales; family Pseudomonadaceae; genus Halopseudomonas; species Halopseudomonas sabulinigri_A. The sequence goes on along the minus strand of DRHT01000023.1, from coordinate 47,401 downwards.
ATCACGTTTGATTGCTTCGGGTACGGCGCAGCAGCATTACAGCCCAAGCGCCTGAAACTCAGCTTCGGCGGCGCGGCGGAAAGTGGCAGATAAAACAGCTGCCTTCACTTTCTTTGCTGAGAATTTCTAGTCGGCCCTGATGGCGCAGCAGCACGTGCTTGACGATGGCCAAACCCAGCCCGGTGCCGCCCGTATTGGTACTGCGGCTGGAGTCCACGCGATAGAAGCGTTCGGTTAATCGGTTGATGTGTTGGGGTGCAATGCCCACGCCGTTATCGCGTACCGATAGATGTTGCCCGGCCTCGTCACTCCACCAGTGCAAACTGACCTCACCTTGTTCGGGCGTATATTTCACCGCGTTAAATGCCAAGTTGGAGAAGGCGCTGCGCAGCTCACCTTCCACGCCATGCAAGTGCGTATTGCCCTCAATTTTCAAGCTGACCCGATGACCTTTTTCTCCCGATAGGGCCTGAGCATCCTTGCGGATGCTTTCGAGCATGGGGATCACATCGATACTCTCGTCTTCGCTGGTATGGTCCGAGGTTTCCAGACGGGCCAGCAGTAACAAGTCATTCAGCAGGCTCTGCATGCGGTTGGATTGCTGTTGCATCTGCTGCAGTGGGCGCTTCCAGCGCGGGTTCATTTGCTCTTCGCTATCGAGCAATGTTTCCACGTAGCCAACCACTACGGTCAGCGGCGTTCGCAGCTCATGCGAGACGTTAGCCACAAAATCCTTGCGCATCTGTTCTAAGTTATGCAGCCGGGTAACGTCACGTACGACCATCAAACGCTCCCCAAGACCATAACGGGTTACGGCGTATTGCAGCTGGGTATTGAGATCTATCGGCGAGTGAATTTCCAGCGTTTCGCGGAAGTCGCCAGACTCGAAGTACTCAATGAAGCGCGGGTCGCGGATCAGGTTGTTGACGTGCTGGCCGCTGTCGTCCGGCGTACGTAGGCCAAGTAGTCGTTCGGCGGAGTGGTTCCACCATTCCAGGTGACCTTCCTTGTCGATCATTACCACCGCATCGCGCAGCGCCGAGGTAGAAGACTGGATGCGGTCGATCACTGCTTGGAGGCGCGCACGCATGCGCCCGTCGCGGCGCTGCAAATGGTAGATGCTGTCGAATATTTCGCCCCAGACGCCTTTGGCTTCCGGGGGCGGTTCGTTAGGGTGGGTACTCAGCCAAGCGTAGAAACGTGACATCTGGCGCAGTGTCCAGGTTAAGTAAAAGCCCAGGCCTAGCACCAACGTCCAGGCGGGCTGCTTAATTACCCAGCCGACCAGCAAGCACACCAGCACCAGCAGTAGAAGCTGGCTTAAGACGCGGCTGAAACTATTTTTACCCACAGAGGCTCCTTCGCCAACTCAATAACATCTGCACTCCGCTGCAGCTGAGTTGAGATGCGTTTTCAAGCCTTGGTTGAGAATCGATAACCGGTACCGCGCACGGTTTGTACCAGATGATCATAGTTGCTGCCAAGCGCCTTGCGCAGGCGCCGGATGTGCACGTCAACGGTACGTTCTTCCACGTACACGTTGCCGCCCCACACCTGATCGAGCAACTGGCCGCGAGTATAGGCGCGTTCTTGATGGGTCATGAAAAATTGCAGCAAGCGATACTCGGTGGGGCCCATCTCGGCGGGGCTTTCATCGATGGTTACCCGGTGGCTGACCGGGTCCAGATGTAGCCCCGAGACCTCGATGGGCGATTCGCTGTCTACTGGTCCGGCGCGGCGCAGTACGGCCTTGAGGCGTGCGACCAGTTCACGGGGCGAAAAGGGCTTGGTGATGTAATCATCCGCGCCAACTTCCAGGCCTTGGATTTTGTTATCCTCTTCACCTTTGGCGGTGAGCATGATGATCGGGATATCCAAGGTCAGCTCATCACGCTTGAGACGGCGGGCCAATTCAATGCCCGTGGTGCCTGGCAACATCCAGTCGAGCAAGATCAGATCTGGTTTTGCGTCGATTATGCTGGCGTGGGCTTGCTGGGTGTTCTCAGCCTCGATGCAGTCGTAGCCTGCCATTTCCAGTGCGACCGCGATCATTTCGCGGATTGGGGCTTCGTCATCGACGATTAGAATGGTTTTGCCTGACATGGTTTACCGTCTCGTTGCAGATTTCTGACATGCGCCGATTAGATAACATTTTTATTTCATTTATGTGACTGAATCGAGACGAGTCAATGAAAGTTTGCAGTTTGGCTATTTAGCTCAGCCCAGCCAGTAGTCGAGAGCCAAGCCGATAAACACCAGCATTCCGGCCCAATGGTTGGCCAGGAAAGCGCTCAGGCAGGCCTGTGCGTCGCGCTCGCGAATTAACCAGTGCTGCCAGGCGAAGCCGACAACCATACCCAGTAGGCCAAGATAGTAATAAAGCCCCAGTTCAAAGCGAGAGCCGACCAGGACCAAGCAAACTAACGTTAATCCTTGCAACATGCCGATGATGGCGCGATCCGCCTCGCCAAATAAAATGGCGGTGGATTTGATGCCGATGCGCAGATCGTCTTCGCGGTCGCACATCGCGTATTCGGTGTCGTAGGCCACGGTCCACAGTAGATTCGCTAGAAACAGTAGCCAGAGGGCGGGTGGCAGGCTGCCGGCTTCTGCGGCGAAGGCCATGGGAATCGCCCAGGAAAACGCCGCGCCGAGCACCACCTGTGGGTAGAAGGTGAAGCGTTTGCAAAACGGATAGAGGGCCGCCAATGCCACGCCGCCGAATGACAGCATGATGGTTAGCTGGTTAGTGAATAACACCAGCACGGCGCTGAGCGTGACCAGTACTGCAAAAAGAATGAGGGCCTGTTTGGCGCTGATGCGCCCCGTTGCCAATGGCCGCTGTTTTGTGCGGCTAACATGGCCGTCGAGGTCGCGATCGGCGTAGTCGTTGATCACGCATCCAGCCGCGCGCATGAGAATCACGCCGAGAATGAAAATCACCAGATTGGCAGTGCTTGGCACGCCGTCGGTTGCCAGCCACAGCGCCCAGAGAGTGGGCCACAGCAGCAGGTAAGTGCCAATCGGGCGGTCCAGCCGCATTAGTTGGATGTAGTCGTTAGCTTTTGGGTGCAGGCGTCCCAGCGGTTTGATCAGCAGACCTAGCAATGTATCACTCCAGACAAAAGGGTCAGGTGCCGGCCTTGGGCCAACCCTGCAAGAATACTTCACAGACCAGCAGCTGCAACTCGCCATCGGAAAAGTGTGAACGGCGTGCCCATAAATAGTCGGCACGCCAGTCGGCCGGTAGCCAGTCAGCTGGATATTGACTGATTTCAAGCGGTCCGCGGCAAATCTGTGGGTTACCAAACAGCAGGTGGCCGAGGCTGGTGGTACCCAGTTTGTTCAGCTTACCGGCGGCGCTGCCAAGTGCGCTGAGCGGCGCTACCGAACGGGCAAAAACACGCGGCGCACCATCAGTGTGCAGCAACACCTGGCGTGCCCAGATTGCATCGCCGGGTTTTACGCCAAGGGCCTGGGCTTCGTCTTCACGGGCTGGTTGCTGGTTCTGTTCAAGTAACTGCACATGAAAGTCGTTGTTGCCGGCCTCGGTCAAACGCTGGGTCAGCGAGCCCTCCGCGCAGAGCCAGTCGAGCAAAGGAGCTGGTGGCGGTGTTGGGTGGCAATGGGTGGCAAACCAGTCGGGTAGCATGGCGAGAAGTCATCTCCGGCGGGCAGATTAAACGGTGCCCGGAAGGGTAGCATGAAATAGCTGTGACGCCGCTCTGGCATACGCTGATGCGTAGCGCTTTGCGGGTTGGGCGGGGGGGCTGGCCTTGGACTTGCATTGCAATTGCGGTAGTGTCGCGAGCAGGCAATATTCCAAGACACGTGTTCAATTGATACGGGTAGCAGCAATGAAGAAGTGGCAGTGTATCGTGTGTGGTTTTATTTATGACGAAGCTGAAGGCTGGCCGGATGACGGCATCGCTGCAGGTACGCCTTGGCAGGATGTGCCGGCAGACTGGATGTGCCCAGACTGTGGTGTGGGCAAGGAAGACTTCGAAATGATCGAGATTGGCTGATTCGCAGTTCAGGGAGATATAGACGTGAGTGACAATGCTCCGCTGGTCATTGTGGGTACCGGCCTGGCTGGTTATAACCTGGCCAAGGAAGTACGCAAGCTGGACTCGGAACGCGAGCTACTACTGATTACCGCCGACGATGGCCGCTTTTATTCCAAACCGTTGTTGTCTACCGGGTTCGCTAAAGCCAAAGAGGCTGACGAACTGGCCATGCAGGATGCGGCCACTATGGCCGAGCAACTCAATGCCGAGGTGCTGTTCCATACTCAGGTGACCGGCATCGACGTCCAGCGGCGAATGCTGCAGCTGGGCGGCACAGAGCAGGCCTATTCCGAATTGGTGCTGGCAGTGGGGGCTGAGCCGCGCCGTCTGCCTTGGGCCGATGACTTGGGTGATCGGTTGCTGTCGATCAACGACCTGCTCGATTATGGGCGCTTCCGCACGGCGCTAAAGGGCAAGCGCAAAGTAGTGATCATTGGTGCGGGTCTGATTGGCTGTGAGTTTGCCAATGACCTACTGGCCGGCGGTTTAGAGGTCACGGTAGTGGCGTCTGATCCTTATTTGATGCCGCAATTGATTCCAGAGCCCGTCGCTGCTGCGGTGCAGACGCAGCTGGAGGCGCTCGGTGCGGTCTTCCACTTGGGGTGTGCCATCGAGTCGCTGGAGGCCGCTCAAGAAGGCGTTAGCTTGCGCCTTGATGACGGCAGCCTGGTTATTGCCGATCAGGCGCTCTCCGCTATTGGGTTGGCGCCGCGTTTATCATTGGCCGAGCAAGCCGGGCTGCAGGTGGGCCGCGGCATTGTGGTAGATCGCGGCTTGGCGACCAGTCAGCCGCATATTTACGCGTTGGGTGATTGCGCCGAGGTGCAGGGTTTGAACTTGATGTACGTCATGCCGCTGATGACGTCGGCTCGCGCGCTGGCCAAGACCTTGTGTGGTACCGCCAACGAGTTGAGCTATCCGGCCATGCCAGTGATGGTGAAGACACCAGCTTGTCCGCTGGTGGTAGCACCGCCCTTGACTGCGGAGTCGGGTCACTGGAGCACCACAGGCGAGGGCAGTGATCTGCAGGCGTTGTTTCACGACGATCAAGGCCGCTTGCATGGCTTTGCGCTGACGGGCAGTAAAGTCGCAGAAAAGCTCAAGTTGACCCGCGAACTACCGGGCTGGCTGCTGGCTACGCCGAGCTGAACGGGACACTTTGGTCTTTTGTCGGGAAATTGGGTGCACAGGTCCTCGTTCACCGCTCTGACGGCTGGCGTAATTCAATCAGGCGTGCCATGCTGATCTTGCTGTGGCAGAGCCGCTGGACCGGCGGTCCAGCGGCTAAATCACTCCCGCTACGAGGATGTGGCGGTAACAACAAAAACAACAGAATATGAGGCTTTATATGCGTAAACCGGATCTCGCGGCGGCGATTGCCGACAAGGCTGACCTGAGCAAGGACCAGGCAAACCGAGTGCTCAACGCCGTACTGGATGAAATCACTCAAGCTCTGAGCCGCCAAGACTCAGTTACCTTGGTTGGTTTTGGTACCTTCTTGCAGCGTCACCGTGGTGCCCGCACCGGCAAAAACCCACAAACCGGCGCTCCTGTTCAGATCAAGGCCAGCAATACAGTGTCTTTCAAGCCAGGCAAGAGCCTTAAAGACGCCGTCAACTGATTGCACTGCGTAACGGAGGCCGCGCTGGCCTCCGTTACAGTAAACCCAGTTCCCTCATTCCTAGCTGCCTGTCTGGTACTTGTTGACCAGCACTCTTAAGGCATCGCGCGCCTCCAGTACTTTCCCTACTACTTCTTCAGCCTTATCTTCAGTCAAGCCCAAGCGTGCTAGTAGTGCGTCCGGTATCGGCATGGTCGGGCCTGAACCAATTTGATGGCGGCTCAGCAGCGCCAGGGTTAGATAAACCAGATTCGCGTAGACGTGCTCATCACCCTTGTAATGCGGATTGTGCTGCTGGCGCAAAGCAGTGCTGACTTCGTCGGGCATGTCCCAATAGCGCATCAGCCAGCTGCCGATCTGATCGCGAGTGACGCCAATCAAGTGCTGTTCAATCAAGTGCGGTGCGACATGTGGGTTGGCCTCCACATGGCGGCAGATCATTTTGAAGTAGGGCGGGAATATGTAGGCCAGCACCAAATAACCAAAGTTGTGCAGCAGACCAGCCAGATAATTGAGCCCCAGCTCAGGACGCTGGTTACGCGGCATTGCTTTGGCCAGCCCTTCGATCACTGCCGCGGTATAGATTGCCTGCTCCCAATAGGAGGTGCTGCGGTCAGGTGCATCTTTGGGTAGTTTGAACGTCTTACCCAGCGCCAACCCTACTGCCAGGTTGATCACTAAATCAAAGCCCAGCACGCGGCCAATGGCATCTTCTACCGAGCGAATTTTGCCGGGTGCAGCGTAATAGGGTGAAGCAGCCCAGCTGACCACCTGAGCCGCCAGGCTCGGGTCGGTTTCCACAACGTCGGCTAGATCATCTATGCCGGCATCAGGATTGACCCGCAGTTTCATGATTTTTTGTGCGGTTTCGGGTAATGGTGGGATTTCGATGGTTTCTTCCAGCCGTTGCTTCATGCGCAGCGCAGTGAAGTTCTGTACTGCCTCAGAGAGGTCCTGAGTATCTTGCTCAGGGCTGGCGGCTGGGTTGTTCAAGCTGCTTAACGGGATAGCAAAACGCGCCAGGCTGGCTTTGGCCATCAGCACCTTAGCGTCAGCCTGTGAAAGTTGCAGACACCAACCATGCAGGCCGCTATCGAGGCTCACGTAGGCGTGATCCAGCAAACTCTGCTCGCATACGCAGGGTGAGTTGAACAGGATTGGTAAGCCGGGCAACTCGTTGAGCTGATGTTTGCTTAAAATGCGTTGTAGTTCGCTGTCGCGAACGGGTTGCAGATCGCGGCCAAGCAAGCTGCCGACCCGCTTAAGATCGAGCAGATGATCCTTGGGAATCAGTGAAAGCACGGTGCCAAGAGTGTCGCAAAGTAAGCTTGCTTGTACCTGCTGCGCTACCGGTCCGGCGTGCTCTAAAGGCCGCAGTTGGTAGGCAATGCCTTGTTGTTGCAGTAGCTTTTCGATCAGGTCAGGCAGGCTGGTGCCGTGGGTGTCGCGGACTGCTTCATTATTATTCATAGCGCTTTCCTTGATCCGTTGGCTGAGACGGGCTCAGGGCGTAAATCGTTTTAACCGATTTTAGCACGACCGCTGATTGCCCGAGCATAACGGGCCTCAGACCTGGGCAAAATGCTGGCCCTGCGCTATCCAGCGATCGAGCAGCGGTTGTACATGTGTAGGGTAGTCGCTGGCCAGTTGGTGTGCTGCGTTTTGTACCGCAGGTAGCAGGTCGGCGTCGCGTATTAGGTCGGCAACACGGAATTGTACCAGCCCGGTCTGTCGTGTGCCCAACACCTCGCCCGGGCCGCGTAGTGCGAGGTCTTTCTCGGCAATGACAAAACCGTCGCTGCTCTCACGCATGATACCCAGACGCTCGCGACCCAGTGCTGAAAGGGGGGCGTGATAGAGCAGTACGCAGTGGCTGGCGGCGCTGCCCCGGCCAACCCGGCCACGTAGCTGATGCAGTTGTGCTAGCCCTAGGCGTTCAGGGTTTTCAATGACCATGAGGCTGGCGTTGGGCACATCCACACCGACCTCGATTACGGTGGTGGCAACGAGTAGATGCAAATCGCCACCCTTGAAAGCAGCCATGATTTCGACTTTTTCGGCGGCTTTCATACGCCCGTGAATTAAACCGATAGACAGCTCCGGCAGGCAGTTGCACAAGTCTTCCCAAGCACTCTCGGCGGCCTGCGCCTGTAGTTGTTCGGACTCCTCAATCAAGGTGCAAACCCAGTACGCTTGGCGGCCTTCGGCGCAGCCGGCGCGCACGCGTTCGATGACTTCCGGGCGACGGCTGTCGGAGATCAGCACGGTATTCACGGGCGTTCGACCCGGTGGCAGCTCATCGAGTATTGACGTGTCGAGGTCGGCGTAGGCGCTCATCGCTAGCGTACGTGGGATGGGTGTCGCAGTCATGATCAACTGATGCGGCGAGAAGCCGCCGGCGGCGCCCTTGTCGCGCAAAGCCAATCGTTGTTGCACGCCAAAGCGGTGCTGCTCGTCGATGATCGCCAAGCCCAGGTTGTGAAATTGCACTTCGTTTTGAAACAGTGCGTGAGTGCCCACCACCATGGCCGCCTCGCCGGTGGCGATCATCTGCAGTTGGTTGGCGCGGGCCTTACCCTTGAGTTTGCCTGCGATCCAGGCAACCGACAGTCCAAGCGCGGAAAACCAGCGTTGGAAGTTGTTAAAGTGCTGTTCAGCAAGAATCTCGGTCGGTGCCATCAGCGCGACTTGCCAGCCGGCTTCCAATGCTTGCAGCGCGGCCAGCGCGGCCACCACTGTTTTACCGGAGCCAACGTCTCCCTGTATCAGGCGGAGCATGGCTTTGGGCTGCGCCAAGTCAGTTAAAATTTCTTCTGCTACCCGAGCTTGAGCGCCGGTCAACGGGAACCCCAGCTGCTGTAGGAAAGCCTGGGCCAGTTCGCCTTCGGCCTGCATCACCGGGGCGCGGTGGGCACGCATTTGCTCCCGCAGCCTAAGCATCGCCAGTTGGTGTGCCATCAACTCTTCAAAGGCGAGACGGTGTTGTGCCCAATGGCGGCCGTCTTGCAGGGCTTCAAGATCAATATCAGGTGGCGGGCGATGCAGAATCTGCACCGCTTGATGGAGTGAGGGCAGTTGATACTGCTCGGCCAAGGCCGGTGGTAACCATTCGGGCAGGTGATTGCCGTTGGCGAGCCAGCCCAATGCAGATTCGCTGAGGCTGCGCAGCCGTTGTTGTGACAGCCCTTCGGTCGCGGGATAAATCGGAGTAAGGGTTTCATTCACCGACAACGTTTCTGCGCCGTCGAGGTTCTGCATCTCCGGGTGATATATCTCCAGCCCCGATGCACCAGGCCGAACCTCGCCATAACAGCGCCAGCGGCTACCGCGGCTGAGGTTGGCTTTGAGCGCTGCAGAGAAGTAATAGAAACGCAGGGTCAGGGTGCCGCTGCCGTCCTGAATTCGGCAAAGTAAGCTACGGCGCCGGCCCATGACGACGTCGGCGGCGACTACTACACCTTCGATCACCGCATCGAGCCCTGGATTCAAGGCGCCTATGGGCGTCACGCGAGTGCGGTCCTGATAGCGCAGCGGTAGATGAAAAAGCACATCCTGCACGCTGTTCAGACCGAGCTTGCCGAGCTTTTCTGCCACTGCCGGGCCGATACCCTTGAGTACCGTCAGTGGGGTGTGTTCTGCGACGCTACTCACTTGGCGGGCTGGCCCACCGAGCAAAGACGGATCGAGTCGCTAAGCATCTCGACGGCTTTGGGGCGCGGGAAGCTGGCGCGCCAGGCGATGGCCACCGTGCGGTAGGGCGCAGGAGCGACAAAGGTTTTGGTGACCAGTAGATCGGAGCTGTAATAACGGTCATCCGCGGCGGACATCGGCAAAACGGTCATGCCAATGCCCGAGGCGACCATGTGGCGGATGGTTTCCAGCGAGCTGGACTCGACCGTGGTGTGCTTGTGCTGCTCTTCACCTTTGCGCACGGTGGGGCAGGCTTCCAGTACCTGGTCACGAAAGCAGTGTCCCTCGCCAAGCAGCAAGAGTTTGTTATCGTCCAGTTCGTCCAAGCTCACGCTGGTGCGTTCTGCCCAGGGGTGGCTGGCGGGGATCAGCAAGCTAAAAGGCTCGTCGTAGAGCGGCATGGTCAACACGTCCGGCTCTTGGAACGGCAGCGCGATGATGATGGCGTCCAGCTCACCATTGCGCAGCTTGTCACGCAGCACGTGGGTGAGGTTCTCTTCGATATACAGCGGCATTTCCGGTGCAACCTTGTGCAGTTGTGGCACCAGATGCGGAAACAGATAAGGCCCGATGGTGTAGATGGCGCCGACTTTGAGCGGTGCGGCCAGCTGGTTTTTACCGGCGCTCGCCAGTTCGCGGATGGTTAAGGCTTCTTCCAGCACCTTCTGCGCTTGCGCGACTATGCGCTCACCGATGGGGGTGACCCGCACCGCACTTTTGCTGCGCTCGAAAATCATGATGCCAAGCTCGTCTTCGAGCTTTTTAACGCCGACGCTGAGGGTCGGCTGCGACACATGGCAGCGCTCGGCGGCGTGGCCAAAGTGCTGTTCTTGAGCAAGGGTCACTATGTAGCGTAATTCGGTCAGGGTCATGACGTCGTAGCCTGCGCTGGCAACTGGGAAGGGTGGGGCTCTAGCATAGCCGTTTGATCGATAGAGTAAAACAATCAGGCTGCGCCTTATGTACGCGAATCTGCGCAGCTGGGGCTGGTAGAGTGTGGCACTTGAACTAATCAATGAGGTGGATATGAAACAGGTGGTTATTGCCGGCTGTGGCGACGTGGGTATAGCACTGGGGCTGAAGCTGTTGGCCCAAGGTTGGCAGGTGTATGGTTTGCGGCGTGATCCGGCGCAGCTGCCTGAGGGCATATTGCCGATTGCCGCTGATCTAACCGGAGCAGACAAGCCGGCTGATTGGCCGGTCAAAGTTGATTATCTGGTTTACTGCCCGGCTGCGGGCAAGCGCGATCCTGAGTTGTATCAACGACTTTACGTCGATGGACTGGAACACGTGCTGGGCTGGATAAAGGATAGCGGCCAGCGACTTAGCTATCTGTTGCAGGTGTCGAGCACTGGCGTTTACGCGCAAACAGAGGGCGAGTGGGTCACTGAGAACAGCCGCGCTTTGGCCGACTCACCCACCGGCGAGAAACTGCTGGCGGCTGAAGATGTGGCGCTACGCAGCGGCGTGCCCGCCAGTGTGGTGCGCTTAGCCGGTATTTACGGGCCGGGTCGTAATCGGCTGATTGAGCAGGTACGCAATGGGCTGCACGTGCCGGCGGAACCGCCGCAGTACACCAACCGTATCCATCGTGACGATGCCGCCGGCTTGCTTGCGCATTTGCTCGGTTTGGCTGACCGCAAAGCGTTGTTGGCGCCCTGTTATCTAGGAGTGGACGACGATCCAGCGAGCCTGTTTGAGGTCACCAGTTGGTTGGCTGAACAGTTGGGCACCAGCCTGCAGGCTGATGCACCGGGCTCAACTCGCAGCGGCAGCAAGCGCTGCAGCAACGAGTTGGCCCGTGAAACGGGTTGGCAGCCAGAGTACCCCAGCTTTCGCGAAGGCTACGCCGAGCTGCTTAAGGCTTGAGTCTCAGGGCTGGCTGGCGGCGCTGACGCGCCAGATCACATTGCCAACGTCGTCTGCCACTAGCAGCGCACCCTGTCCGTCGATAGCCACGCCAACCGGGCGACCCTGTGCTTCGCCCTTGGCGTTGAGGAAGCCGTCTAGCACGGTATAAGGCGCATCATTCGGGCGGCCCTCCTTGAAGGGGACAAAGAGCACTTTGTAACCGCTGTGCGGCTCGCGATTCCAGGAGCCGTGCTGACCAATAAACAGTCCTTCGGTGAAAGGCGCAGGCAGACGGCTGCCAACCGCATTGCTCAAACCCAGTGAAGCGGTGTGGGCGCCGAGTGCGTAATCCGGCACCAGCGCCTTGGCAACCATGGCCGGGTTCTTAGGACTGACGCGTTGATCTTCATGTTGGCCGTAGTAGCTCCAAGGCCAACCATAGAAGCCGCCGTCCTGCACTGATGTCATGTAATCGGGCACCAAGTCATTACCGAGCTCATCGCGTTCGTTGACTACTGTCCACAGTTCGCCGCTGTAGGGCTCCCATGCCATGCCTACTGGATTGCGTAAGCCAGAGGCGTATAAACGTTTATTGCCGGTGCTAGGGTCGATTTCCCAGATTGCGGCACGATCCTGCTCTTGATCCAGGCCATTCTCCGCCACGTTGCTGTTGGAGCCTACAGCCGCGTAAAGCTTGCTGCCGTTGGGGCTGGCAATCAGGTTTTTGGTCCAGTGGTGATTCAGCGGTCCGCCCGGCAGTGCGGTCACCGGCTCACCGGTTGCCGTTATCTGGGTCTGATCGGCGCGATAAGGAAAGCGCACAACACTGTCGGTATTGGCTACGTACAGGGTGTTGCCCACCAGCGCCATGCCGAAAGGCGAGTTTAAGTTGTCGAGAAATACCGTGCGTTGATCTGCCACGCCGTCGCCATCGGTGTCGCGCAGTAGGCTGATGCGGTCAGCGCTTGGCGTTACAGCACCGGCTTTGCTCATCACTCGCTTGGCCATCCAGTCCTTCACGCCGCCGCTACCTTCGGGTTTGGCCGGCGCATTGGTTTCTGCCACCAGTACATCGCCGTTGGGCAGCACATGCAGCCAGCGAGGATGATCTAGGCCCTGGGCGAATGGCTGTACTTGTAAACCTTTGCCGACCTGCGGCCTGGCGTTCCCTTGCCAGCCTACCGCCGGTGCGATATTAACCGTCGGCAATGTGCTGATCTGCGGCTCAGGCAGCGCCGGGTGTGGGCCCATGCCAGCGGTGATAGGTAGCGCTGGTTGAGCGCCACAACCGGTCAGCGTTAACGCAATGCCGATAAGCGAAAGATAAAGACGCGGGGAATTATTCACGGGATTTCCTTGTCGGTGTTAAGGCAGCCGAAAAACGGTTCAGCATACTGGAGGTACTTGGCAACCTCTATCACTGACCTGTCTGCGGTGACGACGTTCACTCGGTTGACATGATTTTGCACGACGCCAGATGGCCAATCGGCCATCGGTTTACTCGCAATATTGAGGAGAAACATATGGATAAGTCAGCATCAGCTCATTGGCAAGGCTCCTTGAAAGAGGGCAAAGGCACTATTTCAACCGAGAGCGGGGCACTGAAGGCCAATCCCTACGGCTTTAATACGCGTTTTGAGAATGAGCCTGGCACCAATCCAGAGGAGTTGATCGGCGCAGCGCATGCGGGCTGCTTTTCGATGGCTTTCTCTATGCTGCTGGGCGAGGCAGGCTACACGCCGGACAGCGTTGATACCAAAGCCGTGGTAACGCTGAGCAAGCAGGATGATGGTTTTGCAGTAACCGCGGTAGCGCTGACCATGACTGCAGCGATCCCAGGTATTGAGCAGAAAGAGTTTGATGAGATTGCTGGCAAGGCCAAGAGTGGTTGCCCAATTTCCAAGCTGTTGAAAGCAGATATCAGCCTGAGTGCCACCTTGAAGAGCTAATTCAGGCTCAGTAAAGCGTGCAGACTGGGGCATTGCGCCCCGGCCTGCTTAGCTTCTGGCCTCTAGCCAACCACCATAATGCCATCCATTTCCACCGGCACGCCTTTGGGCAGTGCGGCCACGCCAATCGCGGCGCGGGCTGGATAGGGCTTTTCAAAGTAACGCTCCATGATTCCGTTGACCGTGGCGAAGGTGCTTAGATCGGTCAGGAAGATGTTCAGTTTTACGATGTCTTGTAGTGTGCCACCGGCCGCTTCGGCCACCGCAGTCAGGTTGTCGAATACACGGCAAACCTGCGCTTCAAAACCGTCCACTACTTCCATGGTGGCGGGATCCAATGGGATCTGACCAGACAGGTAAACAGTGTTACCAACCTTGATGGCCTGCGAATAAGGGCCGATAGCAGCAGGTGCCTGCTCGCTGGTGATGACTTGCTTGTTCATGAGTGCTCCAGAGAAATCAATTCTTCAGACGGGTAATGCGCATCACGCCGTTGAGTGAGCGAATACGCTTGATCAGTTGTGACAGGTGTAGTCGGTCGCGCACGCGGATCACCAGCTGAACCACACTGATGCGGCCGTCGCGTTCATCCACGCTTATCTTGTCGATGCTGGCGTCGGCGACGGTGATGCCGGTCGCCAGCTGGGCGATGATGCCGCGCTGATGCTCCAGCTCCACCCGCAGCTCGATGGTGAATTCGCCGCTGACGTCTTTGTCCCAGGTCAGGTGCAGCGTTTTTTCAGTGTTCTGGCGGCTATCGACGAGGTTTTTGCAGTTTTCCTGATGGATCACCATACCCTTGCCGGAGGACAGATAGCCGACAATCGGGTCGCCAGGGATGGGATTGCAGCAGCGTGCAAAACTGACCACCAGGCCTTCGGTGCCGCGGATCGCCAAGGGCTTCTCGCCGCTGCCGGCGGGCCCATCGGCTTGATCAATACGGTGTTTGTCGGTGTCTTCGCCGCCACCATCGGTGGCCAACAGGCGCCGTGCGACCACATAGGCCATGCGATTGCCGAGGCCGATGTCGGACAGCAGGTCTTCCAATTCTTGCATGCCGCAGTCGTTGAGCACTTGCTCAATGCGCGCTGGGGGAATATCCGCCAAGTGGGTATCAAAACTTGCCAGCACTTTGTCCAGCAGGCGCTCGCCGAGCGCGATGGATTCGGAATGACGCTGATGCTTGAGGAAGTGGCGGATGTTGCTGCGTGCCTTGCCGGTAATCACAAAACTCAACCAAGCCGGGTTAGGGCGGGCGCCGGGCGCGGTAATAATCTCAACCGTTTCGCCGCTCTGTAACGGCTCGGAGAGCGGTGCGAGGCGCCGGTTCACCCGGCAGGCTATGCAGCTGTTGCCGATATCCGTGTGTACCGCGTAAGCGAAGTCGACCGGAGTGGAGCCTTTCGGAAGCTCCATAATGCGGCCTTTGGGAGTGAATATGTAGACTTCGTCCGGGAACAGGTCGATTTTGACGTTTTCGATGAACTCCAGCGAGTTGCCGGCGTTCTGTTGCAGCTCAAGCACGCTCTTTAGCCATTGTCGGGTGCGCGCGTGGTTGCCGTTGATCACATCATCCTTGGATTTGTAGACCCAGTGAGCGGCGATGCCGCTGTTGGCCAGCTCTTCCATTTCAGCGGTACGAATCTGAATTTCGATTGGCACCCCGTGCATGCCGAACAGCGTGGTATGCAGCGACTGGTAACCGTTAGCCTTTGGGATCGCGATGTAATCTTTGAAGCGCCCAGGGAAAGGCTTGTACAGACTGTGCACCGCGCCAAGCACGCGATAGCAGGTGTCGGGCTTGTCGACGATGATGCGGAAGGCATACACATCCATGATCTCGGTGAAGGCCTTTCGCTTGCCGCGCATCTTTTGGTAGATACCGTACAAGTGTTTCTCGCGGCCCATCACGGTGCCTTGCAAGCCTTCACGCTCAAGGCAAGCTTGTAACGCATCAAGAATTCGGTTGAGCAGTTCTTTGCGGTTGCCTCGTGCGCTACGCACGGCGCGATCAATCAGCCGTGAGCGCATGGGGTGCATTGCCTTGAAACCGAGATCTTCGAACTCGGTGCTGAGGCTGTGCATGCCCAGTCGGGCGGCGATGGGCGCGTAAATCTCCAGCGTTTCTTTGGCGATGCGACGGCGTTTTTCCGGGATCAGTGCGCCGAGCGTGCGCATGTTGTGCAGCCGATCGGCCAGCTTGACCAAAATCACGCGAATGTCACGGGCCATGGCCAGCGCCATTTTCTGAAAGTTCTCGGCCTGCGCCTCGGCCTTGGTTTCGAAGGTCATCTGGGTCAGCTTGCTGACGCCATCCACCAGTTCGGCAACGGTTTCACCAAACTGGGTAACCAATGCGTCTTTGGGTATGCCGGTGTCTTCGATCACATCGTGCAGCATGGCGGCCATCAGGCTTTGATGGTCCATGTGCATATCGGCGAGAATATTGGCTACTGCAAGGGGGTGGGTGACGTAAGGCTCACCACTGCGACGGGTCTGGCCGTCATGCGCCTGTTCTGCATAGAAATAGGCGCGCCGGACCAGGTTGACCTGGTCTGGCTCTAGGTAATTACTGAGGCTATCGGCAAAAACTTCTATCGCAGACATGTAGCTCTCCTGCGCTCACCGTGGTGAGCGTAAACATCAGGAATGCACGGCCTGCGCAATCTGCTTACTCGGCTTCGTCAGATTCCATAGAGTAAAGCGGCTCTTGCTGATCTTGCAGAGCTTCTTCGGCCATGATTTTGTTGGTAAACAGGCCTTCGGCAATTTCACGTAAGGCAACGACGGTCGGCTTGTCGTTTTCCCAAGCTACCTTGGCTTCTTTGCCGCCGGTGGCCAACTGACGTGAACGCTTGGAGGCCAGCATGACCAACTCAAAACGATTTTCTACATTTTCCAGGCAGTCTTCAACGGTGACGCGGGCCATGGTGTTACTCCGGAACGGGTATTTATGAAATCGAGGGTGCGCCCTTATTCAGGACGCAGGACCGAACAGTGTACTGAATTGCGCCTCAGTCTGACAAGAGCGCTTGCAATAAGCGAGTGTGGCGTAGCTGTTGAGAGCTGGTTTGCAGATGCTTGGCACGCAGAATCGCTTTGAGGTCTTCCAGTGCAGTGGTGAAGTCATCGTTGATCACCAAGCTGTCGAACTCGACGTAGTGACTCATTTCAGCCACAGCTTCCGCCATGCGCTTCTCGATCACCTCGCCAGCATCCTGGCCGCGCCCGGTCAGGCGATCGCGCAGGGCGCTCTGCGATGGCGGCAGGATGAAAATGGCGTGTGCTTGCGGTAAAGCATGGCGTACCTGCTGCGCGCCCTGCCAGTCGATCTCGAGAATCAGGTCATGGCCTTCCGCCAAGGTAGTCTCTACGGTGCTTTGCGAGGTGCCGTAAAGGTTGCCGAATACCTCTGCATGCTCCAGAAAGTCGCCGTGGCCAACCTGCTGCAAAAAAGCGTCCCGGCTGGTGAAGTGGTAATTGACGCCGTCCACCTCACCCGGGCGCATGTCACGCGTTGTGTGCGAGACGGAAACGTGCAGGTTTTCGGTTTGCTCCAGCAGCGCCTTGACCAGGCTGGTTTTGCCTGCGCCTGAAGGGGCGGAGATGATGTACAGGGTGCCGGTCGCGTGGCTCATCGAAAACAATATCCTGCGGGTCGGGTTGCGGGGGAATGGCGCAAATTATAGGGATATTGGCCGCCGCCGTCATGGATAACCTTTACTGGGCGCAATCCGCTAAGCTATCGCCTATCGTTGAATCGCAACAGGAAACGCACCGCTGATGATCTCCAAATGGCAATGGCTGTGGGCGCAGCTAAGCCGCACCCTATGGGTACGAGCGTCGCTGTATGTCGTCTTTTCGATAGGTGCCGCGTTGCTGGCAGTGCTGGTCGAGCGGATGCTGCCCGGCCCTTTGCCCATCGACATAGGCGCCGATGCGGTAGAGCGGATTCTGGATATTTTGGCCTCCAGCATGCTGGCCGTAACGACCTTTTCGCTCAGCGTGATGGTGGCTGCCTATAGCGCAGCAACCTCGGAAGTAACGCCGCGCGCGACGCGGTTATTGATGCAGGACACCACCACGCAGAACGTTCTCGGCACCTTCATCGGTTCCTTTCTTTACAGCCTGGTTGGTTTGATTGCTCTGAGCACGCAGGTTTACGGCGAGAGCGGCCGCGTCATCATGTTTGGCATGACGATGCTAGTTGTGGCGCTGATTGTCATCACTATGTTGCGCTGGATTGAGCATTTGTCCCATTTCGGCCGGGTGGGGGATACCACTTCGCGGGTCGAAGAAGTGGCCGCTCGCGCGTTGAATGATCGCATCAACAACCCTTGTCTGGGCGCCCGTGCG
The DNA here is from genome assembly GCA_011053055.1 of Halopseudomonas sabulinigri. Lineage (GTDB taxonomy): Bacteria > Pseudomonadota > Gammaproteobacteria > Pseudomonadales > Pseudomonadaceae > Halopseudomonas > Halopseudomonas sabulinigri_A. Next base: position 29,867 of record DRHT01000023.1, on the reverse strand, counting down.
TTGCAGGAAGACAGCATTCCCGCTGACGCTCGTCCGTTGTATCCCGAGCACAGTAAATATGTGCAGCATCTGGATGTGGCGGCGCTGGCTGAGTGCGCCGAGGAGCGTGATCTGGAGCTTTATGTGGTGGTGCTACCCGGTGGGTTTGTTCATCCGGCGGCACCCTTGCTATGGCTGCGCGGTGAGCAGGATGAAGACTGTGACCAGGAGTTGCGCGACTGTTTCACGTTGGGTGAGCTGCGCTCTTTTGATCAAGACCCGCGTTTCGGGTTTTCGGTTTTGTCCGAGATCGCCTCGCGAGCTCTGTCGCCGGCAGTGAATGATCCGGGAACCGCTATCGATATTCTCGGCCGGGGGGTGCGTATGTTGTCGGCCTGGACTGATTACGAACAGCCAGGCCAGGCCGACGAGGTGCGTTACCCGCGTGTTTGGCTCATGCCCCTGAAGTTGGATGACCTGTTCGACGACCTGTTTGGCCCGATCGCTCGCGATGGTGCGGCGCGTATCGATGTGCAGTTGCGGCTACACAAGGCTATGCAGGCGCTGACGGCGCTGGCCCCGGTGTTTGCCGGCCCGGCGCAGCGCTTGGGTCGTGAAGCTTTGGCGTTGGCGGAGCACGCCATGGTGCTCGAGCTGGACAAGGAGCGTGTGCGTAAACTGGCCGCGAGCGCCTGAAGCGCAGAGTCCTGCTGCTGCATTACTCGGAGGCGCAGTCTTACCCCGGAAGGCTTGTCTGATGCGCTCGGTGTACTGATGCCACCTTTCTGCATTGATTGGCAGCAAATCCACTAAGTACGTTGCGTCGTATGCCTCACCCCGAAATGTATACAATAGCGCCCAAAGTTGAACCCACAGCGTACAGAGAGATGTTTTGATGACGTCACACCGGCCCACGTCGCAACCTGACAGCACCGACCAGCCTTTCGCCAGTGCAAGCGGAAAAGCAGGATCTGGTAAAGGGGTGCAGCGCCAGGATGAGATCTATCGGGCCATCAGTGATGCGGTGATCGAACATCGGCTAAAGCCGGGCGCTCGGTTGCGCGAAGATGCCTTGGCCGAGGTATTTGGTATCAGCCGCACTGGTATTCGCAAGGTTTTGCAGCGTTTGGCGCTGGAGCAGTTGGTGACTCTCACGCCGGGCAAGGGAGCCAGCGTAACGCGGCCTTCAGCCGAAGAAGCGCGTGAGGTATTCGAGGCGCGGCGGTTGGTTGAAAGCGGCTTGCTGGCCATGCTGACGCGGCGGATCACGGCGGATGAGCTAAAAGAGCTGCGGGCGTTGGCGGGTGAAGAGCAACAGGCGCTGCAGGAGCATGAGCAGAGCGTCGCGATCAAGCTATCGGCGGCTTTTCATAACCGGCTTGCAGCCTTGGCGGGCAACCAGACTCTGGCGCGCTTTGTGGATCAACTTTGCTCGCGTTCATCGCTGATTCTGGCGGTGTACGGGCATGCCGGAAATCTGGGTTGCGAGTGCAGTGATCACAATCAGCTGGTTGATTTGTTGCAGGCTGGGGAAAGTGAGCAAGCGGCCATCTTTATGTGCCGCCACCTCGACTCTATAGAAGCCTCGCTATCGATAGACGACGCCCCCGAAGAGGCGCCGGACCTGCGTGATATCTTTTCTGCCTATCAATAACGCCTGAGCGCCGCCGTGGTTACTGGCGGAAGCGCTGGCAGGGCGCCCAGTACTTCATCAGCAGGTAATAGCACAGGCCAGCTGGAATCAAACTGGCGTACCAGGACACAACGGCGATATTCAGCGCCACTACTGCACCCACGGCTGTCGCGATCAGCGCTGCGTAATTGACTCCCCGATAAGGCCCTTGGGCATCATAGAGGTGCTCCAGATTGAGGGTGCGCTTGCGCAGCAGATAGTAGTCCACCACGAGAATCGCAAAGATCGGGCCGAGGAAGGCGGAGTAGGTCTGCACGAAAACCTGCAGGCCCGCAGCCGCATCGTCGCTGACCAGCTTCCACGGAAAGGTAGCGAAAGCCAGTAGGCCCACGATCACGGTGGCCGGTCGGAACGACAGCTTGAACACATCCATCAGCACGTAAGTCGGCGGCACCACGTTGTTCAGTACGTTGGTGGTAACTTGCGCAAAGGCGATGAACAGCAAGGTGGTCATCAGTAGCGGGGTGTTATCCACCGCATTGGCAAAGACTTGAATAGGGTCCGCCACGCCGGTTGCCTCTGACACCATGTAGCCAATCAGGCCCATGAACAGCGTGCAGGGCAGAATTGACATGGAATACAGCGTGGTCAGCAGGCCGGGGCCGCTGCCGTGTTTGTGCTCACGGGAGTAGTCACTGACGTTAAGGATCATGGTGCTGTAAATGCCGAGGAACAGCATGGTCGCGCTCCAGAAAGGCAACCCCCACGAACCTTGCATGGTGAACAGACTGCTCGACAGCTCATCGCCGTAGCGCTGTACCGTGCTGTAGAACATGTAGACCAAGGACGCGAGAATAAAGGCGCTGCCGACGTTCTCCAGCCACTTGATGCCTTGAAAACCCATCACCGACAGCCCAATCTGCAAGAACTGGAAGGTGATAAAGAAGAACACCAGGTTGTCGAAACCGAACAGGGTTGCGGAAACCATATTCAGCGCGCCGGCCTGATCCAGCTTTGAAAGCCATACCAGACGATGGCAGGCACCGCGCGCACCAAGCCGGGCAAGCGCGTGCCGCCGAAGCCAAAAGCGCTGCGCGCCTGCACCATAAAGGGGATGCCGTATTTGTAACCGGCGGCGCCATTGAGCACCAACGCGATACCGATAACGAAACAGCCGATGGCGATGGCCAGCGTGGCTTGAATCAAGTTGAGGCTGCCGACCACGCTGGAGCCCATAGTAAAGGTGCCGATGGAGACGCAGCCGCCGAACCAGGCCAGCAAGTAGGACAGTCGCCCCATAATGCGGGTTTCCTGCGGGGCGAGTGATTCTTCACCCGGCGCTTTGGTCTCGACCTGTGAATGCTCTGGCAGGCTGCTCTGCTCTGCGCTGCGGTGGCGTCGGTTTTCATGAGGCTGCCTCGTGACGTGAGTTTTTCATTGTTGTCTCCTTTTTTCGCACGTTCCTGCGTTTATTGTTATTGCGTTAAGCCATTGCATCCGTGGTGCTGGATATCGATGTTCAGGCCGGTTTCAGGTTGGAATACGCCGAGAACCGACCAGTAAAAGGTTTGGGAAGGGGGAAGGCCAGATCGCCAAACTTGCTGGTGCCCAGCCCTAATCCCACCACGGCTTCAGCCAGTTTGATGGCGGCGGTCACGCCTTCGACAATCGGCAGGCCCACGGCGTCGCTAATCTGTGGCGTCAGGTCGGCCATGCCGCCGCAACCCAGCACGATGGCGCCGATATTGTCTTCGCGCTTGGCCCGCAGACATTCCTCGATGATCAGCTCCAACGCGCGGTCTGGGTTGTCTTCCAGCTCGAGTACCGGAATATCGGCGGCGCGCACGCGTCGGCACGTGTGGCTGAAGCCGTAATTGTCTAATAGGTGCTCGGCAATGATGGCGGTGCGCGGCAGCGTGGTGACCACCGAGAAACGGATGCTGATCAGGCTGGCAATGTGAAAGGCCGCCTCGGCAATGCCGATGACTGGTGCGCGGGTCAGCTCACGGGCGGCATACAGGCCGGGGTCGCCGAAGCAGGCGATGATGTAGGCGTCCGTGGCATCGCGCTCACCGGCCAGTACTTCTTCTATCACGCCGAGCGCGCTGACCGCCTCGTCAAAATGGCTTTCAATGGAGACCGGTCCGCTGCTCGGTTGCGTCGCGGTGATCCGGGTACCGGGAGACGCTATGGCCTTGGCTGCACTCTCGATCGTCGCCGTCATGGCGTGGGTGGTGTTGGGGTTGATGACGCGAATATGCATTGAATTGGCCTGTAGCTATATTTGTACACAAGATTTAAGAATAATTGTATACAATCTATTGAGGTAAAAAGCCAAAATACTTCATGCTTATTGCACGCGATAAGCCTCTCTTGGCGGGCTATGCCCATAACCAATGTGTGAACACCGTACGGAAAGGACATGCAGTTATGACCTCCAGCTCCAACTATCCCCGCGATCTCATCGGCTACGGACGCAACCCGCCCGAGGCCAAGTGGCCGGGTAAGGCGCGGATCGCCGTGCAATTTGTTCTTAACTACGAGGAAGGTAGCGAGAACTGTGTGCTACATGGCGACAGCCATTCCGAGAAGTTTTTGTCTGAAATCGTCGGTGCCGAAGCCTTCCCAGGCCGGCATATGAGCATGGAGTCGATTTATGAGTACGGCTCGCGCGTTGGCGTTTGGCGCATTCTCAAAGAGTTTGAGCGACGTAACCTGCCGTTGACCGTATTTGGCGTAGCTATGGCGCTGGAACGGCACCCCGAAGCCGCACAGGCGTTCCAGGAATTGGGCCATGAGGTGGCGTGCCACGGCTGGCGCTGGCTGCACTATCAGGATGTACCCGAGGCGGTGGAGCGTGAGCACCTGCAACGCGCCCTGGAAATCTTTCAGCGCCTCTACGGCGAGAAGCCGCAAGGCTGGTATACCGGCCGCGACAGCCCAAACACGCGCCGGCTGTTGCTTGATGAAGGCAGCTTTCTGTATGACAGCGACTATTACGGCGATGACCTGCCGTTCTGGAGCCGGGAAGCCGATAGCGCGGGTGAGCTGCACAATCATCTGATCGTGCCTTACACCCTGGATACCAACGACATGCGCTTCGCCTCACCGCAGGGCTTCAATACCGGCGAGCACTTTTTCCAATATCTGAAAGACGCTTTTGACGTGCTTTACGCGGAAGGCGAGGAGCTGCCAAAGATGTTGTCAGTTGGCCTGCATTGCCGCCTGATAGGTCGCCCCGGCCGTTTCCGCGGGCTGCAGCGTTTTCTTGATTACATTGAATCCCATGATCGGGTTTGGGTGACACGGCGTGTAGATATCGCCCGTCACTGGGCCGAACACCACGCTATTTGAGCCAAGGAGCCAGCATGTCCAAGCAACCGACTGCACCCCGCACTTATTACGCCCCGACCGGCGGCCACCCGCCACAGACTCAGCTAACCACTGACCGTGCGGTGTTCACCGAAGCCTACGCGGTGATCCCCAAAGGCGTGATGCGCGACATCGTCACCAGCCATCTGCCGTTCTGGAACGGCACCCGCCTGTGGGTGTTGTCACGCCCCCTAACCGGTTTCGCCGAGACCTTCTCGCAATACATTATGGAAGTGCAGCCGGGCGGCGGCAGCGATAAACCGGAAACCGACCCCACGGCCGAAGGCGTGCTGTTTATCGTCGAGGGCGGTATGACGCTGTCCTTGAACGGCACCGAGCACAAGATGGAGCTGGGCGGTTACGCGTTTATTCCGCCGGCCAGTGACTGGCAGGTGCGCAACAACTCTGGCGCCGTGGTGCGTTTTCATAGGGTACGCAAGGCCTATGAAAAGGTCGAGGGTATCGAGGCGCCGGAAGCCTTTGTTACCAATGAAAACGACATAGACCCTTTGGTAATGCCCGGCACCGATGGCGCCTGGAGTACCACGCGTTTCGTGGATATGAGCGACATGCGCCACGACATGCACGTGAATATCGTCAACTTCCAACCCGGCGGCGCTATTCCCTTTGCCGAAACCCACGTTATGGAGCACGGCCTCTATGTACTGGAAGGCAAGGCGGTCTACCTGCTGAACAAGGACTGGGTAGAAGTCGAGGCTGGTGACTATATGTGGCTGCGTGCCTTCTGCCCGCAGGCCTGTTACGCAGGCGGCCCTGGTCCGTTCCGCTATCTGCTGTACAAAGATGTTAATCGTCACATGAAGCTGCCTACTTATGGCCGCTGAAACGCTGCAGTTGCGGGCTGAGCCGCTAACGCCGGAAGCCTTTGCGGCCTTCGGCGATGTGATCGATTCGCGCAGCTCGGATCACTTCATGATTAATTCCGGGCGCACCCGACGCCATCACGACCTGGCCAAGGTCGAGGTCGCGGGTGAATCACCGCGCGTGCTGATCAGCATCTTCGTCAGCCAGCCGGTGCAGCTGCCGCTCGAATTAACCTTTCTTGAGCGCCACCCGCTCGGCAGTCAGGCGTTCATGCCTTTGCATGAAGAGCGGTTTTTGGTCGTCGTCGCGCCAGCGGGTGACAGCATCGATCCGGCACAGGTGCGTGCTTTTATTACCGACGGCCGGCAGGGCGTGAATTACCACGTCGGTACCTGGCATGCGATTCAATCGGTGCTGGAGTGTGAGGGTGAATTTTTGGTGGTCGATCGTGGTGGTGCGGGCCACAACTGCGATGAGTTTCCGATTGGGATTTGCGTCACGCTGGATTGAGTCGGGTAAAGGGCAAGCGATTACGCTGCCCTTTTTCTGTGAGGCAGGCTTACTCGATATTCTGAATCTGCTCCCTCATCTGTTCGATAAATACTTTCAAATCCACCGCCGCCTGGGTGCTACGGGTATCGATTGCCTTGGAGCCGAGGGTGTTGGCTTCGCGGTTGAACTCTTGCATTAGAAAGTCGAGGCGGCGGCCGATGGCGTCTTTGCTGTCGAGTGCACGGCGGGTTTCAATCACGTGCGTGTCGAGCCGATCCAGCTCTTCGGCGACGTCTATTTTCTGCGCCAACATGACGATTTCCTGCTCTACGCGCGTGCTATCCAGCTCCAACTTAGCTTCGTTAAAGCGGTCGATCAGTTTTTGCCGATGCGCGCTCAGTAGCGTGGGCATCATCTCGCGCAAGATGCTGGTGCGGTCGCTGATGTTGCTAAGACGCTCTTCGATCAGCTGCTTGAGCTCCGCGCCTTCGCGGGCGCGGTGGTCCTTGAGTTCGCTGAGTGCGGGTTCAAACAGCTCGCGGGCACTCTTTACCAGCGTTGCCTGGTCGCTCTCTTGACCGCTGATTACGCCAGGCCAAGCCAGCAGTTCGAGCGGGTTGATCTGTGCCGGGTTGGCCAGTTGACCGCCAAGCTGCTCCGCTGCCTTAACCAGCTGTGCGACCAGCGGCTGGTTAAGGGTAATGTCACGCGCTTCGCTACTGGTGGGGTTGAAGCGCAGCGTGCATTCCACCTTGCCGCGTGCCAGCTGTTTGCGCAGCTTCTCGCGCAGCGGGCCCTCCAGCTCACGGAAGGCTTCGGGCAAGCGCAGGGTGACTTCCAGATAGCGGTGGTTAACCGAGCGCATTTCCCAGGCCAGGTTGCCCTGATCGGTGCTGAGTTCGCTACGGGCGAAGGCGGTCATGCTGTTAACCATGGGAATCCTCTACGAAGTTGGTATAAGTGCTGCGGTCGGCAAAGCCGCATTGTAGCGCCTTGCAGGCCTTCAGGTTAAGCAGCCGCTCGGCGGTGGCAGCTTGGAGCCCCGTCTGCCTGCTATACTCCGCCGACTTTAAACATCGCAGTACAAGGACTCTCCATTATGCAACGCCCCAGTGAACGCGCCGTCGACCAAATGCGTCAGGTGACTATTACCCGCCACTACACCAAACACGCTGAAGGCTCGGTGCTGGTCGAGTTTGGTGATACCAAGGTGATCTGTACCGTCAGCGTAGAGGCCGGTGTGCCGCGCTTTTTACGTGGCTCGGGTCAAGGCTGGGTAACCGCTGAATACGGCATGCTGCCGCGCTCCACCGGTTCACGCATGCAGCGTGAAGCCAGCCGTGGCAAGCAGGGCGGTCGCACGCTGGAGATTCAACGGCTGATCGGCCGTGCGTTGCGCGCGGCAGTTGATCTCAAGTCACTGGGTGAAAATACCCTATATATCGACTGCGACGTGATCCAGGCCGACGGTGGCACTCGCACCGCGTCCATCACCGGTGCCTGCGTGGCGCTGGTTGATGCACTGCGTGCGATGAAGCAGCGCGGCGCGATCAAGAAGGTGCCAGAGGTACAAATGATCGCTGCGGTTTCCGTGGGTATCTACCAAGGCGTGCCGGTGCTGGATCTGGACTATCCGGAAGATTCCGCAGCCGATACCGACTTGAATGTGGTCATGACCGATAAGGGCGGCTTTATCGAAGTGCAGGGTACCGCCGAAGCAGCGCCGTTCAGCCCCGAAGACCTCAACGCCATGTTGGTGCTGGCGCGTAAGGGTACCGACGAGCTGTTTGCCATGCAGTTGGAAGCATTGAAAGACTAAGCGCTGCACGCAAGATCGCAGCGCTTAAGGAGGCAGGCCAATGGCCTGCCTTTTTTGTGTCTGGTGGCGCCGGTTGCAGTTAGGGCGATACCCAAAGCGGGCAAACTTTGCTACAACTCAGCAGGAAGACCATCTTGCCCAGCCACGGAGAGCTCGCGCATGACCGATGAAATGATCACCCCACAACCCAGCCCTACACCCGAGACGCCACAACCGCCTGGTACGCCCGGCCCGGAGGCTAGACAATGGGCGTTGATTGCCCATTTATCCGGTTTTCTGGCTTGTGTGCTGCCGGGAATAGGGCAGCTGATTGGCCCGCTTATCGTGTGGCAGCTAAAGAAAGATCAAGATCCCTTTATCGACGATCAAGCGAAGGAAGCGTTGAATTTCCAGATCACGGTTAGCCTGTTGATGGTGCTCAGTTTTGTGCTGATGCTGGTAGTCATCGGTTTTTTCTTAATGGGGCTGGTTGCCATTGGCGCGATAGTGCTGATGATTATTGCGGCTATCAAGTCGAATGAAGGGACTGCCTACCGTTATCCGTTCTGTTGGCGCTTGATTAAATAAGGCAGTGCAAGGCATACGCTGATCAGCTGCAGAACGGCAGGGTTCTGCGCGCCTGATGCAGGGCGTTTGCCGGTTCACTGCGGCTTTCCAGCGGTCTGCGTTGCAGGTTCAGGCATAACGGGGCACACAGGTTGCGGAGGGCCGCACACTAAATCAGACGTCGTAATTGCTGAATAAAGATACGTGGTTTGTATTTGGCGTCGCGTTATTTGCACGGTTTTTCTGCGCCCACATGCAGAAGCAGCCAGGTGCTGTGGCTGCTAAGGGATGCAAAAAGTGCGAGAAGGTTAGATCGATAGGGTCCAGTCGTAATCGACTATGACGGGCGCATGCTGCGAAAAGCGGGCATTGCGCGGGATTTTCGCCTGTTTGACGAAGCGGCGCAGGCCAGGTGTGAGGAACTGATAATCGAAGCGCAGACCCAGATTCAGGTTCTCTGCTTGCTCACTGTTTGGCCACCAGCTGTAAAGTTCGGACTCACGAGTGACTTCGCGCACCGCATCGACGTAACCCATGTTGCCGTAGATTTCGTCCATCCAGGCACGTTCAGGCGCCATGAAGCCGGGCTCATTCTGACAGTCGCGCCAGTTTTTCACGTCTAGCTTGAGGTGGGCAACATAGAGCGAACCACAGTAAATGAACTCGCGACGCTTACGACGCTGCTTATTCAGGTAGCTCGCGAAATCATCCATGAATTTGAATTTCTGATTCAAGTCAGCGTCGCCATCGCGGCCAGTGGGCAGCAGCAAGGAGCCGATGCTGACCTTGTCGAAGTCGGCTTGCATGAAGCGGCCATAGCGATCAGCCGACTCGAACCCTAGCCCCATGATGATTGCCTTGGGGGCTGTGCGGGTATAAATGGCTACGCCGCCTTGGCTGGCTACTTCGGCTTCAAAGCAGTACTGCCAGTAGCCATCGATCCAGTAGGGGTCCTGTTCCAATTCGGGGGCAGTGACCCGAATATCCTGCAGGCAAATGACGTCCGCATCCTGCGTGCGCAACCAGTCAAACAGGCCGCGTTCGGCTGCGGCCTTAACTCCGTTGACGTTTAGACTGATAATTCGCATGCATGGCCCCCCAAAAAACGTGGGTGTATGATAACCGAGCTTGATTGACTTTTGTTAACGAAGAGGGTGTAGATGCACGAATATCAGCGGGAATTCATTCGATTTGCACTGGATCGCAAGGTATTGCGCTTTGGTGAGTTCACCCTCAAGTCCGGACGCAAGAGTCCGTATTTTTTTAATGCAGGCTTATTTAACACCGGTGGCTCGCTTAGCCGGCTTGGCCGCTTTTATGCTCAGGCACTGGTACACAGTGAGTTAAAGGACGTTGATGTGATCTTCGGCCCGGCTTATAAGGGCATTCCGCTGGCAGCAGTTACTGCGGTGGCGCTGGCAGACAGCTTTGATCGTGACCTACCTTACTGCTTCAATCGTAAGGAAGCCAAAGATCATGGCGAAGGTGGCACATTGGTGGGCGCGCCGCTAGAAGGTCGAGTGTTGATCATTGATGATGTGATCACCGCTGGCACCGCGGTACGGGAGGTGATGCAGATCATTCAAGCGCAGGGCGCAACGCCGGCAGCAGTGATGATCGCACTCGATCGGCAGGAACGTGGTCAGGGTGAATTGTCTGCGATTCAGGAAGTTGAGCGTGATTTCGGTATTCCGGTCATCAGCATCGTGTCGCTTCCGCAGGTTATGAGTTTCATAGCAGATGACGCTGAGTTGCAGAAACATCTCCCCGCAGTAGAGGCTTATCGCGCCGAATACGGTATCTGATCCGTCTTGACCGCGCGCGTGTTGTAGGCCATAGGTGCAAACAGACAGCAGAACAGGTTAATCTCTGCCTGTTCGTTGCCGATATAATGCCAATTGGCCATAAGACAGCCGTGAAGGCTGCACCAACACGAAGCAGAGGACGAGGATGTGCCTGCATTTAAACGGATGATGGACTGGGTTGTGCTAGCGCTGGTGGTCTTTGGGCCGAGCTTGGCGCATGCCGATCTGTATCGGTATATCGACGATAAGGGTGTAACCGTGCTGGATAGCCGGGTGCCGCCGCAGTTTATTAGTCGTGGATACGAGGTATTGGATTCGCAGGGCCGGGTAAAGCTGATAGTGCCGGCGGCGCCTACAGCCGCTGAGCGCGAAGCCAATCGCGCGGCGTTGGAGGAGCAGAAGGCGCAACACACAGCCGACGCCAATTTGCTGAGGCTGTACAGCGGATCGACTGATCTGGAGCGCGCACAGGGTCGTCAAATCCAGCAGATTGAAAATCAGATATCCACGTCCAAGGCGAGCATCCAGGATCTTCAGGTGGAACGCGAAGAGCTGCAAGGTCGTGCGGCACAGGCGGAGCGAGCCGGCCGGCAGGTCGATCCGGACCTGTTAGCCGAGCTTACCGCCGTAGATGCCGAAACGGCGCGCCTGCAGCGGCTGATCAGCCGTAAACGGCAGGAAATCGTCGAAACTAATAGCGACTTTGAAAAGCAGCTCGAACGGCTGGAATTTCTGCTCAATGAAGATCGCTAGCGCCGCCGTAAACAGCAGCGCTTTTGACGCTCTCTCAGCTTGGTACAGCTTCTTCCGGGGCTAACTGCTCAAAGGCGCGAACCGCTGCCTTGAAGCCTGCGGGAATGGCCAAGGGTCTTCTGGTTTGCTGATCGGCACGCACGTAGACAATTTCGCCAGTAACCAGCAGCTGCCCCTCACGAAATATACCTAAAGTGAAGCTCATACTGCTGTTACCAATGCGCGACACCCGTAGCTGAATATCCAGCAGGTCATCAAAAAATGCCGATGCGCGGTACTCCAGTAGTGTTTTGACCGCAAAAAACTCGTTCCCGGACAAGTCTTCGCGGCCAGGGTTAGCCGCGTTGAGCTCACGGTAGTACTCGGTCACTCCTACATCGGCATAATTCAGATAATGCCCGTTGAAGACGATGCCCTGCGGATCGGCTTCTGACCAGCGCACGCGCAGCGGACAGCCAAAGCGAAAATCAGCCTGCTGCATGCCTATAGATCCGCCGCTTGGTTGGTAATCAGGGTGCCTACACCGGTATCGGTAAACACTTCCAACAAGACTGCGTTAGGTACCCGACCATCAACGATGATGGCGCTGCTGACGCCGCCTTGAACCGCATCCAGCGCGCAGCGGATCTTCGGCAGCATGCCGCCGTAGATAGTGCCGTCAGCGATCAACTCATCGACCTGCGCGGTGCTCAGGCCGGTGAGCACCTTGCCGGATTTGTCCATCAAGCCAGCGATGTTGGTGAGCAGCATTAGCTTCTCGGCCTGTAGTGCTTCTGCCACTTTGCCAGCGACCAGGTCGGCATTGATATTGTAGGACTCGCCGTTTTTGCCCACACCTATGGGTGCGATAACCGGGATATAGTCATCTGACACCAGGCGGTTGATCAGCTTGGTGTTGATTTCCACCACTTCGCCGACATGACCAATATCGATGATCTCTGGTTTGTCCATGCCGGGGGTGTTGCGCGTCACTTTGAGCTGGCGGGCTTTGATCAGGCCTGCGTCTTTGCCGGTCAGGCCGATGGCGCTACCGCCATGCTGGTTGATCAGGTTGACGATGTCCTTATTAACTTGACCACCGAGCACCATTTCCACCACATCCATGGTCTGGGTGTCGGTTACGCGCATGCCTTCAATGAAATTGCTTTCAATGTTCAGGCGCTTAAGCAGATCACCGATTTGGGGTCCGCCACCGTGCACTACCACAGGGTTGATACCCACTGTCTTCATCAGCACGATATCGCGCGCGAAGCTGTTTTTCAGCTCTTCGCTTTCCATTGCGTTTCCGCCGTACTTGATGACGATAGTTTTGCCGGTAAAACGCTGAATGTAGGGCAGGGCCTCGGTCAGTACCTTGGAAACCTGCATGGCTGCGTCGCGATTCAACATGGTGATCTGCTATCTCCTGATTTCGATCAGAACGTGATTTTAACTTCGGGGGCCGCTAACTGCAGTTGCTCCCGGAATAATTGTTTTACCCGCTCCAGCTCTTCCTGTTGTTCGGCCTCAAAGCGCAATACCAGCACCGGTGTGGTGTTGGAGGCGCGAATCAAACCCCAGCTGGTGGGAAAGTCGACGCGGATACCGTCCAGCGTAGTGATCTTGCCATCACCCCAGTCAGCCTGCTGGCCGAGTGCCTTGATGATCGCAAACTTCTGCGTCTCGCCCACGGCCAGATTGATTTCTGGTGTGCTGATGCCAGCAGGGTAGCGGGCCATCACGTCACTCGCAGTGTCGGGCTGCATGGAAAGAATCTCCAGCAAACGGCACGCACTGTAGAGCCCATCATCAAAGCCGAACCAACGTTCTTTGAAGAACACATGGCCGCTCATTTCGCCGCCGAGCAAGGCGCCGGTTTCTTTCATCTTGGCTTTAATCAGCGAATGACCTGACTTCCACATAACCGGGCGTCCGCCGGCGCGATTGATCAGCGCAGGTAGCTGGCGCGTGCATTTGACATCAAAGATGATGTCGGCACCGGGGTGGCGAGTCACAATGTCTTCAGCAAACAGCATCAACAGCCGGTCGGGATAGACCATCTCGCCGGTTTCGGTGACAAACCCGATGCGGTCGGCATCGCCATCGAGGGCGACACCCAGGTCCGCGCCCTCGCGTTTGACGGTATTGATCAATTCGACCAGGTTCTCCGGCTTGCCTGGGTCCGGATGATGATTGGGGAATAGGCCGTCGACCTCGCAGTACAGCGGAATCACCTGGCAGCCAATGCCTTCCAGCAATTGCTGGGCGATAACGCCGCCAACGCCGTTACCGCAATCCACTACGACCTTGAGTGGGCGGGCCATGACGACGTCGTCGAAGATGTATTGCTGGTAGTCGCCGAGGATGTTGAGCTGCTCGCGGCTGCCGGAGCCAGACTGCAGTTTGTTGTCACGCAGACGCTGGTTCAGCGCGCTGATCTGCTCGCCGTAAAGTGTTTCGCCCGCCACCACGATTTTTAGGCCGTTGTAGGCCGGTGGATTGTGGCTGCCCGTCAGCATGACGCCAGAAGTGGCACCAGTGGTGTGAGTGGCGAAATAGAGTACGGGCGTGGGCACCATACCCAAATCAGTAACCGCACAGCCGCTCTCCATCAGACCTTTGATGAGTTGTTCGCTCAGCGCTGGGCCGGATAGGCGGCCATCGCGAGCGACCATCACGCGCGGCTCGCCTGCGTCGATGGACGCGCTGCCGATACTGCGGCCCAGCCAATAGACGTACTCTTCGGTCAGGCTTTTGCCCACCACGCCACGGATGTCATAGGCACGAAAAATCTCATTCGGCAGTGCGGGGATGCTAGGCGCTGCGGGTGTGCCCGTTTCGCTCATTGCAAAAGGGTCACCGTCATCGAGGATATCGATGTCGATATCGAGAATGTCGGTATCTTGAAATAGCGGATTCGTGAGGTTGTCGCCGGCCTTCTTGCGGGCTTTGGTTTCAACGGCGGGTGCATCTTCGCGCTTTGGCGAGGCGCCCAGAGTCTGACCCGAGCGCTTGACCAGTTGCATGATGTTTTGCGCCAGTGGCTCCAGTGGGCTCAGCTCCAAACCGGCAGCTTTATGGCCCAGCGTGAGCTGGGTCAAAGTGTGGCTGTCGGTGCGCAGGCTGCTCGTCCAGCTGCGCTGCAGCCAGAGCATGCCGAACAGGCCGCCCAATAGTGCTAGCAACGCGGCGCCAACCAGCAGCAACGGATCGGCACTGCTGTGAGACAAGCCGCTGCCAGCCTTGAACTCGATCTGCCATGCAGGGTTGCTGGTGGTCAGGCGCACCGCTTCGCCGTTGCCGCTGCCGCGCTTGAAAAGCACTTGCTCGGCGGAACCTGGAAACTGCTGAATCAGGCTGACTTGGCCAGTATTGTCGGCCAGCATCGGTAGTCCGTTGAGTACCCGTTCAAGCTGAAAAACCCCGGTCAGGGTGCCCCCGATAGGGGCTTTATCCGAGGCGCGCAAGGGCTTTACCCCATACAGTCGCCACTCGCCGTCAATGTTGTGTGCTTCCAGCGGTACCGCTAGCCCGCGCTCGGCACGGCGAATCATGTCGAGCGCTGCGAAACTCAGCGGCGCGCTGCCATTGCGCACCAGTTCGGCTTGTCCTGGTGCGGCGGTATAAATGGCCAGGGTGTGGGCTACCTGATAGCGCAACAAGCGGTCGATGGTGCTACTGCCGCCTTGATTGAGCGCGACTTGCAGCTGCGGGTTGGTAGCCAGCTGGGCAAGGTCGGCCTGCAGTTGCTGCATGCTCTGGTTGATGCCAGCCAGCTGCTGAGTGGCGTAGCTCTCTACCAATTCATCATTGCGCTGGCCGGTCACACCTGTCAGTGCCAACCACAACATGGCGGCGCCGGCGGCCACACCAATAATCGCCATGCCCAGCGGCATCGCGGTGTTGGGTAGTCCAGCCTTAGCGTCTGTTTTTTTCATTTTCATTGTGGTCCTTGCCTCCCTGCAAAAGTGGAATTGCGTGGCTGACTCAGTGGCTGCCAGTATGGCCGAAGCCGCCAGACCCGCGCTGGCTGTCGTCAAATTCCTCGACGATTTCAAACCTTGCCTGCAAAACGGGCACCAATACCAGCTGAGCGATGCGCTCGCCGGGGTTGATGGTGAACGCAGTATCGCTGCGATTCCAGCATGAGACCATCAGCTGGCCCTGATAATCGGAGTCGATCAAGCCGACCAGGTTACCCAACACGATACCGTGCTTATGTCCCAAGCCGGAACGCGGCAGAATCATCGCGGCTAGTCCTGGGTCGGCGATGTGAATGGCTAATCCCGTTGGTAATAGTTGGGTTTCGCCCGGTTGTAAATGCAGCGGTTCCTGCACCATTGCACGCAGATCAAGGCCGGCCGAGCCAGTCGTGGCATAGGCGGGTAGCGGCCATTCGGCGCCGAGACGGGCATCGAGTACTTTGGCTTGCAAGGCGTGCATCAGGCTTCCTTTTTACTGTCAGTTGACGCCATCAAGCTGGCGATTCGACCAATGATCTCGCGCGCCAATTTGGCTTTGCTGGCGCGCGGTAGCGAGATGCTGTGCAGGGCACGGTCGATCAGGGTTACGGCGTTATCATCACTATTAAAGCCGATACCGCTCTGGCTGACATCATTGGCGATGATCAAGTCGAGTTTTTTGCGCTGCAACTTGTCTGCAGCGTAGTTCATCAAATCATGGGTTTCGGCAGCGAAGCCAACAGCCCAGGGGCGCTGCGGATGCTCGGCCAGAGTGGCGAGAATGTCCGGGTTGCGCACTAGCGTGAGGGTCATGCCATCGTCGCTGTCAGGTGATTTCTTCATCTTCTGTTCGGCGCAACTGGCTGGCCGGTAGTCGGCCACGGCGGCGGAAGCGATGAACAGATCGGCCGGCAGCGCGGCTTGGCAAGCCGCTAGCATCTCCTCGGCGCTGACCACATCCACCCGCTGCACGCGAGCGGGTGTCGGCAGGTTAACTGGCCCAGCGACCAGGGTTACCCGGGCGCCAGCCTCAACGGCGGCTTCGGCCAGCGCGAAGCCCATCTTGCCGGAGCTATGGTTGGAGATATAACGCACCGGGTCGATAGCCTCGCGGGTTGGACCGGCGTTGATCAACACGTGTTTGCCACTCAGAATGCCGCGCTCAAAACACTCAGCGGCGCGCGCGGCAATGTCGGTAGGTTCAAGCATGCGGCCGGGGCCGACGTCGCCGCAGGCCTGTTCACCGCTGCCCGGGCCGAACACATGCACTTTGCGCGTTAACAGCAGCTGCAGATTGGCTTGCGTGGCCGCGTCGCGCCACATGGCCTGATTCATCGCTGGAGCGAGGGCAATGGGTGCGTCGGTGGCCAGTACCAGGGTGGTGAGCAGGTCGTCGCCACGGCCCTGGGCAAGACGCGCCATCAGGTCGGCGGTGGCCGGGGCGATCAATACCAAGTCGGCCCAGCGGGCCAGCTCGATATGCCCCATGGCGGCTTCCGCTTCCGGATCCAGCAAGTCCCCGTGCACCGGGTGGCCAGACAGCGCCTGTAAGGTCATTGGGGTAATGAATTCGCGCGCTGCCTTGGTCATTACCACGCGCACCTCGGCACCCGCATCGCGCAGGCGACGGATCAATTCCGCGCTTTTATAAGCGGCAATGCCACCACTAACGCCCAGTACTACTTGCTTGTTGATCAACGGCTGCATTGTGAACTCCCCCTCATGCTGCACCGACGCCCGTGGAGCGCCCGGTAAATGCTCGCTACGATAGCACAGGGCCGGTTCTGAGTGATCCCGCAACAGCGGATTGGGGCACTGTTTGAGCGGTTCAATTTCGGGTATTTGAGGTTCGAGCGGATAACGCGCGGCATGGATGTATGCGCTGCATAGCCAAGGAGCAGATGAATATGGCGATAACAGATTGGCCGTTAGCTGAACGGCCGCGGGAAAAGTTGTTGGCGCAGGGCGCCGCTGCCTTATCAGATGCTGAGCTGCTGGCTATCTTTCTACGTACGGGTCTACCCGGTCGCAGCGCGGTCGATCTTGCGCGCGACCTGCTCAGCGGGTTTGGCAGCCTGCGTGGTCTGTTACAGGCGGATTTGCGCGAGTTTAGTCAGCACGGCGGATTAGGGCCTGCTAAGTACGCTCAGTTGCAGGCTGTGCTGGAGATGGGCAGGCGGCATTTGTTTGAAGATCTCAAGCGCGGCTGTGCACTGACTTCGCCTGGTGCAGTAAGGCAATTTCTTAAAAGTCGCCTGATGGGGCTGCAACACGAAGTGTTCGCCTGCCTGTTTCTGGATAACCAGCATCGTGTGATTGCTTTCGAAGAACTGTTTCGCGGTACGCTCGACAGCGCCAGTGTTTATCCGCGCGAGGTGATCAAACGAGCGTTGGCGCACAACGCGGCGGCGTTGATCCTGACGCACAATCATCCATCGGGAGTGGCTGAGCCAAGCCAATCAGATCTGCAGTTGACTCGTCGGTTGAAGGAAAGTCTGGCGCTGTTGGATATTCGCGTGCTCGATCACTTGGTTGTGGGTGACGGTGATCCGGTTTCTTTCGCCGAACGTGGCTTATTATGAGCGTAGCCCTTGCGGGGTGGGCTCTAGAGGGTGAAAATCTGATTATGCGCTTGACCGCCCGTCCGCAGTCAGCGCGAATAATTATTGCCTGGTGGAAGTGTTTTTGGTATAAAGCTCCGCTCTTCTCGGGGCTACACCTGTATTTGCGTTTTTACAGGCTGGTTAATACCGGCTGCCCCGGCTGGACAACAGATTATTTTATGGCTTCCAACCAGTTTGGGTTGGGCAATTGGTTGGAGAGGGTTAACCATGTCTCGAGTATGTCAGGTGACCGGTAAAGGTCCAGTGACTGGGAACAATGTTTCCCACGCTAACAACAGATCCAAGCGTCGTTTTCTGCCTAACCTGCAGCACCATCGGTTTTGGGTTGAATCAGAAAAGCGTTTCGTCCGTCTGCGCACGTCTGTCAAAGGCATGCGCATTATCGACAAGCGCGGCATCGACGTCGTTTTGACTGAAATCCGCGCCCGCGGCGAAAAAGTTTAAGGAGCAGTTCCATGCGCGAATTGATTCGTTTGGTCTCTACTGCCGGTACTGGTCACTTTTACACTACCGACAAGAACAAGCGTACTACTCCCGATAAGATCGAAATCAAGAAGTTCGATCCGGTTGTACGCAAGCACGTGCCTTACAAGGAAGCCAAGATCAAATAAGATCGACGCTAACTAACAAAAAACCCGCCTTGTGCGGGTTTTTTGTTGCCTGCTGAAAAATGCTGGCGCTATACGTGAAAGCTAAGACAGGCAACGGTTATGGCTCGCCGCCCACCGCAAAGTTGGGCAGGGTATCGACCGGCTGGGCAAACTCAAAGGGAATGGAAACCGTCTCCAGGCCAACGTTCTTCTGCACTACAAAGTGCAGATGCGGACCGGTGCTGTTGCCGGTATTACCAGATAGCGCGAGCAGCTGCCCGGTATTGATCCGCTGGCCTTCGGTGACGTTCACCGAGCCACGCTTGAGGTGCAAATAAACGCTCATGGTGCCGTCGTCGTGCAGCAACCGTACAAAGTTGCCGGAAGGATTATTGCCACGTCCGGTCTGGCTGTTCTCGGTCTTGACCACCAGGCCGCTGCGCGCCGCAACAATGGGCGTACCTTCAGGCATAGCGATATCCATAGCATAGCGGCCTTTCACACCGGTATGGCTGTAGCGACCGCCAGGACCTTGGGTCAGGCGGAAAGGTCCGCCACGCCAAGGCAGGGGATAGTAGGTTAATGACTGCTTGGCGCGCGGATCGCCCAGCGCGTGCTCCAGCTTATAATCGTAGTGGACTTTGCCGGTGCCGGTGGCCTGCAGCGTCAGTAGGCGCAGCTCCTGGCGGGGCTGCATTACCCAAGTGATAGGTTCGCGCGGCACGCCGCTGACATTCTGCGCGTTGCTGATGCTCAGCTTTACTTCGACCGGCGCGTAGAGGTCGTTGTGCACAATCAGGGTCTCACCGCCGGCGTGGCTGCTTTTGGTGACATACACCTGGCGGTCAACATTTTCGACCATGGCATCGCGGAAGACGATAACCTCGGCGCCAGATACTTTTTGATCGGTATAGGTCGTTACACCATTGGCGTCGGTGTATTTATAGATGCTGCCGGCCATGATGCAAGGGCTAATCAGCAGAGGAAGTGTGAGGAGTAAGGCACGCATCCGTTGCTACCTTCAGATGTTGTTGAGTACTTGTGGCGGCCAGTCTAGCGCCGAACGCGACCCGTTGCGAGTCGCGTTCAACTGACTCAGGCTGCGCTGGGCTGCAGCGAATAAGTGCGCAGTGAGCTGGCAAAGTCTTGCAGCGCCTTGATGCCGCTTTCCTCGGCCTGTTGGCACCAGTCCTTCAACGCTTGCAGCATGTCGTGCCCGTTGGCGCTGGTGCGCCCCCAGATCTGCTGCAGTGCCAGACGTTTCTCGTAGATCACCTTGAGCGCTTGGCTGTGCGTTAGCATAGTGTCGATACGCGCTTGATGGCGGTCATCAAGCAGGCTGGGTTCGCGGCTGAGTAAGCGTTTGGCGCGGCGGAAAAGATGGCGAACAGAAGTGTCCACTTTTTCGATCTCCTGTCGCACCAGCGGCTTGATCACCAATTTGCGATATTGCGCCATGATCTGAAAGCGGTTGTTGAGGATCGCCATGGCGGTATCCATGTCTAGCGTCTGCTTTCCTTCTACCCTATGGGCAATAGGCGCTGTGCGGCGTACTGAGGCCAAGCCCAGTAAGCTGAACAGGCGAATCCACATCCAACCCATATCGAATTCCCACTTCTTCACCGACAGTTTGGCTGAGTTGGGGTAGGTGTGATGATTGTTGTGCAACTCTTCACCACCAATCAGGATGCCCCACGGCGAGATATTAGTAGCCGCGTCGCGGCACTCAAAGTTGCGGTAGCCTAGTGCGTGACCTAAACCGTTAACCACTCCGGCGGCAAACACCGGAATCCAGATCATCTGAATTGCCCACACGGTAATACCGAGCACGCCAAACAGCGCCAGATCGATCAGCGCCATCAAGGTCACACCGGCAATCGGGAAGCGGCTGTAGAGATTACGCTCAACCCAGTCATCCGGGCAGTTCTTGCCATAGATACGCAGGGTGTCTTCGTTCTTCGCCTCTTCCATGTAAAGCTCTGCGCCTTTACGCAAGACCGTACCTAAACCTTTGTGTACAGGGCTGTGCGGGTCTTCTGGCGTTTCGCATTTAGCGTGGTGCTTACGGTGGATGGCGGTCCACTCGCGGGTATTCATGCTGGTGGTGAGCCACAACCAGAAACGGAAAAAATGCTTAAGAGCCGGGTGCAGTTCCAGCGCCCGGTGAGCGGAATAACGGTGCAGGTAGACGGTGACGCCAACAATGGTTATGTGCGTCAGAATCAGAATCACGGCCAATACCTGCCAGCCGGATGGATTGAGTAAACCGTTGTACCACATAGGGCTACGTTACCTCGTTAGAATGGTCAGGCGAAAAGCCTGTTTCATCGATTATGTACCAACAAAAGCTCAATTAATATGACCGTGGGTCGCTAGACCCCGCCTGCTATAGTTGCTAAATGTTTAAGAAAAACGCTTTGAATGCCTCTGTTAGCTCCTCGACCAGTGCAGCTCTTATCACTTTCAAGTACGTGCTTGTGGCCACGCTGTGGATATTTTTCAGTGATTATGTGCTCAGGCTTTTGGGCCTGAACGACAGCGCTCAGCAGTGGTTGCAGACTGCCAAAGGTGTTGCTTTCGTGGTGGTTACTGGTGCTCTGCTGTTTTTCTCTGTGCGTTTCCAGCTGCATCGCCGCCGGGAGCAAGAAGAGGCGTTGAGGCAGAGTGAGGAACGCTTCAATCTTGCGTTGGTGGGCGGTAATGATGGTCTCTGGGATTGGGATATTACGGCTGACGCGCTTTATATGTCGCCGCGTTGCCGGGATATCTTCGGCATCGATACGAGCCGACAGGAGCTTCTGACGAAGGATTGGCTCACTTTGCTGCATCCTCAGGACCAGCCAGCAGCGCACGCCGCGATGCTAGAGCATCTGCAGGGCAAGACTGAGCGGCTGGACGTGCAATATCGTGTTCAGCATCCTGGGCGCGGCTATTTCTGGGTGCAAGCTGGAGCCCAGGCTGTGCGCGACCTAAATGGGCAGGCTATACGTTTGGTGGGTGTGGTGCGTGACATCAGTGAGCAGATCAAGCGGGAGCAGCGGTTGTTGCAAGCCGGCGTGATGTTTGATTGCACTAGCGAAGGCATGCTGATTTGTGATGCCAAGCAAAACATCATTGATGTTAATAACGCCTTTTGTGAGATCACTGGCTACAGCACCGAAGAGGTTATTGGCCGTACGCCCGCGATGCTCGCATCCGGGCGCCACGACGAGGATTTCTATCGGCACATGTGGCAGCAAATAAAGGGCACTGGGCGCTGGTCTGGGGAAATCTGGAACCGTCGCAGGAACGGTGAGATATACCCTCAGTGGCAAAATATTATTGCAGTGACTGATCCGTATGGCCAACTGACCCACTATGTCGCGGTCTTTGCCGACATGAGCATTATCAAGCGCAGTCAGGAAGAGATCGATTATCTTGCCCACCACGACCCGTTGACCAAGCTACCCAACCGTCTGCTGATTACTGAGCGCCTTAATACCGCAGTCAACAGAGCGCGCCGGCACCAGGTGAGCCTTGGGCTGATATTCGTTGATCTGGATCGTTTTAAGGGTGTTAACGACAGTTTAGGACACAGCCTGGGTGACGAACTATTGCTTACGGCTGCGCGGCGCATGGAATATCTGTGCGAAGAGGGCGATACGTTGGCGCGACTGGGGAGCGACGAATTTGTCATCCTGGTGGAGCGTCGCGCAGTCGTGGAAGAGCTCAGCCGGTTAGCGGAGCGCATCCAGCAAGCCATTGCGGCTCCCTTTAAGCTGGGAGGGCAATTAGTGCATATGACCGCCAGCCTGGGGCTCAGCTTGTTTCCAGATGATGGGCATGATGGTGCAGAACTGCTGAAAAATGCCGACTCGGCGGTGACGTTGGCTAAGGAGCGGGGGCGCAACAACTACGCCTTTTACACCCAAGCGTTGACTGAGCAGGCACGTCGACGCATGACTCTAGAGAGCGATCTTCACCTGGCGCTAAAGCACAACCAACTGCGCGTCTACTATCAACTGCAGAAAGACCTGCAAAGCGGTCAATGGGCAGGGCTGGAGGCATTGGTGCGTTGGCAACACCCAGAGCAGGGAGTGATTCCGCCGAATGAGTTCCTTCCGGCCGCGAGGCACGCCGGGCTGATGGGTGAGATCGACGAATTTGTCTTGTACCAAGCCTGCGCCCAGATGCGTCGTTGGCTGGACGCCGGCTATCCGCTGCGCTCAATGGCGGTGAACATGTCGGGTTATTGGATGGAGCGCGGTGACGTGGTCAGCAGTACACGTCAGGCATTGAGGCAAGCCGGCCTTGAGCCTGCACATCTGGAGCTGGAAGTCACCGAAGACGAGATGATGCAGCACGGCGAGCGGGGCGAGCACCTGCTGGACCGGTTGGCCGAGCTTGGTGTTCGCTTGGCAATTGATGACTTCGGCACGGGCTACTCGTCCTTGCTGAGACTCAAGCGCATGCCGGTCAACAAACTGAAGATTGACCGTGGCTTCATCAGCGATCTGCCGGGCAACAGCAGCGATAGCGCCATGGCGCGCGCCATTATCGCCTTGGGCAAGAGTCTGCAGTTGACCATCACAGCAGAGGGCATAGAAACGCTGGCGCAGGAGGCGCTGCTCAAGGAGTACGGTTGCGACACCGGACAGGGCTATCTATATAACCAACCGTTGCCCGCTGCCGAAGTAGAAAAACTGCTGATGCGAGGAGATGTCTGATGGCGGCTTTTACTCCCTTGCGCATGGCGCGCGATCTGCCGGTTTGCATACGGCTTGATGAGCAGTGCTGGCAGACTGCGCCGCAAGCGCCAGTGAAGCGCTGGCCGCTGGAGCGTGAGGCGCCGGAGCAAGGCCAGGTAACCAGTTTGGTGGAGTACCTTCCCGGCGCCCGCTTTCCTGAGCACCGGCACCCGGCGGGTGAAGAAATACTGGTGCTCTCGGGCATTTTCAGTGATGAAGGTGGTAACTACCCGGCGGGGAGTTATTTGCGCAGCCCGGCAGCCTCAAGTCACAGCCCTTTTTCCGAGCAAGGCTGTCTCTTGTTCGTAAAGCTCAATCAGTTTGCGGCGGATGACCGGCAGACGTTACGGCTTTCACCTGACAGCTTGCAGTGGGAGGCCACAGCGCCGGGGCAGCAGCAATGCCGCTTACATGCGCACGGTTGCGAGCAGACGCTGCTGGTCGACTGTGTGGGCGGCGCGCTGCTGCAAATGCCAGCCCAGGACGGGGGCGAGTTGTTGGTGTTGCATGGCGCATTGCAGGAGCGCGGGCCAGAAGCTGTTGCCGTGCTGCCGGCACATAGTTGGGTGCGCGACCCCGCTCTGACGCAACGTCGCTTTCAGGCGCTGGAGCCCAGCCGAGTGTTACTCAAGCTGGGCGCATTGCGCGTCTGACTGGATGCCGGTTTAGAGGAATATCCATAGCAGGGCGATACCCAGCACGATGCGATAGATCACAAAGGGCTGCATACCAATGCGGTTGATGAATGCCAGGAAGTAGTGGATGCACAAATAAGCACTGATCCCTGAGAGCACCACGCCGCCGAGCATGGCTGCGATATCAACCGGCACCTGCGCCTTGACCAGTTCGATTGTTTCCAGTCCACAGGCCAGCACGATCACCGGAATCGACAGCAGAAACGAAAAGCGCGCAGAGGCTTCGCGGCTCAAGCCCAACATAAGCGCGGCAGTCATGGTGATGCCCGAGCGAGATGTGCCGGGAAACAACGCCACAGCCTGCGCGCAGCCGATCAGCAGCACATCCTTCCAATTCATTTGATATTCGCTGCGCTCGCCTTTGTGGCGCCAATCGGCCCAGCTCAATACTAAACCGAAGACGATCAGCCCGATCGACAGGTAGATAGGTGAGCGCAAAACGGTTTCTATCGTGTCCTTGAACAACAATCCGGCGATCCCGACCGGGATAGTACCGAGGATCACCGCCCAAGCCAGCTTGGCGTCAGCGTCCAGCTGGCGGGTTTTCAGCGAGCGGCCCCAGCTGAGCGTCATGTTGAAAATATCCTGCCGGAAATAGATCAACACCGCCGACAGGCTGCCCAAGTGTAGGGCGACATCGAAAGCCAAGCCTTGGTCCGGCCAGTCAGTCAGTATCGGTACCAGAATCAAGTGCGCAGAGCTGGAAACGGGGAGAAATTCGGTAATGCCCTGAACGATCGCCAGGACGAAAACTTGTAGCCAATCCATAGTAGGGCCAAAGCTCCAGAAAAAATCAGGCGCAAGTAAAGCATGCCGCGCGCTGCAGCGCGAGCATCTGTGCGTTATGACCCGCCAACACGCGAACTGATTCACCGACGGCGAGGCTGCCGTCCGTGTATTGGGCATGGCAAGGTAGTGGAATAGAACAACAAAAGGAGATATCCGATGCGCTGGAAAAACCGACCACAAGGCTCCAACTGGGGCGACTTTGGCGCCGATGACGAGTTAGGACGACTCAATCTACTGACGCCTGAGAAGGTGCTGCAAGGCGTAGCTGAAGTTCATGCAGGGCGCAGCTTTTGTCTTAGTCTGCCGCTCGATCTACCCGGCGGCAATGCGCTAAACCGGTTTCGCCACCCGCCACGTCGGTTTACCTCCGGGCGTGAGGGCAAGTTGAACTACAACTTCGAACTGAATCGCCTGAATCCGGCCTTCACCGATATAGTCAGTGACGATGCCGTGTTGCTCTACACCCAGTACTCAACCCAGTGGGACGCCCTCTCGCATGTTGGCGGACTCTTTGATGCGGATGGCGACGGTGTGGCCGAGCCGCTCTATTACAACGGCTGGCGTGCCGGTGAGGATGTGCAGGGGCCGGCGGGGCATGAGGATGCGCTGGAAGGTGTTAACGCTAAGCGGCTAGGCATCGAAAAAATGGCTGAAACCGCTGTTAGCGGTCGTGCGGTAATGATCGATCTCGCACGCCATTGTGGACGTGAACGGGTGCTGGTGGATTACGTACGGCTGATGGAGATTTGCGCTACCGATAAAATCGTTATCGAGCCCGGCGACATGGTCTGCCTGTACACCGGTTTTGCCGATGTGATTATGGAAATGAACGGCGAGCCAGATGGGCATCGCCTGGAAACCAGCTGCGCGGTGCTTGATGGTCGTGATCCGGCGTTGTTGCAGTGGATTACCGACTCTGGCCTGAGTGTGTTGATTGCCGACAATTACGCGGTGGAAGCCTATCCGGCACGTGAGGGTGACGGTTGCTGCGCGGCGTTGCCACTGCATGAACATTGTCTGTTCAAGCTTGGTATTCATCTGGGTGAGCTCTGGTATCTAACCGAACTGGCGCAGTTTCTACGCGATGCAGGCCGTAACCGTTTTATGCTCACAGCGCCGCCTTTGCGCTTGCCGGGAGCAGTGGGATCACCGACCTCGCCGGTGGCGTTGGTGTAATCCAACAATCCAAATCGCACCGAGTTGGTGCACTTCCTGCCCAAAGGCCTGCTTGTGCGACCTGTTGGTACCTTTATCCAGCGGCTCAAGCACAGGCCTGCGGCCCTTTAAAAATCAACTAAAGGCGTTTTGATATCATTTTTTGAGTTGCTGTGGTGCATATCTTGCAATCACACACTTCTGGTTAATGCAGATTTCTCAGGAGTGGCCATGGCGTCCTTACGTAGCGATGAAATGAACCTATCGGGTGCCGAACGCAGATGGCTTCCCTGGTTGGCCGGCACCGGCAAATTGACCATGGGTTGGGCTTGCTGGATCAATAACAATCGTTACGCACAGCTTGAAACCATTTTTGACAGTCTGGCGGCGACCCGTGTGCGCTTGCTACAACAGTGGTGCGAAAACCAGTGGTCTGGATTGCAAAGTGTTGGCCAAAGTCTGGGGCCAGATCTCACGCTAGTCAGCCAGGATCAACTGCAAGGATTGCGCAGCAAGTTGCCCGACGCCTCAGAGCTGTTGTTGCTCAATGCCACTGGCAGCCCACAGGGCAGCAGTGCTGGCCAAGTCGGCAGCGTTATATTGGATACTCAGGCGGTTAAGGCCGGCTTGCAACACCGCTTTCTGCACGGACCCTATATCGACCCGCGAACCAAAACCCTCGGCCCGTCTACCTCCAGTTTTCATGACGCCGTCACCCTGATGTTCTATCTGCCGCTGCACGATGCGGCGGGCAGTCTGCTGGGTTGCTTGTGTGCACGTATTCCCAACGATGTACTTGGCGATCTTATTCAGCGTGAGGCGGGGCACATCTATCAGGAGTCTGGCGACAACTACATCTTTATGGTCGAGTCGCGTTTCAACCCCTCGATAGAGCCGGGGCGTGCGTTGTCGCGCTCACGTTTTGAAGACAGCACTTTCAGCCATGGCGATAACCTGAAAAGCGGTATCGCTACTAAGTGGGGCGCAGTCAGCGTGCGCGAGCACACCGAGTTTGAGGTGCGCTTTACCGATCCGGCCACCAAAGAGCTGCATCCCGGAGTGCGTGAGACCATCAAAAAGGGTGAAAACCTGTATGTGAAATATCCGGGTTATTCGGATTACCGGCACATACCGGTTATTGGCAAGGGGGTAACGTTCAACTTGCCGGGTTCACCGGACCGCTGGGGCATGATGTGTGAAGCTGATCTGGAAGAGGTCTACCGCTACCGCTCGCTTAGTTATGACCTGATGAAGCAGTTTCTATTGCTGATGGTGCTGGTGTTTGCCGCACAAGTGGGCTTCAACTATGCGGGTTTGGTCGGTTGGGTAGAACATGTGGCGCACGTAGCGGTGCTTGGTGCCGCAGCGTTCTGGTTCTGGCGAGGCGCTACCCGCACCCTCGCGCGGCGACTGGGGCGCATGACCGAGATTATTCGTAATATCGCCGAGGGCGAGGGTAATCTCAGCCAGCGGATGGATACGTCACGGTTGGTGCCGGATGAAACCGGTGAGCTGGGGCGTTGGATTAATAGCTTCATAGACAACCTCGACACCATCGTCGGTCGGGTAAAGCAGGCCAGTCGCCACGCTTTGCAGAATAGCGAACAGATGCTGGGCCGTAATCAGCAAGCCAGTGATACCGCTGAAGAAGTGACCACCAATATTCAGCAGATGCTGAGCATGATTGAGGCCCAATTGCAGACGGTGACTGCGGCCTCGGAAACCGCTGCGCAAATGAAAGCCAATATGGCCAGTGTGGTGGAAGCGGCGCGGGAGCGACTGGATACCGTAACCAGTGGCACACGCAAAATCCGTAATATCGTCGAGAGTTCAGCGGCCAGCGTGCAAGTTTTGGATAAGCGCACTGGCGATATCGTCGGGATGGTCTCGTTGATCACCGATATTACCAGCCAAACCAACCTGCTGGCGCTGAATGCGGCCATTGAAGCCGCCCGCGCCGGTGAGCATGGCCGCGGCTTTGCCGTGGTGGCCGATGAGGTGCGAGCGCTAGCCTCGCGCACCGCCAAGGCCGCTGAAGAGATCAGCAAAGGCATTACCACCATCCGCGACGCCACACGGGAAACTGTGATCGTCATGGAGCAAGGCGTGGCCGATGTGGATATCCAGCTGCAGCAGGCCGCGAGTGCTTCAGATGACAATGACATGTTGCACAAAACGGTTGAAGAGCTGTTTGAGGTGATCTCGGTTATGGATACCAACAGCAAGGAACACGGCCGTCAGGCTGGCCACGTTGCCGTGGCTACCCAGTCGATGAGTCAGGTGATCCAGGCGCTGCGCACCAGCTCCGGACAGGTCAAGGAAACCGCTTCGCGTTTGCATCAACTGTCGGATAGTTTTCAGGTTAGCGCGGATCGCTGATTGGGCGAAGGCATTAAGCTTTAGCCCGCCGTATTTGAGGCCAATAAAAAACCCGGCGCGAGGCCGGGTTTTTTGTAGCACAAAGCAGCCTATTACAGCTTGGCTTCCAACTCAGGTACCGCTTCAAACAGATCTGCAACCAGACCGTAATCAGCCACCTGAAAGATGGGTGCTTCTTCGTCCTTGTTGATCGCAACGATCACCTTGGAGTCTTTCATACCGGCTAGGTGCTGGATGGCGCCGGAGATGCCGACCGCGATGTACAGCTGCGGTGCAACGATCTTACCGGTTTGACCCACCTGCATGTCGTTCGGTACAAAGCCTGCGTCAACCGCGGCGCGTGATGCACCCACAGCAGCGCCCAGCTTGTCGGCCACTTTGTAGAGCATTTCAAAGTTGTCGCCATTCTGCATACCACGGCCGCCGGAAACGACGATCTTGGCACCGGCCAGTTCAGGACGGTCAGACTTGGCCAGCTCTTCACCCACAAAGCTGGAAACACCCGCATCCTGCACAGAAGCAACCGCTTCTACGCTGGCGCTACCGCCTTCGGCTGCAACAGGGTCAAAACCCGTGGAACGCACGGTCAGGACTTTGATGGCAGCAGAGGACTGCACGGTAGCAATGGCGTTACCGGCATAGATCGGACGCTTGAAGGTGTCAGCACTTTCAACCGCGATGATCTCGGAGATCTGGTCAACATCCAGCAACGCAGCAACGCGCGGCAGGTAGTTTTTACCGTTGGTGCTGGCGCAAGCCAGAATATGGCTATAACCCTTGCCCAGTTCGGCAACTAGCAGCGCAATGTTTTCTGGCAACTGGTGCGCATAGGCTGCGTTGTCAGCCAGCAGTACTTTACTTACACCCGCCGCTTTGGCAGCAGCGTCAGCAACAGCGGAGCAACCTTCGCCAGCAACCAGTACGTCGATATCACCACCGATGGCCTTGGCAGCCGCCAGGGTGTTCAAAGTAGCTGCGTTCAGCTCGGCGTTGTTGTGTTCAGCAATAACAAGAATCGTCATTTCAGATCACCTTGGCTTCGTTCTTGAGTTTATCGACCAGTTCGTCGACGCTCTTAACTTTGATGCCGGCGCTGCGAGCAGCCGGAGCTTCAACCTTCACGGTGGTCACAGTTGAACTGGTGCTAACGCCCAGGTCTTCCGGCTTGAGGGTTTCCATCGGCTTCTTCTTGGCCTTCATGATGTTCGGCAGCGACGCGTAGCGTGGCTCGTTCAAGCGCAGGTCAGTGGTCACAATGGCCGGCAGCTTCAACGCAACGGTCTGCAGGCCGCCGTCGATTTCACGGGTGACCTTGACGCTGTCGCCGTCAACATTCACTTCAGAAGCGAAAGTGCCCTGGGCGTAACCGCTCAGCGCAGCCAGCATCTGGCCAGTCTGGTTGTTGTCGGAATCAATTGCCTGCTTGCCAAGAATGACCAGCTGAGGCTGTTCTTTATCGACAACGCCTTTGAGCAGCTTGGCGATCGCCAGCGAGCTCAGTTCGTCAGTAGTCTCGACCAGCACAGCGCGATCAGCGCCCAGTGCCAGTGCGGTACGCAGCTGCTCTTGAGCAGCAGTCGGGCCGACGGTGACGGCGATAATTTCAGTCGCGACGCCTTTTTCTTTCAGGCGAACGGCCTCTTCTATAGCGATTTCGCAGAAGGGGTTCATCGACATTTTGACGTTGGCGAGATCGACGCCGGAGTTATCCGCTTTGACGCGAACCTTGACGTTGTAATCAAC